>CAZVKC010000011.1:25989-62776 GCA_964627455.1 uncultured Solibacteraceae bacterium | reverse complement strand
CGATTGTGGTTCGCGGACGGCATTGCGAGCATTGGCTCAACGGGGTAAAGGTCGTGGAGTTCGAGGCGGAGTCGAATCCGCCTGAGAGTCCCGTGCTGCTGCAGCATCACGAAACCGAGATGTGGTTCCGCAACATGCGCATCCGGCGATTGCCGGATCGCTAAACTAGGAAGTTGTGAAGGTCCGGGACTTGGTTCGCATCATCGAATCCGACGGCTGGAAACACGTTCGAACCACCGGTAGCCATCGCCATTACAAGCATCCTACGAAGCCAAACGTCGTAACGGTACCGGGAAACGGCGGTGATGATATTCCGATCGGGACTTTGCGGGCAATTCTCAAATCCGCAGGATTGGGAGACAGGAAATGAGCCTCAGATACGCAGTCATCTTTGAACGTGGCGAAGGGAATTGGGCGGCTTACGTGCCGGACCTCCCTGGTTGCATGTCAACCGGAAAGACTTTGGACGAAACCAAGGCCAACATTCGGGAGGCGATTGAAGGGCACTTGATCACTCTTCGTGAGTTCGGTGAACCAATTCCCCAACCCACCAGCGTCACGGCAGAGGTCGAAGTCACAACCGCCGCTTAGTTCTTACTGCCCTCGTAACTCACGCCGCAGGAACTTGCCCGACAGCGTCTTCGGCAACTCGTCGCGGAACTCGACAATTCGCGGGTACTTGTAAGCAGCCATCCGCTCACGGCAAAACGCGACGATCTCGTCCGGCGTCGTCGACTTGCGGAACTCCGGCCGCAACGCCACCACCGCCTTCACCGTTTCACCTCGATACTCGTCCGGCACACCGACAACCGCGGCCTCGCGCACGGCGGGATGCTGGTACAACACATCTTCGACCTCGCGCGGCCAGACCTTGAACCCCGAAGCCACGATCATGTCCTTCTTGCGGTCCACGATGTAGAACCAGCCGCGCTCGTCCATCGATGCGATGTCGCCGGTGAGGAAGTATCCGTCGTGGAAAGCCTTCGCTGTCGCCTCCGGCTTGTTCCAGTAACCGGAAAACATCATCGGACCTCGCAACGCGATCTCGCCCGTTTCACCGAAACCCATCTCGCACGACGGTTTCTCTGGATCCACGATCTTCGCGTGGCACCCAGGCACGGGAAGCCCAATCGCGAGCGCGCCAGAAGCGGGATCAACAGGCCCACGCACGCCGAGCGGCGTCAGATGCGACGGTGAATTGCTTTCGGTGAGCCCGTAGGTATTGTGGATCAGCACACCGAAGCGTTGCTGAAACTGCTCGACGACCGAAGGCGGAACCGGGGCGCCTCCCGTACAGCACTTGCAGAAACTCGAAAGGTCGAACTCTCCGTCCTGCTTCATCAGGGCGATATACCCGGTGATCGCGGCCACGGCAGTCGTCACGCGCCAGCGCTCGATCAACCGCAAAGTCTCCGCCGCATCGAACCGGTGATACAGCACCAGCGGCGCGCCGGTCATCGCCGACAACGCCATCTGCGCGACAATCCCCGTGATGTGCGTGAGCGGCGCGATGCCGAGGATCACGTCGGAAGCATCGACACCCAGCCATGTCCGAAACACGTTCGCGTTATATGCGATGTTGCGGTGATGCCCCATCGATCCCTTGGGCTGCCCGGTCGTGCCCGACGTGTACACAAGGTAAGCAAGGTCATCCGGCGCCACATCAACGCGCATCGAGGGCGACCACGAGGAAAGCCCTTCGCGGACCTGCGCCGGCGTCACGCATCGCACGCGATCCACGGCCGTCTCGCCCACCAGAACCCCGGTGCCCGAATCCTCGAGGTGATACCGCAGCTCTTTTTCCTTGAACATCGGGCTCAGCGGAACCACGACGCCGCCGCGCTTCCACACGCCATACTGCGCAATGAGGAACTCTGGATCATTCTGCAGCGAGATCGCGACACGGTCGCCTTTCGCGACGCCCAAGTCCGCGAGCAGCGCCGCGAACCGGCACGCGGCATTGTTAATCTCGCGAAACGAAATCGGCGTATCGAAATGGAAAACGGCGGGAGAGTCCGGAACCCCCGCCGCCGTTTCTTCAAAAATGTCGATCATGCTGCGCTCAGGCAGCGGGAGATCGTGAGGAATGCCCGGCCCATACTGCGCGAGCCAAGGCCGGATTTCGGACATCCCTCTACTTTGCCATTCTCTTCATCGGCGATTCCACCTGCTTGTAGCCGGCGGGCACGTCGAACTTGGAGGCATCGACTCCGCTACGCGACATCGAGGTGACTTCCATCGTCATCTCCATCATCGTCGCCGGCACCATTTTGCCGCCGGACGCGGGTTGCTGCTGTTTCGCCTGCTGCGGCTGTTCCTCGCTGGACTTCTTGCCACGGCGCAAGCCGCCGAGTCCGCCGGCGATGCCGCCCACGCGGCCCAGGCGTCCCAGAGCGGAGCCCACCGCCGCATCGGTCGCAGCGCCCTTCGCTGCTTCGCCGACATCCACCTGCGGCGCGTTCTGCTGGCCTTCCGGAACCATCATCGGCTCGCCATCCACGGTCGACTGCATGCTGGTGACCGTCATCACATTGAAGCCATCCATCTTGGCGAATTCCTTCGCGGCCTCGTACCAACCTTTGCCCATTTGCGCCTGCACCATGGAACTCATGCCAGTGGCGCGGCCAGCGCCGAGCTTTTCAGCCATCCGCTTGCTAAAGGCAGTGAGTTCCGCGGCGCCGGGGACGTCCTTCGAGACCCAGGTGTCCATCGTCATCCGAGTCCCCACGGTCTTGCCGGACTTCTGGTCCTTGGTCGTGCCGTCGACGGTCACCACGAACTTCTTCGAATCAAACCCGTTGATGTTCTTCGTCTCGCCGCTATCGGCAACCTTGACATTCCACGTCATCTCGACGTCCTTCTGTGCGGTTTGCTGCTGCATCTTCTGCATCGCCGCGTCCATCAGGGCGCGCATCTCCGCGAAGGTCAACACCGAGTATTCCTTGCGTTCGTTGTTGACTTCGGTGACGGTTTCCTTGTCGAGATCGTAGATGGTGATGGAATTCTTCGACACCATCGCCATCCGGTTGCCCTTCAGGATGTGAACGGTCGTCTGCGGCTCCTTCAACCTGCCGCCGACAATTGGCATGTTTGCCAGCGATCCGCCGGTCACGCGACTCGTCTGCTCATACTGTACGTCGGCCAGGAGCAGCGTCGCAGCTCCGCCGAGAAAGACTGAAAGTAAAAGTTTTGAGGCCATCGGTGCTCTTCTCTTATCCTAAGCGCATTCTAATCTCCAATCGGCTCATCATGCTGCTGGCTTGATAGAATGAGCGTCGATGACTTCACGTCCACTCGAAGGTAAAGTTGCCCTCATCACGGGCGCCAGCCGCGGTCTCGGCAAGGCAATGGCTGTCGCGCTCGCCCAGGGCGGAGCCCGTCTCGCCCTCGTCGCCCGCGACAAGGAAAAGCTCGCGGAAACCGAAGCGGCGGTGAGAGAGGCGGGGTCCGAGGCGAAGATTTTTGTCGCGGATGTCGCCAAAGAGGCCGATGTCGATCGCCTGCGGGACGAAGTGGTCGCAGAGTTCGGACGCATCAGCATTCTGATCAACAACGCGGGCATCAACCTCCGCAAGAACGTCCACGAGTTCACGCTCGAAGAGTGGACCCGCGTGATGGACACCAACGTCACGAGCGTCTTCCTCATGTGCCGCGCATTTGTCCCGATGATGAAGGGCGCAGGCTACGGACGCATCATCAACATGACCTCGATCATGTCGCACGTTTCCCTGCCCGGACGCACCGCCTATTCGACATCCAAGACGGCTCTGCTGGGTTTCACCCGCGCCCTCGCGCTCGAACTCGCCCCGGATGCGATCACGGTAGTCGGCATCAGCCCGGGACCGTTCGCCACCGAAATGAACACGCCGCTCATGAACAACCCGGAAATCAACGCACAGTTCGTTTCGAAGATTGCGCTGGGACGCTGGGGCAAGGTCGAAGAGATCGGCAAGCTCGCGCTGTTCCTGTGTTCCGATGACGCCGGATTCATCACCGGAACCGACATCCTGATCGACGGAGGCTGGTGTGCCCAGTAGCGTCACCACACGTCGCGACCTGTTTCTCGCGCTCGCGGCGCTAACGGCAGGCTGCCAAGGCAAGAAACGCAAGACCATCGCTGTGATCCCCAAGGGGACCTCGCACCAGTTCTGGGTATCGGTCGAGAACGGCGCTCGCAAAGCGGGCGTCGATTTCGATGTCGAAATCGTCTGGAGCGGTCCGCCGCTCGAGACCGAGTACGGCCGGCAACTCGAGATCCTCGATGCGATGATCAATCGCCACGTGGACGGCATCGCGCTGGCGGCGACCGAAAAGAAAGTGCTGAACCAGTCGATCGAACGCGCGATGGAAGCAGGAATACCGGTCACGATCTTTGATTCCGGCGTCGAAACCGACAAGTACGTCAGCTTCGTCGCCACCGACAACTACGCAGCCGGCGGACTGGGCGCGCGCGAACTCGCCAAGCTCATCGGCGGCAAGGGCAGCATCGCCATCATGATGAACATGCCCGGCAGCGTGTCGACCGTGGATCGCGAGCGCGGTTTCACCGAAACGATCGCCAAAGAATTTCCGGATATCAAGATCGTCGCCACACAGTTCGGCATGGCGGATCGCGCCAAGGCCATGAACGCCGCGGAAAACATCCTCACCGCGCACGGGCATCTGGACGGCGTCTTTGCATCGTCCGAACCGAGTTCGGTTGGATTCTCGCAGGCGCTCAAAGGCCATGGACTCGCGGGCAAGATCAAGTTCGTCGCCTTCGATTCGAGCGAGTCGATGATCGAGGACATGAAGGCCGGCGTGATCGACGCGATGGTCGTGCAGGACCCCGCCAAGATGGGCTACGAAGCCGTGCGCACTGTGGTCGACAAGCTCTCTGGCAAGACCCCGCCGAAGCGCATCGACCTCGCGGCGCGCGTTCTCCGCAAGGGAGACGTGTAGCTAGAATAAGATTTGGCTCCCCAAATCTTTGTCCTCGACGCAGGCGGTCAGTACTGCCACCTGATCGCCCGTAAAGTGCGTGAACTCGGTGTCACGGCGGAAGTCCGCGCGAGTGAGACACCCGCGCAGGAACTCGCCGGCGCAAAAGGAATCATCATTTCCGGCGGACCTTCGAGCGTCTACGAATCCGGCAGTCCGACGATCGATCCTGCGACGCTGCGACTCCCCTCGACCGCTGTGCTCGGCATTTGTTATGGCCAGCAATTGATGGCGCATCTCGAAGGCGGAGTCGTCGAAAAAGGCGAGAAGGGCGAGTACGGCTTCGCGCAGATCCATCTGGTGGATGAAGCATCGACGCTGTTCGCGGACCTTCCGGCAAGCCAGCAGGTCTGGATGAGCCACCGCGACAAAGTATCCGCGGTTCCGCCGGGTTACTCGATCCTGGCGTCCACCGAGACGTGCCCGATCGCCTCGATGGCGAATCCCGATAGTCGTCATTACGCCGTGCAGTTCCACCCGGAGGTGGTCCACACCACGCACGGCCAGTCGATCCTCTCGAACTTCCTGTTTGGCGTCTGCCAGTGCGAGAAGGATTGGAATCCGACCGGACTCATCGAAGAATTGGAGGAGCAGATCCGTCGGACGGCAGCGGGTCGCAATATCTTCTTCTTTGTCAGCGGCGGCGTCGATTCGACGGTCGCCTATACCTTGTGCCTGCGCGCCCTGGGACCCGAACGCGTCTGGGGCGCATACGTCGACACGGGGCTCATGCGTGAAGGCGAGACTGCGTTTGTGAGCAGCTTGTTCGAGTCACTCGGGGCCACGCACTTTCACGTCGAAGACGCACGCGAGCGGTTCCTAACTGCGCTCGAAGGCGTCGCGGAACCCGAGAAAAAGCGGCACATCATCGGGCAGCGGTTCGTCGATATTCAGGAACAGGTCCTGCAAACGGGCCATTTCACGGACGGCAACTGGATCCTCGGCCAGGGCACGATTTATCCCGACACGATCGAATCCGGCGGATCCGCGGGCAAAGCCGACCTCATCAAGACCCATCACAACCGCGTTCCGGCCATTCAGAAACTGATCGACGAGAACCGCATTATCGAACCCTTGACGCAGTTCTATAAGGACGAGGTCCGCGCGGTCGGCCGTCAGTTGGGATTGCCCTCGGAGTTCCTCGACCGGCATCCCTTCCCCGGCCCGGGACTTGCCATTCGCTGCCTCTGCGCGACCGAGACGGGAGCCCCAGTGCAGACCGAAGATGGCTGGATCCTGCCCGTTAAGTCCGTCGGCGTGCAGGGCGACTCGCGCTCTTATCGCGCCGTGATCGCAGTCGTCGAAACCTCGACCCGCGCGGCTGCCACCGCGATCGTCAATCGCCGTTCGGACGTCAACCGCGCCGTGCGCCTGGTGAATTCCCATACGGCAGTCGCGAACATGCAATCGACGCCGGCGTACCTCACCGAAGAACGGTTGGACCGCCTTCGCCGTGCCGATGCGATCGTCCGCAAACTGAGCCACGAGAGCGGATTCGACGCGCAGACCTGGCAATTTCCGGTGGTGCTGATTCCGCTCGGAGGCGACGGCCGCCCTGATTCCATCGTTCTGCGCCCGATCCAATCCGTGGACGGCATGACGGCTGACGCCGTGGAAATTCCGGAAAGCCTCCTGGCCGGCATCACCGCGGAACTGCTGAAGGTCCCCGGGATTGACGCCATTTTCTGCGATTTAACAAATAAACCGCCGGGAACGATTGAGTGGGAGTAAAATACTCTTTCATTTCCGATTAAATCCGTGGTATAGTCTCTAACGGGACGCGCCAGCCCGCAGCCCCCAAGCAACGACGGGAACCGGCGCATCCCTTCGTCCCAATAGACCGGAGGCATCCCCCGCCGCCTCCGGTCTACCCACAAATCCTGCTATCGTTGTTGCATCGACTCGACCGCCATGAAACTCAGCGAAATTGCCGCGGCGCTTGGCTGTGACTGCACGGCCTCCCCGGACCTCGAAATCACGGGTGTTGCGGGAATGGAACACGCCGGACCTTCGGAACTCACCTTCCTCGCGAATCCCAAGTACGCGCACAAGGTCAAGGATTCCCGCGCCGGTGCGATCCTGATCCAGCAGCCCATTGATCGCCTTCCCTGCCTGATTTCAAAGAACCCATACCACGACTTCGCACGCGCCCTCGCGATGTTCTATCAACCGCCGGCGCCGCCACCCGGCGTGCATCCCCTGGCGTTCGTCGATGAAACCGCGGTAATCGGCGAGAATGCGTCGATTGGTCCGTTCGCATATGTAGGCCCCCGCGTCACCATTGGCAGGAACGCCGTGCTCCATCCCCATGCCGTCGTGTACGAGGGAGCGACCATCGGCGATGATTTTCTGGCGCACTCGCACACAACGGTTCGGGAATTCTGCAAAATCGGCAACCGTGTCATTCTGCAAAATGGCGTGGTCATCGGCGGCGACGGATTCGGATTTGCGAAAACCGCCGAAGGTACGCACTTCAAGATCGTGCAATCCGGCGTCACGGTAATTGAGGACGATGTCGAGATCCAAAGCCTGACGTCGGTCGACCGCGCCACGGTCGGCGAAAGCCGCGTCAAACGGGGAGCCAAGATCGATAGCCTCGTGCAGATCGGCCACGCCTGCGTGGTCGGCGAGGACAATATCATTTGCGCGCAAACGGGTTTGGCCGGCAGTTCCATTCTGGGCAGGAACGTCCTGCTCGCCGGCCAGGTCGGCATTTCGGGACACCTCACCATTCACGATAATTCCATCATTTATGCGCAGAGCGGCATCGGCGGCGACGTGCCGGCGGGATCCGTAATGTCCGGTTCGCCCGCGTTCGAGGCCCGTGAATGGCTGCGCGCGATCACGGCGTTTCCGAAGCTGCCCGACGTACTCAAGACCATCCGGCATCTGGAAAAACGCGTAGCGGAATTGGAGAAGAAGAACAGCGATGGATGACATTTTCGGAATCGTGGAGCGGCATCCGCTCGCCTATAAAGACGAGGAGTTCCTCGAACGGCCGGAAGCCCGCCCGATTCGCATCCTCGCCGAATACCTGTCGCCGCTCGCCGCGTTCCGTCATGAGAAGATCCGCGACACGATCGTGTTCTTCGGATCCGCCCGCATCATGGAAATGGGCGGTATGGGCCGCTACTATCGCGAAGCCCGCGAACTGGCGCGCCTGGTAACGCAGTGGTCGAATGGCCTCGAGAATCCCAATCGCCGCTTCGTGGTCTGCACCGGCGGAGGCCCAGGGATCATGGAAGCCGCCAACCGCGGCGCTCAGGATGCGGGCGGCAAAACAATCGGCCTCAATATCGGACTGCCGTTCGAACAGCGGCCGAATCCATTCATCACGCCGGAACTGACCTTCGAGTTCCACTACTTCTTCATGCGCAAGTTCTGGTTCGCGTACCTGGCGAAGGCGCTGGTCGTGTTTCCAGGCGGCTTCGGGACCCTCGACGAGTTGAGCGAGATCCTCACGCTGGTGCAGACGCGAAAGCTCGAGAAGCCGATGTCGATCCTGCTGTACGGCACCGAGTTCTGGAACGAAGTCCTCAACTTCAACGCGCTCATCAAGTACGGCATGATCTCGCCGGACGACGTCAACCTGTTTCAGTTCGCCGATGATCCGGTCACTGCGTTCGAACTGTTACGTGAGGGACTCACCGAGCATTACCTGAAGCCCGGCGCGCAGGCTGTGCCTCCGGGTGATGGTCCCGATATCGCCAGATCAGTGCGTTAAAATCGAGTTCCGGTGGATCTCACATCACGATTGCGTTCGATCTACGACAGGCTCGGCATCGTCGGCCTGGTTTTCTGTATTTCGTTCGTAACGGCATGGTTCCTTCCCACGGGACTTCCGAAAATCTTCCTGCAGTTCACCGTCGTTGTGACGGGCTTCTGGCTCTTCATCCGCATCGTTCGCTGGATCTCGCGGAAAGCGATCTGGAGGCTGCGAAACCGGCTGCTCGTCACCTACACGTTCATCGCGATCGTGCCGTTGCTCCTGATCCTCGGCATGGTCGGAGGCTGCGCCTACGCGCTGATGAGCCAGTTTGCCGTGTACCTCGCGTCTTCGGAACTCGACCGCCGCATCGACATGCTCACTTCGGTGGCGGAGACGCTGCAGTACATGGAACCCAGCCGGCGGCAGGCGTCGGTCGAGCGCATGTTCGATCTCTATTACAAGCAGCGGTTCCAGGGCTTCGAAGTTGTCGTGCGTGAAGGCGACACCGTCTTCACATACCCGAAGGATCTGCAGGTGCAGCCGCCGCCGAAAGGCTGGCGCGATGTATCCGGAATCGTCGAGCAGGGCGGATACCTCTATGGCTGGGCGCATCGCAACACACAGTACGGCGACATCACCATCACCGTCGCATTGAATCCCGAGTTCCTGTCCGGACTCATTCCCCAACTCGGCGTCTTCGAACTGTACCGGCTCACCGATGATCGGGCGATTCCGAAGCAGGACGGGTCCGGAATCCAGCGGCAGCCTTCGCCCCGGCGCCGCAACCTCGTATTGAACGGCAGGATCCAGCAGATCCACGAAGATGACCGGAAGGCTCCCAAGCCCGTTGTTCTGCGCCCGCCCGTCAACCGCTTCGATCTCGAAGTCAGTTGGATGCGCCTGGTGCCCGTTTACCGCTGGTCAGAGCCTTCGGATGCAACCAAAGAGTTCGCGCTATTGCAGATTCACACGCGTCCCTCGCTGATCTACGATGTCCTCTTCTCGTTAAAGTCCGACGAGTTTCAGGGCTTGCTCCCGATCATCCTGGCCGTGATCGGCGGACTCTTCCTGGTTGTCGAGTTGATCGCGCTCGTCATCGGCGTTTCGATGACCCGCACCATCACAGGCGCAATTCACGAATTGTACGAAGGCACCAGCCGCGTCACCACCGGCGACTTCTCGCACCGCATTACAGTCAAAGGCAAGGACCAGCTTGCGGAACTCGGCCACTCCTTTAACAAGATGACCGAAAACATCCAGCAACTGCTGGCGGTGGCCAAAGAGAAGGAGCGTCTGCAGAGCGAAATCGAGATCGCGCGCGAGGTGCAGGCGCAGTTGTATCCCAAAGCGCAACCCCAGGCTCCCAACCTCAAGATCAAAGCGGTCTGCCACCCGGCCCGCATGGTGTCGGGCGACTATTTCGATTACGACAATCTGCCAGGTCAACATATTGGCTTCGTCCTGGCCGACGTCGCAGGCAAAGGCATTTCCGCGGCGTTGCTGATGGCCGCGCTGCAGTCTTCCGTGCGCGCCCAGTGGACCCACTCCATCGAAGCCGCTGAGGCACAGCAGACCAGCGTCGAACCGGTGGAGTTCTGCCCGCCGATCTCCACGTCGCGCCTCACGTCGCAGGTCAATCTGCAGTTGTACAAGAACACCAGTCCCGAAAAGTACGCGACGTTCTTCCTGGGCCTGTACGATCCCTCGACATCGACGCTTCGCTATACGAACGCCGGACACCTGCCGCCGCTGCTGTTCAGCGGCGAGACAGTGCAGCGTCTCGAAATCGACGGGACGGTCGTGGGTGCGTTCCCCTTCGCGGAGTTTGGCGAGAGCAAGGCGGTACTGAAATCCGGCGACCTGCTCGTCTGCTACACAGACGGCATCACCGAACCGGAAAACGCGTACGGCGAGATGTTCGGCGAAGAACGGCTGATCGAGATCGTCCAGAAGAACCTGCACCGTTCGGATGAAGAGATTGTGCAGTCGATCATGGATTCGGTCCTCGACTGGACCGGCTCGCCGGAACTGCAGGACGACATGACGATTCTGCTCGCACGCCAGCAATAGCGACTACCGACGACTCACGATGGAACTTCCCCGCAGAATCTATTACGCCGCCGCGGCGGTCGCGCTGACGCTGACCATCGGCACGATCGGGTTTGTGGTGGTGGAAGGTTATTCGTGGTTCGACGCGCTGTACATGACCGTCATCACGGTCTTTTCCATCGGCTACAGTGAGGTCCACCCGCTGACGCGCGCGGGACGAACGTTCAACATCTGCCTCATCATCTTCGGCGGCGTAATGTTCCTCGGCGCGGTCGGGGCCTTCACCCAGGCGCTCATCGAACTCGAACTCAATCAATACTTCGGAAAGCGAAGAGTCAAACACATGGTCGAACAGTTGAAGAACCACTACATCATCTGTGGTTACGGCCGGGTCGGCCGCGGCGCCGCGGAGGAATTGAAACACGCGGGGGTGCCGTTCGTCGTGATCGACAACAGCGATGACCGCGTCGAGCGCGCAATGAAAGCCGGCCTCATTGCGGTCGTTGGCGACTGTACCCGCGATGAGACGTTGCGCGAAGTCGGCATCGATCGCGCACACGGACTCATTGCAACGCTCCGCACCGACGCCGACAATCTCTTTCTGGTTCTGTCGGCACGCACCCTCAATCCCAACCTGCATCTCAGCGCGCGTGTCAATGAAGAGGAAGCCGAGCAGAAGATCCGCCGCGCCGGCGCCAACGCGGTCTTCGCGCCTTACACGATCACCGGCGCGCGCATGGCGCAGGCCCTGCTGCGACCGCATGTGCATCAGTTCATCGACTTCACCACGCGTTCGACTGGACTCGATGTCGGCATCGAACAGGTGGCTGTCGCCGCCCGCAGCAGCTTTTCCGGAAAGACTCTCGAACAGGCGGGCTTGCGGCGTGACTACGGCGTGATCGTCCTCGCCATCAAGAAAAATGATGGCAAAATGATGTTCAATCCCCCTGCGGAAGCAACCATCTCAGAGGGGGACTTCCTGATCGTGATGGGTGAGAACCCAAATCTTCGAAAGCTGGAGCATGCGCTGGCATGAAAGTCCTCACACCCGAGCAGATGCGCGAAGTCGACCGGCTCACCATCGAAGCCGGCATTCCCGGCCTGATCCTGATGGAGAATGCGGCCTGCCGGGTGGTGGAGTTTCTCGCGGAGCGATTTTCACCTCTCAACCGGCAGCGCATCGTCATTGTGTGCGGCAAAGGGAACAACGGCGGCGACGGACTCGCCATCGCCCGGCAACTGCTCACGCGATTCAATCCGGAATTGCTCCAGGTGTTCCTGCTCGCCGAGCCCGCGGAAATGTCCGCCGATTCCATCGCGAATTACTCGATGTACGTCGCCGCCGGCGGGGACTTCGAATACCAGTCGCCCGACTATTCCGCAACGCTCGTGATCGACGCGCTGCTCGGAACCGGCGTCTCGCGCCCGGTCACCGGCCAGTATCAGGAATGGATCCAGCGGATCAATTCAAACTTCCCGCACGCGAAGATCGTTTCCGTCGACATCCCGTCCGGACTCATCGAAGGCGGCGACTACGTGCTCGCCGACCACACCGTAACCTTCGCCGCGCCCAAGCTGAACATGGTGACGTCACCCCTCTGCGATGCAGTTGGCGAACTCGTCACAGGACGCATCGGCGCGCTCGACCGCCTCATCGACGCCTCGCCCTACGCAGTTTCGGAACTCGCGGACTTCGGTTCTCTGCTCGCCCCTCGCGACCCGGAATCCCACAAAGGATCCTTCGGCCATGTGCTCGTCGCTGGTGGATCCGCGGGCAAGACCGGTGCGGCGTTCATGGCCGGCCTCGCGGCATTGCGCGCGGGCGCGGGCCTGGTGACGGTTGCCAGTTCGAACCCCGGCGCTGTGTCGGCCGCGTGTCCCGAACTGATGACCGAGACGCTTTCGCCGGAACTCTCGCTCGATCGAAAGACCGTGCTCGCCATCGGCCCGGGTTTGGGAACATCCGGCGAGATGGTTTCGCTCGTCCGCAAGCTGGCGCATTCGGCGCCAATTCCGGTGGTGATCGACGCGGATGGCCTGAATGCGCTTGCGGTAGACAGGCCTCTCGAGGCTCCCTGGCCCAGCTATCTCGAGGCTCCGCGGATCCTGACGCCGCATCCCGGCGAGATGTCGCGATTGCTGCCGTCGTTCGATGCCCGCAAGAGTAGCGGTCCCGCACGAGTGCAGGCCGCCGTCGAACTCGCGCAAAAGTGGAACTGCTGCGTGGTGCTCAAGGGACATCGAACAATTACCGCGTTCGCGGATGGAACGGCGTGGATCAACCCGACCGGCTCGCCTGCCCTGGCAAAGGGCGGCTCCGGAGATATTCTCACTGGCGTGATCGCGGGCCTCGTCGCGCAGTTCCCGGAAGATTGGCAGTTGGCGGTGCGCTGCGCCGTGTACCTCCACGGCCGCGCGGGCGAACTCGCAGCCAGGGAACTCGGCAGCGACAAAGCCGTTCTCGCAACCGACACGCTTCGACATCTCTATGCCGGACTTTCGTGAAACGGTATACCAGGCCGCGAACGAAGACGAAACAATCGCAGCCGGGGAACAGATTGCCGGCGCGATTCTCACAGGCGACGGGGCGCCGCCGGTCGTCGTGATCTTCCTCACCGGGGACCTCGGCGCAGGCAAGACGACCATCACCAAGGGCTTCGCCCGCGCCGTCTCGAGTGCCGACGAGCAGGAGGTTTCGAGTCCCACGTTCACACTGATCCACGAGTATGGTCCGTACCTGACGCACGTGGACCTCTATCGATTGGACTCCGACCAGGAGTTCCACACGCTTGGTCTCGAGGATTATTTCGACGACGCTCGGGTAGCGCCTGGCAACCATGCCATCGTGCTCATCGAATGGGCGGAGAAGTTCCGCCATCTGCTGCCGCCGCCGGCTTACGAGATCCGTCTCGAGCATGAAGGACCGGGACGCCGCATCACGGTGCGCCGCTCGTAGCCGCTCGCCGCAGGTCTGCGAGAAACAGGGCGCCTTCGCTGGAATGGTCCGGATACGCTTCGGCCATCGAACGCAGCGCACCGATGACGTCGTTCGCAGAGTGGCAGGAATCGTGACGCGCCAACCATTGCACCGTATTCACGAGCGCATCTGCTTCCGTCCTCACATGAGCAAACCGGTTGCGGCCGGATCGTGGACGCAAGTCCTGCGCTTTCTCGAGAAGCCGATCTCGCGCCGGCTGGCAGACCACCACACCAGTCGCCTCATCGTCGAGTTCGAGGTTCCAGAGATACGGCAGTAACGTAGCGTCTCCCTCTCGCAGCATCTGGGCGATCTCTTCCGCCTTGCGTGGATGCGCGCGGATCGCGTCGAACGCCTGGTTCCGCAATTCTTCTGCGCCGGCCATTTCCAGCGTCGCCATTTGAGCCCATTCCCGGACAGGAGAATCCGGATGGAGCCGTTCCAAACGGGCTTTCGCTTGCGCCATTTCCTCGTAATACCTGGCGATCCGCTGGCGTTTGACCTCAGGCTGACGAAGCAGTTTGGGCCAGGGCACGAGCAAAGAGAGAGACATGCAGAATAGAACACAGCCCGCCGGCCAGGCCGGTTCGAGGGGACGCCGGAGCACCAGGATCCAGAAACAGATGCCGATGTAGAAAGCAGGGGCAACCATCGCAGGACCCGGAATCATCCAGTACACCGGCTCGCGGTCCGACAACAGCGACTGCACGGCAAGTGACGCGGCCGCGGATCCGGGAAGGATCACCAGGATTGAGACCAAACGAAACCAGGCGGGCGTCAGGCCGGTCGTTGCGGCCCAGATCATAAGAATCAGGATCACCACCCACAACCCGATCGTCGCGAAAGCCGTGAACGCCTGCGCAAGACCGTTGCCTGCGGCGTCGGAACTCGTCAGTTGATACATGCTGCCTGCTGACACCACCAGCAGGAGTGCAGCCAGCAACAGGAGAATGATTGCGAAGATCAACTGGGCCGTCATGGGAAGTCCACGTGGAAGTGTGTCCGATTGCAGCGCAGGCAGCGGAACACATACGCAGTAGGGCCATGGTCGCGGTCCAGCGACTCGAGTAACCGCCGCGCGGCCCCGCCGGAAATGCCCATCTCATGCACGATGTGTCCCATGATGAGGCCCTCCCATTCGTAGTGGTCAATGTGCCGGAGGTCGGCCAGACCGGCAGGCTGGAGAAAGGCCGTCGCGTCGTCACAGCAGATCGGCCATTCTTCCTGTTGCCAGGAAGCGTAACCGGGAGTACGTGTGCGCACCGTTTTGGCGATCTCGTCCGGGAGTTCCGCAAGCGAGTCCGCTTCGACGAACGTGGCGCCAAACTTACGGTGCGCCGAGCCATCGGCGATGCACCAGGGACAGATCGACGCCGTGAGATTCGCCTCCGCGTAGGGTGTCCCGGTGTAGATCGAACCGCGGGACTCGCCGCAGCAGGCACACCGAACCTCCGACGCTTCGACGCTCCCGCTCGCAAGCGGATCGGGATGATAACGGAACTCGGGCAGTTGCATGGCTACGACTACCCAAGCGGGAAAGAGGCGCGAAAGCTGTCAGGGGTTACGCCGGCTTCGACTTGCCCGGCCACAAGCGCAGCGCCAGAATAATCGTCGTAATCTGCACGGCGACGATCAGCGCAATCACGCCGGACCAGCCGTAATTCTTCCACGCCTGGCCGGGAATCGCCGCGCCCATGCTGCCGCCGATGTTGTACACCATCACATACAAGCCAACCGCCAGGGCGCGATTCGTCTTGGTCGCCACGCCGATGAATCCGTTGGAACAGGTCTGCGCGACGAACACGGCATTGCAGACCAGTGCGAGTCCGGCGATGATCACCACCACGTTCGGAACCAGCGTCAGCAGCGCGCCGCAGGCGCCCGCCGCAATGCCGCACACCAGCACCAGGCGATGCCCGTACTTGTCGATGTAGCGTCCCGCAATCGGCGTCACGACGGCGCTCGTCAGGTACACGAAGAACAACGACCCGAGAACCGAGGTCGGCAGGGAAAAGGGCGGCTGCGCGAGGTAGAAGTTGATGTACGTGAAAGTCGAGATGAGGGAGAAGAAGACGCAGAATCCCACGGCGTAAGTCGCAATCAACAGGGGATTGCGGAAGTGCTCGCCAACCGCGGTCCAGAAGCCCGCGCTGGTCGCCACCGCGGAACCCTTCTTCGACTCCACAGGCATGAACAGCCAGATGATCAGCGCGCTCAGCAGGTTCAGCCCGCCCAGCACGAAGAAGACATTGTGCCAGTCCGCTTGCGCGGCGATGAAGCCCGCGAGAAAACGGCCCAGGAATCCGCCGACCACAGTGCCCGCGACGTACTTCGAGGTTCCCCGCCCCGATTCGCCTGGACCCCACTCATCCTGGATGTACGCGATCGTCACCGCAAAGATGCCGGGCGTAAACACACCCTGCAGAAAGCGGAAGAACAACAGCGAGGGCAGGCCGTCCGCGAAGCCGGAAGCGAGTGTCGCCACGGCGAGAGCCAGACCGGAAAGCACGATCGTTTTTTTGCGCCCGATCCGGTCGGAGAGACGTCCGGCGATCGGCGCGGTGAGCGCCATGCCCAGCGTGCTGGCCGTGACGGTGAGGCTGGCGAGAAACTCGGAAATCTCCAGTGCTTTGCGAAGCACCGGCAGGATGGGCTGTGTGGCGTAGACCGTCAGAAATGCGGAGAAACCAGCAAAAATGACGGCTAGCGTTCGTTCAGTTCGGCGTTCGATTTCCTCAGCATAGCATCCGCTACCGCAGGCTCGCGACGATCTCCGCGGGCGTCGCACGATTCCAGGTTTCGTTCACCTGTAGTGTGAAACGCCCGTTTTCGTTGGCCGCGGGAAGCATCAACCTGCCCGCCTGCCGGACTCTTTGCTGCAACTCCTTGGCCGCTCCTCCGCCGGCTTTCATCTGAAGATGGAAGATGTTCGTGCCGCCGGGGATCCTCGCCACCTCGAACCGCGGATCCTGCGCCAGCGCCTGCATCACCTTCTCACCATTCGCAACAGCGCGGGAGTAGCGCTCCGGGAAGCCGTCGAAGTAGTGCTGCGCGACCGCCGCAAACGGCCACACCTGGCTCAACCCGTTGCCGAACATCCGGCGCGTGTGAAACAAATTCTCGAGCAGCCGCCGGGGACCCGCCAATATCGCGCCGCTCGCCGCGTTGAAATACTTGTACATCGAAATGTACACCGTGTCGAACAGCGCCGCGTAGTCGCGCACCGGGATCCCGCTGTAGGCGGACGCCAGATACAACCGCGCGCCATCCAGATGCAGTCCCACACCGCGCTCTCGCGCCCACTTCGAGATCCGCTGCATCTCGGTATAGTCGAACATCTCGCCAGTCCTGCGCCGCACCGGCGTCTCGATCTGCAGCGCCCCGGCCGGAACAGCAACGCGCCCCGACGCCCCGCGCGCCGTTTCCCGTTCGAGATCCTCGACAGTGAAAGTCGCTTTGCCGGGCGCCAGCGGAACCATGTGCAATCCGCTCAAGGTCTGGCAACAATCGCCGCAATCATTGAACAAATGCGACTCGTGTTGCACGAAGACACGGCGCTTCTCCCCGGCAAGCAGGCGGACCGCGACGTGATTCGCAAGCGTTCCCGTCGAGAACCATACGGCCATCTCTTTGCCGAGAGCCGTGGCGACGGACTCTTCAAGTTTCGCCACGACGCCGCCAAGAGAATACGAATCCGCCTCAAAACCCGGCGCGAGTTTCTGCAGCAAAGCGGCATACTCGGTCGGAGTGTGGTGGATCCCGTCGCCAACCGCATAGACCATCCGGGACGGTTCGACCGAAGGCGCCGCAGCAGCGGCAGAAGAAGAAGCGGCCAGCAGCGGAGCAGCGGAAAGCAACGTGCGTCTGCGCATATCCGTCTGAGCTTAGCAACTTCACGGCGGCTGCGCTTATCCTGTTAGGAAATTGCCATGAATCAACTTTGGAAGTCTTTTCTGGAATTCGTCGCGAAGCAGTCGGCGAACGGATCCACCCGGGTCCTCGACGGAATGGACGCGGCCTGGGCCGGTTCCGCGCTGCTCATCAACAACGGGACATACCTGACCTCGCCCGTGCAAGGCGCAGAGGATCTCGAAAGACGCGTGGCCGCTGCCGCTGCAGACGCCGCCGCGCTGCAGATGCCCTGGGCATTGTATTTGTACGAACCCTGGACCGGAATGTCGCGCGAACAAGCGTCCGAGATCGCAGCCAGGCATGGCGTCGACTACTTCATGTCGGTGCAGGTGATGACGGCCGACGTGCGCGAACTGAAACCGCCGGCGCGCCCGCCCCCCGGCGTCAGCTTTCGCCGCGTTCAATCCGAGGCGGACGCACGCATCGTACTCGACCTCAACGTGCGCGCCTACGGCATGCCGCCGGAAATCACGGATAGCGTCCTCGCAACGAAATCGTATTTCCAGGATCTCAGCCGCGAGTTCGGATACATCGCATTCGACAAGGATGGAACGCCGGTCAGCACGACGACCGTGATCGAGATCGACGGCTGGCTATACGTTGCGCTCGTGGCGACGGATCCTGACCACCGGCAGAAGAGCTACGCCGAAGCGGTCATGCGGCACGCGCTCGAATCCACCGCCGCGGCGCTCCCGCACATCACGCGGACCTCGCTCGACGCGACGGCCATGGGCGCGCCGGTCTATACGCGCATGGGCTACCAGTCTACCGGCGAGGTGTGGAGCGCGTACATCCCTCACCATTGAGATCTCACGCCTGAGGCGAGAGAATACGTGCGACGAGTTCCGTATTCACTTTGATCTCGTCCTTCAACCGCGGGCACATCCCGACGTAAACGCCGTCGATTGGCTTGATGCTCGCAAAGGCTGTTCGAAACGCCTGTTCCACATCGCGATCCGATTGGATGCGGCCCGCGGCAAGGATCTTGAATGCGAAACACGGACGCTTGGTCTGCCGCATCACCGCGTACATCCGCGGGGGATCGCTTTGCAGGTAGGCCTCCCGGTGCATCTCCATCATCTCGCCGCCAAGGACCTTGCGCCATTCCTCCGGCGTGCGCGTGCGGTTGTAGACGCAACCCGCATAGAAATCGACATCCCAGCCTTTGTCCTCGATGTACTCGATGACTTCCGGCTTGTGCGTGCCGACACCAACCAGCACGCCGAGTTGGCGCACCTGTTTGCACCACTCACGCACCGGGTTCATATCGCCCGCCTGCCAGGCCTGGTCGACTACTTCGCCCTGCCTCTGCAGCCCGACGGGCTTCAATTCGCGAACCATCTTCGCGGCGTCATCGCCGGCAGTCACCTGGGGAATCAGATGCATCCGCCCGCCGGCGGCGACGAAGCGCTTCCAGTCGTCGGGCCCGCGCCCGAGTCCAACGTAGTTGAACGCATTGATGCCGAACTCCTGCGCGCGCAGCATGACCTCCACGACCTTCTCGGGCGTGTACCAGTCCCGCATCATCTGAGCGTAAATGTTATTGAAGTGCACGAATCCATAGAAAGGATTCACGCCCAGCACCAGGCGGCTGATCTCGACGCCGCCGAACTTCATGCGCGGCGGCCGGGTCGCTGCCGGCGGAGCGGCGTTCAATGTCCACGAAGATGCAGCAACCGCGGCAGCGGCGCTCTGCAGAAAGGACCTGCGGCTTGCAGCAGCGCGGGTCGGAACGGTTGTCTCCATGTGGGGCGAAGACCTCCTGAAACCGACCCATGTCTATCACAGAATCCGCCGCAGCAAAAGGGGCGTCACTCAGCCTTCGCGCATCCACACCAGCGATGCCGGAGGTTTCGCAGCCAGCAACTTCTGATCCGCCTCCTTCGGCGGATACTCGGTCCCCTTGCGCCGGTTCATGCGCGAGAAATTCGGAATCGCCACCATCGGCGATCCATCGCTGAACTTGCCGCGGATCACCACCACGCCGCCCAGCAGATCCCTGCGCCACTCCGTCGTGAGCGGAGCCTTCGGATCCAGCGTCTTGCCCTGGAAGCCCGGGTTGTCTTCCTCTTCGATGTTGTAGAGCAGCGGGCCGTACCGCAGCGCCACCTTGCCGCGCAACGCATCGATCTTCGGACTCGCGTACACACGGCGCGGCTGCATCGTCAATTCGAGATCGATGCGATCACCGGCTTTCCATTCGCGCGTCACCGCGATGTATCCGCGTTCCACCGGCGTCTTGCCGATGCTCGCGCCATTGACGCGAACCGGTCCCTGCAGCCCAGTGGCGCCGCCGCTGCCGCGCGCCTGATACAGAGCGCTCACGCCGCCCGAAGGCACACGCACACGCACGGTGAACCGCTTGCCGGCCGTCTTCGGATTCACCGCAATCGACACCTTGCCGTTCCACGGATAGTCCGTCTTCTGCACGAGTTCGACGTCAGTGCCACCGGCGTTCTCCAAGGTGATCGAACTTCCGGCGAACATGTTCACCCAAATGCCTTCGGGACCCTTCGCATACATCCACGTCGGCAGCATCAGCAGGGTCCGCGGGATATTGCCGACACAGCACGGACACACATGCCAGCGATAACGCGCGACCCGTTCGTCCAACGGGTTGTCGTAGTAAAACTCCGTGCCTTCGAGGTTCGTCGCGCCGAGCAGCGCGTTGTACATCGACTCTTCATACAGATCGACGTAGCGTGCGTCGCGATAGGCGAGGTTCAGCTTCCACTGGAAGAAGATCAACCCGCACGTCGCGCACGATTCGTTGTACGCGCCGTTGCCCAGCGAGTAGTTCGGACCAAACCCTTCCGACGTCTCGCCGCTGCCGATGCCGCCGGTCACATAGTATTTCCTGTTGACGATGTTGTTCCACAGCGACTTCACCGCGCTTTGATAATCGGCGTCGTGGGTTTCGACGGCGACATCCGCCATGCCGGAATACGTATACGCGGCGCGCACGGCGTGTCCCACGGCCTCGTACTGCTGCGTGACCGGGAGGTGGCTCTGATCGTATTCCTGCTGCTGCCGCGGATTTGTCGCGGTCGTGTACCGTGCGTCGAGCAGATACTTCGCGAGTTCGATGTACCGCTGCCCCTTGCCCGCGCCTTCGACATCGTTGACAAAACGCCCGAAACGCACGAGTCCCTGTTCCATCTGCTGATGGCCGTCGTACCAGGGCTTCTTCGGCGGCGGACCCAGGTTGTCGCACCAGCAGTCGGCAAGCTTCTTCGCCGCGTTATACAGGCGCGAGTCTTTGTGATCCGTCATCTGGTAATGATTGATCGCCGCTTCCAGGAAGTAGCCCGCAACGTAGCCTTCGTGATCGCCGCGATGCGCCGGATCCCAGTGTTTATAGTTCGTGGTGTCGACGAACTTGCCCCAGTAGTCCTTGCGCGACAGCGTGAAAGCCGTCTGCAGATAACCGTCAGGTTCCTGCGCCGACAGGATCTTGGGGATCCAATCCTCGAGCGTCGCGCGCATCTTGCGGTGCGCCGCGAGGACCTCCGCATCGTCCTGCGGATCCACCATCAGCGCGATGCTCATCGCCTCGACCGTCTGGTACACCCAGGCGTTCGAAAACACGTAGCCCTTGTGCAGGCCGTGCGGTTCTCCGCGCAGCTTCTTACCTGCCTCGACGAAGTTATCGATGCCGCCGGATCCCACCTCGATGTCCGTGCGATTGATCTGATCGATGCAGTGCGGGATCCAGTTGACGATCAGCGCTTTCGCGCGCGCCGTCCAGAGCGGGCTGTCGATCTTGAAGTTCTTCGCGTAGACTGCGTCGAGCTGCCTTGGCGGTGGGGGCTCTTCGACCAGCACATGCAGAGTCGATGAAGCATTCGCCTTTCCGTCAGTCGCCGCCAGTTGCAGCACATACTCGCCCGGCGCCGAAAACTTCGCCGTCGTGATGAGCGCTTTCGCATCCGCAAACTCGACCTTGCCGGGACCCGCGGCCTTAGTCCACTGCACTTGAATCGACTGGCTTAAAGGCACACCCGCGGCTGTCTTCGCGTTCGTGCTGCCGGGAATATTCGTCTTGGGAGGATCGCCATAACCAGCCCATCCGCGCAAGTAAGTCTTGCCGGTCCGCACCGTGACGCGATCGACTCCGGCGTATCCCTTCAGCCCCCCGTGATCCTGGGCCACGGCGGCAACAGAACCCGCGACCGTGAAGCCAACCATCAATTCCCGGCGAGTGAATCTCGATTGGGCGCGCATGAGCAAGCGATACCCTCCTCGCATCCAGCATAATGCGGCCACTCGCATGGAACAGGCGGCGCGGGAGGTCCACCCCGCTTGACACCGTCGAAAAACAGGATCATAGTTTTGGCGGAGGCGTTTCCATGCGCAAACGTCCGTTCTTTTTAACCCTTCTTTCCGGACTGGCACTTGTCCTGACTTCCTCTTCGTGTTCTTCCACGAGCACTACCAAGACTGGCATCGAGCCGGGATCCCCCGCCTTCTTCTGGGCTGCTGCGAAAGACGCCCATTCGAAAGGCGACTTCGCCCTCGCAGCCGAAAACCTGCGGCGCCTGACCACCGGCCCCGCCAACGAATATCGGGAGCGCGCCGAAGTGTGGGTGATGACTCTCTATGCAGGCCTCGCGGCCGGCGACATGGAATGGGTCCAGACCCTCAAAGACGGCCTCAAAACTGCACGTTCCAACCAGGCCGACTTCCGCAAAGCCATGACGGCCGCCAGCGCGGACGCCAACCAGAACCTGATGCAATACGCCGAAGTCGCACACGCCGCCATGAATCGCGGCCTCCCCTCACCCGATGTGCCCGTCGCCTTCACCATCCCGGCGTTGGACGCCAAGGACACCGACGCCGAACCTGGCAAGATCGCCAAAGGCATCCTGCCTCCGGCCGCCGAATTGGCCGCGATACGCCAGCAGTATCGAAGAAAAGCCGCCTTCCTGGCGATGACGCGCGTTTCGGGCAACGGCAAGGATATCGAGAAAGCCAAGGCGGCCCTCGCCGGCGGGGACCTCAAGATCAAGACAGACGCCTGGCGCACCGCGATCGCGCAGGACTTTCTCACCGCTGCCGATTGCTATGAGCCGAAGAGGCTCGACCATGCGGCGCGAGCCAAGCTGATGCTCGACGAGGCGAAAGAAGCGCTCGAAAAGATCCCAGCCGGCGGCGAGGCCAAGGATCTCAAGAAGCGTCTCGACACGCTCTCGAAGAAGCTCCTCAAACCGGCAACCAGCTAACACTCCGGCCGGCGGCTCGCATCGCGCGCCTTCAGTTGATCGGTTTTTCGGGCAAAGGTCGCGTTCCGAATCAGGAGCACACCTCGGAACCAACATGCCCTGTAAAGCACCCCCTTTCGCCCGAAAAGCCGATTGCCCCGGCCCCGGAGGAGCGCCGGCTCATCTACGCTGCCCGCGTTGCGCTCGTGGACTGTGCGAAGCCCCAGGTGAGAAGTTCGACGCCAACTGTGAAGGTCCCGACGCGGCCGACGGAAGACCCAAGTGCCGGATCTGCGCGCATCGCGGCCAACTCTCGGCCCGCCGCGGCAGTGTCGCCAACCTGCGAGCCCTTGGGAATACCGGCCAGCAACTGCAGCAAGCCTGGACCGACCGCGTTGAAACCATCGTCGAAAACCTCTGGAACGACGCGATTCTGCAAGCCGGCGCCCCTGGCGTGAACTACGCCTTCTGTTTCGCCGGATCACTCGCCCGCAACGAAGCTTCGCCCTATTCGGATCTCGACTCCTTCATCATCGTCGAGGACGACAGCCCGGCCGTGGTCAACCGCTTTATCGCCGTTTGCGAAGTGATCAAGGAAATCTTCAGCGGCGCGGAAGGCAACTGGGGACTGCGCTTCTGCAACATCATGTCCCCCTTCGGCGACTCCACCAATCCCAAGGCGCCGAAGCTGATCAAGACGCCGGTCAACATGGCGCATCTGATGGAACTCCCGCCCGCTCAGATTGAAGGACACATCACCGCCGGGCTGCAGGAGTACAAGTTCGGCTTCGGAGACCACCAACTCTTCCAGGACTTCAAGACCGAGATGGATACGGTCCTCGGCGCCAACTGCTGGAAGCGCAGTTCCCGTCCCGTTCTGGCGCGAGGCAAGCGTGTCGGCCTCGAAGTCATCCAGGACGTCGTCAACAACCCGAAGTTCCAGCCGCCCAACAAGTCCGACACGACCTTCCACGTGAAGGAGCAGTTCTACCGGCCGCCGCAGTTCCTCGCCAAAGGGCTCGCCTGGTATTACGGCATCGACCGCGTCAGCACCGCCGATCAACTCACCGCGCTCGTGCAGGCGGGACACATGAGCAACACGGTCGCCAACAACTTCCGCGTCGTGATGAACGTGATGGCGAAGCTCCGCTTCAAACTCCATCTGGACCGCGAGGGCGAGAAGGATTTCGTCTATACCGACGTCAATGCGCGCAACCTCGAGATCCAGCAATTGGAAGCGATCCTCAATCGCAACGAGGATCAGAAGGAGCGGTTGAACCGGTTGAAGGCCGGAACGCATCTCACCCGCGCCGAAATCCAGGACCTCATCGGCTGCATCTCGAACCTCAACTTCATCATGCGTCTCGCACGTGAGTTCGTGGCGCAGAAAACCAAGGTCATCGGCAAGCGCAGGAATCCCTTCGCAGGCTGAGCCCCCAGACTCCCGGATCCGGCGTCACGTTCCGCTACTGTAGAGGAAACGTGACGCCTTTCAATTTGCATTTGCCCGATGACGCGACGGCCGAACGAACCCGTCTTGAAGAAGCCGCGGCCAAAAAGAAACACTGGCGCCGCTGGGGACCTTATCTTTCCGAACGCGCCTGGGGTACCGTGCGCGAAGATTATTCGCCCAATGGCACGGCCTGGGATTATTTCCCCCACGACCACGCCCGTTCCCGCGCCTTCCGCTGGAGCGAAGACGGATTGCTCGGCATTTGCGACAACCATCAAAGGCTGTGCCTCGCCTTCGCCTTCTGGAACGGCCAGGATCCGATCTTGAAAGAGCGCCTCTTCGGGCTGGCGGGTCCTGAAGGCAACCACGGCGAAGACGTCAAGGAACTGTACTACTACCTCGACTCGACGCCCACCCATTCGTACATGAAGGCGTTGTACAAGTATCCGCAGCGCGCCTTTCCCTACGAACAGATCCTGCAGGAAACCCGCAAGCGCGGCCAGCGGGATCCCGAGTTCGAACTCATCGACACCGGAATCTTCGACGATGACCGCTACTTCGACATCTTCGTCGAATACGCAAAAGCCGACGTCAACGACATCACCGCTCGCGTGACCATCGTCAACCGCGGTCCCGAAGCGGCGCGCCTCTACGCGATGCCCACCATCTGGTTCCGCAACACCTGGTCCTGGAAAGGCGTCACGGCGCATGAACAAAAGCCGCACCTGCGCCAGGAAGGTCCGAACCTGATCTCCATTCACGAACCAGGACTCGGGCCGATGTCCGTCACCTTGCACGGCAACCCGGAACTGCTGTTCACCGAAAACGACACCAACACCGAGCGCTTCTGGAACTACAAATCCGGCAACGGCCATTATAAAGACGCCTTCCACGAATACCTCGTACACGGCCGCCACGAGGCAGTGAATCCCAATCGTTCCGGCACCAAGGCCTGCGGACTCTACACCTGCGACATCCCCGGCAACGGCGGCACATATCAGATCCGCGTGCGCCTGCACGACACGCTCGATCCGATCGAATACCAGAGCCTGTTCCTGCAGCGCATCGCCGAGGCCGATCACTTCTACTCGTTCGCGCCGCACACTCTGTCGCCGGACGGCCGCAGCGTGCAACGCCAGGCATTCGCCGGCATGCTGTGGTCCAAGCAGTTCTATCACTACGTCGTGGAAGACTGGCTGCAGGGGGATCCCGGGCAGCCTGCGCCGCCGCAGGAACGCAAGCGCGGCCGCAACCGCCAGTGGACCCACCTCTACAACGACGACATCATCTCGATGCCGGACAAGTGGGAGTATCCCTGGTACGCCGCCTGGGACCTCGCGTTCCACATGATCCCGTTCGCGCTCATCGATCCGGAATTCGCCAAGAGCCAGCTACAGTTGTTCCTGCGCGAGTGGTACATGCATCCGAACGGGCAGTTGCCGGCCTATGAATGGGCCTTCGAGGACGTCAATCCGCCTGTGCATGCGTGGGCCTGCTGGCGTGTCTACAAAATCGACGCGAAACTGCAGGGCGCGCCGGACCTCGGCTTTCTCGAGCGCGTCTTCCACAAGCTGCTGATGAATTTCACCTGGTGGGTCAACCGCAAGGACTCCGAGGGCAACAACATCTTCGAAGGCGGCTTCCTCGGACTCGACAACATCGGCGTCTTCGATCGCTCCAAACCACTGCCCACCGGCGGCACGATCGAACAAAGCGACGGCACCAGTTGGATGGCGATGTACTGCCTCAACATGCTGAAGATGGCCATGGAACTCGCCCAGTACGATTCCAACTACGAGGACATCGCGAGCAAGTTTTTCGAACATTTCCTCCACATCGGCACGGCCATGAACCGCATCGGCGGCGACGGCCTGTGGGACGAAGAGGACGGCTTCTACTACGACATGCTGCGCCTGCCCGACGGGCGCTCGTTACCGATCGGCATCCGCTCGATGGTCGGTCTCATCCCGATCTTCGCCGTCGATACGCTCGAACCCGAAGTGATCGACCGCCTGCCTGGCTTTAAGACGCGCATGGAATGGTTCCTCGAGAACCGCAAGGACCTCTGCGGCAACGTCTCATCCGGACTCCGCACGCATGGCGAAGAGGAACGCCTGCTGCTGTCGATCGTCGGCAAAACGCGCCTCGTGCCGATCCTCCGCCGCATGCTCGATGAAGCAGAGTTCCTGTCGGAGCACGGCGTGCGCTCGCTCTCGAGGCATCACCGTGAGAATCCCTATGTGCTGAAGGTCAATGGCGACACCTACCGCGTTGATTACGACCCGGCGGAATCCTCCACTGGCATGTTCGGAGGTAACTCCAACTGGCGCGGACCCGTGTGGTTCCCCGTGAACTTCCTGCTCATCGAATCGCTGCAGAAGTTCCATCACTATTACGGCGATGACCTCAAGGTCGAGTTCCCGCGGGGCTCGCGCCAATACCGGAACCTCTGGGAGGTTGCGGGCGAACTCTCACGACGCCTGTCACGGCTGTTCCTCAAGAACAAGAACGACGGGGACCGGCGGCCCTTCCACGGTTCGAACCGGAAACTCCAGGACGACCCGCACTTCCGCGACTACATTCTCTTCTACGAGTATTTCCACGCCGAAAGTGGCGCAGGACTCGGGGCCTCGCATCAGACTGGCTGGACCGGCCTGGTCGCCAAACTCTTGCAGCAGAGCGGGGAGTAGTTGCTACGATTGGACAGGAAATGAGCCAATCGAGTGCGAATCCCGACGACCAGCCGTTTCAACATTACACGGCAAAGCACCGGGCAATTGCATGGATAAGCCGCAGCCTGTTCGATGACGTCACGTATACGGTCCGCCGCGGACTGCTGAAGGGGATGAAACGCAAGGGCGGCCTCGCCTGGCTTCCGGGCCCGGATGCGGTGACTGCGGAGGAAGTATTTTGGGCACGGCAGGATTTTCGCGGGATGACCGTCTACGACGTCGGGGCGTTCCACGGGTTGTTGACGCTGTTTTTCGCTCGCCAGGCGAGGCAGGTCGTCTGCTACGAACCCAATAGCCGAAACCACGCCCGGCTCAGCGAGAACCTCGCTCTCAACGGCATTTCGAATGTCAGGATCCGCAAGGTTGGCGTGGGATCCCGGCCGGGAACGCTCACAATGGTCACGAACCCGGACATGCCCGGCGGCGCCAGCGCCGAAGACAATCTGGTCCAGGGGATTCGTCGATCAGGCCAGAAAATCCTGCAAGAGCAGATCTCGATCGTGACGCTCGACTCCGACATCCGGGAGCACTCGCTCCCACCGCCCGATTTCATCAAAATCGACATCGAAGGTTCGGAATTGCCGGCCCTCAACGGAGCACGCGAGACGCTGGCGGCGCACAAACCACATCTGTTTCTCGAAATGCATGGCG
The DNA here is from genome assembly GCA_964627455.1 of uncultured Solibacteraceae bacterium. Lineage (GTDB taxonomy): Bacteria > Acidobacteriota > Terriglobia > Bryobacterales > Bryobacteraceae > F-183. The sequence continues at coordinate 35,112 of CAZVKC010000011.1, read as the reverse complement.
AAACGATGAATCTGAAACGGAAGAAGGTCACTGAAATCGTCACCTTCCTCGAAGAAGCCGGGTACGGGGACATCATCCACATCGAGTCGGGCTCCAGGATTCATCGCCAGACCGCCGCCGTCGCCGCGCAGGGGCACCTGTTCTGCAAGCCGGGGCGATAACGGCCGCAAAATAGAAAACGGCGGCGCAGATTACGCGCCGCCAGTTCCCGTCCCCGGTAGAGAGGTTGTGTTCTTAGCCCTTCCTGACGAGTTCCATCTCGATGTTGATGGTCACTTCGTCTCCGACCACCGCACCGCCGCCGTCCAGCGTCTTGCTCCAGGTGAGCCCGAATTCCTTGCGGTTGATCTTCGTCGAAGCCGTGCCGCCGATGCGCGTCTCACCGCCCATGCCCTTGGTCTCCGGAGTCACGTCTGTCAGGTCGAGCACCACTTCCTTCGTGACGCCGTGGATGGTGAGATCGCCGGTAACCTTGTACTTGCCCGCGCCCGCCGCGGCGAACTTCTTCGACTTGAACGTCATCGCCGGGTACTTCGCGACATCGAAGAAATCCGGGCTCTTGAGGTGGGCGTCGCGCTTGTCCTGCTGGGTGTTCACCGAGTTCACGTCGATCGTGGCTTCCACCTTCGAAGCGGCGAGGTTCTTCGGATCGAACACCACGCTGCCGCTCACCTTCGAAAAGGTTCCGTTCACGTTGGCGACCATCATGTGCCGGACCTTGAAGTTCGCCGACGAGTGCGCGGCGTCGATCTCATAAGTCGCGGCCTGCAATCCGGCGGCTGCGGCGAGTGCAAGGGTAAAAAGGGTTTTCATTGTTGTTCCGTTCTCCATTAGGGAAATTAGCGAACCTCCTCCAGGAGGTCGATCAGGTTTCGTAGTTTGGCGCTCCCGAGTTTGCCGAGCACGCGTTCGAGGGATTCGGCCAGGGGAGCGTCGAGTTCAGCGAGTTTGTCGAGACCGCTCTGCGTGATTCGCGTCGTCACCACACGCCGGTCGGCCGTGCTGCGGTTGCGCTCGATCCAACCCTGTTTCTCGATCCGGTCGAGAAGGCGCGTGATGTCCGGATCCCGCGTCACCATGCGGTCCCCGATCTCGCTGCATTTCAGTCCTTCAACGCCGGCGCCTCGCAGGATCCGCAGCACGTTGTACTGCGCTTCCGACATTTGGTGTCCTCGCAGCACCTGCGCTGCAACCTGCTGCAGGAAGTCCGCCGTCTTAATGACATTGAGAAAAGCTTCCTGCTCCACCGATTGAAACGGCTTGGTTTGCTTGAGTTCGGTGAGTAACTTGCCGGCCACATCTCAATAATTGCACGTTGTAACGACTATTGTCAAGAGGATATTCGTTTGAACCACCCTGAACCGCCACAGATTGGACTACACTGACAGCATGGGAGGTGCTTCGCTAGTTGCGGTCGTCGTGTGTCTCCACGCACAAGTGGTGGAACGCACATCTGTACCCAACGGCGGCGAACTCGTGACCGTCTTCCAGGGTGAGGGCGATTCGCGAATCCCGGTCGTCTCGTACCTGAAGGACACCCTCGGAGACGACGATCCTGCCAACGACCGCATCCGGCAGATTTGGGTGCTCTCGCACAAGCGCCAGTCCCTGCCCCGCAATATCCTGGCCGGCGTGCCGTTCCTGTATACGCGCCTGCCGTCCAGTCCACCGCCTCCGGGACGCGTTCCCGGCCCGATTCTCGACGCCGGCAAGCCGCACGACACGACCATCAGCGGGATCTTCCAGCAGGTCCTGCAGGTCACGGCGTTCGATCCTCTGGGGATGCCGTATCGCGCCGCCACCCGTAGCTATCGCCTCAACCGCAGCCAGCACCGCGAACTCCGCGTAGCCGAAGCCGCCACGGCACTGGCCCCGCTTGCTGCCGAAGACGCGGATATCCGGGCCGTCCGCGCCCGTCTGGTGCTCTCTTCACGCCTCCTTGGAGGGCTGGTGTCGGATCGCAATCTGGACCTCGTGTACGAGAAGGAAACCATCCGCACCGAAGAGATGCGCGGGCGCAACTGGGAACTGCTTCGCCAGCAGGCGGAGCGCAACAATCTGATCTTCGAACCCCTTCGGATCGCGGCAGGCCCGCCCTCGCACGCCATCCTCGCCATCTCGCGCGAGGAACTTCGGCGCAACAAACCGGTCGAGTACCACGGCCGATTCCTGGGCATCTCCAATCCCAGGGGAGACTCCGGCTTGCGCAAGCACGCAGCATCCCTCGAGTCGCCGGCTGCCATCCCGCTCGCGCTCTACTCACTCGAACATCCCAAGGCGCCGTTCCTGCTCGCCGACATGCGAAACTCTTTCGCGCCCAAACGCCGGGAAATGGTGCGCCGGGCGGCGCAGGATCTGACCGTCGGAGTCCTCGGCGTCTCTCGTTTCGCCAGCCTCCACTACTTCGCGGCCTCCTGGGTCTGGAACTTCGTGACCAACCGCCGCGGCGCTGCCAACAACCGGGCCTGGCGCATCCGCTCGTATGCGGAACTCCGCCACAAGCTGAGCGTCGACACGACGCTTGACCCCGCCTTGCGTGCGGACCTGCAGCGGCGCATTGAAAGACTCTCCATCAATCCTCTCGAAGACCGCTCCGCCATCGACGGCGAGATCGCTCGTGTCCAGTACGAATCCCTGCGCGCCTGGGCGCAGAATCCCAAGGGGCTGGCAATGCGCCTCGAGCGGACCCGCCAGGAAGAGGCAGCCGTGCTCTTTGCGCGATCCCACAAGCAGCGGGTCGCCTGGGAAGCCGCTCGCTGGATCACCTTCGGGATGGTCAACAACCGCGTGAAAACCGGTTCCGCGATGCTGGCGGAACTCGACCGCCGCCGCAAAATCGAGACCTACGCCAGGCAAATGGAATTCCTGCTGGACGTCGCGCCCATCGATCGCAACTCACCTCCGCCGGACGGCCTGCTCAAAGCAGCCCGGGAACTGGCGCGGCTTGCGCCCGGCGAACCTGCGTTTCGTCCCATGATGGACCGCCTGGCCAGCCATTATCCGATCGGAGCAGCCTCCTCCGTTAACGAGACCAACGCGGCAGGGGCCGCAGAATCGATTGAGAATCAGACCCCGAACAAGTAAGCGCCTCGGTCTGCTGTTGGCCGCAGTGGCGACAGCGGCGGTTGCCGCCCAGCGCATCGTCATCGTCAAACTCGACGGCCTGCCTGGCTGGTACGTCGAAAGGGCGATCGCACGTCACGATCCTCTGACTGGCAAAAGCCGCGCGCCCTGGATCGAACACATCTTCGATCGCAACGGCGTTCGCCTGCGCAACTTCTACACGCGCGGCATCAGTTTGTCGACGCCCGCGTGGGAGATCCTCGACACGGGCCGTCCGCCGCAGATCCACGGCAACGCCGAGTACGACCGCTATACGTCGCACGTCTACGACTACCTGAACTTCTTCCCGTTCTACGTCGACTATTCGCGCGGCAAGATGACCGACATGCCGAGCGTCGAAGTGATCGATGAAGCCGGCATCCCCCTGCTGCTCGACCGCTTTGATCCGGACGAGCGCCACCAGTCGTTCCAACTCAATCAGCGCGGCATCCGCTACAAGACGCTGCCACGCGCCCTTACACGCCGATTCTCCACTCGCGCCCCGCGCCAGTTGATCGATGAATGGCAGGCCGGATTCAGCTTCGGCGAAGGCGTCTTCGAGCAGATGGAGCACGAACTCGTCGAAAAACTTCAGGACCCGAAGATCCGCTATCTCGATTTCTTCTCCGGCGATTTCGACCATCAGGCGCACCTCACCATGGATGCGCTCAGCCATGCCGTGGCCTTCGAAAAGATCGACCGCATGATCGGCCGCATCTGGGAAGCGATCCAGAAGAGCCCGCTCGCTGATGAGACGGTGCTAGCCGTCGTGTCCGATCACGGCATGAACACCGAAGAAGGCGTGTACAGCCAGGGCTACAGCCTCGTGAACTACTTCACCAGCGCGGCGGGCGGCGGACATCATGTCGTCACCAACCGGCACGTCCTCCAGGAATACAAGCTGATGGGCCTCGACCCCTGGGTCTACCGCGTCATCTCCGCCAGCGACCACTCCCCCTATCTCAACGGGCAACACAAACTCTATCCGACCGTCCAACTCGATCTCGACGGAAACGAGCGCGCATCGATCCAGTTCCGCAACAATCACCTGAACCGCCTCCACATGGCCCTGTTGCGCAGGAATTACGCTCTCGCGCTGTCGATCATCGACTCGCAGCGCGAACGCTGGACTCGCGCCCTGGCAAGCGTCCGCGCTGAAATCGCGAGGCTCGAACAGCAACTGCGAGATCGCCCCGAACCCACCGAAGCGGAAATCAAAGAGGGCTCGCAGAAAAGCATCATGGAAGCCCGGCGCCTTTCCGCACGGCGCGCTGCATGGCTCCACGCACACCAGAAATACGGCCTGTACGCCCTTTCGCTCGAACGCATCCTGCGACTCGACGCCGCCGCCCTCAAGGCCCGCAGATACCGCATCGAGGACCTCATCCATCCCGGCGCGATGGGCGAAATGAATACACCCTGGGATCTGCAGAACTACGCGGTCGAACTTCGCGAAGACGGCACGTTCCGCACCATCGACTACCTCGCCGCGCTGACGTCGCTCACCACGAAGAACAGCGTGCAAAAGGAACTCTCACCCAACCCCGTGGACTTCCTTGCGATGGAAGAAGGCGAAGGGCGCGTGCTGTTGTACGCAGGCCCCGGCAAGCGCGTCCGCCTCACTCGCGACGCTTCAGGCGGCGCCATCCGCTACGAACCGCTCGATGGCTGGAAGGACGGGCTGCCGCTGCGCCTCATCGAGGATCCCGAGTTTCGCGCCGGACGCGCGTGGATCGAACAGGGGCCGCACTCGGAGGCGGATTGGTTCCGCGAAACCCATCGCGCCAAATACTCGAATGGCGTCATCGGCCTGCTGGAACAGTTCAGCCAGCCGGCAACGCGCCAGCGCGCCTTCGCCCGCGCGGATCTGCTGGTCCTCGCCAACGATCACTGGAACTTCAACGTGCGAAGCTTCAACCCCGGAGGCAATCACGGCAGCTTCTTCCGCATCTCGACGCACTCGGTGCTGATGTTCTGGGGCGGCGCCAAAACCGGCGTCGCAAAGGGCGTAAAAGTGGACGATCCCTACGACTCCCTGTCGTTCGCTCCAACGGTTCTGGATCTGATGGGGCTCCCGCGCGGGGATCTGCCGGGTCCCGTGATCCCGGTGACGAGCAGACCAGGCAGGCGATAGATCTTACTCGACCACACCGTTGCGAATGGCAAATCGCACCAGTTCGCTCACACTATGGAGACCAAGCTTCTCCATGATGCGGGTCCGATGGCCGTCGACCGTATAGACGCTCAGATTCAATCCGGTCGCGATTTCCTTGTTGGTCTTGCCTTCGGCGATCCACTGCAGCACCTCGCGTTCCCGCGCGCTGAGCAGATCGAGCGGATTAGTTGCGTGCTTTCGATAATCCTTCAGCACGGCGCCCGCTACTTCAGGACTCAAGTAGCTATTCCCCTGCGCCACGGCCCGAACCGCTGCGATTAACTCGGCATCAGCCGATTCTTTCAGGATGTAGCCTTCCGCCCCGGCGCGGACAATTTCGCGAACATACACACCGTCCCTGTGGACGCTCAGCGCGAGCACGCGCACATACGGCAGGTTTTCACGAATCCGGCGCGTTGCCTCGATACCGTTTAGCTCGGGCATCGTTACATCCATCACGACGACATCGGGCTTTAGCGACTTCGCAAGTTCGACGGCCTCCCGGCCATTGCCGGTTTCGCCGATGACCTCCATGTCCGGTTGCGCCTCCAGAATCATCCGAAAGCCCTGCCGGACCATGCGATGGTCGTCAGCCAGTAAGATTCTGATCTTCTTCATGATGATGGTTCGCCAGGTAGGGGAACTCCAAAATGATTTCCGTGCCCTCACCGGAGCCGCTTCGAATGCGTAGACTCCCGGCCAGGCTGCGTGCGCGCGCCTGGATCCCAGTCAGCCCGAATCGCCGGGGCGCCGAATCCGGCTTGGGTGTGATGCCGATCCCATTGTCCCGCACCTGCAGAACAACCTTGTCGCCGTTTCGGCAAAACGCCACCTCCACTTTCGTTGCGGAAGCATGACGGGCAATGTTCGTCAACGCCTCCTGCGCGATCCGGAAGACATGAGTTTCGGTTTGCGGCTCGAACCGGTCCTGCACATTGGACTGAAACTGGACCTCGATCCGGTTTCGTTCTTCGAAGCGATTACACAGCCACTCGAGCGCGGACGTAAGCCCGAAATCATCGAGAATCGTCGGGCGCAGAAGTTGAGAGATCTCGTGCGCGCTCCGAATCGAGTCTTTGAGTAACAAGGAACAATCCTCGACCCATTTGGACTCAACGACCCGCGTCGACGCCACATGCGACAGATTTGTTTTTAGCGCCGTCAGCGACTGGCCCAGTTCGTCGTGTAACTCGTGCGACAACCGCCGCGCCAGGATCTCCTGCCGCTCCATCAGTTGCCACGTAACCTTCGCCAGTTCCAGATTCTGCGATGTGATCTGACCCTGCATCCTGGAGGCCATCGTCACCACCAGCCAGGCACAGATGATCGCCACGACCACGCAAGTGGACAGCAGCACAGCATCCCGCGCCACCTGGGTGGAGATCATTTCCTCAATCTGCTTTCGAGTCGCGGCTGCACTCTCGTGGTTCGCCCGGATCAATGCGGTCGTCGATTCGAGTAGCCGCTCCCGCGCAGCGATCAAGCCAGTGAGGTCCGGCGGACGAAGCGAATTTGTCTCCAGAATTCGGTCCGCCTCTCTGGTGACCTCGCGGGATGCCTGTTCCACTGCCCGCCATAAGGCTCGGTCCGGATCCGTCTCCGCAATACTCGCAAAGAGCTTCCGGTAGGACTCTTCCACACTGTCCACCCGGCTTTCGAGCGATTTCCGGTCCCGCGAGGCTTCCCCTGCAGCGATTCGATGCAGTACGGAACTCATCGAGGTCTGTACCCGCTGCGCCTCATCGATTAGCATGACGTTGCGAAAGTGAGTTTCTGTCAGCTTCGACGTGCTCTCACGAATCGAGAGGATGCTGCGAAAACCAACGAGACCGTCGGTCACGAGTAGGACAATGATGAGCACGAACCCACCCGCGAGCAGGAACTGAACCCGCCGCTCGGTTTGCGGCGCCGCCCCTGAAGCCGGTGAGGCTCCCCTGATGATTTCCTGTACCAAACTTCAGACTACCCCGTGAATCGGCGCGGCGACACCCCGGAGAACCGCCACAGCATCGAACGAAAATCCCCTGCGATTCGGCTACCCCCCACGCATTCGCCTCATAGAACGGTGTTTTCACGCCCTTCCTGACCAACGGCCAGGGTTGTTACCTTCCAGGCAGAGAGCAGTCACCTGATTAGTGTCATCATGATGTCTCCGATTTCCCCAACTCGTGGTGAAGACCTCGAGCAGGGTGGGGCGAACCGCAACAGCAGGGGCAATTGGGTCCATCATCAGGCCCCTCAAGGGATCCGAGCCCTGCGGTTCGCCCTCATTTTTTTGCTTCTTATGACTTGTGGATGTGGCAGCCTTCCCGATGACGCCTTCGCGGGCGGGACCTCGTCCGGGCCGGTCCCAAACCGGCTGATCCGGATCGAAGAGGCAATGCTGCGTAAGGTACCGGTGAATGTGGTCACGGCTCCCGGCAGGATTGAAGCCAATGGCAACAGGGTCTCGCGCATTCTGCCTCCGGTTCCCGGCCGTGTGGCAGGGATTCTGGTTAGCCTCGGCGATGCCGTCAAGGAAAATCAGCCAGTACTGCTGCTCGAAAGCATGGAGGCTGACAATGCGCTTGCGGCGGCGAAACAGGCTGCCGCTGCCGTCCGCCAGGCGCAGTCGACCCTAACCAAGGCAGAAGCGGATCTTGAGCGGCTGAAGGCGCTCTACGCGCAGCAGGCGATTGCACGAAAAGAACTGCGTGAAGCCGAGAATCAGGAGATCCAGGCTCGTGAGGGACTCAAGCAGGCAGAGGCGTCCCTGCTGCATGCGCAGCGGCGGCTGCAACTCCTCGATCTGCAACCTGGCGAGTACGGCCAGCGGATCGTCGTCCGTTCGCCGATCGCCGGAAAGATCCTCGAAGTCAATGTGACACCGGGCGAGTTCCGCAACGACCCGGTGCGGCCGCTCTTCACCGTCGCGGACTTGAGTTCCGTCTGGATCACCGCCGATGTGCCCGAGACCGCCATTCGCTTTATTCAACTGGGCGAGCGCTTCGAGGCCGAGCTGTCCGCCTACCCTGGGGAATCATTTCCAGGACGCGTGAGCCAGATCGCTGACCTGGTGGATCCTCAGACGCGCACCGTCAAAGTACGCGGTGTGCTCGAGAATCGGAAAGGCAAATTGCTTCCGGAGATGTTCGGCCGCATCCGGCACATCGACTCGATGCAGTCCGTTCCCTGTGTGCCGGCGAGCGCGGTGATCGAAATGGCCGGCCGCAGTGTTCTGATCGTCGAAACCGCGCCAGGAACTTACGAGCAGCGAGGCGTTCAGATCGGGGATCCCATTGGGAACTTGTTGCCGGTTCTTTCCGGCTTGCGCCCGCGAGAGCGAATCGTCGTCGATGGAACGCTTCTCGTCACCGGAACCACCGCGCCCCACGGACGCCCGGCAACATGATCGCCCGCTGCGAGTGGTGCGTCGCCCTCGCATCACTGTTGTGCGCTGCTTGCCTGGCCCCGCCGCAATCCGTCCGGATCGAGAAGGAAAGCGCGTCCCCCAAACGCTGCCGTGATTACCAGCTACCGTCCGCCTGGCAGTTCACAGCCGAAGAGAAACTCCCGGCTCTGAATCGAATCTCCTTCGAACTCCGCCAGCTACACCCGGGGGCCAATTATTACTTGATCCGCGGAACCCGGCGCGAATCCGGCCCATCGCACTGGATGGAGTGGAGCCGCAATATCTACTCCATCCATCGCGATGGAGCGGTCACAGCCAATACGGAATCCGATTGGCAAACCTCGCAACCCTCCAGACTCTCCTGCAAGGAAACCGCCAAGCCTTTTCCATCGCGAACTAGTCCAGCTGAGGCCACCCCCTCCTGCGTCTCGCCTTCCGGACTGCACGAGCTAAGGGTCAGATATTCGCAGTCCTA
>CAZVKC010000011.1:15481-25889 GCA_964627455.1 uncultured Solibacteraceae bacterium | reverse complement strand
CCTGCGTCTCGCCTTCCGGACTGCACGAGCTAAGGGTCAGATATTCGCAGTCCTACCGTTCGAGGGGGCCGCAAGCTACCGCATTTCTCGATGTGTTTCGGCTGCCGGGAGGCGAATCGGTCTGGAGTGGAAGCGGCCCCGCACCGCATCTCGAGCCGGTCGAGCAGTTCGAGCGAATCGCCTGGTTGGATGATCGAACTCTCGTCTGGCCCAGGAACTCGTCCGGATCCCTGCTCACCATTTGCTGGAGCATCGGGGAGTAAACAAAATCATTTAGGGAAACAGGACCTTCGAGCCGGTGCTCGAAGCGAACATGCAGGCTGCATTATGCCCACAGCGCGGCACGAGCACCAACTTATGCGCCGTCGCCTGATACTGCGATCGTATGTAATTCCAGAAGTTGATGCCGCGTTCCCTACGGTTGAAACCCTGCGCCTGCGCGGAACAGCTCTTGTCGAGATCCGAATCCTGCAACTGGTCGAGATCGCCGATCAGGTACGTCACGTTGCGAGACGGATACTGGCGGCGGATCGTGTTTGCGCCAACTGAAGCCACGTACCCGACCGGCGTCTCGAGGCCATACCGGTAGCGGTTATAGCCCGTGCAGTTGAGGCGATCCCAATACGGGCCGAACGGTCCCGTGCATTTGCCGTCGGGCGTGCAACTCGCATCGGTGCGCAGGCGCGCGTCGTTGAGATACAGGTACGACGAAGGGTTCGCCACCACGTAGCGGACCGGCACACGCAGTTTCTGTTCCATCTGATTCGAAGCCGCGTATCGCTGCATGAACTGCCCGCCCCCCGAATGTCCCACCAGCACAATCGACTTCAGGTTCGGGAACCGCGACTTGTCGCTCAACAGTTCCAGGATGCGGTCCATCGCATCGAACGAGTTCGCCTTGGCAGGACTGTTCATCGCAGGGAACCCGGCGTTCCACGCCTGGCAGCCGAAGTACAGTTCGCCGTCCTCGACCGCATCGCGGCAGGCCGGACCATCACTGCCCTTGAAGTGCGGCGCGACCACCACACTCTTCAATAAAGCTCCGCGGGACGCCGCCGCTGCCAGCGCCGTCGAGAAATAGCCGTCGCCATTGCGCTGCGCCCCGTGGACCATCACCAGCGCCTGTTCCACATCCCGGCTGCCTTCGAGCAGCGCGTGGGTGCGGTAGACGAGGATCCAGCCGTCCTTCAGTTCCAGGTGTTCCGAGCAACTTTTGTCCGGCGACAGGCAGAGTCCGCCGGACTCCGCGAATGCGGCAGGCAGAAAGAAAAGAAGCAGCGATGCGAGAGCAGCGAAAGAGCCGGATTTCATTCCGAATTGCGACGAGTATAACATCAAGCCTGGCCATCAGGCTTTGGCATCAACTCCGACGGCTCGATATGCACCAGCACGTCGGTGATCTTCGGGAACTGTTCCCGGATCCCGTCCTTCACCGCATGCGCAATGTTGTGGCCTTCGCGCACGGTCAGGTCGCCGTCGACGAGGACGTGCAGATCGACGAAATACTCGAATCCCATCTTGCGAACCCGGCACACATGCAATCCTTCGACGCGCGGCGTCGCCATGGCGATCTCACGAACTCGCTCTTCAACCCCTGCGGGCGCGGTGTCGGTGAGTTCGTCGACGGCCCGCCGCAGAAAGCCAAGCGCGTTGTACAGGATGATCGGCACCGTGAACAGCGCGGCGATCTCATCCGCGATGTACCACCCGGGGCCGCCAATCAGAGCCATCGAAATGCCGATGAAGGCCACCGCCGAAGTAATCGCATCGCTACGGTGATGCCAGGCGTCCGACTGGACGGCCGTGCTTTCAATCTCGGACCCGACCGCGTCCACGTGGCGAAACAGCGTTTCCTTGGCGAGCACCACCAGCGCCAGAACGGCAAGCGTGAAAGCAGCCGGCGGATCATGCGGAGTCATCAACTGGCGCACGCTCGTCACGGCGATTGCGACTGCCGCGGCCATCAGTCCGATGGCCACGATCGTTGCGGCCAGCGGTTCCGCCTTGCCGTGTCCGTAAGGATGGTTATCGTCCGCGGGGCGCGACGCGTAATGCAGTCCGATGTAGACCACCACGGAAGTCAGGGAATCCGACAGCGATTCAATCGCGTCTGCGATCAGCGCGGAAGAGTGGCCGAGGATCCCTGCAAGGCCCTTGATGAGCACGAGGCCGAGGTTGACGGCTACGCCCACCACCGTGGCCCGCAATCCCCTGCGGATATGAGCATCGCGCGTCACCGCACCACCATCACTTCCTCGAGCGGCTTCTTATCGATCACCGGAACCTGCGCATCCGGCGCCGGATATCCAACCGGAATCAACAGAAACGGCCGTTCATTCGCGGGCCGGTCGAGGATTCGCGAAAGAAATCCCATCGGACTCGGCGTATGCGTCAGCGTCGCCAGCCCGGACAGGTGCAATGCGGCAAGCAGGAAGCCGCAGGCAATCCCCACCGATTCCTGCACGTAGTAATGTTTGATGCGGCGATCCGGATCTGCCTCATCCGTCCCGTAGTCGATACGAAACACCACGATCAGAAACGGCGCGACCTCGAGAAACGGTTTGCGCCAGTCCGTGCCAAGCGGGGCGAGAGCTTGCAGCCACTCGTCCGGAAAGCGATTCTCGTAGTTCTCGCGCTCTTCCGCCTCCGCCGCTTCACGGATCTGCCGTTTGATGTCCGCATCCGTCACCACGACGAATCGCCAGGGTTGTTGATTCGCTCCGCTGGGAGCAAGGGACGCGGCGCGAATCGCATTCGCGATCAGTTCGAACGGGACCGGTTCAGCCGAAAACTCGCGAACCGTGCGGCGCTTCGCAAGGCGCGCCAGCAGCGCCCTGCTTGCCTCGAGTTGAGATTCAGGTTCCAGACGCTCGAAGTCGAGCGCCTGGAACGGATACGAAATCATTTACCTCGCCGGTACGAATTTGAAATCCGTAATCGCGATTTCGTCCTTGCCGTCAATGCGGAACCCGAACTTGCCATCCGCGAAGTTGCGTCCGGCGTCCACCCAGTTGTCTACGACAGTCCAGTTCCCGCCGATGTTGACCTTGTGCACCACGGATCCGTTGCGTACATCAATCTGCACCTGGAAGACATCCTGCTGTTCGATGCGTCCGGAATCCGTCAGTTTCTTGTCTTTGCCGCCCGCCACGTCGCGCCGGGTGAATTTGTTCTTTTCGAGTTCGAACAACGCATAGTTCGCACTGTCCTTGAACCCGATCATCCAGCGGATGCGCTTGCCGCGCACCGGGCGGATCGAGAAGGTGAAGGTCCCGCCCGTCTTATCCGCCTTGAACATCACGTTCGAAGTTCCCTTGAAGACATACGCATCGCCGTCGCGCGAGGCGTTGCCGTCGAGATCCGCGATCGTGCCGTTGCGGACCACCGGAGCCTGCACCACGACTGCTTCCTTCTTCAGCGCGAGATCCACTGGCTTGTTATCACCCGCGTTGAGGGTGACGCGTTCGGTGCGTTCCGTATACCCCGCGGCGCGCGCCGTCAGCACATACACACCCGGCGTGAGGCCGCTGAGCGTCGATTCCGTAACGTTGCGGGGTTGTTCCCCATCTTTGCGGAACGTCACGCGCGAATCGGCCGGAGACAAAACGAGACGCAGCGTCCCGACGGCTTGCGCCAGCACGGCATCTGTGATGTCCACGCGCTCACCCGCTTTGAAAGACTTGTTGTAAGTCTTCGTGCTGTAGCCGGCCAGGGAGAACTCCACAACCTTGTCGCCCAACTGCGACACCGTACTGCTGAATGTTCCGTCCGGATTGACTTTGCCGACCACGTTGCGATCAAGGGACACCGAGGCGCCCGGCGTCGCTCCCGTGACTCGCAGGGTCGCCATGCGGGGCAGCGCCTTCAGAGTGAACGCGATCTTCGATTCTTCGCCTTTCTTGATCTCGGCAACCTGTTCGCCGGCGTCGGCAAAGCCATCTTTCGCAGCCTTGACCTTGTACTTGCCCGGCGCCAGTTGTACGCGCAGTTGGCCGCGAGAGGTCTTGCTCCGCATCGCCCTTCCGTCGACCGTCACCGAGACATCATCCTCCTGGCCCGTGACAACCACCAGGAACCCGGCGTTGACGTCCGATTTCAGATAGGCCGTCAACATCGGCGTCTGCGCAAACGAGAGAATTATCTTCTTGGAGTCCTTGCCCTCGCCGACGATCAGTTCGTGTTCGCCCGGAGCCAAGCCCGTCAGATCGACCCCGGCAGGACTCGCGTCCCCTCTGCCCTGGCCGTCGAGTTGCACTTTCAGCGGACCGCTCGATGTATGCAGTTTGGCTTGATTTGCGGCGCCCGCCACGAATACGGCCAGCAGGTTCTTTGCTGTCGCCGGCCCGTTCATGCGCGGCGCTTTTCCTGACTCCGAATGGAACGAGAACGTTGCGTCACCACCCGGACCCGACACCGTCACCGTGTGGTCTCCGGGCGTCACCCGGTCCAGGATGAACTGGCCTTCCTGCACATCGCCGGCAGGCTTGCCGTCCAACGAAACCTTGCCGCCGATATCCGACAGAATGCGCAGCGTCTGCGCCTGCGCGGTCAGCGCCAGCGAAACCGGAATCGGCGGACCTGCGGCAACCGTCACGCCAGTGGCCGTTGGATCATAGCCTTCCAGCAGGGCCGTCACCTGATAGTTCCCCGGCGGCAGTTGGATCTTGCAGTTCGAAGTGCATTTCTCCTGGCGCTCCTGGTTGCTGATCTGTACCTGCGCTCCCGGAGGCGTCGTCGTCACTTCGACGGTGACGAGAGCCCCGCCTGCGCTATTCCCGTCGGCGGGATTCTTCTTGCGAGCGACCTGGACGATCAGGACAAAAATGGCGGCGAATGCAACCAGTCCGATGCCGGCGCCGATCATCAGCGCCCGTTTGAAGTTGCCGCCTCCCCCCCCTTTTCGAGGCGGTGGCAGTTGCCCGGCCGCTGTCTGAAAGCTCGTGGGACGGGATCCGGAGGGAGCTTGGCCCGAACCCGAAGGCGTTGGGACCTGCATCGATGGTGGCGTTGCCACGGCCGCAGGAGTCTGAGGTGGCGGCGGCGGAGGTACGGGCGAATAAGCGGGAGTCTGCCCGGACGACAAAGGTCCGGCGCCAATCGGTGGCGGCGGCGGAGGTTGCGGCACGGCGCCCACTGGAGCGACACCCGTCGCGCCCAGCGCCGCATCCTTCAATTTCTGGCCATGCGAAACCAGCCGTTGTTTCAACTCGCTGGCGACCACTTGGACGTCGAAGTCCCCTGGAAACTGCTTCGAAATCTGATCCAGGTGAAAATAAATCGGCTTGAGTGCCGCTAGTTCGGTAACGGCATCGACTTCGGCGCTGAGTTTTTTCAGTTCTGCGATCGCTGTTTGTTGATCCACGGTCTTCTCGCTGGCGCGAACTCCCTCTCAAGATTATATGCGGTCCCACTCCGCGAGTCGTGCCTGTTTTCGCCTGAGCGCGACGCGGAGAATCAAGTAAGACAACAATCCCGCCGGCCCGAACATCAACGTCAGCGCCAGGCAGGGAACTACCAGTACATGCGAAATTTCGAGCCGCCGGGCATCATGAGCTACCCAACATCCGGTGAACAGGTCGAATGCCAGATAGTGAATCCAGCCGGCTAGCAGCATCCATTCGTTCGAGAATAGCTGTTGGACGCCGCCGATGGAATCGAAGTTGCCGCCCGTCTCACCCCAGTGTGCAACCAGCAGGGCGACATAGAGTATAGCGAGAATGACCGGCGAAACCAGTCCTGAAATCACCGGGGTCCACTTCCAGCGGGGAAGAAAAACCAAAAGGGCCCAGGCGGGCAGGACGCCGGCGTTGGCGATCGAGAAGAGTTGGCCCGGCGTCATGATGGACACATCATACACTTCCGGGCAGCGGCAATTCCGCGACTAGATATCGCTGGTCTTGCGCGCGCCGTCCTCGGGCTTCGGCTGCGGGCGCAGGAACTGCCACTCCGTACCCGTGAACTTCATCATGCGCACCTGGCCACGTTCACCGATGGGACCAATCGGCTTTCCGTTCCACAGCACCTGGATGCCGGCCGCGTTGCCGACCTTCACCACTGCGTTGGCGCGACCCGCCAGCACGCGTGCTTGCGCAGGCTCGAGGATCCCTTGATAGAGCGTCTTGCCGTCCGAGAGGATCATCAACCAGGTCGGTTCCTTGGCCGAAATGCTGAGAGAGACAGCGGCGTCCGACGCGCCGATATTCGGCGTGAGATTCACCACTGAGCCGCTGGCCTGCTCGAAGCTCAAGCCCTGCGGACCTGAAGGCTGCGAAACCGGCTGGGTGGATCCGGCGCCCCCGTCCGGCGGCGCCGGCTGGCTATTCTGAGGCTCCACCGGGGTTACCGGACGCATGCCTACCGGCAAGGTCGGCCCACCTTGGGCAGCCGTCTGCGGCGAGGGAGTGGACGCTACGGATACAGGGCCGGTGAATCCGCCAGATGGCTTCTGCATCCAGGTGTATATCACCGATCCGCCAAGCAGCAGCGCAATAAGACCGCCCGCTGCAAAAAGGAAGCGCAGGTCGCTGTGATGAGGATTCGCCGCGCGCATGATCGGGTCACGCTCGCGTGCGGGAAATTTCGCTTGGCGCAGTTCCTCGAGCGAGAGGGTCTCTTCTCCCACCCGTTCGCTGCATTCCTGCATGAACTGCTTCGCATCGATACCGAGCGTTTTGCAGTACTGCTTGACGAACGCTTTGTAAAAGAACGGACCTGGCAGCCGCTCCGACTGATCGGCTTCGAGCGCTTCCAGATAGAACCGGCTGATCTTCGTCTGCTCGGCTAGCTGGGCCAGGTTGAGATTACGCGCCTCTCTGGCGCGCCGAAGGTTTTCTCCAACCGTAGGCATGTTTAACGTCCCTTAATGTGCCTGCTCGCACCTTACGGTATGATACAACAACTTTTGGGCCAAACGGAACAAAACCAGACCCGTATCAGCGTGATCGTCGTGACGTGGAACCGGCGGGAGATGTTGGCCGAATGTCTTCAATCACTTGCGGCTCAAAGTAGGCTTCCTGACGAAGTCATTATCGTCGATAACGGATCGCGAGACGGATCCCTCGAAATGATCCGGGCGTTTCAGGGCTTAGACATCCGTCTCATCTGCAACACAGAGAACCGGGGATTCTGCGCCGCCAACAACCAGGGCTTCGACGCCGCCACCGGCGACCTGCTCGCCCTGCTCAACAACGACGCCGTTGCCGACCGCGACTGGCTCTTCGAACTCAGCCGCGCCTTCCAACACGACGCGCCCCCGCGCATTGGCATGGCAGCCTCCAAAATCCTCGTCTATTCGCAGCGCGATAGAATAGACAAAGTAGGCCATCAGATCTATTGGGATGGCCAAAACCGCGGACGCGGCGCTGGAGAACTCGACCTCGGCCAGTACGACCGGATCGAGGAGGTTCTTTGGCCGGACGGATGCGCCGCCATCTACCGCCGCGACATGATCGACGAGATCGGCGGCTTTGACGAGGATTTCTTTGCTTACGCTGACGACGCGGAACTGGGCCTGCGCGCAAGGCTCGCAGGCTGGACCTGCCTCTACATGCCCGCCGCCCGTGTCTATCACCACCGCGGCAGCACGCTTGGGGTATACTCATCAACCAGGATCCAACTCATTGAGCGCAACCGCATTCTGCTCGTTTGGAAACACTTTCCCTGGAGTCTTGTTTGGCTAAACGGCTGGTTTTATCTGCTGCGGATCGCCGCCGGCGCGATCGCGGCGGCGCGCGGCCGGGGGGAAGCGGGCAAGGTCCACGGGTGGACAGCCAAGCTCCAACTGGGACTGGCGCTCCTGCGGGGCGCCCTCCAGTCAATTCCCCTGCTGCCGAAAATGCTGTCGAAGCGAAGGCAGTTCCAGCCCCTGCGCCGGTTGAACAACCGCGAACTGTGGAGCCTCCTGAGAAAGTACAGGATCTCCCTGAAAGCCCTGTCCGAACAAACGAGTTGACACCGGCGACGGCGGCCGCTGCGGTGGTAGTGGAAGAACCACCTCCTGCCGAACCCACGGCGCCCTCCATCCCCGTCGAACAGCCCTCCGATTCGCTCCTGCATGTTGGTGAAGGCGACGAGTGTCCGGCTTGCGGCGACTCGCGCATGCACTCGCTGTTTCGCTCGACCGACCGGCTCTATCACACCACCGACAAAGAGTTCTTCGTCGTCGAATGCATGAACTGCCGGCTGATCCGGTTGTACCCGCAGCCTCCGCCGCACGAACTCCGCAACTACTATCCGGATACGTACTGGTTCTCCGCAACCGATTCCACCGCGGCCCGGCTTGAAGAAGAATATCGCCGCCTGGTGCTGCGCGATCACGTATCGTTCGTCCACCGCGCCATCCGCGAATCCGAAGAAGAAGGCCTGCTACTCGACGTCGGATGCGGCGGCGGCCTGTTCCTGCGCATGATGACGGAACTCGGCTATCACGGCGTGGGACTCGACTTCTCCCTCGACGCCGCCGGCACCGCCTGGCGCGAACACGGCATCCCCGTCGTCTGCGCGTCGCTCTCCAAAGCTCCACTCGAAAAGGAGTCCTGCGCGGCGATCACCATGTTCCACGTGCTGGAACACCTTTACGATCCCGGCTCGTATCTCGAAGCCGCGCATCGACTGCTGAAGCCCGATGGACGGCTCGTGGTGCAGGTCCCCAATGCGTCCTGCTGGCAGTTCCTGATGTTCGGCAAAGCCTGGAACGGCGTTGACGTCCCGCGTCACCTCATCAACTTCCGCAAGAGCGATCTCGACGGCCTGCTCGACGCCTGCGGCTTCGAAGTCCTGCGCCACAAGCATTTCTCGCTGCGCGACAATCCTGCCGGACTCGCCACCACCATCGCGCCCTCGCTCGATCCCATGGCGCGCCGCGTGCGCGGAAACCAGGATTCCAACCGCGTCAAGCTGATCAAGGACCTCATCTACTTCGGCCTCGTCGTCTCGTGCCTGCCCTTCACGATCATCGAAGCCGCCTGCCATTCCGGATCCACCATCATGGTGGAGGCTCGAAAGAAACAATAGCCGTGTCGTATCGCGGAGTGCAGAGCATCCTGCCGGGTCCTGTGCGGCGTTACGTGCTGCACTTCGAATCCGCCATCGTCGACGCCGTGCAGGCGTTCGCTGCTTCCCTGCCCCGCGGCGCGCGGATCCTCGACGCGGGCGCAGGCGAAGGCCAGTACTCGGAATACTTCCGCAATCAGAAGTACACCGGCGTGGACCTCGGCATCGGCGACGGCGCCTGGAACTATTCGCAGTTGAGCGCAATCGCCGACCTGCTCGCGTTGCCCTTCCCCGACGAGACGTTCGATGCGTCGTTGAACGTCGTCACGCTCGAACACGTCCGCGATCCGCAGCGCGTGCTGAACGAGATTCACCGCACCCTCAAGAGCGATGGCGGCAAGCTATTGCTCATCGTCCCGCACGAGTGGGAAGAGCATCAACAACCGCACGACTACTTTCGCTACACGCGCTACGGCGCGCGCTACCTGCTCGAAACCGCCGGCTTCAACGAGATCACCATCGAACCCGTCGGAGGATTCTTCCGTCTGCTGTCCCGCCGCCTCTTCAACGCCGCCCAATTCTTTCCGGGACCGCTCTCCATCCTCGCGCTGCTCGTTCTCGCGCCCGCCGCGTTGATCGCGCCGCTCTTCGACGGACTCGACAGGCAGCGAAGCTTTACACTGGGATTTATCTGCACCGCCGTTCGCCGGCGTTAATCAAGGAGTTCATCACACCCGCATGCCGAGAAAACAACGTCGCGACATGTTCAAGTTCGCCGCTGCCGCCGCGGCGCTTCCCTTCTTCGGAGCACGCAACGCCGAAGCCGCCCGCGACAAGTTGCCCGACGTCACCATCGACGAGAAGAACGCCAAGATCTCGCGCGCGCCGTTCGGGGACCTGCGCATTTACTTCGACGGTCCGACCGATCAGTTGAAAGCGATGACCGCAGGAAGCCTGCTGCTCAAGGCCGGCCAGAGCCCGCATCCGCCGCACCAGCATCCCGAAGAGGAATTCATGGTGATCACTGAGGGAACGGGCGAGATCTCCATCGACGGCAAGATCACCAAAGTGGGTCCCGGCTCGATGATGTACTGCGGAGCCAACAAACTTCACGGCATCGTCAACACGGGTAAGAAGCCGCTGCTGTTCTATTTCTACAAATGGAAAGCCTGACCCGCAAACAGTTCCTCGGCGCCGCGCTGGCGCCGCTCGCGGCCGGCGCACAAGCCCGGCAGCAACCAGGTCCGTACTTCGCGGACCTGCGCGCCGCCATGCAGGTCGAGTGGCCGAAGAACCAGACGATCCACATCGCCGCGCATGGTCACTCGGTGCCATCGGGCTACTTCCGCACCCCGATGGTGCAGACCTTCGAGTCGTATCCGCACCTGTTCCACCGCCACCTCGCGACCCGCTTTCC
>CAZVKC010000011.1:0-15381 GCA_964627455.1 uncultured Solibacteraceae bacterium | reverse complement strand
CGCGTGAACATCATGGACGACTCGATCTCGCTCAGCCAGCACGCCGCGCAGATCCGCGATATTGCGAAGAAAAACAACTTGCCGCTCGTCGACAGCTACGAGATGTATCGCAGCCACATCCGCGCCGGCGGCAAAGTCGAGGACATCCTCTCGCAGGTCAATCATCCCAACCGCCGCGGCCACGATCTCGTCGCCGCTGGGCTTCTCGAGCAGTTCCTCACGCGTTGAGCATAGGCTGAACACATGGACACCCGATCCGCAGCGGCGAACCCACACGATTCCTGGGTGAGGCGCAAACTGCTGCGGATCGCCGGATCCATCGCCATCATCGGCGCCATCACCGCGCTCGATCACATTCTTCCCCATCTCAACCACACCACCATCACGCTCACCTTCCTCATGGGCGTGCTCGGCATCGCCGCAGGCTGGGGACTCCTCGAAGCCGTGGTCGCGTCCGCCGCGACGATCGCCTGCGAAGCCTACTTCTTCCTCGCCCCCATCTACGACTTCCGCATCGAGGATTCACAAAACTGGGTCGCCGTCGCGGCCTTCTTCATCGTCTCGGTCGTCGCCAGCTCGCTATCCACCAGCGCACGCAACAAAGCCGCCGAGGCCATCGAACGCCAGCGCGAACTGGAACTCCTCTACGAACTCAGCCAGTCCCTCATTGCAGCCACCGGCGATGAGCCCGAACAATTCGTGGTCGATCAGACCCGTCAGGTCTTCGGCTTCGAATGCTGCGTGTTACGCATCACGGCACAGGGCCGCGTTTACCGCAGCGGGAACCCGAACATCGAAGTCCCGCCGCAGGACATCATTCCCGTCGAAGCCGGCGGCGACACATACGGAGAAATCGGCTGGTTCGGACCTCCGCTATCGCCCCAGGCCGCCCAGTCGATCGCGCACATGGCTGCAGTCGCGCTCAATCACGCACGCACCCAGCAGGCGGCAACGAGAGCCGAAGCCGCGCGCCAGGGACAGGAACTGAAGTCGCTCCTCCTCGACGCCATCGCGCATGAGTTCAAGACGCCGCTCACCTCCATCAAGTTCGGAGCCACGGTCCTGCGCGATGACCGCAGCCTCAAACCCGGCCAGCGCGAACTCGTCACCGTCATCGAGGAAGAGACCGATCGCCTCAACGGCATGATCTCGGAGGCCATACAAATGGCCCGTATCGAAGGCGGCAACGTGCAACTGCAGCGCGGCGGCGTATCCGCTTCGCTCGTCGTCACCCGCGCCCTCGAACGCCTGCAATCTCCCTGGCAGGACCGCCAGTTCGACATCCGCATCCCCGAGGACCTCCCGCTCATCGACGTCGACGCCGCACTCGTCGCCATCGCCCTCGCGCACCTCATCGACAACGCCTGCAAATACTCGCCGGCGGACACCAGTGTCCACATCGAAGCCAGCCTGGCCGGCACAACTGTCCGGATCTCCGTCTGTGACCGCGGGCCCGGGATTCCCGAAGGCGATCGTCAGCGGATCTTCGAACGCTTCTACCGCCGCGCGCAGCATGCGAAGGTCCCCGGCAGCGGCACAGGACTCACGATCGCCGGCGAGATCGCGCGCGTGCACTCCGGCGCGCTCACCGTCGATAACCGTCCCGGCGGTGGATCCTGCTTCCACCTCTCCCTGCCCATTGTCCAGAGCGAGGCCCCCAGTGAGTAGCGCGGCGACGCAGATCCTCGTTGTCGACGACGAACGGCAGATCCGCCGCGTCATGCGCGTCGCGCTCGAAGCCGAAGGCTACGCAGTCATCGAAGCGCGCACCGGCGAGGAAGCCCTCGAACAACTGGCGCACCATCACGTCGACCTCATCCTCCTCGACCTCAACATGCCCGGCATGGGAGGCATGCAGGCCTGCCGCGAAATCCGCACCGCTTCGGATTCCGCAATCGTAGTCCTCTCGGTGCGCTCGAGCGAAGAAGACAAGATCGAGGCGCTCGACGCCGGCGCCGATGATTACGTCACCAAACCGTTTTCCGGCAAGGAACTCCTCGCCCGAATCCGCGCGGCCTTGCGGCGTGTCCCCGAAACGCCGCGCGAACGCCCCGCCGTCCGCATCGGCGACCTCGTCATTCACCTCGACAGCCGCACCGTCGAATCCCCGTCGCGCCCCGTCCGTCTCACCCCCAAGGAGTTCGACCTGCTCGAACACCTCGTCAACAACCCCGACACGACCATCGCGCACAACAAACTCCTGCAGGCCGTCTGGGGACCCGAGTATGGCGGCGAAGTCGAGTACCTCCGCGTCTTCGTCAACCGCCTCCGGAAAAAGATCGAACCCGACCCCGCCAATCCCCGATATATCGTCACCATTCCCTGGCTGGGCTATCGTTTTCAACCATCTGGCGAAGCCTGAAATTCCCTTCATTTATGCCTTGTTTACGCCTTCTCCCGTATTCTGAGGCCAGGTAGACGCAAGGAGTGGGCCGGCGTCTAACTCAGGAAGGACCCCACACATGGGCCACAAAGATTCGGGCGAAGCACAGCACGGAGTTGCGTACTCGCCCAACGGCGGAATCGAAGCGTTCTTAGCCGGTTTATGGGAACAGAACCCCGTTTTTGTGCAGGTTCTGGGCATGTGTCCCACGCTCGCCATCACCAACTCTGTCAGCAACTGCATCGCAATGGGGCTCGCCACGAGTTTCGTGCTCGTGACCTCCAACGCACTGGTGAGCAGCGTGCGCCGCATGGTGCCGAAACAGGTCCGCATCGCGACCTTTATCCTGTTAATCGCGACCTCTGTAACCGTCGTCGATTATCTCGTGAAAGCAATTAGCGTTCCGGTATATCAGGCGCTCGGACCATTTATTCCGCTAATCGTCGCCAATTGCATCATCCTTGGACGAGCCGAGGCCTTCGCCAGCCGGAACCCGGTAGGCGCTTCCGTTCTCGACGGCCTCGGCGTCGGCGCCGGTTTCACGTTCGGCCTGAGTTGCATCGGCATGATCCGCGAATCCCTTGGCGCCGGCACGATCCTCGGCCACCCTGTCTTCGGCCCGGACTTCCAGCCCTGGGTCGTCTTCCAACTGCCTCCCGGAGGCTTCTTCACGCTCGCGCTCTGGCTGGCGGGCATGAAAACCTGGAAGACCTGGAAAGCAACCCGCGACAAGCAGGCGAAACTCGCCGCGCAGCAGCACCAGAACCCGCAGGAGGCCGCCGCATGAACCACGAATCTTTGATCTCCATCTTCCTCGACTCGATGTTCATCCACAACTTCGTGTTGACGGTGTTCCTCGGCATGTGCTCGTTCATCGGCATCTCCGGCAAGACGTCCACCGCGACGCGCCTCGGATTCGCCGTGATGTTCGTCATCACCATGAGCAGCATCCTCTGCTACGGGGCGAACGTAATGATGGTGCAGATGCATGTCGAATATCTGCGCATTGTGATCTACATCGTCATCATCGCGGCCATGGTGCAGTTGACCGAGATGTTCATCAAGAAGACGAGTCCCACGCTATTTCGTGAACTTGGAATTTTCCTGCCGCTGATCACGACGAACTGCGCCGTGCTGGCAGTTCCCCTGTTCCAAACGTCGCGGAGCTATAGCCTTGCGCAGTCCACGGTGTTCGCCGTAGGCGCAAGCGGCGGCTACACGCTCGCGATGTTCATCATGTCAGTGATTCGCGAACGCGTCGAACTCTCGGATGTCCCCGACCTCAGCAAGGGCGCGATCACCACGCTGATCATCGCAGGATTCCTCTCACTCGCCTTCATGGGCTTTTCCGGAATCGGAGGAGAATAGCAATGTTGCTCGAAATCGCAGGCGTCACGGTGTTCCTGACGGCCTTCATCAGCGGATGGTTCTGGCTGCAGGGCCTCACTCGCGAGGTCTGCCGCGAAGAGCAGGACGCCGATGTCTTCCAGGCGCTCTCTCATGGCTGTGGGACTTGTGAGCGTGAAGGCCTCTGCTCCGGTCGCCGCACGAACACGTCCTGCAGCAGCAAGTAATCCCGCCCCGCTACTCGACGATCAGTTTCACCGGCGGACTCGTGAGATCCCCGGCTTTCACCGACAACGTCACTTCCCCGCTCTTGGCCCCCTGCGGGACCCTGGCGCGCACCAGCACGAGCCCGGACACCTGTCCGGGAGCGTCGGATGCCTGCACCAGCTCTGCTTCCTGGCCGTCGATATAGACCGTGACTGGAGCAGCAGGCGTGTTGAACGGCGGCACGTTGATGCGTCCGTCGGGTTGCGGCGATCCCGAAAGTCCCGCGCCGGTCATCACGAAAGAAATAGCGGATCCCCTGCGCGCCGGAGCGGAAGCGGAATTCTCAGCGCCGCCCTCGTTCCAGATCGTGCCGTAACCATACACCCACGAATCCACCGTAAAGATCCCGGGCTGCGTCGGCGCAATCGGAACCGTGATCGGGTTCGAGCGGTTGGCGCGATATTCCACCGTCACGTCCACCGTGGCCGCGCCTGCCACGCCATAGGGGACCATAACGCAAATCTGCCGGTCCCAAACGAAGACCAGCGGCGCCGCGACGCCATCGAACAGCACGCGCGTCTCGCTCAACTTCGTCGGAAGCGAGTTGGAAGGCCCACTGCCGGCCAAAGCACTGGCTGCATACGAATCATACCGGGTGAGTTCCCCGGGCCCTAAACCGGCGCCGGTGATCAACACCATTTGCCCCGGAGATACGGGGGCCGGTGCGCCGGTGGCCGCATGCAACACGGCGTTCGGAGCCACTTGAATCGCGCGCCCGCCGATCAGCAACGACACCGGGTTCGACGGATCCGCGTCGGGATTCGCCACTCGCAACTCGAAGCTGCCGTCGCGGAACAGCACACTGCGCGGCGCCACGAACGTCACCGCTGTGGCCGTCAGATTGGTCGGCGACACCACCAGCACGCCGTTGGCGTTCTCCGGCTTCATTTGTATGGAAGCGCCTTGCGCAAACCCTCGCCCACGCAGGGTGATTTCCGTGTCGCCTGTGCCTTCCGGCAGCCACGAAGGCGACAGCGAGGTGATTTCCGCCGATGGATTGAGAATCTGGAAACTGACGCCGACACTGATCGGATTGCCTCCGCCGCTGGTGGGGACCAGCCGCACGAAACCCTGATAAGTTCCCGGAGTCAGCGTCGCGGGATTCACGAACACGTTCACCGTTGCAGGAGTTTCGCCGCGCTGCGGACTCGCGCTCAGCCAGTTGCCGGATCCGGTCACGCCCCATTCGACAGTGAACGGAACCACCTGCCCCTGCAGCGCCGAAGTCACTTGCACCGAAAGCGGCGCCGGCGGACGGGCAGATCCGGCCGTGGCGTTGAACGACAGCACCGAAGTATTGACGATCAGGGGCGAAGGAGCCAGCGCCGTCGCCGGCGCATCCTGCAGCAGGCGCATCAGGAACATATCGCCCATCCCACCGCCGAACGAAGTCTGGAGCGCGCCGCCGCGAATCGGAAAATCACGCGATCCCGTCCAGCCGGTCACATAGGTGATGTCGCTGGTTGGATCGAGTGCGACGCCGAGCGCCCGATCATCTTCGGATCCGCCCAGCACCATCGACGACATGAGCGTGTCGCCGTTCACCGAGATCCGCGTGACGAATCCGTCATTCTTGCCTGCCGGGCTGAGCGGCGACAACCGCAGCGGGAAATTCTGCGAGGCCGTAACGCCCGCGCAAATCACCGAACCGTCACGATGAACCGCCAGCGACGTCACCGTATCGGAATCGGAACCGCCGAGATACGTCGCCCACAACACCTCGCTGCCCGGTGCTGAAATCTTTGCCAGGATCCCGTCGCTGCGGCCCCCGCCGAACTCAGGCTGCGCCGCGCTCTTCGTACGGAATCCGGGCGACGTCGTGGAACCACCGAGCACGATGTTGCCGCTTGCATCGAGCGTCAACGCGTCGATCGAATTGACCGCAGGTCCACCGAAGTACGTCGAGAACAGCGGCTGTGAACCCTCGGGGTGAAGTCGCGTAATGAAGCCCGACACCGCGCTAGCCAGCAGCGGCTGCATCGCATTGCGCACCGGAAAATCCAGCGAGGTCGTCGTCCCCGCAACCGTCGCCGCGCCCGAGTCATCCACCGCAATCGCGCGGACATCGTCCTGCCGGCTGCCGCCCAACAGTGTCGAGTAAACAAACCGGTTTCCGTTGGGATGGATCTTGGTCACGTACCCCGTGGTGCTCTGCTGCAGCAGGCTGCCGCGGAACGCCGTTTGCATGGCGCCGGGCGTCGTCGGGAACGAATCGCGTGAAGATGTCGAACCCACCACATAGGCCGCGCCCGTGCGATCCACCGCCAGCGCACGGCACTCTTCGGCGCCCGATCCGCCAAGGTACGTCGAGTAAATCAGGCTCGCGCCATCCGGAGAAATCTTCGCCGCAAACGCGTCGGCAAAAAGGGATCCGCCCGGGTTGGGCTGCGCTGCATTGCGGGTCGGAAAATTCATCGACTTCGTCACGCCGGCGACGTACGCATTGCCGGAAGAATCGACATACAGCGCATTCGCCGTATCGTCGAGATCCCCGCCCAGCACCGCGTAATATGCGATCGTGTTGTTCGCCGGGTTGATCTTCACCACCACGACTTCCTGCCCGCCATTGCCCGACGATTGCAGCGGACCCACCAGTCCATTGCGCGACCGGCCCTCGCCCGCCAGATAACAAAAACCCGCGTTGTCGCACGCGATCGCTTTGGCGGATTCAAACGCCGTGCCGCCGATAAATGTCGAATACTCGATCACCGGATCGATAACGATTCGCTCGCCCCGGCCCGCGCGGCCCGCAAGTTCGAAGCGCACCGTCTTGCCGCCGTCCATGACTCGATACGAGGCTTCGATCGCCCGCCCCGAAGGCTGTGCGTATACGACAGGCTTGCGCTGGCGAATCGCTTGCCCGGACGCCGTAACCAGCAGCAATGCGCCGCCTCTCGCCCGTTCGATGCGCGCGATGCCCGTGAACTCGACGCGAATCCGGTCCGGATCCGCAGCCGGCGCGATCTCAAAATCGTATTCGAGTTTGCCTTCCGCGCTGCCGTAATAAACGAGATCGATCCCCGGGTACACTTCGCGATAGCGCAACCGCGCATACTGCGGAACCCCGGTGACCCACTTTGCGGGATCCGAGCCGTGGAAGTAGCTGCTCACCCCGGGAAGACGGCCTTCCGGAACCGGCGCCTGCAACACCCGCGCCCCGGGAAAACGCACCCCGACAGACTCGCCGGAAGTAGTCGACGTAAACGTCAAAGCGCCGTCGCGCCCGATGGCGGCCTGCCACGCGCCCGACTGCGCAACAAAAGCGGCATCTGCCGCACCCCAAGAAGAGGATTGCTGGCCGCGATTCGGCTCAATCCAAACGGGAAGGTTTCCAACAGTTGCCCCTGGCCGTGCGAAGGCCACAGGCAGACTGCTACAGACCACCACCCCCAGGACCAACACCGATGAACTCGAGACTCTCAGAAATACCTCTACGACTCTATAGACATTAAAAACGGAATCGCAACGACACCTGCATCGATCTTGGCCCGCCAATTTGAAAGGCAGGCATCAAACCGTTAGCAGGACCACCCGAGCCAAGCGCCGTATTCAACATACTGAGCGACTGCCCGAACTGCGGAGAACTCAGCACCGCCTGCGGATCGCCCAAGTTCGCGTGATTGAATGCGTTGTACGCCTCGATCCGGAACTGCACGGACGCCCGCTCGCCGATGCGGAACTGTTTGCGAATCGCTAAATCCACCTGCGCGAACCCAAAACCGCGGATTCCGTTGCGGGTGAGATCGCCTTGTTGTTGCGGCGAATCCGGCACGCGGAACGCCTTTCGGTTGAGGACGCGCCCGCCGGGAGCGCCCGGATCGGCCAGCCACACCGGCTCGCCGGGAACCAGGTTCGGCCGCAGCACATAGCTGGTCAGGCCGAGTTGCATGGGGTCGACCCCGGTGACCACATTCACCGGAAACGCCGTGCGGTTCCGCACCACGGTGTCGATGCCCCAGCCTTTGAAACTCTTCGGTTCGTACGAAACCGCAGCGTGCCACGCGTGGCGTATGTCGAAACTCGAGTAGCCGTAATCGGCGTTGCGCGCGGCGAGATCGCCATACTGCAGCAATTCCGAATCCTTCGACGAATTGTCGAGCGAGCGTGCGAACGTGTACGAAATCAGGTACTGCAGCGTCGAACTCGTGCGGCTGCGCAGTTGCATCTGCAGCGCCCGGTAACTCGAGTGCGCGCCATTGGTGTTCACTTCGACGCCCGTGAAGTTCTCATTCAACCGGCTGATCCACTCGCGCCGCAACAACCGGTGGCCGTCCACCGAAACGAAGTTCGCCTGCAGCGCGGCCGCCGATCCCACGTTCTGCTCGAACCCTGCGCTCCACTGCGCGGTATACGGCGAGCGGAACCCCGGCTCATAAGCGAACGCACGCGCAAACGGCGGCTCGAGTCCGGTCGCCTTCGGCAGTGGGAACTTGTCCACCGGATCGTACAGCGACACATCATACGCCGTGTGCGCGACGAAGTTCGGCGGCGAACTCGCCACGCTGTTCATGATCACGCCGTAGCCGAGATCGTAGTACATGCCGCCGCCCGCGCGAATCACGAACGACCGGCCTTCGAACGGCTTCCACGCAACGCCCAGGCGCGGCGCGAAATTGCCGGATCCGGCGTTCCACAGTGGTCCGCCGTTCTCCGTGAGATAGGCCGTAGCCGGATTCTGGAGCCCGATCACAGAAGCGAACGACGTCCCGTTGCGCGGACCAATGGCCGGGTTGAATTCCCAGCGCAGCCCGTACGTCAGCGTCAGCCGAGGATGCAGCTTCCAGCTGTCCTGCGCGAAAAACGAAGTGTTGCGAGCCGTCGCGTATACCGGCTTCTGCCGGCTCACCGTGAGCAGCGTCATCTGCCCGCTCGCCACCGCGTCGAGATACGGAAACGCCGCGAACATGCTCCACGGCTTCGACACCACGCTCGGCAGCACCATGCGGAAATCGCCGCCGAACTTGATCTCGTGCCGCCCGTGGATCCACGTCGATGTGTCCGTGAGGTTCATCTGCTCCTGCGTGTGGCGGTTGCCGCTGTTCTGGATCACCGACTCGAGTCCGTACACGTAAACCGCGTAATTGGTGTCGGCGGAAGGCGTCAGTTGCGGCAGGACCTTCGACAAATCGCCGCGCGCTGCAGTCGCCGCATCGCGAAAACCCGACGGAGTCAGCGAATAATACGCGGTTGCTGTCGCCCAGCCGAAGCGCAGGTCGTGGATCATCGACGGCGCAAGCGACGCCGTGATGCCGGCCGTGAATCCTTTCGCCCCGAGGTTCAGTTGCCCTTCTGTGAACAGCGACTGCCCTGCCCCTTGCGACGACGAAGGCGACTGATAAGCGCGTGCAAAGAAAATCGCACGCGCGCCGAACGTGTGATCGACGCGCAGGCTCGAAGCGTTGAGTCCCGAATCGCGCGAGATGCGCGCCGTCAGTTCCGCCTGGTCGCCGCCGAGATCGGCCCCGTTCGGACTCGGATACGAATTGAGAAAATCGCGAACCAGCGGCGGCGCGCTGGCGCGGAACTCTTCCGACGGCACCGACCCGCGCAGCGTGAAAGGCTGCTTCAAACGCAGGCGTTCATGGGTCGCGAAGAAAAACGTCTTGCCTTTCTGAATCGGTCCGCCAAGCGAAAACGAAAGGTCGCTCGCCCGCAGCGGCGCGCGGTTCAACCCGCGGGAATTTGAAAACCAGTTGTTCGCGTCCAGCGCTTCGTTACGCAGATAGCCCGAAGCCCCGCCATGCCACGTGCTTGTACCCTGACGCGTCGAGAGCGCCACCTGTGCGCCGGTGAGCCGGCCATATTCGGCAGTCTGCCCCGCGGTGCGAATTTTGACGTCTTCCACGGCGTCCACTGGAACAATCGAGTGCATGCTGCCGAGCGCGGTCAGCACCGGAGTCGCGCCCGACGGCGCCTGTCCGGGGAGTCCATCGTTCACCGCGAAGTTCACCGACACGCCGTCCACCGACACGTAGTTCGCGTTCGAGCGCTGCCCGTTGACGCTGAACTGTCCGACTTCGCCGTTGCCGGCGGGCGTCACCACGGTACCCGGCGCGGCTTCGAGCAGCGGCAACAACGAACGGCCGTTGAGCGGCATGTTCTCGACCAGCCGGCGCTTCACCGTCGTCTGCGCCACCGCGCCCTCATCGGCGATGCTGCGCGACGGATCCGGATCGTCGGTCACCGTCACCGTTTCCACGGGCGGCGGCTCGATCTGCAGCGTGAAGTCGATGCGTGGATGCTGCCCCGCCTCGATGCGGATCCCCTGCCTGGCGGCCGTTTGAAAGCCGCTCATCCGCACGCTCAGGCGATACACGCCCGGCTTGATGCCAGGGAAATAATAAGAGCCACTCGCGTCGGAGTGGCTCTGGCGGCGAATGCCGCTATCCAGATGAAGAAGCGTGACCGAGGCCTTTTCGATCGTTCCGCCGGAGGCGTCGTGGATGGCTCCAGACACGTCGGCTGTCTGCGCCAGAGCGGCGCAGGCCATCGCCAGCGCGAGTGCCGCCAGTCTCTTAAAGACCCTAGTCCTCCAGACTCCCGAGTGCGCGGCCCAGTTCCGCCGCGGCTTGTTCGAGATTACGATCCGTCGCCGCACCCGCAAAGATCACGTTCAACCATTGATCCGTTTGCTGGGCGGCGGTCAGCAGGGGCCACTTGGTGCTTGTGGAAATCCCTGTTCCCAGTTTCGCAAGAATCGGCGAGACACGCTTGCGCAAGTCAGTAGCTGATTTGGCAAGTTCCGCGCGATGTTCGGCGGCAATCTGGTCCACCAGTGCGCGCTCCGAAGGATCCAGTTGCGCGGCGGCGAACTGCTCGTCGAGCCGGCGCAGCGCATGTGCCCGCGCCACCACGTTATCGCTCAGGTCGAGCACCGTGTTGCCGAAGCTTTCGACAGCCGCGCGGCTGCCGAGAATCTGCTCGAGTTCAGGCTGCCACGGCAGGCGTCCACCTTCCACCAGCGCCGCAGCCCGTGCCGGACCACGCCCTGCCGGGCGGGCATCCTGGAACTTCAACTGCACGCCGGAAACCGCGGCCAGCGCCTGTTGCACCTGCGACCGCCGTCCGGCGTCGAGCGAAGTGGCCGTCACAACCACCTGCCCTTGCGCATCTCGCGTGATTTCGATCGGCTCGCCGAGGTCCGCGCCAACCCGGTGCAGTGCGGCGACCACCTGGACTTCCGCATTCGGCTTGAACGCCGAGTGATGCGGCGCAACGCCATCTGCATGCTCGGCAGGGGTCCGCAATACCGGAGCCGGAACGCCGCCATTGGGCGTCGTGATCGCGGGTTGCGTGAGGGTCTGTTCCTGCTGTGCCCCCGGAGCCACGCCAGCCGGAGGGTTGAACTGGCGGACCAGCACGTACCCAAGGCTCGTCACCGCGAGAACCACGGCAACCGCAGCCACCCGGACAGCCGGTACGCCGTAGCGCGCCACCATCCGGTCCTGGAAGCGAGGGGGAGGCACCGTCCGGTCAATGCGCTCGAACTCCAGCTTCAGGTTCCGCCAGCCGGCGGGAGGCTCGGGAAGCTGGGATTCGAGAATCCGCTCTTTGTAACGCATGAAGCCCGTGACCGTCGCCTGGAGGTCTTCGAGCTGGGTCCTGCAGCGCCAGCAGTCTTTCAAATGACGGCGCACCCGGGTCGCGGCAAGGCCTTTCAACTCGCCGTCGGAATAGGCGAGAAGCTGATCGTCCTCGGGATGCTGCAGGTAGAACTTACTCATGGACAGCCTTTTTCAAGCGGGTGATCGCACGGCGCAGAAACTCGCCGACTGTCGAAGTGCCAACGCCGATAATATCGGCGATTTCGCGATAGCGGAAACCTTCCGCCCGCAGCAACAAACAAACTCTCTGCTGCTCGGACAAAGAGCCGAGCGCATTGTGCAGCTTGTTCAACCGCTGGTTCTCGATCATCTGCCGCTCCGGATCCGGCTCCACCGTCTGCAACTGGATCTCAGCCAGCGGATCGAGCGCATACGTGTGCGATTCCGATTGCTTCAGGTTCAAAGCCAGATTGTGGGCGACGGTAAAAACCCACGCCCGCGTGTGCCGGATTTGCGTGCCGTTCCGCAGCGTCACATACATACGCAGAAAGGCTTCCTGCGCCGTCTCTTGCGCTTGCCCCGGAGGCAATCCCAATAGCAACAGGTAACGATACACGTCCTCGCGGTGTTCCTGATACACCGCGGCGACCTGCTCCTGCAGGCTCATCGATTTGCCCGTTGCTGCGAGCACGTTCTGCATCGGCAGGCTGTCTTCAATCGAGAACATAGGCATGCTTTACGCAATACAAGACATGCCACTACAGTCATCTGACGACTGAACATGGATTAAAGTTTCTTCATATTTCGCGCGAATGCTTCCTGGTAATCACACCGGAACCGGAAGCCCAACTGCTCATAAATGCGTATTGCTACAACATTTTGGCTCTTCACATTGAGCGCGATGGTTTGGATTCCGCGGCTCACCAGGTTGGCGGCAATCGCAGAAGTGACCGCCGTTCCGTATCCCAGACCACGGTACGACCGGCGGGTATAGACGTTCCCGATCGTAGCCACGGATTCGCTGTCCGAGTACAAGTGAGTCCCCCCGGCGGCGGCGAGGCGGCCACCGGATTCCGGGTCGCGTATGCCGAAAAACGTCCCGTCGGCCAGCTGGCTGGCGATGAAGAAGTCCGGCTCTTCGTGATGCGCGACGCCATC
The DNA here is from genome assembly GCA_964627455.1 of uncultured Solibacteraceae bacterium. Lineage (GTDB taxonomy): Bacteria > Acidobacteriota > Terriglobia > Bryobacterales > Bryobacteraceae > F-183. The sequence goes on along the minus strand of CAZVKC010000011.1, from coordinate 2,682 downwards.
CTGATAGAGTTCCCGGATCTCCGTCTCGTGGGCGGCCGTCAACGCTTCCGCGGCAAGGGCGCGACCCGGCCGGGGGCGAAAGTCCGCGGGATCCAGCCCGAAACGCCGCATTGGGCGCTGCCAGTCGACCTCGAACCGTTCCACAAACCCCTGCTGCGGGACCTGCAGGTGGCACGGCCCGCGATACGGGATCGCGTCCAGAATCGCAGGATCCCCGGCGGCAAACAGAATCGGCGGATCGAACTCGTGATACAGCAGCGCGACCGAGTCCCCCCGCACGAACCACTCGCAAAACGCCGCCCGCCGCGGGTCCAGATCCCCCAGCGCATAGGCACACCACACCGGATCCTGCCGCAGCAGTTCTCGCACGTTCACGCTATTTGAGTTCCTGCACGGGTACGTTGAAGGCGACCGTGTTCACGACGCCCTTGCGCTGAAACTGCACCCACACGCGATAGATCCCCGGGCGCGGAAAGATCATGTTGAACTGCACCTTCGACCCACCGTCGGCGATGAACGGATGCGTGTGGATCATATCGACCAGATCCTCGCTGGCCGCCATCATGTGCCCCCAGGCTCCCAGGTACTGCTCGAAACCATCCGCAGGCGCGAGATCGAAGAACAGCAGTGTCTTGAAGCCCGCCAGCGGCTGCGGCGGATCCATCGTCAGCGAGACGTTCATGTTCTCGCCCTTCTGTGGACCCGTATCAGCTTGCAGCGGTTGTGGCGGCGCCGCCTTGCCGGCCACGAAGATCGTATTCGCAACCAGTTGCGGCGTGGCGCCCGTCGGATAGAAATCGGTCAGGACCCGGTACATCCCCGGCTTGGGTAACTTCGTCTCGAACCGGAAGCGCGAATCGGGCTCGAGCGTCGGATGCTCGTGCGCGAAAAACTGCAAATCCCGGCTCACGAGAAAAAGATGAAACAGCTTCTCGTGCATCATCTCGAAGCGGCTGACGCGTTTCCCCGCGTTTTTCGGATCCAGCACCTCGAAGATCATCTGCGTATCGACGCCGGGCTTGATCAGCCGGGGCTGCGTCTGCACACGCACGGGAAACTCCACGAAATCCGGAATCCCCGGCACCAGCGCCATCCCGCACCGCGGGCATTTCGCCGGACCCTTGGCTCGCACATCCGGATCCATCGGACAGACGAATTCAACGGGCTTCTCATCGGGATCCGCTTTCGGGGCGGCCGGCGGTTCCTGCTGTTGCGCCTGCTGCGCGGCAACAAAGAACGCAGGAAACAAGGCCAGCCCGAGCACGCAAGCCAGTACGCGCATGATGCCCCTAGGTTATCACCCGCCCGTCGCTAGTGATCGAACAGTTCGTCGTCCTTCACGAAGCACGACGTGAACGAATGATCGAGGATCTCCTTCGTCAGCTTCCACTCGCGGTTCTCGAAGTTGATGAGGTCGATGGCGTGCGTGATGATGTCGCGCGGCTGGCAGCGCCGGAACGGCTTGCCCGCTGGTGCATAGTGCTGGTCGATCAGGTGGCTGATCAGATCGTGATCCACGGGCAGCTTCTTTGCTTCGCAGAAGCGTACGAAGATATGCCGGAACTCCGCCGGATCCGGGCTCTTCACCAGCATCTTGTACTGAATGCGGCGCAGGAACGCTTCGTCGCCGAGAGACTCCGGCCGCAGGTTGGTCGAGAAGATCAGAAACGCTTCAAACGGGATCAGCATCTTGCCGCCCGTGCGGAAGCTCAAAAAGTCGATCTGCCGTTCCATCGGGACGATCCACCGGTTGAGCACTTCAGCGGGCGTCGCGCGCTGGCGGCCGAAGTCGTCGATGAGGTAGATGCCGTTGTTGGCCTTCAACTGGAACGGCGCTTCGTAGATCTTCGACGATTCGTTGAAGCTCAGGTCCAGCATGTCGAGCGTCAATTCACCGCCCGACGTAATGAAGGGCCGGGGCGCCTCGAACCACCGCTGGTCGAACTTGGCCTCGTCTCTCACCGCGAAAACCGACGTCTCCTCCGCCGTGTTATCGACCTTGTGATGATAGATCGGGTCGTACATCTGGATGATGTTGCCCTGGCACTCGATCGCATACGGGATGTACACCGTTTCCCGGTTCATCGCGCCGAGCCCTTCTGCCAGCGCCGTTTTGCCGTTGCCCGGTTGCCCGTACACCAGGAAGGACTTGCCCGAATTCACCGCGGGACCGATCTTGGTCAGGATGTCCTCGGTGACCACCATGTGCTTGTAGGCGTCGCGCAACTTCTGCAGCGTGATCCAGTTTGGCGGTTGCTTCTGCTTCTGGACCATCGCCGTGTACTGCGACAACGGCACCGGAATCACGCCTGCGTATTGATTGGTGTTCAGGTAGTCGCGCGCAGCGTTGCGGCCCGATTCCGACAACGTGAAGATGGCCGACGCCGAACCCATGCCGAGTGACTTCTTGACGGCGATCAGGTGCTGCCATTTGAGGCCGTCGGTCAACGGCTCGATGACGCTGTACTTGACCCCTAGGGCTGCCGCCAGATCCTTGCCCACGAGTTCACCGCGGAAGTACAGGATCTTCAGAATGAGTTGTTCGATCAACGCTCCCGAGACGCCGGTGTCGGCAATATTCTCCGGAACGGGAGGTCTCGGCTTCGAATCCGCCGCGCCGTTTCCGGCCGCCAGAATCGAACTCGTCAGGGAATCAAGAAGAGTCGGAGTCACTAACCACAG
>CAZVKC010000010.1:109617-126759 GCA_964627455.1 uncultured Solibacteraceae bacterium | reverse complement strand
ACCACTCTTTTTCAAGCAAGGATGAAAGCACCTCGACCATAAAGACCGCCGCCGCCTTCAATATTCCCACTGCTGGAATGCAGACGCGCAAACAAAGGATCTCAGGTGCATGAGGCATCTGATCTCCGCATTCCTTGGGCTCGCCATTTCTGCGTCCGCACAAACGCTGTCCTATTCACTCTTCAAGCCAACGACAGACGCCGCTCCAACCGAGCGCTTCGACGGCACAATCGCGTATGATCCGCAGGACCGCCGCATCTTCCTCTTTGGCGGCCAGGACTTCACCGGCACACAAAATGACCTGTGGACCTTCACTCTTGCCGGCCGCACCTGGACGCAACTCAATCCAACCGGCGCCAAACCCGCCGCTCGCTTCGGCCACACGCTGGTCTACGACTCCATGCGTCACCGCCTCATCCTCTTTGGCGGCCAGGCCGGAGGCTTCTTTTCCGACACCTGGGCCTACGACATCGCAACCAACGCGTGGCGCCAGCTCGCAGCAGACAATGCCGGACCCTCGCGGCGCTACGGCCATTCCGCCATCTATGACACAGCGCGCGATCGAGTCGTGATCTCGCACGGCTTCACCAACTCCGGCCGCTTCGACGACACATGGGCTTTTGAACTCGCAACCAACACCTGGCGCAACATTAGTCCGCCCTCCGGCGCCACACGGCCGCTGCGCCGATGCCTGCATCACGCCGCACTCAACGCCGAAGGTAACGAAATGCTGTTGTACGGTGGATGCTCCAGCGGGTCCGGACCCTGTCCCCAGGCCGACCTCTGGTCCTTCGATCTCACCTCCAATCGCTGGACCGAACGCACGCCGCGCCTCAGTCCTCCCGGCCGCGAACACTACGGACTCGCGTTCGACGCCGTTCGCGCGCGCCTGATCATCTTCGGCGGCAGCGGATCCTCGCTCTACAACGACACCTGGGAGTACGACCCCCGCGAACGCCTCTGGCAGTCAGCCACGCTGGCCCCGGACAACAATCCGCCATCCGCGCGCAGCCGCCAGGAAGGCGCCGCGGCGAAAGACCTCGAGGCAGTCTTCTTCTTCGGAGGCACGACCGACAGCGGCCCCAGCAACGAGCTTTGGACGCTCGCGCCCACGCCGAAGCCGCGCCCCCGGCCCGCCATCTCGCAGATCGTCAACGCCATCAGCGGCGAGGGCGGCGCGCTTTCGCCAGGCGAAAACGTTCGCATCACAGGCTCGTTCCCGCTGGATGAAGGCGAAGTCTCCGTCGCCATCAACGGCATCACAGTGTCGCTGCTTGCGCCGCCAACTGCAGAAGAAATCCGCACGCAAATCCCATGTGAACTCGCGACCGTCGATCAACTCCGGGTCACCGTCGCCCTCGGTTCGGCGAACCTGAGCGAGGAGTATCGGACCGCCGTGATCCCGCAGCATCCCGGCTTGCGGATCCTCAACGAAGGGCCGGTCGCGGCAGACTCTGAGGTCATGCTGGAGGCGACCGGACTCGGCGTCGCCGGCACGCCGTGGACCCTTCGCATTGGCGATCGCGATGTGGACACCACGACGCGAGAAACGGACGCAGCAACCGGAATCACGCGCATCATCGCGCGAGTGCCGCGGGATCTTGAGGGCGAAACCCCGGTGCGGATCGTCGCCGCCGATGGCGTCACGGCCAGCCAGGCCGGCCTCACGATCACAATCGTTCCGCCCCTGGAATAATCACGCCCGCAGCCGGATGTAGCAGCAGGAAGGAACGTACACACCTTGCTCAGACTCAAAGGAAAAAACGTACTGGTGACCGGAGCTTCCTCCGGCATCGGCCAGGCCATCGCCATTCGCTTTGCGAAAGAAGGCGCCAACGTCGCGATCAATTTTCGCAGCGGTCCCGACCAGGCGGAAGCCACAAAAAGGATGGCGCGCGAATCGCGTCAAGCCGACAACGCCGCCGGCAACACATTTCGTGAAATCACCGTACAGGCCGACGTCGCCCGCGAAGACCACGTCAAGCGCATGTTCGATGAGGTCATCGGTGAATTCGGATCCATCGACGTCCTGGTCAACAACGCCGGCATCCAAAAGCCTGCGCCCAGCGACGAGGTCGACATTGCCGACTTCGATCGCGTATTGAACGTCAACCTGCGTGGCGCCTTTCTGTGTTCGCGCGAAGCGATCCGCCACTTTCTTGCGCGCGGCGAAGGCGGCGTGATCCTCAACAACTCGAGCGTCCACGAGATCATTCCGAAACCCAAGTATCTGCCGTATTCGATCAGCAAGGGCGGCATGGAAAACCTGACCAAGTCGCTTGCGCTCGAGTACGCAGGGAAGGGAATTCGCGTGAACGCTGTGGGTCCCGGAGCGGTCGTGACGCCGATCAACAGCGCGTGGATCTCCGACGCCAAGGCGCGCGGCGAGGTCGAAAGCCACATCCCCATGGGACGCGCCGCGGCTGCCGATGAGATCGCGTCGGTGTTTGCGTTCCTCGCTTCGCAGGACGCGTCCTACATCACCGGTCAAACGATCTTCGCTTGCGGCGGCCTCACTCTGTACCCCGAGTTCCGCGTGGCGTGGTCTTCGGGAGAATAGCTTTCATGATTACTTCTCTCGAAGGAAAACGGATTCTCATCACCGGCGCTACCGGCGGACTCGGCTCTGCCGTTACCCGCGCATTCGCCGCCGCCGGCGCACAGGTCATCGGCGTAGCGCGATCCGCCTCGTCTGCCTCGATGATCGCGGCCGATATCACGACACCCGAAGGCACACGCGCGCTGTTCGACCAGGCCGGAGACATCGACGCCGTCGTGCATCTGGTGGGAGGCTTCGCCGGCGGCATGACTGTCGACGCAACCGGCGCGGACACGCTGCAGCAGATGCTCGACATCAATCTGAAGTCCGCGTTCCTCGTCTTCAGCGAAGCACTGCCGCGCATGCGCGCTCGTGGACTCGGCGGCGCCCTCCTCGCCATCGGCACACGCGCCGCGATCGATCCGCAACCCATGCTCGGCGTCTATGCTGCGTCGAAGGCTGCGCTCGTGTCGCTCGTCCAAACGATCGCGCGTGAGAACGTCGCGCACGCCATCACCGCCAACATCGTCCTGCCGGGAACGATGGATACGCCTGCCAACCGCAAAGCGATGCCCGACGCGGATCCGTCGAAGTGGACCGATCCCAACGACGTCGCCGCGCTTCTCGTGCACCTGGCTTCGAACCGCGCCGTTACCGGCGCCGTGATTCCTGTGGGGACCTCATGATTGTTGCAGTAGAACTTCTGGTAAGTACGCTCGCTCTATACGCGATGGCGGGCCTTTTGTTCGCCATCGCATTTCTTGCCGTCGGAATCCGTCACGTGGACCCTGCCGCAAACGGCACGGGACTCGCCTTCCGGTTGATCCTCCTTCCCGGTGTCGCGGCTCTGTGGCCCTTCCTCCTGACGCGTTGGCTGCAGAAGAGGTCCATCGCCGCATGACACGACCTCTGCGTCGCGCGCACCTCACCATATGGGTATTGCTGGGCGTCGCGCTCGCACTCACGTTGGGGCTGAGCGTCGCCGCGCGGCGTCGTACCACAACGCCCTCCAATCCCTTCTCGTACGCGGAGCTGCGATGAGCGTTCAATATCAGGCCATTGGTTGGAACCGCCAGAAGAGGATTTACGACCTCACGCTCGTAGCGGCTGTTCTTGGTTATTTGTTGACGTTTGTTGGTTTGGGCTCGGCCGTGCATCCCAACGCCACGGCCGAGACGCTCTTCATTCGCGCGCTCGGAACCCTGGCTTTGTTGCTGTTGCACGTGATCCTCGCCATCGGACCCTTGTGCCGGTTGGATCCGCGCTTTCTCCCCTTGCTCTACAACCGCCGGCATCTGGGCGTCACGATGTTCGTGATCGCGCTTGCGCACGGCGTCTTCTCGATCATTCAGTTTCACGCGCTCGGAGACGTGAATCCGCTGGTGAGTCTCGTGTCCAGCTTCTCGTTCCAACTCCTCGGCTTCGCAGCCCTGCTGATCCTCTTTCTGATGGCGGCCACGAGTCACGACTTCTGGCTGCACAATCTTTCGCCCGCTGTCTGGAAGCGTCTGCACATGAGCGTCTATCTCGCTTATGGACTGTTGATCGCGCACGTGTCTTTTGGAGTCCTGCAGCAGGAACAGAGTCCCGTCCTCTTCGCCGTCCTGTTCGTAGGTGTCACGGTGATCGTAAGCCTCCACCTCATAGCCGGCAGGCGTGAGGTCGACCGCGATCGCGCGTTGCCCGGCTTCACCGAAGCGTGCACGGTCGACGCCATCGCAGAAGGACGCGGCAAGGCCGTCACCATTGGTTCCGAACGCATCGCGATCTTCAAGCACGAGGGACGTTTCTATGCCATGTCGAACGTCTGCCGCCATCAGAATGGACCTCTCGGCGAAGGCCGCATCATCGACGGCTGCGTGACTTGTCCCTGGCACGGCTATCAATACAAGCCCGACACCGGCATGTCGCCGCCGCCCTTCACGGACAAGGTTCCGACGTACGCGACGCGTGTCGACGGCAACAAGGTTCTGGTGAATCCATGTCCCCGAAATTAGACGACACCGGCTTCTATGTCGGCTATCAACCGCGAGCGTCTGCCTCGATCCGGTCCTGGGTCCGTTCGACCGTGATCCTCATCTTTGTCGCGACCTTCGCGATCGCTTTGACGCTCGTCATCGCCCAGTCGCCTTTCGCGCCGGCTTTGTTCGAATGGGGTGTTGAGAAAACCTTTCGCGGAAGGCTGATCGAGTTCCCGTATCCGATGCTGATCGCGGACCAGGGTTACTTCCTGCTCGTCGGACCCGGGAAGCACGGCGTCGCCGAACTCGCTCGAGGACGCGACGGCGCCACGGTCGAACTGAAAGGTTCCCGGATCGGAAACAACCAGGCGCTCGAAGTCGCCTCGCTGCAGGTTTTGACGAACGCCAGCGAGAGTCCCAAGGCGGAGATTCGATCCCTGGGACGCATGACCTTCACCGGAGAGATCGTCGACACGAAGTGCCATTACGGCGTCATGAATCCGGGATCCGGCAAGGTCCATCGCGACTGCGCAGTTCGCTGCATCAGCGGCGGCGTGCCGCCCGGATTCCTCGTCCGGGACGCAAAAGGCGACGTTCGGACCCTTTTACTAACTGGTATGCCCGTTTCATCACTTTTTGACCAAATCGCCATACCAGTTACTTTGACCGGCGAATTGGCCGCAATCGGCCCCCAACTCATCTTCAAAGTGGACAAACAGCCATGAATCCTGCTTCGATCCTTCCTCAACTTCTTCCTTCAACTTCGATTCCGCCCCTTGTCGCGAAGCTTGCCTCGCGCTTGCTTGGTTTCGATGAATTGAGCAAAACCTGGAACGCAGTGCAGTCGATGGACACGACGCGGCCATTGACGTTGCGGGTCCTCGAACACCTCGAAGCCGGCTATCGCATTTCACCTGCGGAACTCGAACGAATCCCGCGCCAGGGAGCGGCTGTTATTGTCGCGAACCATCCCTTTGGAATTCTCGAAGGCGTTGTCCTGGGAACCATGCTGCTCGAACGCAGAAGCGACGTTCGCTTTCTGGCGAACAACATTCTGACAACAGTGCTGCCGGAACTTCGTGACCTGATCATTCCAGTCGATCCGATTTCCGACAACGCGCGAGGCAATGCATCCGGGATGCGAGCCGCCGTGGAACACCTTCGTTCCGGCGGCTTGCTGGTTGTGTTCCCGGCAGGGGAAGTCTCGAGCTTCGACTGGCAAAGCCGCGAGGCACGCGACCGCGAATGGCATCCGTCCATCGCACGAATGATCCGTCTCGCAGAAGCCTGCGTGATCCCAATGTTCCTCGATGGCTCGAACAGCGCGCTCTTCCAAATGGCGGGGATGCTGCATCCTCGCTTGCGTACGGCTCTGCTGGCCCGCGAGTTCGTGAACAAGCGCCGGACGGTTGTGCATCTTCGGGTCGGCAAGCCTGTCCTGTACGGAAAGTTGCAGTCGATGCAGGACGACCGCGAGCGGATTGCGTATCTGCGCTGGCGAACCGATCTGCTCGGGCGAAGAGAGCAACGCGCTTCGCGCCCGTTCCTTCCACCTGTTTGTGATCCGGTGGATCCTGAACCGATGCGGGTTGAAGTCGAGGCGCTCGGGGAACCGCTCGCAATCGCCGGTGACTTGCGCGCGTATCTCGCGACTGCGGACGCGGCGCCGAACGTGCTTCACGAGATCGGACGGTTGCGCGAGATCGCGTTTCGCGCCGCAGGAGAGGGAACGGGCCGGCCGCTCGATCTCGACCGGTTCGACCAGCACTATCTGCACCTCTTCATCTGGAACACACGCAAGCACGAGATCGCAGGAGCCTATCGCTTGTCCCCGACCGACAGCGGACCCGCTTCGCTGTACACGAATACGCTGTTCCGTTTCGGTCAGGAGTTTTTGGATCGCCTGGGTCCAGCGGTCGAGTTGGGACGTTCGTTCGTTCGCGTCGAGTATCAGAAGAGTGTCGCGCCCCTCGTGTTGCTTTGGAAAGGCATCGGCGCGTATTTGCGAAAGCATCCGCAATACCAGGTCCTGTTTGGACCCGTGAGCATCAGCAACCAATATCAATCGGCTTCGCGTGAGTTGATGATCGCGTATCTGGAGCGACGCGCGAGCCTGCGGGAGTGGGCGCAACTTGTTCGGCCGCGGAATGCTCCAAAGCCTGCACTGCGAACGCCCGTTGTCTGCCGGGATCTCGACGAATTGTCAGAGGCCGTCAGCGATCTGGAGACTGGAAACGCCGGCGTGCCGGTTCTGCTGCGGCAGTACCTGAAACTCGGCGGCAAGCTGCTGGGGTTCAACGTCGACCGGGATTTTTCGAATGCCCTCGACGGATTGATTGTCGTGAATCTGCGGGAGACCGAGCCGAAGCTGCTCGAGCGCTACCTGGGAAGCAACTCAAAGAAAGGCGAACTTGTATGCAAATGACCAACACCATCAGTTGGATCCTGCGCGGCGCGGCCGCGGCGATCCTGCTACAGACTTTGTTCTTCAAGTTCACGGGCGCCAAAGAGTCCGTGTACATTTTTTCGACGCTCGGCATGGAGCCGTGGGGCCGCATCGGATCCGGCGTGGCGGAACTGATCGCGTCGATCCTGCTGTTGTTGCCGTCAACGGTGGTTTACGGCGCGTTGTTGTCTCTCGGAATCATCAGTGGCGCGATCCTCAGCCACCTGACGAAGCTCGGCGTCGCGCTGCCGGCCGTGGGCGATCACGGCGAACTGTTTACGCTCGCCGTGATCGTGTTTGTCTGCTCGCTCGGTACGTTGTTCCTGCATCGCGGCGAGGTTACGAAGACGCTCGCCGCCGTTCGCGGATAAAGGCGATCAACTCGCGAAGCGACATCGGCTCGACGCCGTGCTGCTCGCGATGCCAGGCTCCGAACTCGAATGCAGTTCGCCATTGCCAGGCCATCGCGCGGTAGGCGTCGAGCAGACTCACTGACGGATCGTAGATGTGTGCCGGTTCCGCGGAGACGCCGTTGAGTTCGATGACTTTGAAGCGTCCCTGCTGAAAGGCTTCGATGGATTCAGCCCGGATGTCGAAGCGTCCCAGATAGAAACCGGGATGCGCTCTGGCGACACGTTCCACTGCGTCTTCGAGCATCTTTGTCCAAAGCGTGATGCCGTTGAGGAAGACAGCTCCGCGGCAATGGGATCCGAGTTCGACCAGTTGTACTGTTTCACCGCGCGCGGGGATGTCGTCCATCGCGCGCTTCGCGCTTTTGCGGTATGCGGCTGCCATGCAGACCGCGCGCGGATCCCGCAGAATCAGGTGTTCCAGCGTGTTCACGCCGTCGCCGGTCACCGAAGGGAAACGCTTCTCGGTGATCGATACGACGCGGCCGCGATCCTCTTGCGGATGACGAACGTAGTAGACTCCGAACTCGAGTCCAGGGATGTAACGCTGCGCGATCAGGTTCGTGGGGAAGCTGGCGCCACTGCGGAGGATGACGACGCCGGCGCCTCTCTCGCCGACGTCCGGTTTCAGCACGACGGGGTATTCGCCCGGCTCAGCGAAAGGCGCGACGAGATCCGCGGCGCCGCCTTCTATCAGGTTGCGCAGGATGCGGGTTTTGGATTCGCCGGCGAAGCCTCCGGCTTCGATGCCCGGGTTCGCGAGCGTGAAGAGAGTCAGCGAACGATGGCGGATGGCGAGATACAGCAAGTAGGGCGCGAGCGGGAGATACGCTGCCCAGGCAGGCCAGAATTCCCATGCCAACTTGCGTTTGCAGAATCCGACGATGCGGCGGCGCAGCGTGAACGAGCGCGCGGCGAGGAATGCGGCGCCGGCGATGAGCAGCGCGGGTGTTCCGAACTTGTCCATGATTCGCTCGCCGAAGAAGGCGGATCCCGCAACGATGAGCGGCGTCCACAGGAGCGCGGCCAACAAGAAATAAGACGCGAAGGCGAGTGTTCGTCCTCCGAGTAGACCTGCAGCGACATAGGTCGGCAGACGCAGACCCGGAGTGAAGCGGCTGAGGAGCACGGCCGCAAGTCCGCGATCGTTGATCCAAAAGCTTGCCCGCTCGATCTTCTGTTGCGATACCCAGCGGCGTACGATGCGGGCGAAGAGGCGCGACTTCCAGGCCAGGCGTCCTACAAAGAAGAGGAGCAGGTCACCGGCGAAGATCCCGGCGGCAGAGGCGGCTGTTGCTTCGAACAGGGAGATGCTGCGTTTGGCGACGAGCGCTCCGGCGGCAACGAGAGCGAGGTCCTCGCTGAGGAACGTGGTGAGCGCGATCCAAATCAGAGGCATGCTGTGACGGCTCCTGTGTTGAGGGGAAGCGATATGGAGTGCGCGGAGGCGGACCACTCGCATGGCGCCGAGGGTGAATAGAAGAAGCGGACTTCGCCGCGTGTCGCGCGGATCCAACTGAAGCTCACGGTGGCGGCATCGGCGCGATGCATGCATGTGGAATAGGCGCTGGGCGACGCGCCGTGGCTGGTGTGAAAGTCGAGGAGTTCCGCAGTCGTGCGTCCATTGGCAGTGCGCCGCAGATAGTCGCGCCGGCGGCTGGCGCACACGTCGTCCGTCTCATAAGAAGAGGATGTGAGCGGGAGCAACGCGTCGGCGTTGCGATCGCGAATCTGCAGCGAGATGCGATCCCACTGGCAGACGATCGTTTCGTTGAGATCGAGCAGCGCCAGCGTGAAAGGCGGGAAGTCTTCTAAAGATGTGTGGCGAAGTTGATCTGCCGCCTGGCGTGCAGAAGCCGCCGAACCGGCAAGCGACCAGACGAGGGTTCCGCGGCTGATGGGATTCGCCGGTTGCGTGCACGCCGTGTCATGGACATTCAACAGCGTGACGCAGAGGGCATGTTCGTTGACGGCGAGCCATGTGCCGCCTCCGTCGGGGTCGCGTGGCGCAACGAAGCGGAGCCATTCGCCCTGGACGAGCGACGGTGGTTGTGCGATGCTGCGCGCGTGTTTTTCGTCGCGGTTGCAGAGGAGTTCGTAACCCTGCTCTGCGCGGAGCCAGGTGACGGTGCACATGAGTTACGCAGCCTCCTTGTGCGCGAGATAGCGCAAGGTGGACGGCGCCATGCCGAAGTCCGGATGGAGCGTCACGCCGTGGGCACGCAACGTCATGGCGATCAATGCGAAGTGGTGAATGGTGTGGCTGCTGAGGCTTGCGAGTTCGCGGGTGAGGGTGGAACCAACAAAGTCGTTCGAGTCTTCGGCCCGGACGCGCAGTGGGCAGTTCGGGTCGGCGAAGAGCAGCTGTTGCAGGCGTCTCATCAGCGATGCAATGCGAACTGCCGCGGCTTCGCGGGAGGTTTCGATTGTGACATCGCGTTTGCGCGCGTCGTAATCGACGACGCGGCCTGTGGCATCGAGCAGGCATTCGTAGAATTCGAGAATGTGCCGCAAATGGGCTCCCGCCTTGTGCGGAGCAAAGCCTGCAGGCGTGGTGGCGTACACGCGGTCGTCAATGACATTCAAAAGTTCGAGAGCCTGTTGCAGCCAGCGGGTGTTGATTTGAATGAGTCTGTCGGTGTGCATGATTCTTGGCTTGCAGATCCCGCCGTGTATGGCGTTTATTCCGTTTCGCGCACGGAATAATCGGGGCGGCTCCGGCGATAACGTGGACGTGCAATCGACGACCACACCCACGGCATCGCTGACGCTCGCGCACTGGCCTGAGTACCTCATGGAAGGCGCCTGCCTCGGCCTGTTCCTGATGTCCGCCTGCGTGTTCGGCGTGTTGCTCGAGCATCCGATGTCGGCGACGTACCAGGCGATTGAGAGCCCGGCAGTGAGACGAGCGCTTGGCGGCGTTGCGATGGGCCTGACGCTGATCGTGCTGGTTCACACGCCGTGGGGCAAGCGGTCCGGCGCGCATATGAACCCGGCTTTCACGCTGACGTTTTATTCGCTCGGAAAGATTTCGGGAATGGACACGGCGTTCTACGTGGCGGCGCAGTTTGCGGGCGGGATCCTTGGGGTGGAACTGGCGGATCTGCTGATCGGCGCGCCTTTGCGGCACGGCGCAGTGAATTGGGTCGTGACGTCGCCCGGCGCAGGATACAACCTCGCGGCGGTTTTTGCGGCGGAGTTCGCGATCTCATGCCTGCAGATGCTGCTCGTGCTGTTTGTTTCGAACTCCAAAAGCGTTTCGCGCTGGACGCCGTTCGTGGCAGGCGTCATGGTGGCGGCTTACATCTTCGTCGAGGCTCCGGTTTCGGGCATGAGTATGAATCCAGCGAGAACGTTTGGATCCGCATTCGTCGCGCAGGATTACACGGCGCTCTGGGTGTACTTCGCGGCGCCGCTTGCCGGCATGCTCGCGGCGGGACAGCTCTACGCACACTGTTTCGGACTGCATCGCGTGTTGTGCGCGAAGCTGCACCACCACAACCACGAACGCTGCATTTTCCGCTGCCATTTCGCGGAATAACCGCGGCGGCCGCGTGGATCTCAGTAGCAGATGCGGCTCACGCATCTGACACTTCCCAAAACACAATTTCACTGGAGAGAAAGACCAACATGAATCGTTTATTCACTATCCTTGCGCTTGTTTGCGCTTTGCTGTTCACCGGCGCGGTTGCTTATGCCGATCACGGCGGAAGCCACACGACGTCGCAGTTCCAGGGAGCCAAGGCCAACACCGGCACGGCGACCTTTACCCGCGTGGGCGCGAAGACCATGCTCAAAGTTTCCGATGATTTCAAGGTTCCCGATACGCCGGCTCCGACCTGGCGCGCGGTGGACTCGAAGGGCAACATTTATACGCTCGACGCCTTCAAGATCAAAGGCGGCGAGAAGCGCGAGGTGATGGTTCCCGCCTACGTCAAGGACATCGTGAAGGTACAGGTGTACTGCGCCTGGGCCGAGGTCCTGCTGGGCGAGGCGAGCTTCTCGAGTCCTGCGAAGTAATCCGGGGCGGGCCTTCTCAAGGCCCGCCAAACTTTTTTGAAAGAGCCGGGAATAATGAAGAGGTACTGTGGCATATCCATGTCGTATGTACGGATTTCAAGCCGCCGGAGGCCGGGAGGAGCGAATCGTGGGACAACCGCTTAACGCACCGGCCGCACAGGCAGCAGCTGCCGTGCCGGCCCACCACAGCTTCGAGACCGAAGCGATGCCCCACCTGAACGACATCTTCCGCACCGCGACGCGGATCCTCGGGGATCGAGCGCGCGCCGAGGATGTCGCGCAGGAAGTTTACTTACAGGCGTGGAAGTCGTTCGACCGCTTCGAGCCTGGCACGAATTGCCGGGCCTGGTTGTTCAAGATCCTCTTCCATTGCGTGAACCATCACCGGCGGAAGTGGTTCCGATTTCCGTTGTTGAAAGAAACCGAGGAGTTCATCGAGTCCACGTTGACGGCTCCTGAACCGATTCCCGAACACATTACGGACGCCGAGATTCTGGCGGCGCTCGACCGCGTGCCTGGCGATTTTCGCGCGGTGGTGCTGCTGGTGGATGTCGAAGAGTTCGCCTACAAAGAGGCGGCCGACATTCTGGGCATTCCGATCGGCACTGTGATGTCGAGGCTCAGCCGCGGGCGTAAAGCCCTGCGCGAGCAACTGGCGGCGCTGGCCGAAAGCTACGGGATCGCAAAGAAAGGACCAGCGGCATGAGCGACATGACCAATCGCAAAAGTGACGAGCAACTTATGAAAGAGAATTATCAGGCACGGCTACGGCAGGCCGTTCATTCGAGCGTTGAAGCGCCGCCGTTTCTGGAAAGCCGCATCCGCAGCCGGATTCGCATGGAGGCCGAGGCGAAGCCCAGCGGGTTTCGCATCTTCAACTGGGCTCCCGCTGCAGTAGCTCTCGCGATCGTGATGGGGCTCGGCATCGCGTATCAGCTGGGACATCTGCGAATGACGGCCGAGTCGCAGGAGTCGTACATTGCTTCGGTGTCGAACCGCGTAGCGACGTTGATGCGTGTCGGTCTCGGCGATCACATTCATTGCGCGGTGTTTCGCAAGCCCAAGACTCCGCCGCCGGTGGATCAGTTCGTGCGCGACATGGGTCCGCAGTATGCGGGTTTGATTCCGGTGGTTCGCGAGCATGTGCCGGCGCAATATACGATGACCGGCGCGCATCAGTGCTCGTATCACAAGCGCAAGTTCGTGCACCTCACGCTGGCCGGCGACGGGAAGCTGATCTCGGTGATCATTGCGCGCAAGCAGGACGGCGAATCGTTCCAGACGGAAGGGTTTCTTCCATCCCTGGTGAACTCCGGATTGCCGGTGTATCAGAGTGGCGTGCAGAGGTTCGCTATGCATGCATTTGAAAGCCGCGATCATCTGGTGTATGTTGTTTCGGATCTACCTGGGAAGTCCAACGAGGAGATGATGGTTGCACTGTCGGCTCCGGTGAAGGAGTTTCTGAGTAAGATCGAGCTGTAGAAGCGTAGACGATTTACCCCAAACCTAGATAGTCCCTCGTTTGGCCCGGGACGACGCGTGGAAGCCGATCGCGCGTTGTAACCCGGGCCGAATTTTGTTTTGGAATAGAAACGCTGCGGCTGGTCCTTTCTCGTGGGAGGAAGGAAGATTTATGACCGCGGAAGAACTTCGCTTGGAACAATCGCGCAGCAGGGAACTGCATTGGAAACGCTGGGGCCCTTATTTGAGCGAACGGGCCTGGGGGACAGTGCGTGAGGATTACAGCGAGCACGGCACGGCATGGGAGTATCTGTCGCACGACCACGCCAGGTCGAAGGCGTATCGCTGGAACGAGGACGGCATTGCCGGCGTCTCGGATCGCCACCAGCGCATTTGTTTTGCCGTTTCGATGTGGAACGGCAGGGATCCGATTTTGAAAGAACGGTTGTTTGGGTTGACTGGCAACGAAGGCAACCACGGCGAGGATTGCAAGGAGTGCTATTACTACCTCGATTCGACGCCGACCCATTCGTACATGAAGTATTTGTACAAGTATCCGCAGGCGGAGTTTCCGTATGCGCGGCTGGTTGAGGAGAACCGTTTGCGCGGGAAGGGCGAGCGCGAGTTCGAGTTGCCGGATACAGGCGTGTTCGCCGGTGGCCGTTACTTCGATGTGTTTGTCGAGTACGCGAAGGGTTCGCCTGAGGATCTGCTGGTTTCGATCACCGTGGCGAATCGCGGGGATGCCGATGCGGCGATCGATCTGCTGCCGACGGTCTGGTATCGCAACACGTGGAGCTGGAGCGATAGCGGCCGGCATCGTAAACCTCTGCTGCGGGCGGCTTCGGAGTCCATCGTTGAGTTAGAAGAGCCGCATTACGGCAAGCGGTGGCTGCATTGCGAGGGTTCGCCGGAGTTGTTGTTTACTGAGAACGAGACGAACACGGCGCGGCTGTATGGGTTCGCGAACGGGGCTTACACGAAGGATTCGATCAACGATTACGTGGTGCATGGCGCGCAGGATCGTGTGAATCCCGAGCGGGTGGGAACCAAGGCGGCGGCTTTGTACCGGCTGCATGTGCCGGCGCATGGGAGCGTGACGGTGCGGCTGCGGCTGACGGACGCGAAGCAGGCGGAGTTTGGCGATGGGTTCACGCGCGTGTTCGATGCGCGGCGGCGCGAGGCGAACGAGTTTTACGACGGCGTGATTCCCCGCGAGTTGAGTGCGGACGCTCGCAACGTGATGCGGCAGTCCTTCGGCGGGCTGCTGTGGTCGAAGCAGTTCTATCACTACGTCGTGCGCGAGTGGCTGGATGGGGATCCCGCGCAGCCGGCGCCTCCGGAGCCGCGGCGTAATGGACGCAATCGCGAGTGGGGACATCTGTACAACGCCGACGTGATCTCGATGCCGGACAAGTGGGAGTATCCGTGGTACGCCGCTTGGGACCTGGCGTTTCACTGCGTGCCGCTGGCGCTGGTGGATCCGGACTTCGCGAAAGAGCAACTGATGTTGATGGTCCGCGAATGGTACATGCATCCGAACGGGCAGCTGCCTGCGTACGAGTGGGCGTTCGGCGACGTGAATCCGCCGGTGCATGCGTGGGCGGCGTGGCGCGTGTACAAGATCGAGAAGAAGCGGCGAGGCAAGGGCGATCGTGTGTTCCTGCAGCGGATCTTTCACAAGCTGCTGCTGAACTTCACCTGGTGGGTGAATCGCAAGGACGCCGAAGGGCGCAACGTGTTTCAGGGCGGGTTCCTCGGGCTCGACAACATCGGGGTGTTCGACCGCAGCGCGCCATTACCGACCGGCGGTCATTTAGAGCAGGCCGATGGGACCGGATGGATGGCGATGTACAGCCTGAACCTGCTGGCGATCGCACTCGAGCTTGCTCGCGAGGATCCGTCGTATGAAGACGTCGCGAGCAAGTTCTGGGAGCACTTTTTGTACATCGCGAATGCGATCCAGAAGCTGGGGCTGTGGGATGACGGGGACGGGTTCTTTTACGATTTGCTGCATCTGCCGGACAACCGGCATGTGCCGTTGAAGATCCGGTCGATGGTCGGTCTCATCCCGTTGTATGCGGTGGAGACGCTGGAGCCGGAACTGGTGGACCGGCTGCCGGGATTCAAGCGGCGGCTCGAATGGTTCGTGCAGAACCGTCCGGATCTCACAGGCAACGTGGCGTGTATGTGTACGGCGGGGCAGAGCGAGCGTAGACTGCTGTCGATCGTCAACGGCGAGCAATTGAAGCGTGTGCTGCGGTTCATGCTGGATGAGAACGAGTTCCTGTCGCCTTATGGGATTCGCGCGCTGTCGCGTGTGCACCGGGATCAGCCGTATCGCTTCCATGTGAATGGTTCCGAACATCGCGTGGACTACGAGCCTGCGGAATCGTCGAACGGGCTGTTTGGCGGGAATTCGAACTGGCGTGGTCCGATCTGGTTTCCGGTGAACTATCTGCTGATCGAGTCGCTGCAGAAGTTCCACCACTATCTCGGCGATGATTTCCGCGTGGAGCATCCAACGGGATCGGGCGAGTATCACACGCTGTGGGACGTGTCGGTGGATCTCTCGCGCCGGTTGACGCGCATCTTTACGCGCAACGGTGATGGCGGGCGTCCGGTGCATGGCGGTTCGCAGTTGTATCGCGAGGATCCACACTGGCGGGATCTGGTGCTGTTTTACGAGTATTTTCACGGCGACGAAGGATCGGGCGTCGGGGCGAGCCATCAGACCGGGTGGACCGGGTTGGTCGCGAAGCTTCTACAACAGAGCGGCGAATAGCGGTGCTGTTACTCTGGCTCGATGGATCGAGGGTTTCCCACCAGGAGAGCGGTGTTGGGATGTTTGGGGGCGGCCGCTGCGGTGGGCGCTGGAGAAGAAGGCTGGAACCTGTTGTTTGACGGCAGGAGTTTCGCCGGGTGGACGCTGGGGGATGGCGGCGCAGTCACGCATTCGTGGGTGATCGAGGACGGCGCGCTGGCGACCGTGGCGGGGACGAAGGGACGCAGCGACCTGCTTTGTACGACTCCGCTGCGGGACTTCGAATTGACGTTCGAGTTCCGGCTTACGAAGGGTTCGAACACCGGAGTGAAGTACTTCGTGATGCACACGCTGCGGTACTTGTCGGCGGGAAACCTGGCGGGTTCGTACGGAGCGATCGGGCTGGAGTTTCAACTGGCGGACGATGAGGCACCGGAGATTTCGCCGCATCCCGACGCCAAACTCGGGTCGCTGTACGGACTGCTGCCGCCGCAGGAGAAGCCGGATTACAGGCTGGGCGAGTGGGGCAGCGCGAGGCTGATCTGCCGGGCGAACGGTTGCGAGCATTGGGTCAACGGCAAACGCGTGTTGGCGTATGATCCGGGGTCGCCGGAGATGCAGCGGAAGTTCACGGCAGCAGCGGTGGACCCGGCGCATTCGATTGTGGGATCCGCGGCGGCGATGGTTGCGACGCACCGGCGTCCGGGGCGGATGCCTGCGACGCAGATTGCGCTGCAGCAGCATGATTCGAAGGCGTGGTTCCGCGAGTTGCGGGTTCGTATGCTCGCCTGAATGCGGCGCATTGGGTGAATTCACTCAAGCGAACGCGGGTAGGCCTTCTGAAACGTGGCAGCGGAAATGCTAGGGAATTCGACAGAAGAACAGGAGGTCATGCTGTGTTCGATCAGCGACTCTATACCCTGTTGAGTTCATCGGTTGGCGTTGCGGCCCTCTTGTTGTGGCTGCCTGTCACGCCCGGCGCGCTGGCTCAAACAAAACTGGAAACCAAGCGGATCACGCCCACCGGCGTATCCGGAGCGGAAATGTACAAAGCCTATTGCGCGGCTTGTCACGGAGCGGATGGCAAGGGGCAGGGACCGGCGTCGAAGGCGCTGAAAGTTCCGGCGACCGATCTCACGAAGATCGCGCAGCGCAACAAGGGAGTGTTCAACAAGGAGCGCATCGCGATGAGCCTGGGGGCGATGCCGGAGTCAGGGGCGCATGGAACCACCGACATGCCGGTGTGGGGGGACGTGTTCCGGGGCAGCCGCAAGGATCAGCCAGAGGTCCAGTTGCGGATCGGGAATCTGGTCGATTATCTGGCGGGGATTCAGGATCCGCCGCCAGCGGCCGGCGCCAAGCCGAAACCCGTAGCGGAAGCGAAACCGGCGGGTAGAGTCCCGCTTACTTCGATCCCAATGAATTCGGGTCCTGAGATGTTCAAGGCATATTGCGCATCGTGTCATGGCGTGGATGGCAAGGGCGTGGGTCCGGTGGCGAAGAACCTGAAGGCGAAGCCGACGGATCTGACGCTGCTGGCC
>CAZVKC010000010.1:102684-109517 GCA_964627455.1 uncultured Solibacteraceae bacterium | reverse complement strand
GGGTCCGGTGGCGAAGAACCTGAAGGCGAAGCCGACGGATCTGACGCTGCTGGCCAAGGCGAACGGCGGCAAGTTCCCGGGGAACCGGGTCATGAATGTCCTCGGCGAGTTGCCGGGTTCGGATGCGCATGGTTCCAAAGAAATGCCGATCTGGGGCGATGCGCTGCGTGCGGTCGACAAGCCGGAGGCCGTGCGGCTCCGGCTCGCCAACATTACGGACTACGTGAAAGCGCTTCAGCAGAAGTAACTGAGGATCCAGGTTGCGGTTCGTTCGTGCCGCCGCTGTTCCTGGCTCAGGACACTCCGGCTAGCTGCCGGAGTGTTCGAGGGCCTGCAGGCGCGCGAGGTTCGCTTTGATGCCGTGATAGCCGTCGAAGTAAAGGTTGCCGAAGTTGATGAAGCGGTAGCCCTGGGTCCAGGCTTTGGCCGCGGCTTCGTAACTGCCGACCGCGATGCCGGCGGTCTTGCCGTACTTCGTCACGCGAGCGGGGAAGTCCGCGAGGAACTGCTGGACGTCGGGATGGCCGATCTCGCCGATGTGGCCGAGGGCGGCCGAGAGGTCCATGGGACCGGCGAAGACAATGTCCACGCCGTCGACCTGCGCCATCGCTTCCACCTGGCTCACGGCTTCCGGCGATTCGACCTGCACGATCACCATCGTCTCGTCGTTGGCGGCGGGAAGATACGGCTTCCAGTCGACATCGTTGTAGAAGGTCCACATGGGGGAGATGCCGCGGCTGCCCTGGGGTGGATACTTCGAGTACTTCACGGCGAGCGCGGCCTGCGCGGCGTTGTCGACCTGCGGAATCATGACGGCCTGCGCGCCGATGTCGAGGGCTTTCTTAAGAAGCGCGGGATCGAGGATCGCGACGCGGACGAGCGGCATCACGCCGGACTGCCGGATGAGCGGCGGCATCAGCTCGATCGATTCGGCGCCGTGGCTCGAGTGCTCGGTGTCGATCCAGACGAAGTCGACGCCGGTGGTGGAAACGAGCTTGGCGCCGAGCGGGTCCGTTCCCATGGTGGAGGCGCCCCAGGCTGTGCCTCCTGCCTTCAGTTTCTCTTTGACTTGATTCGTGAACATGTTCATGTTTTTATGCCAGGCCCATATAGGACTGCAGGATGGCGAATTCGCCGGTGACATCGATGGTGACGCTGTCGGCCTCGGCGCTCGATCCGCCGTAGACGCCGGTGGCTAGCCAGGATCCGTCGTCGTTCTGCAGCGCGCAGAGTCCACGGGCGACGGTGGCGGCGAGTTCGAGGTCCGCGGGATCCTTCGAGAGGCGATAGGCCCAGGAGGCGCCCCAGCCGATCTTGCCGCTTTGCGGGGTCTGGTAACGGTCGGGTCCACAGTGGCGGCTTGCGTGGAGGAAGTTGCGGGCGAGTTCCAGCCAGGATGCGTCGCCGGTGGCCCCTGCGAGCGAGGTGAGAAGCGCGGCGCTGATGCCGTACTGGAAGTAGTATTGACGGGGTTTCGAGACGTCGACGAGAGCGCCGCCGGCTTCGGCTTCGGGATACTCGGTGATGAGGACGCCGCTGCGGCAGCTGGTGTAGAGGCCGCGCTTTTCGAGGTCCGGCTGGGCGTTCCAGAGATTGCGGAGCCAACTGCCGACTGCGAGCGCGAGGTTCGTATTGCCGGCCCAAAGCGAGGCGAGTCCCGCCATGCTGGTGGTCATGACTTCTTCGACTGTGCGGGCTTCGTCGGCGAAGAAGCCGCCTGAAGCCGGATTGTGGAGGGTCGCGATGAAACGGCTGAGGGGATGCGCGAGTTCGAAGCGACCGCGCATCATCGCGGCGCAGCAGATCCAGGAATGCGGATAGGTGCGGTAGATCGAATACCAGGGCACGCCGTCGCCGTTGAGGTCACCGGTCCTGGGGTCGAAGAGGTTCTGCGTGATGTAGTCGAGGACGAGGTCCGCTTCGCGGATGTGACCGTTGGCCAGCAGGGCGCACGGCGTTTTGTAATAGGCGCGCAGATCGGTGGCGCCTTTGAGAGAGCCGTCCGCTTGCAGCAAAGCGAGTAGCCAGCGCGAGGCGCGACCCGCTGATTCCCAGGCTTGTGTATTCAACTTTGAAGAGCTTCCTTGTTTAGACTTCCATTCTACGTTGTGTGATAGCTTGGGCAGTTCGTATGCAAAACCCTGGGGCATTGGCATGGCGCACGGTGGCGCTGCTGGCGTGCGTCGCGTCGCTGAACTATGCCGACCGCACGTCTATCTCGTCGGTGTTCCCGCTGCTGCAGAGGGATCTTGGGTTGACGAACATGCAGCTTGCGGCGCTGGGGTCCTTCTTTTTGTGGAGCTATGCCGCCGGGTCGCCGCTGGCGGGGTTCCTCGCGGATCGATGGCCTCGAGGGCGCGCCGTCGCGATCAGCCTGTTTGCCTGGAGCCTGGTGACGATCTGGAGCGGCCTTTCGCGAAGCTCGACGGAACTGCTGGTGAGCCGCGTCCTGCTTGGGCTTTCGGAGTGTATGTACCTGCCGGCTGCGATCGCGTTGATTGCGGATCATCATCCGGCCTCGACGCGTGGACGCGCGATGGCGATCCACTTGTGCGGACTGAATGCGGGGCTTGTTGGCGGCGGCGCGCTGGCGGGGTACCTGGGCGAAACACATGGCTGGCGCGCGAGCCTGTTCGTACTCGGCGCCGTGGGCATCGGCATGTCGATCATCTGTTTTCTGTTCCTGCGTGAAGGTCCGGGAAGGTTGTCGAAGGAAGCCGAGCAGAAGCAGCAACGTCCGCTCGGCGTGCAGTTGCGCGCGATGCTGAGCCGGCCGGGATACCTGTTGATCGCGGTTCAGGCGGCGCTGGTGTCGGTGGGGACGTGGATGTTCTTCAACTGGATGCCGCTGTATTTTCGGGAGAGCTTTGGATTGAGCCTGGCGCTGGCGGGATTCTCGGGAACCGCGATTTTGCAGGTGGCGGCGGTGGCGGGCGCGCTGGCAGGCGGGTTTCTGTCGGATGAAATGGCGGTGCGGGTTCCCCGCGGCGGGCGACTGCAGATGATGACCGTCTGTTATGTGCTGTGCGCGCCTTGCCTGCTGGGGTTCCTGCTGCCCAGCGCCGGCATGGCGTTTGTCAGTTTGTGCGTCGTGGCTTTCTCTGTGTTGCGTTCGATGGCGACGGCGAGTGAGACGCCGACAATGTGCGACATGATTCCGGCGGAGGACAGGTCCACGGGACAGGCGTTGATGAACATGCTGAATACGATGGCGGGCGGTGTTGGTGTGCTGATCGCGGGGTTCCTGAAGGCCGACCTCGGGCTCGGCGGCGTGTTCGCAGGCGTGAGCGCGTTGATGCTGCTTGCGGCTTTGATCACGGGTATTGTCTGGCGAAGGCAGATTGCGAGCCCGGCGAGTTGACGCGAGTGCGATACATTCGGACTCATGTCCGTTGCTGCATCTGAAGCATTTATTTGTGACGCGATCCGAACGCCGATTGGCCGCTACGGCGGCGGGCTGTCCGGCATTCGAACCGATGATCTCGCCGCGCTGCCGATCCGCGCACTGATGGAACGGAATCCGCAGGTCGACTGGTCCACGCTCGACGACGTGTTGTATGGATGCGCCAACCAGGCGGGCGAAGACAATCGCAATGTCGCACGCATGGCGCTGCTGCTGGCGGGGCTTCCGGTGGAGATCCCAGGCGCGACGGTGAATCGATTGTGCGGGTCCAGCATGGATGCAGTTGCAACTGCGGCTCGCGCCATCAAGTGCGACGAGGCATCGCTGATCATCGCCGGTGGCGTCGAGAGTATGTCGCGCGCGCCATATGTCGTGAGCAAGCCGGACGCTGCGTTTTCGCGGTCGCTCGACATGGTGGATACGACGATCGGGTGGCGCTTCATCAACCCGATCATGCGCGAGAAGTTCGGAGTCGACTCGATGCCGGAGACGGCGGAGAATGTCGCCGAGGAATGGAAGATCTCACGCGCGGATCAGGATGCGTTTGCGTTTCGCAGTCAGCAGCGGGCGGGGCAGGGAATCGCGGCCGGCGTGTTTGCGGACGAGATTGCGCCGGTGCGCCTGGCTCCAAAGAAGAAGGGCGGGGAACCGGTTGTCATCGCGCAGGACGAGCATCCGCGGCCGGATACGACGCTCGAAGCGCTGGCGAAGTTGAAGCCTGTGGTGAAGGCAAACGGTACGGTTACGGCCGGCAATGCGTCCGGCATCAACGATGGCGCTTGTGCGGTGTTGCTGGCGAATGGCGAGACAGTCGCGCGATTCGGATTGAAGCCGCTGGCGCGTGTGGTGACATCCGCGGTGGCGGGCGTTGCGCCGCGCGTGATGGGTGTGGGTCCCGTGCCGGCGTCGCGGAAGGCCTTGCAGCAGGCGCAACTGACCATCGGTCAGATGGACGTGATCGAGTTGAATGAGGCCTTCGCTGCGCAGGGGCTTGCCGTGTTGCGGGACCTCGGCGTGGCGGATGATGCTGCGCAGGTGAATCCGAACGGAGGCGCCATTGCGCTTGGACATCCGCTGGGGGCGAGCGGCGCGCGGTTGATCACGACCGCGGCGTATCAACTTCGGCGAACCGGTGGACGCTACGCGCTGTGCACGATGTGCATCGGTGTGGGGCAGGGAATTGCCGTGATTCTCGAACGTGTTTAGGAATTTGGATCGACGGCGCCCGTAAGGCGCGCCATCATCCAGGCGCGCGCAAACGCCCAATCGCGGCGAACCGTGGATACGGATATCTGCAATGCTTCAGCGATCTCGGTTTCCTCGAGACCCCCGAAGAAGCGGAGTTCGACGCCGCGTGCGGTTCGCGCGTCGTGTTCGGCCAGGCGCGTGAGTAGTTGATCGATCGTGAGAAGGCTTTCATCCCGGGCAGGGCCGGATATGCCGTCGTTCTCGCCGATCGGCACGCGGACGGTGAGTCCTCCACCTCGGCGCGCGGCATTCACTCGGCGCGCGTGATCGACGAGCAGGCGCCGCAGTTGTCGGGCGGCGATCGCAAAGAAGTGGACGCGGTCTTTCCAGTCCGGAGTCGCGCCGCTCAACATGCGCAGATAGAGTTCGTGTACGAGGCTGGTGGGATTGAGCGTATGATCGACACGCTCGTCGCGGATGTAGTGTGCCGCGAGACGGCGCAGGTCGCCGTATACCTGGCTGAGAACGCGGTCCGCTGCGTCGCGGTCGCCATCCCGCCAGGCAGTCAATAGCGCTGTGAGGTCCTCATGCCGGTCGGGCACTGGCATATGGTACCCTACCGCTCGATGACGGGCGGAGGGGCCGGGGAAATCGGGCGGTTCCAACTGGTTCGCGACCTGTTCGAGCAGGCAAGCGCGATGCCGGAGGGCGTGCGCGCGAGCTTTGTTTCGGCGAGCGCTCCGGATGCGTCGATCGCCGCGGAAGTGATGGCGATGCTGGCTGCGGCGGACGAGCCTCCGGGCGTGCTCGAGCAAGGCGCCTTGAGTACGGCTGCCGGCGTGCGGCCGGCGATCGGCAAGGGTATGCGGCTCGGCGCATACGAACTCGTCGAGCAGATCGGTGAAGGCGGCATGGGAGTCGTCTTTCGAGCGCGGCGGGTGGACGGGGCGTTCGACAAGGAAGTCGCGATCAAGCTGACGGCCGATCCGATCCTGGCGATGATTGCGCGCAAGAACTTTCAGGCCGAGCGCGAGATTCTGGCGCGGCTGGAGCATCCGAACATCGCGCGGATTCTCGACGGCGGGACGACGGCGGACGGCGCGTTGTACCTGGTGATGGAACTCGTCGCGGGAGTTCCGATCGACGAATACTGCGAAGCCCGGCGGCTTTCTGTGCGGGAACGCTTGCGCCTCTTTCTGAAGGTGTGCGACGCGGTGCAGTATGCGCACGGACATCTGGTCGTGCATCGCGACTTGAAGCCGTCGAACATCCTGGTTACGGACGACGGCGAAGTGAAGCTCTTGGACTTCGGGATTGCGAAGGTCCTCGAGCCGGGCAGTGTGGATGCGATGGCGACGCGCACGATCCGGCTTACGCCGCGATATGCGAGTCCGGAACAGCTGCGGGGACAGCCGGTCACCACTGCCGCCGATGTCTACTCGCTCGGCGTCGTATTGTACGGCCTGCTGACCGGCAAGCGGAGTCCGTATCGCACGCCGCTCGATGGTTCGGTCGAGGCGCTGATCCTGGAAGCGTGCAGCGAGACCACGGTTCCGGAACTGCCGTCACGAGCCTGCCCGCCTGAGTTCCGGCGAAGCGTCGCTGGGGACCTCGATAGTATCGTGTTGCAGGCGCTGCGAAAGGAAGCGAGGCTGCGATATCCGTCGGTGGAGTCGATGCGCGATGACATCGAGCGGCATCTGCAGGGCCAGCCGGTGCAGGCGCGAGGTCCCGCGACTGCCTACCGGATCCAGAAGTGGGTGCGGCGGAACTGGGCTCCGGCGTTTGCGATCGCGATGGTGTTTGTTTTGCTCGTTGCAGGCATTTTGGTGGCACAGCGCGAGGCGGAACTCGAACGCGCCAGCCGCGCGCAAGCGGAACGCCTGATTGCCGAGGCGCAGCAGGCACGGTCGATAGCGGAAGAGGAGCGGAAGAAGTCGGAAGCCGAAGAGGCGGAGGCGAAGCGGCAGCGCGAGCGCGCGGAACGGACGTCGCGCGATGTCCGGGAACTCTCGACGAGCCTGCTGTTCGACTTCTACGACAAGATCCGCGAAGTGGCCGGCGCGGCGCCGGTGCGAAAGTTGACTCTCGAACGGGCGCTCGAGTTTCTGCAGCGGCTCGAACGCGAATCAGGAGACGATCCTGATTTGCAGGATGCGCTGGCGTCGGCCTATGAGCGTGTGGGTTCGCGAATGGGGAGCACTCTCGAGTGGGGCGCCGAGGGCAGCCGCGCCGCGATTCC
>CAZVKC010000010.1:91763-102584 GCA_964627455.1 uncultured Solibacteraceae bacterium | reverse complement strand
CGCGAATGGGGAGCACTCTCGAGTGGGGCGCCGAGGGCAGCCGCGCCGCGATTCCCGTATTTGAAAAAGCGCTAAGGCTGCGACGGCAGCTGGAACAGCGGGATCCGCTGCAGCCGACCTGGCTTCTGCATTCCGCGCAACTCTATTCCACGTTGGGTAATCTGTACATCGGTTATAACGAGATTGCGGCCGCTGAGAAGAACTATCTCGCGTCCCTCGAGGTGTCGCGCAAGCTGCCCCGGGGGTTGACGCATACGCTTGCCACCGAATCGCAAGGTTACGACGGACTTTGCCGTGTGGCGGTTCTGCGCTCGGACACTCCGGCAAGCCGGAAGTATTGTGGTTTGGCGGTGTCGGCGTTTGAGCGGATCCCCGCGCGCGAACTCACCGACGATATGCGGCACTTCGGCGTGCTGGCGCTCGGAAGGCTGGCGAATTCAAAGGTCAATGAAGGCGATATCGTTGGCGCACTGAGCGCCTACCGCAAAGCGATCGAACAACAGACCGCGCTCGCCAAAGCCCATCCGGAGAACCTCGGTTACCGGCGATCGGTGGGGGCTCTGCGATTCCAGATGATGCCTCTTCTGTCGAGGTTGAAGGGTTCCAGCGACGATGTCATCAGCGGCTACGGGCAGGTTGCTTCCGGATTGCGAAGCGCGCTGCAGACCGAACCCGGCGACGTGCAAACATCGATGTACCTTGCAGTGGCGTTGCGCCGCCAGGCCGAGGCGATGCAGGATGCGGGCCGCGCTTCGGAGGGCGAACCGCGCATGAGAGAGGCACTGGAGATTCTGCGGCGACTGGCGGAGAGGCCGACTGCGGCTGTGTTCGAGCTGAACGATTACGCCGATGCGCTGTTGAAGTGCCGGTTTCCGGCATTGCGGGACGACAAGGCGGCGCTGGCCGTGGCGGAGAAACTCGCTTCCAAGGTGAAGACGCCGAATCCCGCGCTGCTCGACACGCTGGCCTGGGCGCTGTTCCGCAATGGCCGGAAAGACGAAGCGGTGAAGACGGTGCAGCAGGCGATCGCGATGACGCTCCCGGCGAGTCCGCTGCGGAAAGAGCTGGACGCCAGCTTGCGGGCATTCGAGGGCCAGTAAACTTTTTTTATTTTCTTGAGAGGGATTTCTCACGGCTTGCGCTCTCTGGCCAGGAGAGTTCGTGCAATGCCATTTGATTCGGAACGTTTTCAATCGCCGGCTGAGCTGGAGGACGTGCTGTCAGGAAGACTCCGGTACGACCGCGGGAGCCGGGGCGCCGGAGTGAAGAAAGTCCAGCAAGCTTTGCAGGACCTCGGCTATGGATGCGGCTGGCTGGGCGCCGATGGCGTCTTTGGAGACGGGACCTATCGGGCTGTCTATCACTTTAAGAAAGACCGCGACATTCTCCACGCTGGAGGCGGGATCGATGGCATTGTCGGTCCAAAGACGATGCAGGCGCTCGACGATGAGTTCAGCGGAAAGAAAGGTGGCGGCGGCGGTGGAGGTAACGGCGGCGGAAGCGATGATCCCCTGCCGGCAACTTTCACACGCTGGACTTATCTGGTTGAGACTTGGGAGGCGGAAGGCAAGGGGCCGCATCGCCTGGGTAAGATCACTTTGACTCCGTTTGGCATGCCAGGGCAAGCGGAACAATATGCTATGAATGTCGATCGCCGCACAGGTGACCTTGGGTCACTTCTGACGGGCTGGCAACAAGGAGACTTCACTTTGCGCCGCGGAATGCCGGCGAGGAGCGGGAAAGTAAGTGCGGCGTGGCAACAAGGATTCAAAGTGTCCGGGTGGAAGGTGATGGGCCTCCAGGCGCTGGTCGCGTTCCACCTGACCCTGACTACCTTGTCGAAGGAAGTGGTGAACCTCAGTCTGGTGATGGCGGATCGCACGGAGGAACAGATGTTTCGCAGCGGCACATACGAGATGACGGGAACGATGATCCGGGAGTAGCAGGGGGCCGGAATTCCTTCCGGCCCTGTCTGACTAGGCGATGATGTCGTGCAACACGTTGCCGTGGACGTCGGTGAGGCGGAAGTCCCGGCCGCTGTAGCGATACGTCAGTTTGGTGTGGTCGATGCCCATGAGATGCAGGATCGTGGCATGGATATCGTGCACATGTACCGGCTTTTCGATTGCCTTGAATCCGAAGTCGTCGGTGGCGCCGTAGATCGTGCCGCCTTTGACCGCGCCGCCGGCGAGCCACATCGTGAAGGCGAAGGGATTGTGGTCGCGGCCCTTCTTGAGATTGCCTCCTCCGCCGCCGACTTCGCGCACCGGCGTGCGTCCGAACTCGGATCCGCAGACGACGAGCGTGTCGTTCCAGAGGCCGCGCTGCTTGAGATCCTTGATCACGGCCGCGAACGGCTGGTCTGAGTTCTTGGCGTTGACCTTGTGCGCCATGATGTCGCCGTGCGCGTCCCACGGGTCGCCCTTCGCGTAATAGACCTGCACCATGCGCACGCCTTTTTCCGCAAGGCGAACCGCCATCAAACATCCGCGCGCCGTGCTGCCCTGGCCGTACATTTCGAGCACTGACTTGTTTTCTTTGCGGATGTCGAACACCTGCGGCGCTTCGGTCTGCATGCGATAGGCGACTTCCATCGACTGCAGCACCGCTTCGACCTGCGGATCCTGACCGTCGCGCTCGCGCTTCATCTGCTCCAGTTTGTTGAGCAGGTCGAGTTCGCGGCGCTGTTCGACGAGTTCGAACTTCGGATTGTTGACGTAGGTGATGAGTTTCTTTGGGTCGAAGTTCTTTTCGATTTCTACCTTCTTTTTGTCGTCGGCGGTTGGGGCCGTGTCGTTTTCCGGCGTTTGAATCTTGTCGGAAATGTAGGTCCCCTGGTGGATCGCCGGCAGGAAGCCGTTGCCCCACAGCGGCGGACCCACGGTGGTCGGCACGTCGGGACACAGCACGACGTAACCCGGCAGATTCTGGTTTTCGGAGCCGAGGCCGTAGGTGAGCCACGAGCCGATGGCGGGACGCCCGGCCTGGTTGGCGCCGGTGTTCATCATCAGGCAGGCCGGCTCGTGATTGGGGATCTCGGTGTAGACCGAGCGGATCCAGCAAATGTCGTCGGCGACGCCTCCGAGATGCGGCCAGAGTTCGCTGACTTCCATGCCGCACTGGCCGTATTTCTTGAACGCGAAGGGCGAGCGCATGAGTTCGCCGGTCTTGCGTTCGGTTTTGACCTCGCCTCCCGGGAGCGGCTTGCCGTCGTACTTGTCGAGCATCGGCTTCGGATCGAAGCTGTCGACCTGCGAGAGACCTCCGTTCATGAAGAGGAAGATCACTCGCTTGACGCGCTGCGGATGGTCGAGCTTGTGGACGCCCATGTGCGCATCGGCGGCATGGAGCGAGTTGTTCAACATGCCGGCGAAGGCCATCATGCCGAAGCCGTTGCCGATGCGGCGCATGGCCTCACGGCGGGTGGTGGGATTCATTGCACGGTGCATTCGTCTCTTCTTCCTCGTTAGTTGATGAACAGGAACTCGCTCGAGCTGAGCAGGATCTTGGCGTAGCGTCCCCAGGCTGTGGGTTCGTACTTGACGGCAGGAGCGGCTGCTCCGGGCGCTCCACGGCGCGGCATGCCGACGCCGCCCATCATGCCCATGCCCATTTCGCCTGCGGCCTCTGCGGCCGGGCCTTCGGGTTTCGCATCGGCATCGGCATCCGGTGCTGGACCGCCGGCTGCTTCGTCTTTATTCCGGCCGCCGCCGGGACGCTGCTGCTCCTTCGGCGCGGCGTTCTTGCGCTCTTCGAACTCGCGCATCGGCTCGCTCTTGAGGTACTCGAGGCCAAGCGCGACTTCCTGTTCCGTGGCGTCGCGACCGTAGATCAGCTTGTACGCTTTGCGGATCCGCTCGCGATTGTTTGGCGCGGCGGCTACCCGTTCGGCGAGCTTCTCTGCTTCGATTTGCATGAAGTCGCTGTTCATGAGGAAGAGGCGCTGCAGCGGCACCGTGGTGGTGAAACGCTTTTCGGCGCTGATGTTGGGGCTCGGGAAGTCGAACGTCTGCAGGTACTGATCGAGCTTGTAGCGGCTGACCTTACCGTAGATGGTGCGGCGGTTCATCGCAGGCGTCAGCTCTTCCGAGGGACCGCCGATTGACGAGTCGAGGGTTCCGGAGACGAGCATCACAGAGTCGCGAAGCTGCTCGGCGTCGACGCGTTTGCGGTTCGCGCGCCAGTACATGCGGTTGCCGGAATCCTTCGCGGCGTTCGCTTCGTCGTTGGCTGCGGAGAGCTGATAAACGCTGCTCAGCATGATGTCGCGATGCAGCTTCTTGATCGACATGCCGTTGCGGAAGAAGCTGGTGGCGAGGTGTTCGAGCAGTTCCGGATGCGTCGGCCGTTCGCCAGTCATGCCGAAGTTGCTGGGCGAGTCGACGATGCCGGTTCCGAAGTGGCCCTTCCAGATGCGGTTCACGATCACACGCATGGCGAGGGGCTGGCGAATGATGTCCTCGGCGAGTTCGAGGCGCCCGCTGCCCTTGGCGAACGGTGGCGGCTCGTCGGCCTCCGACAGAACGCTGAGGAAGTGGCGCGGCACTTCGGGTCCGAGGTTGAAGGGATCGCCACGCATGTGCTGCTGGAGGTTCGCCGGTTTCTCGGCATCCTTTACGCCGTGCAGGTACGGATAATACGGTTCGATCTTCTTGCGCGCCTCTTCGATGTCCTTGCGGACGGCGGCCATCTGAGCCTGGGCTTCGGAACCGATGCGGCTCTCGAGTCCCCAACCGCGGAACAGCAGGACGCCGGGCTTCATGTTGCGCATCCCCATCGCCATCATCGCGACGGGATCTTCGTTCTCGCCAAGCTGGCGCTGGAAGAGTTCGATCCAGAAGCTGTTCTCTTCTTCCGAGAGACTCTTCAACTGCAGGCCGCAGCCGGGGCAGAAGTCGTCGTTGGTGACGAAGGCGCTCGGCTTGTTGACGCGCTTCTTGGGCTTGGTGCCTTCGAGCGCTTTCGCCGCGATCACCTTGTTCTCTTCGTCGATTTCTTTGCGCGCGAGCATGAGCGCCACGGCCTCTTCCTGGAATTTGTCGGCGAGCTTCTTGGCTTCGCGCGCGGATCCGCCGTTGGGCTTCTTCATGAGAGCCTGCCACGCGTCCTTGTTCTTGTAGCGCGTGGTCGGCTTTTCCATGTACTTGATCCAGCGGTCGAGCAGTTCGAAGTCGAGCTTGCGGGCCTCGACGACGTTCGGCATCTCTTTCTTCTGCGCCACGACTTCGTGCACGCCCTGCAGGTAATTCGAGATCTGCAGCGCGAGCGACTGCGCGAGTTGCATCGAGAAGTTCATCTGCATCTCGCCGAGGATCTTTTGCTTCACGTCGATCTGATCTTCGACCTTCTTGTATTCGGCGACGACGGACTTCGGGACCATCGGGTACTCTTCATACACCGTGTTGGCGAAGACGCCGGCGAGCGAGTAGTAATCCTTGGTCGGAACCGGATCGTACTTGTGATCGTGGCAGCGGGCGCAGGCGACGGTGAGTCCGAGGAAGCCGCGAGTGACGGCGTCGACACGGTCATGCCGCTCGTCCGCGCGGGTCACTTCGGTGGAGCCGTTGTCGTAATACCAGGGTCCGAGGCCGAGGAATCCCGTGGCGGGCAGCATCTTGTGGCGGATCTTCGGATCGGCAAGATCGCCGGCAATCTGCGCGCGGATGAAGTCGCTGTACGGCAGATCGTCGTTGAACGCCTGGATCACCCAGTCGCGATAGACGTGGGCATTCGGATAGGGATTGTAGCCGCGTCGCATCGGGTCGAGGCTGCGATAGTCGTCCTCGCCGTAGCGGGCGACATCGAGCCACATGCGGCCCCAGCGTTCGCCGTAATGATGCGAGGCGAGCAGGCGGTCGACGACCTTCGCGAACGCATCCGGCGAGGCGTCCTTCTCGAATGCGTCAATCTCTTCGAATGACGGCGGCAAGCCGGTGAGGTCCATGTAGGCGCGGCGAATGAGGTCGCGCTTCGAGGCCCCTTTGACGGGCTTCAAGCCTTCGCTCTCGAGTTTGGCGAGGATGAAACGATCGATGGAGGTCCTGGCCCACTTGGCGTCCTTGACCTGCGGCGCCGGCGGATCCTGCAGCGGCACGAACGACCAGAATTTGCGAAGTTCCGGCAGGATGACGAATTTGCCGTCCTTCGCGGCAGCGGTCGCGGGCTTTGGCGTATTCGCCGGCCATTTGGCGCCGGCTTTGATCCATTCCGAGAGGTCCGCGATCTGCTGGTCCTTGAGCTTGTTGCCCATGGGCATTTTGAGATCGGGGTTCGTATGTTTGATGGCTTCGATGAGAATGCTCTTGGATGGATCGCCGGGGACAACGGCGGGACCGCGCTTGCCGCCTTTCATCAGGGCGTCGGCGCTGTCGAGTCGAAGGCCGCCCATCGCGGTGTTGGTATGGCAGCCGTAGCAATTATTCGCAAGAACGGGGCGAACTTTGGTTTCGAAGAATTCGGGAGAAGCAGCGGGCGTCTGCGCGAACGACAACAACGGCAGCGCCGCAAGCGAAATCAACGGACGCATTCGATATTTATTCCTCAGCCAATGTGGCCGCTATGCGCTTCGGATCGAAACGCAGGATTTTGTTGCCCTGGGCAAGCCAGACAGAACCGAAGCCGGTGGCGATGGGTCCGCCGCCAAGGCCTGGTCCAAAAAATTGCTGTACGATTTTGTTGCCTTCCGCTGCGACTTTGGTCAGCGGAAAGCCGGGCATGGAAACCCACAGATAGCCTTCGCCGTATACCAGCGAACCGCCGCCGGCGGCGGGCACGGCGAGGTCAATCGTTGCCGAGACGGTGTTGGTCTTGGGATCGATGCGAGAGATCTTGCCTTCCTGCTCGCCCAGCACCCATACGGATCCTTCGCCAAACGCAATAGCGACGGGCTTTGCGGCGGTCTCGATCGTTTTCGCGACGGCGTTGGTTTTGGGATCGAGACGCAGCACCTTGTTGATCTTCGGGCATGCGACCCAGAGTGCGGATTCGCCGAACGCCAGCGCGCTGCACTGTTCGGGGAGACGAATCGCGGCGACGACGGCGTTGTCTTCAGGATCGATACGCGACAACGTCGTGAGGCTGTCGCTGAGGATCCAGATGCTATCGGGATTGGCTGCGATTACCGGCGCGGCGGGTTGTTTGGGTGTACCTGTTTCGAGCGATCCGGCGATCTTGCCGGCTTTGAGGTCCACGCGCTGGATCGCCTGTGCGCCGCAGTCGGGGATCCAGATGGAATCGAACGCCGAGACAGCGCCGCCGCAGGCACTGCGAATGCCGGCGGCTGCTGGTTTTTCGGAAAGCTTCGCGCCACGGCCTTCGATCCGGTCGACCTTTGTGCCGTTGGGCGCAATGAGATTTGGAGGAGCGACGAGCAAAGCCGCGGGAGGTCCCTCTAAGGGGACCTCCGCTTCGGCTTTGAGGCTCGCGAACGGGATCTGCACTCCGGGCGTTTTCACACCCTTGGCAGGCGCTTTCGGATCCACCTTGCCGGTGGCGGCCGCGAGCGCGAATCCAGTGCAACAGACTGCTACGGTAACGAGCTGCCTCATGCGCGTTAGAACTCGTACCGGAGCGCGAACTGCATCACACGAGCCGGCATCACCGCGGTGAACTGTCCGAAGTTGGACGGGTTCGCGAGCGATAAAGACGGGGTCGTGAAGTTGACGTTGTTAAATGCGTTGAAGGCTTCGGCGCGGACCTGTACGCGATGTCCTTCAAACGGCATCTTGAAGTACTTGGCGAGTGACAGGTCGAAATTGAGCATACCTGTCCCTCTCACGATGTCGCGAGTTCCCACCCGTCCAGGATACTGCCCAATGAATGCGGATGCAGCGCCTGCGGTGGTGGCGAACAAGGACGGGTTG
Source organism: uncultured Solibacteraceae bacterium (assembly GCA_964627455.1). Lineage (GTDB taxonomy): Bacteria > Acidobacteriota > Terriglobia > Bryobacterales > Bryobacteraceae > F-183. The sequence goes on along the minus strand of CAZVKC010000010.1, from coordinate 94,722 downwards.
CCGTTCTGGTTGAACAGGTTCCCGTTCTCCGGCATCGTGGCGCCGGGCTTGAGGATCGCGATCGCGGAGTTGAGGTAGTTGGTCGGGTAAGCTCCGGCGTTCGAGATGCTGAGAGGCATGCCCGAACGGAAGCGGGTGAGCATCGACACCTGCCAGCCGCCGACGATGTAGTCCACGGCCGACGGCGCATTGCGCAGCCAGGGCTTGCCTTTGCCGAACGGCAGTTCGACCACCGAGTTCGCGGTGATGTTGTGGCGGATGTCGAAATCCGACGACGCGCGCGCGGACCGCGGATTGAAGCTGTCCTGGATCACCGCGCCGCCGTTGCCGGCGCCCGATTCCGCGATCGATGAGATGTCGATCGAGTGCGCGAGCGTGTAGTTGAAATCGAAGCCCCAGCCGTTCGAAACCGGCCGGCGCAGCACGAGTTGCGCCGCGTGATAACTGGCGTTGCTCGCGTTCACCCACACGCGCATACCGGCGTTCTGCAGCGGGAAGAACGTGTTGCAGCCGAGTGCGCTGATGCAGGATCCATCAGGCAGACGCTCACGGTCCATATCGTTCAACGCGTCGAGATCGCTGCCTGCGTACGTGTTGTAGGTCGTGTGGAAGTAGTTCTGCGTGGCCGTGCCGGGGATGTAACGGTTGGCGGCTTTGCCGAACATGTTCTCGAAGAAGGCCACGGTGGGAACCTGCGACGCCTTCATGCCCTGCTCATAGTAGTCGCGCAGCATGCCCGCGGCTTGCGCCCAGGTCTGGCCCGACTTCGGATCCTTGAACTCGGTGAGCGGCTGGAAGAAATCCTGCTGCAGAAGTCCCTTGCGCGACAGGCGTCCGACGTAGCCGACTTCGACTGTCAGCTTCGAAGGCAGTTGGCGGGCGTAGCTCATGTTGAGCAGGAACGAGTAGGGCGCACGGAGGTTCGACGCGACGCCAGTGTTCGAGTTGAAGCCGCCGAGAATCGTCGGAGGCGTGAAGGGGAAGTTCGCTGCGGGAGCCGCCGGAAGCGCGGGGAGCGCGCCGCCAGTGTAGCGAGCCGAGTCCGTGAAGTTCGTGTTGCGAGGCTGCGTGACCTGGCTCGCGAGGCCCGGCGAACCGCTCTGGTCGAAGGTCACCACCATGTCGCTGCCGTAGCGGTCATAGACCATCGCCGCGCCTCCGCGGACGACGCTGCCTTTGCCGAAGAGCTTGCCCCAGAATCCGTCGTACTCAGGCGAGTAGGCGAACGAGAAGCGAGGGGCGAAATTGTTGTTGTCGCGCTGATACCAGCCGGGCTTGCCGTTGGCGGGTCCGGCGAGCGCGTAGGTGAGCGACGCGTTCGGCATCGCCGCGCCGGAGATGCCATACATCGAGGCGCCGACACGTTCTGCAAAGTAGGTTTCGAGCGGCACGGTGGGGGTCACCTGCACGCCGTTGCGTTCGTAGGGAACCTGGTAGCTGCCGTAGCGGAGACCGTAGGTGAGCGTGAGATCGCGGCGGGCTTTCCAGGTGTCCTGCACGTAGAACTCGTACTCGCTGGTTCCGAAGCTGCGGGCCACAGGATCGCCGAAAGGAACCGCTTTGCCGTCGCGTCCGAAGTTATAGGTCGCGCTGTATTGATTGACCAGGCCGTACAGAGAACCGAGGGCGCGGGTCACGGGCTGGGCTTCCGTGAGGCGCAGTGCGGAGTTGCCGGTCTGCTGCTGGATATACGCGTTCACCGAGTCGGTGATGTCGGCGCCGAGGCCGCGCAGCGTGTTGCGGCTGAAGCTGTAGCTCGGGAACGAATTCGCATATGAGGTGCGGTCGTTCTGGATCATGCGGAAGTTGATGCCGAACTGCACGGAATGCGTACCCTTCACCCAGGTTGAGTCATTGACCAGGTTGGTGGTCGGGATGAAGCGGCCGAAGGCGCGCGTGAAATTCTGTTGCGTAGCGAGGCCGTCGAAGCTGATCGAAGGTCCGCCGACGCCGGACTGTGCGATGCCGAGGCGGGTGTAGCCAAAGCTGAACACGTTCACCAATGAAGGCGTCAGCACCGCGGTGTAGCGTGCGGCGAGTCCTTTGGAATTATCGAGGACCTTGGCGGCGGCGTCCTGCCCGGGGAACTGCGCCAGGATCTGGTCGCGCGAGTTGTCACCGAGAGTTCCGCGCAGCATGACGGTATGCTTGCCGGCCCGGTCGACGTTGAAATCCATCTTCGCGACATAGGCGCGATCGTTGCGGGTGAGCGGGGCGTTGAAGCGGAAGGCGGCGAAGTTGAGGCCGCGGTCCGATCCGCTCTGCAGATCATTTCCAACCGGATACGATGCCAGGATCGAGCGCATGGTCGCGCTGTAGCCGAGTCCCAGAGGATCGACGGCGCGGACCGCGGCGGGCGAGAGTTCGCCGATTTGCCCGTTGTTCATGCGGAAACGAACGATGCCCTGCTTGAGCGATTCGGTGGGAACCTGCCGGGTCTGCGCGGTGGCCGAACGGTCCTTGCGGTCTTCCCAGTTGAGGAAGAAGAAGGCGCGGTCGCGAATGATGCGGCCTCCCAGCGAGGCGCCGTACTGGTTACGGATGAGCGCTTCGCGCGCGATGCCGGAGCGGTTGTTGAACCAGTCGTTCGCGGCCGTTTTCACGTTGCGGTGGAATTCGTAAAGTGAGCCGTGGAACTGGTTCGAGCCGCTCTTGGTGACGAGCGAAACCTGTCCCCCGGCGCTGCGGCCCTGATCGGCGCCTTGGCCGGCGACGGTCACGCGGAACTCCTGCACGGAATCGAGCGGCACGGGAAGCGCGGCGGTGAAGCCGGGATCCGTGGTCGCGTTCATACCCGCCCGCTGGTTGTCGTTGACATCGACGCCATCGAGCGTCACGTTGTTCTGGTCACGGCGCGAACCGTTGACTTCACCAGTGGGCGTCACGCCTGGCTGCAAGCTCAAAAGTTCGACGACGTTGCGCGTCTGCAGCGGCAACTGGCGGACCTGCACTTCCGCGA
>CAZVKC010000010.1:89352-91663 GCA_964627455.1 uncultured Solibacteraceae bacterium | reverse complement strand
AGTTCGACGACGTTGCGCGTCTGCAGCGGCAACTGGCGGACCTGCACTTCCGCGAAAGCGTTGCCGACCGTTGCGTTCTGCGTATTGATTGATAATGCTTCGCCGCTGACGTTGACGACTTCGCTGACCTGGCCGACTTCGAGCGTCAGGTCGAGAGTCGCGGGCACGTTGATCTGCAGGCGAACCTGCGCGGTCTGAGTACGGAAGCCGGGCTTCTTGACTTCCAGCTTGTAGGGGCCTGGAGGCACTTGGGCAAAGCTGTAAGCGCCGGCGTTCGACGACAGCGCGGTACGCGATGCAGACGTATCGGTGTTGGTGATGGTGACGACCGCTTCGCCGATGACAGCGCCCTGCGGGTCCTGCACGGTTCCCTGGAGCGAACTGGTTTGAGCAGCGAGCGGAAAGATAGACAACAAGAGCGGCAGCGCCGCCAGAACGAGCTTACGATTCAAGATGTTTTTTCCCCCAAAGAGAGTCAGTGCTCAGACAGAGAGTAGGGGGAGCGACGAGGCGAAACCGCTGTTTTTTCCTGGAACGTGCGGCTTAGAAGGATGATAAGAGAATTCGATAAGGGAGTCAAATCAAAAACTGCTATACTCGCTATTCGAAAGCCCAGTCGCGCGCTTCTCCCGTTTGAGATAGTCCGGCCCCCGTCTAGAGCCGAGCCAATCCAAGAAAAAGGACACGGTTCACATGACGGTCATGTTCTGGCCGGTCGCTATCTTTTTAGCGATCTCCCTGTCAATCGGTCTGTACACATATACGCAGGTCCGCGGATCGAGCACCCGCTATACGGTTTGCGCCAATTCGATGCCGTTCCTGGTGGTCGGCACCGCTCTCGCCGCGCAAGCCATCGACGGCAACGCAACCCTCGGCAATACTTCTCTTACGTTCTCGACAGGATTCTGGAATGCCGCGGTGATCCCGCTGGGACTTGCGGCCAGTCTGTTTATCGTCGGGCGATTCCTCGCGGCCCCGTTGCACCGCATGAATCTGCTCACGCTGCCGGAATTCTTTTATCGTCGCTATGGTAAGACCGCGGAACTCACGGCGTCATTTCTGACGATTGTCTGCTTTATCGTGTTGGTGGCAGGGAATCTGTCGGCCGTCGCGTGGATCCTGTCCGTCGCGAGCGGCTGGAGTTACGGAACGTGCCTGCTAATCGGCACGAGTGTGATCTTCTTATATACGATCGCCGGCGGACTCTATGCTGCGATCTGGACGGACTTTTTCCAGATCCACGTCGCGATCATGGGGTTCCTGTTTGCCGCCGCCTATGTCCTTGGCACTCGTGACTGGCATCAGATGCTCGCCTCGATTCCGCCGCAGACGCTGAGTTGGGGACAGATGTCGACGCTTTCGGGTGGTGGTCTCGCCAACTGGGCGAACCTCATTTCTCTTGCATTCGGCAATGCGATGGCGCTCGATTTCATGGAGCGTGTCTTTTCCGCGAAGTCGCCTGAAACTGCGAGTAAGGCCTGCTATTACGCGGGCACGTGGACCCTCGTCATCGGCGGATGCTGCTCGCTATTGGGCCTGGCGGCGCTGTCGACCTTCAAGACGATCGAGGATCCGCGCATGGTGCTGCCGGCGTTCGCGATGGGACATTTGCCGTTCTGGATCGCGGTGCTGGTCTTCGCCGGCGTGCTTGGCGCTTCGATGTCCACGGCCAACGGCGCGATGCTGGTGATCTCGGTGGTGATGGCGCGCAACGTATGGCAGCGCTGGAGCGGCCGCATGGTGACGGATTCGAAAATGCTGACACTATCGCGCGCGCTGGCCCTGCCGACGGCAATTGCAGGCGGCATCCTGGCGTACCTGCGCCCGGAACCCGGCATGTTGCTGGTGGTCGCATTCGACATCGTGTTCGCAGGATGCGTGGTCCCGCTGTTCCTTGGAGTTTATTGGCCGCGCGCGACGCAGGGCGGCGCACTGGCCAGCATGATTACGGGTACGCTAACACGCGCCATCTGTTACTTTGCGGTGAGTCCTGCGTGGGCTGGACTGGATACCCTGCTTCCTCCCGTAGTCAGCGGCGCCGCTTTCGTTGCGGTGAGCCTGTTGACCAGCCCGGTGGCAGAGGAAGAACGTTCGGAGGCTCTTCTTTGCGATACTGTGTAGCTCTTTTTCTGGCGGTCTCGATGTTCGGGCAGGATGCGCCTCCCGCTCCTGCAGCGCCGAAGCAGCCGCGACGCCAGCGTCCGCCCCTTCCCGGGGTGAAGGAAGTGCAGAAGCCGATGGACGTTGTGAAGCCCATCGCCGTGTTTCCAGTAGAAGGCGTTCCCGATTGGACCATCGCGACGCCCGACGC
>CAZVKC010000010.1:8759-89252 GCA_964627455.1 uncultured Solibacteraceae bacterium | reverse complement strand
TCGCCGTGTTTCCAGTAGAAGGCGTTCCCGATTGGACCATCGCGACGCCCGACGCTATCTGGGTTTCGAACAAGCCCAAGAACTCGATCTCGAAACTCGACGCGAAGACCAACAAAGTGACGGCGACCGTAACGGTGGGCCAGAAGCCCTGCAGCGGCATCGCGTACGGCTTCGGCAGCTTGTGGGCGCCGAACTGCGGCGACAACACCGTATCGCGCGTCGATGCGAAACAGGCGAAGGTGATCGCGACCATTCCCGTGGGACCAGCGAATTCGGAAGGCGGCATCGCGTGTTCGAAAGAAGCGGTTTGGATGACGACCGGCGCGTCGGGCGACAAGCTGGTGCGGATTGATCCGAAGACCAACAAGGTGGTCGCGGAAATCAAGGTCGCGGAAGGGTCGCATACAACGGATGCGGGCGAAGGCGCCGTGTGGGTGACGAGCAGCAAGGGAAACCTGCTCACGCGCGTGGATCCCAGGACGAACAAGGTGACAGACGAAATCCCTGTGGGTCCCGGGCCGCGATTCCTCACAGTCGGCGAAGGTTTTGTCTGGACCCTCAATCAGGGCGACGGCACCGTGTCGAAGGTGGATCCGAAAACGCGCAAGGTTGTAGCGACGATCGCGCTGGGGATCCCCGGTGAGGGCGGCGAGATTTCCGCAGGAGGCGGCGCTGTGTGGGCGACGGTCTTCCGGATCCCGATCACGCGCATCGACGCGAAGACCGACAAAGTGACGCATCAATATGCGGGTCCCGGCGGCGACGCGATTCTGTATGCGCATGGTTCCGTGTGGTTGTCGAACCTGCGCGAGCAAAACATCTGGCGGATTGACCCGGCTATGTTTGCCGGGAGCAAATAGAGATTATGTCCGAACTTCTCTGGGAAGAAACATTGCACGGAGGGCAGGCCTGGTCGCAGATCCTCGACCCGGGCATGGCCCTCGGCTTGACCGACCTCGAAGGCGGCGCGAACGTGGCGGCGTTGTTCTACAACGCGACCGATATGGGCGAGCGCTACAACATGCCCGATACGCTCAAGGCGCAGCACATCGCGCGATTGACGAAAGGGTTTGTCATCTACAGCGACATGGGCCGCATCCTTTGTTCGATGACCGAGGACACTGTGGGCTGGCATGATCCGATTGGCGGCATGCTGAACGCTGCGCAGGTCCGCGACCGGTGGGGTGAGAAGAGCTATCAGGAACATCGCAACGACTGGACGCAGAGCACGCGTGAGAGCGTCCTGGTCGAGATGACGAAGTACTCGCTGGGTCCTCGCGACATGACGCCTCCCTTGAACCTGTTCTCGAAGGTCGAGGTGGACGCGCAGGGCGCCATGCATTACATCGCCGGCAATTCGAAGGCCGGCGACTATGTGGAATTGCGCGCGGAAATGAAGGTTCTCGTCATTCTCTGCGCCAATCATCACCCGATGGACGGGGCGGCGGCGTACGCGCCCAAGCCTGTCCGTCTCAGTGTGAAGCGGGTTCCCCGACCAGGACCCGAAGATCCGTGCCGTATGTCGCGGCCCGAGAATGGCCGCGGTTTCATCATCACCGGGAGGTACCGGCAATGAAGTATGAACTCAACGTGACTGTGCCTGCAGGTTCAGGTTGGGCCGGCGTTGTCAAAAAAGGCCAGCGATTCCGCATCGTGGACCTCGAAGGCAACCAGGCTGTCGACACGCTGTTCTACAATGCCGAGGATCATTCTGACCGCTATTCGGCCGTCGAAACGATTGCCGCTCAGCGGAATATCTATCTGACTACTGGCTCCAAACTGCTGACTGAGAACGGCACCGTGCTGATGTCGATCGTCGCCGATACGTGCGGACGTCACGACACGCTCGGCGGGGCTTGTTCGCAGGAATCGAACATGGTGCGCTATGACGTCGAAAAGCGGTACATGCACGCCTGCCGGCAGACGTTTCTCAAGACGGGCGCGGCCGAAGGTTTGACGAAGCGCGATCTTGCGCCGAACGTCAACTTCTTCATGAACGTCCCGGTGACGCCGGAAGGCAAGCTGACGTTCGAGGACGGCATCTCGGAACCCGGCAAGTACGTCGAAATGGAAGCCGTCACCGACACGCTGGTCGTGATCTCGAACTGCCCGCAGTTGAATAATCCCTGTAACGCGTACAATCCGACGCCGGTGCGCGTTCTGCTCTGGAATCCATAGTGTTTCGAAAAATCCTGATCGCCAACCGTGGCGCCATCGCGTGCCGCATCATTCGTACTCTCGACCGCATGGGGATTGCGAGCGTGTCCATTTACACGGACGCCGACCGCGACTCGCCGCATGTGCGGCAAGCGAGTGAAGCGCACGCGCTGGGGTCCGCCACGCGCGCCTACCTGGACATCGACGCGGTGCTCGACGCCGCGAAGCGTTCGGGGGCTGAAGCCATTCATCCCGGATACGGGTTTCTCAGCGAGAACGCGGACTTCGCCGAAGCCTGCGAGCGCGCGGGGATCGCGTTCATCGGTCCCACGCCTTCGCAGATCCGCGAGTTCGGGTTGAAGCATCGCTCGAAAGAGATTGCGTCCGCGAATGGAGTTCCGCTGCTACCCGGCACGGGACTTCTGTCTTCGTGGCAGCAGGCGCTCGAGATCGGCTTCCCGCTGATGTTGAAGTCCACCGCGGGCGGCGGTGGCATCGGGATGCGGTTGTGCCGCAGCGAGGCGGATCTCGCTGAGGCTTTCGACGCGGTGAAGCGCATGGGCGAAGCGAGTTTCCGCGATGGCGGATTGTTCGCGGAACGTTTCGTCGAGCACGCGCGGCATATCGAAATGCAGATCTTCGGCGATGGCCGCGGACGCGTGGTGGCGCTTGGCGAACGCGACTGCTCGGCGCAGCGGCGCAATCAGAAAGTGATCGAAGAAACGCCGGCGCCGGGGTTGAGCAGCGAGGTGCGTGCGCGGATGTCGGCTGCTGCGGTGCGGCTTGGCGAAGCGATCGCGTATCGCAACGCGGGTACGGTCGAGTTCATCTACGACAACGTTTCGCGCGATTTCTATTTCCTCGAAGTGAACACGCGCCTGCAGGTGGAACATGGCGTCACAGAGGAAGTGACGGGCGTGGACCTCGTTGAATGGATGGTGCGGCTCGCTGCCGGCGACGATCCGATTACCGAGGTCCAACCGCAGGGCGCTTCCATCCAGGTGCGAGTGTACGCGGAGTCGCCGATTTCGGGTTTTCAGCCGAGTTCCGGGGATCTTGCGCATGTGGCGTGGCCTTCGGATGTCGCGCGTGTCGACACGTGGGTCGAGCCGGGTACGACGGTGACGCCGTACTACGATCCGATGCTCGCCAAGATCATCGCGCGCGGCGAGACGCGGGATCACGCGTTGTCGGCGCTGTCGAACGCGCTCGCGCAGACCCGACTGCACGGCATCGAGACGAACCTCGATTACCTTCGGGCGGTATTGGACTCCGAAACATTTTCGCAGGGCCTTGTCACGACCGGTTTTCTGAAGACCTTCGCGTATGTGCCGCGTGCGATCGAAGTGCTCGAACCGGGCACGCAGTCGACCGTGCAGGACTGGCCGGGCCGACTTGGATACTGGGATGTCGGCGTGCCTCCCTCGGGGCCGATGGATGACTTGTCGTTCCGCCTCGCGAACGAGATCGTGGGCAACGATCCCGGCACTGCGGCGTTTGAATTCACACTCATCGGACCCACGCTGCGCTTCCATCACGACGCGGTGATCGCGTTGACCGGCGCGGACATGGGTCTGCCGCGCTGGCGGCCGATCGACGTTCGCGCGGGCGATACACTTCATCTGAAGCCAGTGAATGGCGCCGGGGCGCGTGCGTATCTTGCGGTGCGCGGCGGCATCGATGTTCCCGATTACCTCGGCAGCAAGGCGACCTTCATTCTGGGCAAATTCGGCGGGCGCGCGTTGCGCGCCGGGGACCTGCTGCATTTCGGCGATCCCTCGAAAGCGCCCGCGGATCCGAAGCCGTGCACGGCTCCGCCTGCCTTGACGAATCAATGGGAGATCGGCGTCACGTACGGTCCTCACGGCGCGCCGGACTTCTTCACAGAAAAAGACATCGACACGTTCTTTGCCACGGACTGGCGCGTGCACTACAACAGCGATCGCACGGGCGTGCGGCTCATCGGTCCCAAGCCGGAGTGGGCTCGCAAGGACGGTGGCGAAGCCGGTCTGCATCCCTCGAACATCCACGACAACGCCTATGCGATCGGCACGGTGGATTTCACTGGCGACATGCCGATTATTCTGGGTCCCGATGGCCCGAGTTGCGGCGGCTTCGTGTGTCCGGCGACCATCGTGGCCGCCGAACGCTGGAAGATGGGGCAACTCAAAGCCGGCGATACGGTACGGTTCCGGCGAGTGAACGACGAGCCGGCTGTGTTGCGCGTGAATCCGGTTGTGCGCGCGGATGGCGATCGCAACCTGCTCGTCGAGTTCGGCGACAACAAGCTCGATTTCGAACTCTCGATGCAGGCGCATTCGCTGCGCCGGCAACTGCTCGGCGAATCCGGCATCATTGATCTCACGCCGGGCATCCGCTCCCTGCAGATCCACTACAATCCGGCGAAGATCAGCCGCGAGGATCTGTTCGAGAAGATCGATGCCTGCCAGTCGCATCCGTTGACGAAGGTCCCGTCGCGGGTCGTGCATCTGCCGCTATCGTGGGACGATCCGGCGACGCGCGAGGCAATCCAGCGTTATATGCAAGGCGTGCGCGCCGACGCGCCGTGGTGCCCGTGGAACATCGAGTTCATTCGCCGCATCAACGGACTCGCGTCTGTCGATGATGTGTACCGCATTGTGTTCGAGGCAAGCTGGTTGACGCTGGCGCTGGGTGACGTGTACCTCGGTGCGCCCGTCGCAACGCCGGTGGATCCGCGTCATCGCCTCGTGACGACGAAGTACAACCCGGCCCGCACGTGGACCCCTGAAAATGCGGTCGGCATCGGTGGCGCGTACATGTGCGTGTACGGCATGGAAGGTCCGGGCGGCTATCAGTTCGTGGGCCGCACGACGCAGATGTGGAACACGCATCGCACCGAACGTCCGTGGTTATTGGACTTCTTCGACCGGATCCAGTTCTATCCGGTATCCGCGAAGGAACTGCTCGAACTGCGCGCAGACCGCAGTTTTGCGCCGCGTATCGAAGAAGGGGAGTTCGATCTGGCGAAGCATCGCGAGTTCCTGCAGTCGATCGCGAATGAGGCTGCGGAGTTCCAGCACCATCGCGACCAGGCGTTCGCGGAAGAGCGGGCACGCTGGGGTGAGTACATTGCACCGGCGCTGGATGATGCGCCTCCGCCGCAAGCCGACGCGTTGCCGGAAGGATCGACAGCCGTGCGTTCGCCGATCACGGCGAGTGTTTGGAGCATCCCCGTGACGCCTGGTCAGAAGCTCAACGCGGGTGACCGCATGCTGATCCTTGAAGCGATGAAGATGGAAGTCGCAGTGACAGCGCCGCTCGAAGGCGAAGTCCTCGAAGTTCGCTGCGTGCCGGGCGCGTTGGTGCATCCGGGACAGGTACTGGCGGTGATCCGGTGAGCGGCGTCGATCCCATCTGGATTTCGAAGATCGATCCCGTGCCGGCAGCTGCCGGGTCGCTGTCTGGACTGAAGTACGCGATCAAGGACAACATTGACTATGCGGGTGTCCCGACCACTGCCGCGTGCCCTGCTTTTGCGTATACGCCGCAGCAGTCCGCCGATGTCGTCGAACGGCTCAACGCTGCCGGCGCTGTCGCGATCGGCAAGACCAACATGGACCAGTTCGCCACGGGACTCGTCGGTGTGCGAACTCCCTACGGCGCCTGCTCGAGCGTGTTCCATCCCGAGTATGTGTCGGGCGGATCGAGTTCGGGATCCGCGGTTGCGGTCGCGAAGGGACTGGTCGACTTCTCGCTGGGCACCGACACCGCGGGCAGCGGTCGCGTACCCGCGGCATTCAACAACATCATCGGCGTGAAGCCGACTCGCGGGCTGTTAAGCATGCGCGGCGTGGTACCGGCTTGCCTGACTCTAGACTGTGTGTCGATTTTCGCACGCGATTTGCTGACGGCACAGCGGGCGTTGCGCGCTGCGGCGGTTCGTCCGCTGCAGCCTGCAGCGGCGTGGGCGACGGAAGGGTTCCGCTTCGGCGTGCCCGGAAAAGAACAGTGGGAGTTCTTCGGCGATGAGGAAGCGCGAGCGCTGTACGAAGCGTCTATCGCGAGGCTCACCGCTGCCGGAGGCACGCAAGTCGAGATCGACTACGCGCCGTTCCTCGAAACCGCGCGGCTGCTGTACTCGGGTCCATGGGTGGCCGAACGTTACGCGGCAGTCGGCGAGTTCATCGAGAAACATCTGAACGAAACCCATCCCGTGGTGCGCGACATCATTCTCGCCGCCAAGCGTTATTCCGCGGTCGATGTGTTTCGCGCGATGTATCGTCTGGACGAGTTGCGATCCATCACAGCGCGCGCCTGGCATGAGATCGATGTCCTGCTGCTGCCGACAACCGGTACGATCTACCGCATCGCGGATGTCGAAGCGAATCCCGTGCAACTCAACACCAACCTCGGTTACTACACGAACTTCGTCAACCTGTTGGACCTCGCGGCGCTCGCGATTCCCGCCGGGTTCCGGCCGGGCAACGGCCTGCCGTTCGGCGTCACGCTGATGGCGCCCGCGAACAGCGACCTCTCGTTGTTGACGCTCGCATCACGCCTGGATCGCGTCGATGTTGCGGTCGTAGGAGCGCACCTGGAAGGGCAGCCGTTGCACTACCAACTCGTCGAACGCGGCGCCACGCTGGTGAGCCGCACGAAGACCGCACCGAATTATCGCCTGTACGCGCTCGCGAACACGGCGCCTCCGAAGCCGGGACTGGTGAAAGAGGAAGGCTTTGCGGGTCCGGGCATCGAAGTGGAAGTGTATTCGGTGCCGTCAAAGGATTTCGGCAGCTTTGTCGCGATGATTCCGGCGCCGCTTGGCATCGGATCAGTCGTCCTCGAATCGGGCGCAACCGTGAGAGGATTCATCTGCGAACCAGCAGGTCTCACCGGCGCAAAGGAGATCACGCAATTCGGAGGTTGGCGGAAGTATCGTGCGTCGCTTTAATCGTTGCGCCGATCGCTCGCGATGTCTTCGTCGGCCGCGGTGACCGTCGCGGAGGCTTCTGCGGAAAGCCGGCGCTCGTCTTCCTGCGCGAAGTTCAATCGGGCGGACACGAGTTGCGAAGCCGATTGCGTCGCGCGGGCCAGACCTTTCTTGCCATGGCCGGTCGTCCGCAGCACGATGTGATAAATCTCGTGCGCGATGACGCGAGCAACCGCGCGGCCGAGCATATCCTCGCGTGCTTCCAACGAACCTGCGGAAGCGAGCGGAATCGCGACGAAGCGGCGGATGTGGTCGCAGCGGATGTCCGCGAAGGGGAGCACTTCACCGTTCGTCACGTGGGTGCTGCCCAGCGCCTCGGGGTCGTGCGAGACCTGATGGGGCATCAGCGGATTGGGTGCGTCACTGCGGCAGGCGCCCTGCAGGCGAATCACCGCCAGCCGTCCCACTACATTGCCGCTGCCGTCATGCCAGTGGATATTCATCCCGGATGACGCAAGCAACTCCTGCAGTTCCGCGCGCATCGAGGCTGTTACCGACGGAGACGCCGCATTAGCGTTCGAGAGGAACAGGGATAGCGGTCCACTCGGCTGGGTCTGAGCGGCGGCGAGGCACGAAAATACAGACAGCAACAATGCTGCGTCGCGAAACATGAAGCGACCTCAAGGCGGTTCCGGACAGAGGAACCACGGTCAACAGCATAACAGATGCCGCTTAAGCGAGGTAAGGTTGAAGATCTGCGGCCGCGAGGATGGCCGTCATGAACCGGTACGCGTTGTTGGCCTTGTAGCGCGGATCCTCTTTCACGATTGCCATGAAACTGCGGTGTCCTGCTTTGGTTCGGCCGACTAGGCAACCTGCACTGGCCTTGCCAACATCTGTGGGCGGAAGGTCGTAGCCCCAGTGCTGGTTCACGGCGAAACTCGAGCCTGTGTCGACGGGGTCGCTGGCGTCCCGTTTGTAGTCCTGATTGATGTCGCGATGCACGCGGATCACGCCCCGCTGCACCAGCGCCTCATGAGCGCCGGCGCCTGAGCCGTGGATTCCCACCACCCACGCTTTGTACTGCCCGAATGCGATGCGTGCGGCGCCGAGCGGGTTGAGAGGATGCTCGGTGTAGAACTTGCCGGGTTCCGTCGTCGCGTCCCACTTGCCGAGGATCGCGGGCTTGCCGTTGCGGATCGACAACACGACGCGCAGATCGTTGAACTGGTTCGGGCGGTTGTCATTCGCGGATCCGTCGGTGTTCGCGCCCTCGACGTAGACGATGTTGACGTACCCGGGGGCACAGGCGAGCCAGTACTGCTTGTCGAGCGCCGCCTTCCAAATCGCGTTTGCAAGGTTCGCGGCTTTGGCGTCCACCGGAAATAGCGCGGGGGTTTCCACCAGCTTTTTCGCTAGCGGGGCATCCACTGCCGCGGCGGCAGAACCGGCGCCAACCGTCCGCAGGAATTCGCGGAAGCCGAACAACGATGCGGGTCCGAAGTCGCCATCCACTGGCGGATCCAGGACCCCGAGCCGGATCAGATGCTTCTGGATCTCGCGGCTCATTTCCTTGTCGTCGGACAGCGCCGACGCGGAAATCGACAAATTCTTCGCGATCAATTCGGATAATTTCACCGGGATTTCCGCCCTTCTTTCTGAATATCCCACACGCGGGGCCAGCGGCGCCGCGGCCGCGCAGGAGTCTCGTCGAGTTGGTAGACTCCGGAATGTGAGTCGATCCATTCTTCTCTTGGTTGCGATAGCTGTGTCTGCATTGGCCCAGGCTCCCGCGGCGGTGGACTTCACACGCGACGTACAGCCTGTCCTGAAACGCAACTGCTACGGCTGTCATGGTCCTGCCATGCAGCAAAGCGGACTGCGCTTAGACCAGCCCGCCGCGGTGCTGAAGGGCGGATATAGCGGCAAAGCGATTGTCCCGGGAAAGAGCGGCGAGAGTCCGCTCATTCATCGCGTGCGCGCGGACAAAGGCGTTCCGGCGATGCCTCCCGGTTCGAAGGGCTTGAAGCCGGAAGAAGTCGCGATCCTCACTCGATGGATTGATGCCGGGGCTCTCGTGCCCGCCGGTTCCGAGGCGACCACTGCAACGGCTCGACCGGTGTCGCAGCATTGGGCGTTTCAACCGGTTCGCCGTCCTGAACCTCCAGCAGCCTCTGGCGAGGCACGCAATGAAATCGACCGTTTCATCCTGGCCCGGCTGGCGAAAGACAAACTGTCGATGTCTCCGGAAGCCGATCGCCGCGTCCTGCTTCGCCGCGTGAGCCTCGACCTGACCGGACTCCCGCCGACTCCTGAAGAAATGGCGGATTTCCTCGCCGACAAACGGCCCGATGCCTTCGAGCGTCAAGTGGACCGGCTGCTTGCATCGCCACACTTCGGCGAGAAGTGGGCGCGGCATTGGTTGGATCAGGCCCGCTATGCCGATTCCGACGGATATGAAAAGGATTGGGTCCGCCCCTGGGCGTGGCGCTGGCGGAACTGGGTGATCGACGCGATCAATCGCGACATGCCGTTCGACCGGTTCACCATCGAACAGATTGCAGGCGATCTGCTGCCGAATGCAGGCGTCGAACAGCGTGTCGCCACCGGCTTTCACCGCAACACGCTAACGAACCGCGAAGGCGGCATCGATGACCGGCAGTTCCAGTTTGAGAACACGCTCGATCGCGCGTCGACGGTCGGCACGGTCTGGCTCGGACTCACCGTCGGCTGTGCCCAATGCCACGACCACAAATTCGATCCGGTGAGCCAGAAGGACTTCTATTCGCTGTTCGCATTCTTCGACAACGTCGAAGAAGTGAATATCGACGCGCCGCTCGCCGGTGAAGTCGGACCCTGGCTTCGCACGCAGGCGGAATACCGGGCCAAGCGCCACAAGCTTCTCGAAGAGTACAACGTGGCTCCATTGCAGGCCGCCTGGGAAAAGGACATCCTCTATACGATTGCCCACCCCGGTGAGCGCACGGATTGGGACCTCGCCTGGGATTGCGTCAACAAGTTGACCGAGGGCGGCGACGGCGCGAAGATCGTGCAGATCCCGCCGGCCGAGCGTACGGCGCGTGAATCCGATATCCTCACCGATCACTTCGTTGGCAACTACCACTTCGCAGTCGGCAACAAGAAGTGGAAGGAACTGAAGCTCGATGAATTGAATAAGAAACTGCGCGAACTGAAGGCCGAGTATCCGCAGTTGAGCCAGGCGATGACGGTCGCTGAGAATTCGAAGCGGCATCCGACCAATGTGCGCGTGCGCGGCGACTGGAAGTCATTGGGTATCGAGGTGCAGCCGGATGCTCCCGCAGTGCTGCCTCCCTTGAACGCCAGCGCTTCGAAAGCGACCCGCCTCGATCTCGCACGGTGGCTCGTGCGCAATGACAATCCGTTAACGGCACGCGTGGCCGTGAACCGCATCTGGCAGGAACTTTTCGGCGCCGGCCTGGTTCGCACGCCGGATGATTTCGGATTGCGCAGCGAACGCCCGATTCATCCGGAACTGCTCGACTGGCTCGCGTCCGAATTCATGGAAAGCGGTTGGAGCCGCAAGGCCCTGATTCGCACCATCGTTCTCTCTGCGGCTTACCGGCAGAGTTCCGCGGCACGGCCGGAATTGAAGGATCTTGATCCGAACAATCTGCTGCTCGCGCGGCAAAACCGGTTGCGGCTGACCGGCGAATCGATCCGGGATTCCGCGTTGCTCGCCAGCGGTTTGCTGACGCGGCAAATTGGAGGTCCCAGTGTGAATCCGCCGATTCCGCCGGGGGTCCTGGAACTCAGCTATGGATCCCGCGGCTGGGGTACAGGTTGGAAAGAGGCGCAGGGCGCGGACCGTTATCGCCGCGGCCTCTACATCCAGTTCCTGCGCACGACGCCGTATCCGCTGCTGGTGAATTTCGACGTGCCGAAAGCGACGGTCGCCGCGTGCAAGCGCGATCGCTCGAACACGCCGCTGCAGGCGTTGAATCTGTTGAATGATCCGGTGTTCCTCGAAGCCGCGCAGGCGCTGGCTGTGCGGGTCCTCACCGATCGCCCGCAGAAGGACTTCGCGTCGCGCCTCGAAGTGGCTTACCTCGATGCGCTCGGCCGCCCGCCGAGCCCGACCGAGAAGGTCCGGCTGCAGGGTTACCTCGAAAAGCAGGAGGCCCTGCTGGCGAATGCGGATGAGCAATCGGTTGCGAAACTGGCGCCGATTCCACTGCCGGGAGTTGCCCAAAAAGAAGTCGCCGCCTGGACCGCGGTATCGAGCGTCCTGTTGAACCTCGACGAATTCATCACCAGAGAGTAGACGCCAACATGAGACACCTGATGGAAGCGCACCTGCGCCGCGATTTTCTCCGCCGTTCACTGACGGGCATTGGAACGCTTGCGTTGGCGGACCTCATGAATGCTGCGGCGCCTACCACGGTCGCCGATCCGCTCGCGCCGCGCCCGCCGCATTTCAAGCCGAAAGCCAAGCGCGTGATCTTTCTGTTTCAGGAAGGCGCGCCCTCGCAGATGGATCTCTTCGATCCCAAGCCGGCATTGCAGAAATGGCATGGCCAGTCGCTGCCTCCTTCGATGACGAAGGACATGAAGCTGGCGTTCATCAAGCCCACTGCCAAGATCCTCGCGTCGCCGCGCAAGTTTGCGCCCTGCGGCCAGAGCGGCATGATGCTGAGCGACCTGCTGCCGCACACTTCGAAGCACGCCGATGACATCTGCCTCATCCGTTCGATGCATTCGGAGGCGTTCAACCACCATCCGGGCCAGTTGCTGCTGTTTTCCGGGCACATGACGGGCGGACGTCCGTCGATGGGGGCGTGGACGACCTATGGCTTGGGTTCGGAGTCCCGCAACCTGCCTGCCTTCGTCGCGTTGCAGTCGGGTCCCGGCACGAGCGCGGGTTCGGATCTGTGGACCAACGGCTTCCTGCCTTCGCTCTATCAGGGGACCGTGCTGCGTTCCTCCGGCGATCCGATCCTGTATCTGTCGAACGCGCCAGGATTTTCCAATGACGCGCAGCGCGCCAGGCTCGATGTTTTGAAGGATCTCAATACCGAGCACTTCGAAAAGACCGGCGACGCGGAGATCGCGTCACGCATTCACTCGTATGAACTCGCCTATCGCATGCAATCGGCGGGTCCGGAACTGGTGGACCTCAAGCAGGAGTCCGAAGCGACGATCGAGGCGTACGGGATCAATCAGAAGGAATCGAAGCAGTATGGGACGAACCTGCTGCTGGCGCGGCGTCTGGTGGAGCGCGGCGTACGCTTTGTGCTCGTGATGCATTCCGGCTGGGATCACCATTCAGCGATCAACAGCGGACTTCCGAAGCTTTGCGCCCAGACGGACAAACCGACGGCGGCATTGCTGGCGGATTTGAAGCAGCGCGGTCTGCTCGAAGACACGCTGGTTGTGTGGGGCGGGGAATTCGGACGCACGCCGATGTCGGAGATCCGCCGGCCGGACGAAGCGGATAATGCAGGCCGCGACCACCATCCCAACGGTTACTCCATCTGGATGGCGGGTGGCGGCGTAAAGGCCGGCCAGACCATCGGCCAGACCGATGAACTGGGACTCAACATCGTCGAGGATCGCATCGACGTGTATGATCTCCAGGCGACCATCCTGCACTTGCTCGGCATGGATCACCTGCGATTGACCTATCGCCACCAGGGCCGGGATTTCCGCCTGACGGATGTCCACGGCAACGTCGTCAAGAAGATCTGCGCCTGATTGGTCAGGCTGCGGGATTGGGACGGTAGCGCTTCACTTGAATCTCTCCGGCTTTTTGCAGGGCGACGGAGAGGTCGTAGGCGGCCTGCATGCGCACCCAGGTATCTGGCGTACTGCCGAAGGCTTTGGCCAGACGAATCGCCATTTCCGGCGAGATGGCCGCCCTGCAGTTCACCACATTGTTGAGCGCCTGGCGGGATACGCCAAGTACCCGCGCCCCTTCCGAAACGGTGAGGCCCAGGGGTTCGAGGCAATCGTGGCGCACGATCAATCCAGGATGTACGGGGCTCTTCATCGGCATTGCGGATTGCTCCTAATGATAGTCGATCAACTCAACATCAACTGCTTCGCCGTCTACGAACCTGAAGATGATTCGCCAATTGGCCCGAACAGTTACGGCCCAATAGTCCTTCCGATCTCCCTTCAACCGATGTAATCGGTATCCTGGAAGATCCAGCGCGTCGGGCGTGGAGGCAGTATCCATCACGGACAGAATACGCTCGACGGCGTTAACGAGGTCGGGGCGAATCCCTCGCCGGTCCTTCTTCTCGTAAAACCTCTTCAGGCCCGCATGCTTGAA
Organism: uncultured Solibacteraceae bacterium; assembly: GCA_964627455.1. Classification (GTDB taxonomy): domain Bacteria; phylum Acidobacteriota; class Terriglobia; order Bryobacterales; family Bryobacteraceae; genus F-183. Next base: position 75,870 of record CAZVKC010000010.1, on the reverse strand, counting down.
GCTGCGGATCACGACTGACAGGCTAGCGTGACAAGCACTGCTTGTCAAACATCGCTGATTAGGCTTTGTAGTGCCACTTCCACGTAGCCTGAGTATTTTTATTGTGTTTGAAAGCCGTGAGATGCTACACTCGCCATTGCAAGCGGTGGACCGCTCCTCTTCACGGGGGAACGGTTCTGAAAAGGGAACCTGGTGAGAATCCAGGACTGACCCGCAGCGGTATACGGGTACGAAAGCTGCAAGATGGCACTGGCGCTGTGCAGGCGTTGGGAAGCCGCAGCAAGTAGGCATGAACCCGTTAAGTCCGAAGACCTGCCCTTGCGCATCGCCGTGATGAATCGCGGCGGTGATGAGTCCGGACCTTCGGGAACAAGGTGGCCACCGTGCTTTGCGCAGCGCAGACCATTATTCAGTTGCAGAATCGTCCGTACTCGTCGCCATTTCAAGGAAACGAGGTATGGTGCAATGCGGCGTTCATTGTCCCGCCAACTGTTGATTCTCGCGACTTCTGCGTTGTGGTCGCTAACTGCTGCTGAAGTATCGGGCGTGATCCACGATCCGTCCGGGGGCGTCACCCCGGGGGCGCTGGTTCGCCTGGAGCCTGTCTCCGGATCCGGCGCTTACACAACTACATCCGGCAACGACGGAAAATTTCGCTTCGATCAGGTCCGCACAGGTCGTGCGCTGCTTGTTGTCGAAGCCACTGATTTCGAGCGGTTCGTGCAGGAAATCGATCCTGTATCCGCACGCGATCTGAAGATCGTCCTCAAACTCCGTACGCTTGCGCAGCAGGTTGCAGTCACTGCCAGCGGCTATGTCGAGGACCTCGACAATTCCGCGCGAGCCACATCCGTGCTGAGCCGCAGCGAACTCGACCGTCGCATCGAATACTCCGTCACCGAAGCCCTGCGTGAGGTCCCCGGTGTGCGCATCACGCAAACCGGAGGTCCCGGCAATCCCGCCAGCATTCGCATTCGCGGACTTCGCACGCAGGACACTGCCGTTCTAATCGACGGCATGCGCTTCCGCGATCCCGCCGCGATCCAGTCGGACGCGAGTCCCTTCACGCAGGATCTGCTCACGCTCAACATCAGCCGTCTCGAAGTCCTGCGCGGCTGCGGATCCGCCTTATATGGCAGCAACGCCATGGGCGGCGCCGTGAACATCGTCTCCGACACGGGCGGCGGAAAGTTCCGCGGCGACATTCTCGCGGAAGGCGGCGGACTCGGCTTCCTTCGCGCGCAGATGCGCCTCGCCGGCGGCACGTCACAGAACCGCTTCAACTACTCGCTCGGACTTGGACACCTCAACGTGCTCGAAGGCGTCGACGGCGATGATCGCGCCCGCAACAACACCGGGCAGACCTTCCTGCAGTTTCGCCCGATCAACAACCTGCTGCTTTCCGCGCGGATCTCCTCGACCAACACGTTTCTCGGCGTCAACCTCTCACCTTCGCTGACCGCGAACGCGCCTCGCACGGGCTTTGTGCAAGCCATCCCGCTACCGGTCGATCAGCAGATTCTGCGCCAGCAGGGACTTCCGTTCACGCTCGGCAACGCGACGGTGTTTCCGGGCGCGAATGATCCCGACAGCCGCCGCGCTTCGTGGTTCACTTCCGCGCTGTTCGCTGCCGATCAGCAGTTGACGCCGCGCCTCAACTATCGCGTTGCGTATCAACTGGTGGACGCCCGCCGCGACTTCCCCAACGGACCCGGCGGCATCGGCTTCCAGCCCGCCGTCCACGACCTCTCGACTTTCAACGGCCGCATCGACACCGCGCAGGCGCGCCTCAATTACACGGGCGATCGTCACTTGGCGTCGGCCGGCGCCGAGTGGGAACGCGAAGCCTTCGACAACGGCGGATTCACCGCCGCAGTGAATCCCGCCAACAACTCCAGCTATCGTGCGCAGATCAACCAGCGCTCGGTCGCCGTGTTCGGTGAGGACCGCTGGCGCCTGCTCGGATCCAAACTGCAGATCACGGTATCCGGTCGCATTCAGACCTTCAGCCTCAGCCGTCCGGTGGTGTCCGGCAGCGTGCCTGCCTACCTGCTCGCGCCGGTGCCGTCGCCGCCGAATTCCTACACGGGCGATGTGTCGGCGATGTACCGCTTCGAAAAGGCGAACACCAAACTGCGCGCGCATTTCGGCAACGCGTTCCGTGCGGCTTCGCTCTACGAACGTTACGGGACCGGCTTCTTCGCAGGCGTCTTCACACCCTACGGCGATCCCCGGCTTGCGCCTGAGCGCGCGATGGGCGGCGACGCCGGCATCGATCAATACTTCGGACAGCGGCGCGTCCGCGTCTCCGCAACGTACTTCTATACGCAGCTTCGTTCCGTCATCGGCTTCGACTTCTCGGGCCTCGTCAATCGCACGACGGATCCGTTCGGACGCAGTTCCGGTTACTTCAACACCGCCGGTGGATTGGCTCGCGGCGTCGAGTCCGAAGTGCAAGCCGCGCTTTGGCGTGGCTTCACGCTGACCAGTTCGTATACGCACACGCGTACGCTTGAACGCCGGCCCGTCGCTGCCGGAACGCTGAAAACGCCTCGCATTTACGAGCATTTGTTCGCCGTCACCGCGTCGCAAACATGGAAGCGCCTCACGCTCACCACGAACTTCACGGGCGCACCCGAGTTCATCGGCGTGATCTCCGGACGCGCGGTGATGTGGGAAGGTCCGCGGCGGCTCGATGCGACGGGCAGCTACCGCCTGCCGTTCCGCAACGAGCGCGTGAAGCCGGAACTCTTCGGCCGCGTCGAGAATCTGCTTAACCAGCAATACTACGAGGACGGCTACCGGACGCCGCAGCGCTGGGCGGTCGCCGGCGTCCGAGTCTCCTTCTAACTGCGTATGGCCACCACGCGACTGACCTTCCTGACGATCTGCGCGGCTGCTGTGTTGACAGCGCAGAACCGCATCGTCTCGACGACGCCCGCTATCACCGAGACGCTGTTTGCGTTGGGTCTGGGCAGTCGCGTGGTGGGAGTCTCGACCTACTGCCACTTTCCTCCTGAAGCCGCGTCACGCCCGAAAATCGGTACGTACTTGCAGCCGAATCTGGAAGCGATTCTGCGTTTGCGTCCCGACATGGTGATCATGGAACGTCTCGCGCCGCAGACCATCGACCAGTTGAAGCGCGCGAAGATCCGCGTGGAACAAATCAGCACCGGCGACCTGCGCACGAACCTGCAGATGATCGAGGATATCGGGCGTTTCGCGGGCGCCGCGGACCAGGCGCGTGCATTACGCGCGCGCATGCAGTCGGAATTCGACCGGATGCGCGCGATGCCACAACAACAGAGCCGGCGTAAAGTCGTCTTTGTCGTCGGACGCTCGCCGGGCCGGCTCGAAGGCATCGTCGCGGTCGGCAGAGGTTCGTACCTGAACGAGTTGATCGCCATCGCCGGCGGCGTGAATGTTCTCGCGGACTCCTCCCTCAGCTATCCCAAGCTTTCCCTCGAATCGATGATCCGCCTGCAGCCAGACGTCATCATCGACATGGGCGACATGGCGGAAACGGTCGGCGTAAGCCAGGAACACAAGCGCGCCGTCGAAGCGCTGTGGAAGTCGCGCAGTGATCTCAAAGCCCGTGTCCATGCGGTCGCAAGTGATATCTTCGTGGTGCCGGGTCCGCGGATGGTCGATGCCGCGCACGAACTCCAACGTTTTCTGGCAGGTCTCGCGAAGCCGTGAGCAACGCTCTCTTCGAACTCGAATCCGTCAGCTGCGCCCGCGCGTTGCGTGACGTCACGCTGCGCTTTGCACCGGGCGAGTTCGTAGCGTTGTGCGGCATGAACGGCGCCGGCAAGAGCACGCTTCTCGAGATCATGTGTGGACTCCTCGCGGATCACTCGGGGACCTGCAAATTCGAGGGTCGCGCCATCCGCGACTGGAAGGCGCGGGACCTCGCGCAGCGCGTCTCATTCCTGCCGCAATCCGCCGAAGGCTATGCGCGCTTCACCGCCCGCGAGGTCGTGCAGATGGGCCGCTATCCGCACAGCGGCGGCTGGAGCGAAGGTCCGCAGGATCGCGCGATCTGCCTCGACGCGATGCGCCTCGCGGGATGCGAAGACCTCGCCGACCGCTTTGTAAATCAACTCAGCGGAGGGGAACGCCAGCGGGTCCTGTTCGCCGCAGTCCTCGCGCAAAAACCCGCGGCATTGCTGCTCGACGAACCCGGGACCTTCGTCGACCTGCCGCATCAGATCCAGATGTTCCGCACCCTGCGCCAACTGTGCCGCGAGGAAAACGTGCTGTGCATCGCAGCCACGCACGATCTGAATCTGGCCGCCGCGTTCTGTTCGCGCATCGTGCTGCTCGATCAGGGACGCGTGACGGCCGACGCGGCGCCTGCGGAACTCCTCACCAGCGCAGCGTTCAAGACAGCGTTCGGCGAGCACGTGCGGGTCGAAGCCGGCGGCGCATCGGGAGGCGCGGTACGGATCCACTATGAGATCTAGCGCGATCCCACTTCTTCTGCTGATCGCGGCGATCCTCATCACGCCGTGGTTCGGCGCGGAAATCATCTCTCCGGCAGCCGTCTTCGGCGACGCGGGTGAGCAAAACATTTTCATCGGATTTCGTGTGCCGCGCCTCGTCCTCGGACTCCTCGCCGGCGCCTCCCTCTCGGTCGCCGGATGCCTGTTTCAAGCGGTCCTGCGAAATCCGCTCGCGTCCGAGTACACGCTCGGCGTATCCTCCGGCGCCGCGCTCGGCGCCGTGATCGCGATCTTTCTCGACCTCGCGTGGATCTGGCCCGGATCCGTTGTCGGCGCACTCGCCGCTCTCTTCCTGATTGGCAGCGTCTTCGTCCGCCAGCGCCGCATCAGCGCGACGGGACTCGTGCTCGCCGGCGTCAGCATCAACAGCGTCGCGTCGTCGCTCATCATCCTGATGCAGAGCCTCGCCGGATTCCAGCGTGCTTTCTCAGTCACCACGTGGCTGGTCGGCGCCGTGGACGCGATCGACGCCACCGCGATCCTTATTTACGCGGCCATCGCGCTGCCGCTAATCGCGTGGGTCATCTGGAAAGCGCCGGACTGGGACATGCTCGCCATGGGCGAAGCGTGGGCCGCCGGCCGTGGACTCGCCGTTCGCCGCGCCCTCTGGCAAGCCTGCCTCGCCGGATCTCTGCTCACAGCCGCCACAGTCACACTCACCGGACCCATCGGCTTCGTTGGACTCATGGCCCCACACATCGTGCGCCGCTTCGCCGGCGGAAGCCATCGCCGCCTGCTCCCCGCCACACTTTTGTTCGGCGCCGCGTTCCTCGCCATCTGCGACGCGATCGCGCGCACGGTTTTCCGTCCAGCCGAAATTCCGGTCGGTGTCGTCACCGCCCTCATCGGTGGACCCGGCCTTATCTGGATCCTCCGGTCCACCCGCGACGAACTGTGAACGTCGGGCATAGAATAGTGCCCAATGGACAGCATTAAATACGTACTGGCAGAAGACCGGCTCCCCAAGGCCTGGTACAACATCCTTCCCGATCTCCCCAAGCCGCCCGCGCCGCCGCTGCATCCCGGCACGCTGCAGCCCATCGGACCCGACGATCTCGCGCCGCTCTTTCCGATGAGCCTGATCCTGCAGGAAGTCAGCATGGATCACGAGATCGAGATTCCCGATCCAGTGCGGCAGGTGTATGCGCAGTGGCGCCCGTCGCCGCTCTATCGAGCACGCCGCCTCGAGCGCGCCCTCGATACGCCCGCGAAGATTTACTACAAGTACGAAGGCGTCAGCCCCGCGGGCTCGCACAAGCCGAACACGGCCGTCCCACAGGCTTTTTACAACAAGGAGGCAGGCACCAAGCGTCTGTCGACCGAGACCGGCGCCGGCCAGTGGGGATCCTCGCTGTCGATGGCCTGCGCGATGTTCGGCATCGAATGCAAGGTCTTCATGGTGCGAGTCAGCTACGACCAGAAGCCGTACCGGCGCGCGTTGATGGAAGCTTACGGCGCCACGGTATCCGCGAGTCCATCGCTTGAGACCGACAGCGGCCGCGCGATTCTCGATGAGCATCCGAATTCGACCGGCTCGCTGGGTATCGCGATTTCAGAAGCCGTCGAAGTTGCCGCCAAGGATCCCAACACCAAGTATGCGCTCGGCAGCGTGCTCAACCACGTGCTGTTGCATCAGACCGTCATCGGACTCGAAACCATCGAACAGATGGCGATGGCCGGCGACGAACCCGACGTGATTGTCGGCTGCACCGGCGGAGGCTCCAACTTCGCGGGCATCACCTTCCCGTACATCGGCCGCAACCTCCGCGGTCAAAGTAAAGCTCGCATCGTCGCGGTCGAACCTGCCGCATGCCCCAGCCTCACCAAGGGCCGGTTCACGTACGACTTTGGCGACACCGGACATCTGACGCCGCTCGTTAAGATGCACACGCTCGGCAGCACCTTCATCCCGCCGGGCATCCACGCCGGCGGACTCCGCTATCACGGCATGGCGCCGCTCGTGTCGCACGTCGCGGACCTCGGCCTTATCGAGGCAACGAGTGTGCAGCAACTCGACGCGTTCGCCGCGGGCATTCAGTTCGCGCGCGCCGAAGGCATCATCCCCGCGCCCGAAGCGAACCACGCTGTCGCCGGCGCCATTCGCGAAGCGCTCAAGGCCAAAGAAGAAGGCGCCCAGCGCACGATCCTCTTCAACCTCTGCGGACACGGCCATTTCGACATGCAGTCCTACATCGACTATCAGGCCGGTAAGCTGACCAACTTCGACTATCCGGAAGAAGAGATCGCGATGGCGCTGGCTGGCATCCCGGCCGTGGGATAACGATCGGTCTTACAGTGGCGGCTTCGGAGGCTTCACCGGCGACCACGCCGCCACACCCCGCGTCTTCACCGGACGGCGGTATACCTTGCCGCCGGATGTCGCATACAGCCAGGCCAGATCCTTACCGCCGAACTGAACGCTGGTCAGTTGCGCGGCCCGGTCACCCGGCTTGCTGATGATCCCCGCGCAACGTCCATTCTGTTCGCAAAACTGGATGCCCAAGGCCGTGGCGAAATACGGCTGCCCGATCGTATCCACCGTTGCGCCCGCGACGCCGCTGCGCCACGACATCTCCGGCATGTCGACGCGGAAGAACGGCTCACCATTCACCAGTGAACCATCCTTGGCGATCTGGAACGACCATTGAAAACGCGAAACGCTATCCGTCACGAAGAGCATGCTCTGGTCTGCCGACAGCGTCAGTCCCGAAGGCGAAGGCATCTCGTCGCTCTTGCTCAGCAGCACGCGCTTGCGTCCGTCCGCGGCGATCATCCCGACTACGCCGCGGGTCGCGTCAACGTAGTAGAAGACGCCCTTTGCCGTGACCACCATCGCGGAAGCGTCGACATCGCGGGCCACCACGCGATCGCCGCAAACAATGCGGTGCTGCGCGGGTTGCGATGCGCATAGTGTTCCATCCGGAGCAAACAACACGGCTGCCGTCACGCCGCTCATCATCTTCTTCGAAGCGTGCTCGACGGCATAGCCCGAAGCTGCATCGACGCGCCAGACCTTCCCGCCGGCGGCAAAGAACACTTCGCCATCTTTCGATGTCGCGACGCTCGTCCCCGCGGACCCATACTCGCCCGCGATCGTCTCCCATCCCTGGTTGACCGAGATCGCCGAAAACACCTGCCCGCGAGGTTCCCAGCCCGGCTTGCCCATCGCCTCCGGTTCCCGTGCGCGAATCGGCTCCGGATATCCGCGCCACAACCAGCGCAACGCCTCCGGCATGATCGCGGATCCATGCGTCATGTTGTGCGCGTTCTCGCCGAAATTGAGCGTCACGTCGTAACCTGCGAACTGCAGCGCCTCGTACATGAGCTGGTTGTTGATCGGCCAGCTGCCGGCGAAGAAAACCCCGTACGGCTGCCCGGGCACGATGTGGTCATTGCGACCCGCCTCCATGTACACGCGGATCGGCTTCGGTTCCGTGCGCCGGATCATTGCCGGCAGCGAATCCGCGCCCTTCATGTGTACGAAGGTCCCGATGAAACTCAGCACGCGGCGAAAGAGATCCGGCCGGTTCCAGGCCGCGACAAACGCGCCCACGGCGCCGGTACTCACGCCCGCAATCGCGTGATCGTTCGGATCCTTCGACAGGTTGTACTTCCGGCCGACCTCCGCGATCAGTTCCTGTTCCAGAAACTCCGCGAACCGCCCACTCAACGAGTCGTACTCGAAAATCCGTTCGTAGCGGTTCTGCGCATCTTCGGAAACCGCCGGCAGCACGCCGGGATCGATGAAGATCCCAATCATCGGAGGGATGTCGCCGCGTGCGATCAGGTTGTCGAGCACCACCGGCACACGCTGCTGATTCCCCAACGGACCGGAGCCATCCAGAAAAACCATGAACGGCGCCGGCTTCGACGATGCGCCGTTGTACTGCGCCGGGACGTAGATCGCGTAATTGTGGGGAGTCCCCGGGTAATGCTTCCCCGGCGGCAGCACATGCTTTGTGACGACGCCCTTCGGAACTCCCGCCTGCGGCTGCGAGTCAGGACCCAGGGGATACTGCGGCGGCTGTTGTTGCGCCATCAGCAGCGCGGCGCCCGCCAGACCAAATAGAAGCTTCATAGCCGGAACCCGCCATCTTATCGCGGACCCGTCTGAGTATGATTTAATCGACAAGATGATGATGTTGAAGCGATTCACCAGCGCGACCCTGTTCGCTGCTCTGTTGGGCGTCGCCTGGCACCTGGCGCCTCCGTCCGGATCCTCGCAGGCTCTCGGTCAAGCGGGGAGCGGCAGCGCCGCCGCTAGCGGCAACGGTAAGTACAAGTTCCGCGTGTTGTACAACTCCTCGCACCTTCCGGCCGAAGCGCAGAAAGTGCTGAAGCAGGCGCATGGCGGATTCGCCATCGATCGCCGCCCCGGCAAGGGTGAAGTGTACTTCGCGCTCCCCGGCGCCGGCATCATCCGCATCAGTTCGGATCTCAAGACGACGACCCTTCTCGACACCGCCCCGGAGATGCGCGACACCAACATGCACAACGCGCTCTTCTGGCAGGCCAAGGACGGCACACCGTTCCTCTCGTTCCCCGGCAACTCGGCCGGCAAGATCTTCACCACGTCCATCGACGGCAAGCTCATCCACGCGCTGCCGCCGCCCGACGGCAAGACCGACATGGGACATCCCGTCGCCACCGACTACTTCGCCGGGCGCGGCAACTTCGTGCCCACGGACGTCGAAGTCATGGATGGCCTCTTCTACATCCCCACCGGATACTCGAACCTCGACTTCGTCCTGACCGCCAAGATCACCAGCACCAGCCCGTTCAAAGCCGAATGGCACGACCTCGCCTTTGGCGGCCGCGGTTCGGGACCCGGCCAGTTCGGCACCGGCCATGGCATCACGATTCCTCCGGGCACGCGCCGCATCGACGTTGCCGACCGCCCGAATTCCGAGATCGATCGCTTCACGCGTTTCGGCCAGTATTTGTCGACGCTCCGCATGCCGCTCGGCTCGTTCCCCTGCGACATTTACTACCTGGACAACTACGCTGTCGTCGGATCCCTGCATGGACCCGACCGCAGCAAAGGCGCGCCGATCTACCTGATGGAAAACGACCAGCTCATCTCGACGGTCATGCCTAAAGAAGACCTCGGCCTGGCCAATTTCCAGCACATCCACAACGCGGTGATCAAGCAGTTGAACGGCAAGCTCTACATCATCGCGCAGGCCTGGAACCCCGGCGACTTCGCGATCCTCGAACAGGTCCAGTAACCTTGCTCTTCCGTAACCTCTCGTTCGCGGCGGTGGCGCTGATGGCAAGCGCTGCCGCCACGGACAAAGTCCTCATCATCGACGGCGTCAACAACCACGACTGGGCCGCCGGAACCCGCTACATCAAAGCGATCCTCGAAGGGACCGGCCGCTTCCAGGTCGACGTCTGTACATTCCCGCAGCCTCTGGCTGCGGACCTCCGCGCCTACGCCGCCATCGTCAACAACTTCAACGGCGGACACACGACTACGGGAACCCGCTGGCCCCGCGACGCCGAGCAGCGCATCGTCGAATACGTGCGCAATGGCGGTGGACTCGTCATCTATCACGCCGCCAACAACGCCTTCCTCGAATGGTCCGAATACAACGACATGATCGGACTCGGCTGGCGCGATCCGTCCTTCGGCGAGAGCATCGCCATCGGGCGCAACGGCGAGGTGATCCGCGTGCCGAAAGGGCAGGGAAAGCCGCCCGGCCACGGTCCGCGGCAGGACTTCACCGTCTTCGTTCGCGAACCCCGGCATCCCATTACGCAAGGCCTGCCGCCACATTGGGTCCACAAGAGTGAACAACTGACCCACGGTCAGCACGGACCCGCGCAGGCTCTCGACATCCTCACCTACGCTTTCTCGGAAGTGACCCGGCAGGGCGAACCGATGGACTGGGTCCGCACGTACGGCAAGGGCCGCGTCTACACGACGATGCTCGGTCACACCTGGAAAAACGAACCCAACCCCAACCTCGAGGATCTCTACTTCCAGGCGCTCCTCGCCCGCGGCGTCGAATGGGCCGCCACCGGCAAAGTCACGCTCCCCGCGGACCTGGGCTGGAAGCCGCTATTCAACGGCAAGAACCTCGACGGCTGGGAACCGCGCGGCAATTGCGTGTGGACCGTCAATCCCGAAAACGGCGGCGTATTGCTCGGCCAACGCGTCCACCACGATCCTTCGAAGCTTGATCCCAAGGCGTTCCGGTCCTGGCTGAACGAGCAAGCCTGGCTGTATACGAAACAGGAGTTCGACGAATTCGACCTCCACGCCGAATACTGGTTGCCCGACGGCGGCAACAGCGGTATCTCGATCCGCGACAAATCGCGCGCCCACGGCTCGATTGGCGAATCCGACGAAGCCCGTCCGGATCTCGCGCATTTTCCCAAGACCACGCCTGCGCACATCGGCTACGAAATCCAAATCATCGCGCTTGAAAAGACTCCGTATCCGACCGGCAGCATTTATACGTTCGTTCCCGGCAAGGTCGGTTTCCAGCGTCCCAACGATTGGAACAGCATCGAAATTGAGTCCCGCCGCGACCGCATCCGCATTCGGATCAACGGTGAAGTCGTCGCGGAACACGCCGGGGATCCGAAGCGATCGAAGACCGGCCCGATCGGCCTCCAACTGCACGACCAGTTCTCGTTCGTCCAGTTCCGCAACATCCGCATTCGCGAGCTGAAATAAGCTAGGCGCGCCGTCCGCGGAAGCGGTCGATCTCGCGACGATCCTTCTTCGACGGACGCCCCGTCTCGCCGCCCGCCCGCAGCGCGACCTCGTATAGCGCCATCGCCTTGCGCTCTTCGGCGGCCTTGATTCGCGCCTGCAGGCTTTCGGGCGATTCCCGGTACAGCGTCTGCGCCACCGCCGCGGGACCCCGCATCATACTCAGCGCCAGGACCTCCACGTGAAATTCTCCGGCCGCATTTCTCACACGAATCTGATCTCCGGCCCTCACCTCACGGGAGGGTTTCGCGTCTATTCCGTTTGATGTCACGCGTCCCAGATCGCACGCCTGTGCCGCCAGTGAGCGCGTCTTGAAAAACCGCGCCGCCCAAAGCCACTTGTCGATCCTCATGCCGATTTCAGTATCGCTCGAAATTGGCCGTGATTCCTGATAGTGTGGAGAAACGTTCAAGGAGAAGAAAATACCTATGAGTCAGGTTCGAGTATTGGTTGGCACGAAGAAAGGCGCCTTCATTCTCACGTCCGACGGCAAACGCGACAAATGGCAGATTGACGGCCCCCATTTTGGCGGCTGGGAAATCTATCACGTCAAAGGTTCCCCGGTGAACCCCGACCGTTTGTACGCCTCGCAATCCAGCGGTTGGTTTGGCCAGGTCGTTCAGCGTTCTGACGACGGCGGCAAAACCTGGGAACCCGTTGGCAACAAGTTCGCCTATGAAGGCGTCCCCGGGACCCACCAGTGGTACGACGGCACGCCTCACCCCTGGGAATTCAAGCGCGTCTGGCATTTCGAACCTTCCCTCTCGGACGTCGACACCGTCTACGCCGGCATCGAAGACGCCGCCATTTTCAAATCCACCGACGGCGGCAAAGAGTGGACCGAACTCGCCGGCCTCCGCGGCCACGGTTCGGGACCCAAGTGGCAGCCCGGCGCCGGCGGCATGTGCCTGCACACCATCGTCATCGATCCCAAAGATGAGCAGCGGATGTTCATTGCAATTTCCGCGGCCGGCGCGTTTCGCACGACCGACGGCGGCGCCACCTGGACCCCCATCAACAAGGGCCTCCATTCCGGCTTCATGCCCGACCCCACCGCCGAGGTCGGCCACTGCGTCCACCGCATCGCGCTTCACCCGTCGAATCCCAACACGCTTTTCATGCAAAAGCACTGGGACGTGATGCGCACCGACGACGGCGGCGATTCCTGGCGCAAAGTCAGCGGCAACCTCCCTGTGGACTTCGGCTTCGTCATCGACGTCAACTCCAACGAACCCGAAACCGTTTACGTCGTGCCCATCAAGAGCGACTCTCTGCACTACCCGCCCGATGGCGCCCTGCGCGTCTATCGCAGCCGCTCCGGCGGAGACGACTGGGAACCGCTCAGCAAGGGACTTCCGCAAAGCAACTGCTATGTGAACGTCCTGCGCGAAGCGATGGCAGTCGACAAGCTGGATTCCTGCGGCGTGTACTTCGGAACCACCGGAGGCCAAGTCTATTGTTCGCCCGACGGCGGCGATACCTGGAACGCCATCGTGCATGACCTGCCTGCGGTGCTCTCGGTCGAGGTCCAGACCCTGGCATGACGGCCGTGCGGATCGTGATCCCGTACCACCTGCGGAACCTCGCCAGGATCACAGGCGACGAGATCACCGTGCACGTCGATCGCAAGAATCCCGCGGAGGTCTCGATTAGCGCCGTCCTCGACGCTCTCGAGGCCTCCTACCCGATGCTCGAGGGGACGATCCGCGATCACGTCACCAAACAGCGCCGCCCGTTCCTCCGCTTCTTTGCCTGCGAGCGGGATCTCTCGCATGACTCGCCCGATGATCCTTTGCCGGAGCAGGTCACGAGCGGCCGCGAGCAACTCCTGATCGTCGGGGCGATCGCGGGCGGCTCGGGGCCGTCCGCATTTGAGGCAAGAAGATAGGAAAATACCCTCCCTAAGGTACTGGTATTTTTCACCCATTCGGGATAAGATTCTACGGTAAGCTCTTTACAGTACCCGGTTAGAGTCATATTGCTTTCAGACAACCGGGTGGTATTCTCTCGGAGGTCCGATCATGAAACTACTTTCTTTTGCTTCTCTCCTGCTTGTTTCGTCCACGGCGCTGCTTGCCGGGACCACGCCCGTCGTGACACCCGAACCTTCTACCTACATGATTGTGGGCGGGGCGCTCATCGCCGGCGCCTGGTTGCACAACCGCCGCAACAACAAGAAGAAGTAGTACCAGTAGCGCGCGATTCTCCCGATGCCGTTGCTGTCGCTCATTGAGAAGTACAGCGGCACGGTTTTCGGAATCCTCATCGCGATCCTGTTGCTTTGGGAAGGTCTTTGGCCTGCCCACAAGCCCGCTGATGCGCTCATCCGCAGATGGATTACCAACGCCGCTTTGTTCCTGACGGGACGAGCGGCGTCGGCATTTCTGGTCGGCACGACATCTCTCACAGCTGCCGCCATAGCCAGCGCGTACCGCACCGGTCCGCTGCATTCGGACCTGCTTCCGTTCTGGGTGCGTTTGGCCCTGGGTCTTCTCGCCCTTGATCTCCTCGCCTATGGCCGCCACTGGCTGCTGCATGCGAGCAACTGGCTCTGGAAGATCCACCGCACGCACCATTCCGACGAAGGTTACGACGTCACGACGGGACTGCGCTTTCATCCTGTCGAAACCCTGCTTACCATCTGGTCCAACCTGGCGCTGATCTACGTACTCGTCCCACCGCCGGCGTCTGTGATTGTCTTCGAATTCCTGGCGCTGGTGGTGAACCTGATCGTCCACGGCAACATCCGCCTTCCCGGCGACCGCCTCATCCGCTGGATCCTCATCACCCCCGGCGTCCACTACATTCACCACTCCGACCACCCGGCGGACATGCGTTCCAACTACGGCGCGGTGTTTCCCTTCTGGGACCGTCTCTTCCGCACTTTCGCCGATCATTCTGTCGCCGCTATTGAAGAACCACCAGTTCGTAATCCCGCAACTGAGGCAGCGTAAACTCGACATACCCGTCGCCGGAAGCCCGCAGCGCGACCTTACCCTGAGACCGCGCCGTGTTCGCCTGCCGGTAACGCCCTTCCAACCGGATGCGAATGTTCTGTATCGCCACCGGCGGAAAATACCCGGTCTGCGAATGGCCGCTCAGGTTGATCAGATGCAGCAGCGTGCGGCCCTGCTTTTCCTGCCGCATCAGTGAGACCTCCACCAGCGGATGCGCGTCCGGCATTTCCAGTTGTCTCCGGGCCGGCAGCATCCCGCGCACGAGGTCCCGAAACAATCCCGCATGCGCCGGCAAGCTCAGCCGGTAATAGAGCGAACCGAGATTCCACGGGATCCACGTCACGTTGCCCTTGGTCACCATCGCAGGCGTCGATGTATCCCGCATATCGATGTGCACGAACTCCGGAGGTCCGATCATCGAAGGTGGAATCAGCGTCAGCGGTTGCGGTGTATCGGCCTCCACTTCCGTAAACGCACCATTCAGCAGCAACAAGTCCGTATCCCGCAGCGACGGAAACGCGGCTTTGTCGCGGATCCGCACGTATCCCTTCAAGTCCTTCTCCGTGCGCACCACGCGACGCGCCACCGCGAACTCAGGCGGCATTGCGCTGGCGACCAACACGCGGCCCGTGTACTTCGACGCCAGCTCTCCAGGAGCCCAGTCCGTCGCGATCACCAGATCGAACTGCCGCTTCCCGATCCAGTCCAGGTTGTCGGACACCGCAAACGGAATATGCTCCTCGCTCAACAGCCGGAACATCCCGCGATACGCCTCTTCGCTGTAGGTCCGCCCGGTTCCGGAAGGCGCGCCCAGCAGGAGCACACGAGCCGCGCTCGTCTGCCCCACGAGATACTGCTCGTTCTCCGCAGCCCAGCGAAACACCGGCTTCACGGCCTCGAGCGCCTGCCGGTCCTGCAGGTCGAGCGTGCCGTTGACCTCGAACGTCAGAGCCCCGCCGTGCGCGATGTTCTGCCAGCTTCGCAGCAGGATCTCCTCCCGCGGCACGGTCGCGAACCGCCACGAATAGTCCACGAACTGCATGTTGAGGTTCACCGCCATTTTCGACGGCTGGCTGTTGCGCGCGCGGTTCACGCGATCACTCGCCGAATACGGCCACAGCGGCAGCGGACGGTCGACCGCGGTGTTCGACTCCGACATGATGCCGTCTGTGTACTCCTGAATGTAGTTGAAGTACCCGGCCTGCGGCCGCTTCGCGCGAATCAGATCGCCGATGGCCGCCGCCACCTCGCGCGACGAGGTGAACATGAACTTGCGATAGTCCTCGTCTGCCTGCTGCTGCGGGATCTCGCGCCCATACAGCGATCGAAACTTTCGCTTGCAAGCGTCGCAGTGACACAAACCCACATACTTGCCGCTGTAGTCGCGCGACTGGTTGCCGAACATGTTGAAGAACAGCCCGTCGACTTCGTAACGCTCCAGTCCTTCGGCCAGGATCTTCGGAACCTGCTCGCGATAATAGCCGCCGTTGATGCAGGTCGAGTACAGTCCGTTGTAGATCACCGGATCGCCGTTCGCCTGCCGGAAAAACCACTCGGGATGCGCGTCGTACACGGCCTTCGGCGTCTTGCTGAAGTCATAACGCCCGACCACGCGGATCCCGCGCGCATGCGCCTCGCGCACCACATCGCCGAACATGTCGCGTCCCACCGGCAGATTCGGACTCGCATAATGAAAGCCCGCCTGCGTTGGGTAATACGCCGCAATGCCGCCCATGCCCATCAGCACGACGTTCGCCCGCATCTCCGCGAGTTGCCCGGCGAGCCTGCGCGCATCGAGTCCCGCGTCAGTCTGCCGCAGATTCGTCTGCACCCAGCGGATCGGCTCCCGCATCCACCAGCCGACTTCCTGCGCAGCGGCCAGGGCGGCAGCACAGCAGGCGAACAAGAGGAACCTCATACCAGATCCAGAGCAATCACTTCATGCAGCCCGATCGATGGGACCTCGAACTGCAGCACGTTCGGCGATACTTCGCGATACGCCGCCGGCTTCCCCATCACCAGGTAATTCGCGGCTTTCACATGCTTACCCTTGGGGACCTGGATCCGTACCCGTTGCGGCGGCGACGGAATCACCTCCCGCACCGGACCCTTCATCGCCATCGGATTCGTGAGGTTCACCAGATGCGCCGCAATCGAATCCTTCTGTTGCCACAACGAGACATCGAGCAACCCCTTGCCATCCACACGCAAGGGCTGCGGTTCGTCGCCGTGCGCCCACGCCACGGAGTTGCGCAACAACAATCCATGATCCGCGGAGAGCACTTCCCAGAACGTGCGGTCGAGATCGAACGGGAAATACACGACGCGCCCCGCGCCGCCCGAACTTTCGCGCAGGTACACACCCGGCGTATCTGTGTGTGGGACCCGCGCCCAAACCTGCTCCATCGGAAGGTCCGGATACGACGGCACCAGCGTCAACGGCGAGCCCGTGCTGGGTGAAGCCGGCCGCACATGCACCCAGTTCACGCCGTTGATGATGCGTGTCGCGTCCTCGAGTCCGCGAACGATGGGGTGATAGGCGCCGCCGGTCTTCTCGATATTCAGGTACGAATTGTGTACGTCATGATCGACCTTGCCCGCATACGACGCGCCGAATAATCCGGCGAGGCCGAAGTCGGCGCGGCGCGAACCCCACTCGTCGTACAGCGACGTCTCATACGTGGCGATCAGATTCCCGCCGCGCGCCACGAACTCCTGCAACTGTTTGCACTGCGCATCCGAAAGCGCCGCGATGTTCGGCAGGATGAGAGTCCGGTACGGTGCGAGATGCGCCGGATCCAGCAGCAGATCGTGCACCATGTCGAACGGCACGCGCGCCTCGACGAGCGCCTGATAGAACCCAAGCGCGTGATCCTCGACCTTCGCCCGCGCGCGTCCACCGCCATAGAAGTTCGCCGTCTGCTGCGAGTACACCAGCGCGACCCGCGCCAGCGACTTGTCATTGCGCAAATACTTTTCGTTGCGATAATGCCAGCCGTACAGATCCTCGATCACCTTCAGCCAGCGCCGGTCGATCACCTTGCCGTTGAACTTGGTGAACCACGGCCGCAGATTGTGCGCGATCCCATCCACCACCCACAGCCGGATCTCCTCCGCGCTCTGCACCGAATCCTTCCAGCGATAAGGCTCCTCGACGCCCATGCTGAAGATCCCCGCGATCGCTTTGTTGCCGAGCGTCGCGCCGTACTCTTTGCCGTTCTTGCCGTTGGACCACGGCGGCATCAACCCGCGCCGAGCCTGGCGATCCGCAAAGAGCGTCGGCGCCAGTTCGCCGATCGTCTTCATGTCGAGATCGCTCAGCGCCCCGCCGCCCGCGTTCGCAATGAAACTCGCGCCGGGATTGATCTTCTTGATCTCCGAATCCCAAAGCTTCCACAACTCGAACAATCGCGCCTGCCGCCACACCACGTACTGCCGCCGCGCCGGATCCGCCGGATCATTCGCAGCCGCCCCGCGAGGCAACTCCATCCCTTTCGAGTACGCAGCAAAATTCTTCTGGCAGTGCTCGCAATAACACATACCGGACCCATCCCAGCGATTGCTGAAGATACCGTCCAGCTTGTACAACTGCATGATCTCGCGCGTGACATCGGTCATGAACTCGAAGTTGTATGGACCCAGCCCGCACGTCACCCACAGCGTCGGATCCGCCCAGTGCCGCCGCTTCTTCCCCGATGCCTCCACCGCAATCCAGTCCGGATGCGCGTCGTACACGGCCTGATTCGCCGCGTGCGGATCCGTGCGGCCGATCACGTTCATACCCAGACGCCGGCACCCGGTCACGAGTTCGCCGAAGCAATCGCGGTCGCCGAGGAACTTCGAGCGATAGTGCAGCGGGACCTTGGTCGGATAGTAGGCAACGCATCCGCCGGCCGACAAACACGCGGCGTCGGACTTCGTACGCCGGAAGTAATCGAGCCAGAACTTCGGATCGTAATTTCCGGGATCGTCCTCCACCAGCGTCAACTGCGCCCAGCGCATCGGCCTGCTGTACCAGTCGCCACCACCGCCCTGCCCGAACGCAGCCGCTGCCGCGGTTGCCATCACCCCGCCGTGCACGAGAAACTCTCGCCGTGTCGTCGTTGCCATGACGTTAGCTAATCACACTTTCTGCAAGAATTCTTTGTGTGGCTGTCGATTTCGGGCGGTTCCATTCGACGTCAGTTTGTAAGGAGAACCTATGCGATTCATGTTGATGGTCAATGCAAGCTCCGATTCCGAGGCGGGCAAAATGCCCACCATGGAATTGATTGAGGCGATGGGCAAGTTCAACGAAGAGATGGTCAAAGCTGGAGTGTTGCTCGCGGCCGAAGGATTACAGGCGACCTCGAAAGGCGCCAAGGTGAAGTTCCTCCCGGGCGAGAGACCCACGGTTATTGATGGACCTTTCACCGAATCCAAGGAACTCATTGCCGGCTTCTGGATGATCCAGGTCAAGTCACGCGAAGAGGCCATCGCCTGGGCGTTGAAGAGCCCCGCGCCGCATGGACCCGACCAGCCTGCCGAAATCCAGATCCGCCAGGTTTTTGATCCCTCGGACTTCGGCGAAGAAGTCGCCGGGCCGGAACAGGCCCTCCGCGATCAGATCATCAAAAACCAGTCGAAATAACGCGCCATGTCCAGCACAGTCACTTCCAAAGACGGAACCCGCATCGCCTACGATCGTGAAGGCCAGGGTCCACCGCTGATTCTCGTCGATGGCGCGATGTGTTATCGCGACTCGGGTCCCGCGAGGCCGCTTGCCGCGAAACTGACGCGGGACTTCACCGTCCTCACCTACGATCGCCGTGGCCGCGGCGCGAGCAGCGACCGCCAGCCATGGTCCGTCGATCGCGAAATCGAAGACCTCGACGCACTGATCTCACAAGCTGGTCCGGCCTTCGTCTATGGCATTTCTTCGGGAGCCGCACTCGCCATGGAAGCAGCGAACCGGCTCGGACCCTCGCGTATTCGCAAACTCGTGGTGTACGAAGCGCCCTTCATCGTTGATGATTCGCACTCTCCTCTCCCTGGCAACTTCCACCAGCAACTGTGCGAGTTTGTCGCCGCCAACCGCCGTGGCGACGCCGTGAAACTCTTCATGCGCCGCGTCGGCGTCCCCTCGTTCGCGATCTTCGCCATGCAACTGTTCCCCATCTGGAAAAAGCTCTGCGGCATCGCGCATACGCTCCCCTACGACATCGCCATCATCCAGGACCACAGTCATTGCAGGCCACTTCCCAAAGACAAGTGGTCCGGGGCAACGATGCCGGTACTGGTCGCCGATGGAGGCAAGAGTCCAGCCTGGATGCGCAACGCGATGCGCGCCTGGGCCGAAATCCTTCCCAACGCGTCCTACCGCACGATCCCCGGCCAGACGCACATGCTAAAGCCCCAAGCCATTGCCCCAATCCTCAATAAGTTCTTCCAGGGAGTTTAAAATCAAATGTCAATGAAAATGATTTGGACAGGCCGTGTCCTCAGCGGCCTCACCGGTCTCCTCCTTCTCACTGGAGCCTGCAACATGATGTTCGTCCGTTCGGCCGAAATGCTCGAAAACACCGCCCGTTTCGGCTACTCACGGGAGTCGCTCTTCCCCATCGGCGCCGTGACTTTCCTTGCGTGTATTCTCTACCTCATCCCGCGGACCTCGGTCTTCGGCGCGATCATACTCACCGCGTACCTCGGCGGCGCCGTCGCCACACACGTCATTGCCAAAGATTCGATGTTCCCCGCGCCGGTCATCTTCGCGACCTTGCTCTGGCTCGGCGTTTACCTGCGCGACGAAAAACTGCGAGCTGTCGTACCATTGCGCCGTTGAATCAGAGCGTGCTGTGATCGGTAACGGTGCCTGTTACCGACATCCACAAGAGCATCGAGGCCGTCTGGAAAATCGAACAGGCCAAGTTGATCGCCGTGCTCACGCGCATCGTACGTGACGTGACGATCGCAGAGGACCTCGCGCAAGACGTCCTCGTCGCAGCCCTCGAACAGTGGCCGGCGGAAGGCATCCCCAACAACCCCGGCGCATGGCTGATGACCGCCGCCAAGCGCCGCGCCATCGACCATCTCCGCCGCGGCAAGATGATCGACCGCAAGCACGCCGAACTCGAGGTCCGCGACGTGGACCCGGACTTCGACCAGGATCAACACCCGATCGCCGATGACATGCTCCGGCTGATGTTCACTGCGTGTCATCCGGTCCTGACGCCCGAGGCGCGAGTCGCCCTCACGCTCCGTCTCCTCGGTGGCCTCACCACCACTGAGATCGCACGCGCCTTTCTGATTCCCGAATCCACCGTCGCGCAGCGCATCGTGCGCGCCAAGCGTACGCTGGCCGAAAAGCAGATCCCCTTCGAGGTCCCCGGCGCGGCGGACATGCCGCAGCGCCTCGCCTCCGTCGCCAGCGTGATTTACCTGATCTTCAATGAAGGCTATGCGGCGAGTTCCGGTGAGGACTGGCTGCGACCAGCGCTCTGCGAGGACGCCCTTCGACTCGGCCGCATCCTCGCCGAACTCGCGCCGCGCGAACCCGAAGTCCACGGACTCGTCGCTCTCATGGAACTGCAGGCGTCACGCAACGCGGCTCGCCTTGGTCCCAACGGCGAACCAGTCCTGTTGCTCGATCAGAATCGCGCCCGCTGGGACCAACTTCTCATCCGCCGTGGACTCAACGCTCTCGACCGCGCCCTGAAACTCAGCGAACCCGGCCTCTTCGGACCCTACACACTACAGGCCGCCATCGCCGCGTGTCACGCGCGCGCCCGTACCGCCGACGAGACCGACTGGACCCAAATCGCCCGTCTGTACGGCATGCTCGCGCAGATCTCCCCATCGCCTGTCATCGAATTGAACCGCGCCATGGCCGTGAGCATGGCGCAAGGTCCTGCCGCCGGACTCGAAATCGTCGACGCCCTCATCGCCGCGGGTTCGCTGGATGGCTACCACCGTCTCCCGGCTGCGCGCGCGGACCTCCTCTATCGCCTCGCCCGCTACGACGAAGCCCGCACTGCATTCGAACGTGCTGCCTCGATGACCGAAAACATCCGCGAACGCGATCTCCTGCTCGAACGTGCTCGCAGCTGTGACGACGCGCGAAATGAATAGAATGTCCCTATATGAATTCCCGCATGCCCGTGGCGTCCGCCGCCGTCGTGTTGGCTTCGAGCCTCGCCTACAGCCAGCAGCAACAGGCGACCGCTCCGCCGAAGGAAGTCGCGGGAATTCCGGTGAACTACGACGAAAGCAAAACCGGCGAATACACGCTGCCGGATCCGCTCCTTCTCGCGAGCAACGGCAAGCGCGTTCGCGACACGAAAACCTGGATCCAGAAGCGCCGCCCCGAACTCATCCGTCTCTTCGAACAACACCAGTTCGGCCGCGTCCCGTCTTCGGCGCCCACGAAACTCCCCAAATTCGTGGTCTTCGACAAGGGGACGCCGGTGATGAACGGCAAGGCGATCCGCAAGCAGATCACGCTGCACTTCACCGCTCAGCCTGATGGACCCAAGACAGACCTCGTCGTCTACGTCCCCGCTGGCGTGCAGAGAGCCCCCATTCTTCTCACCCTCAACTTCTCCGCCAACGCGTCGGTCTTCGCCGACGACCCCGACGTCAAGCTCAGCGACGTCTGGAACGCTCGCGACAAGAAGAGAGTCCCCGCTGACCGCACCCGTGGACTCGGTCGCATGAAGATCGACGCACTGCTCGATGCGGGCATCGGCGTCGCCGGACTCTACTATGGCGACATCGATCCCGACTTCGCCGGAGGCCTCCCGCATGGTGTCCGCGCGGCCTATCTGAAGCCGGGCGCTACTGAACCCGCCCGCGATGAATGGGGCGCGATCTCCGCCTGGGCCTGGGGACTCAGCCGCGTCCTCGACTATCTCGAAACGGATCCCGCCGTCGATGCCCGCCGCGTCGCGCTCTATGGCGTCTCGCGCCTCGGCAAGACCGTCCTCTGGGCCGGCGCGCGCGACCCCCGCTTTGCCATGGTGATCGCCAGTTGTTCCGGCGAAGGAGGCGCCGCGCTCAGCCGCCGCAACTACGGCGAGACGATCGCGCATCTCACCGCGCCCACGCGCTATCCGTACCAGTTCGCCGCCAACTACGCGAATCACGCTGCCGATCCTGCCACCTCACCCGTCGACGCACACGAGCTCGTCGCGCTGATGGCGCCGCGTCCGGTCTTTCTGCAAACGGGCGACACGGACTTCTGGTCCGACCCCCGCGGCGAATTTCTCGCGGCTGTCGCCGCTGAACCTGTCTATCGACTGTTCGGAAAGACCGGACTCAACACCACCACGCAACCCGCACCCGGCCAGCCCATTCTTGCGGACATCGGCTACCACATGCACGCCGGAGGTCACGGGACCATCCCCACTGACTGGCCCGTCTTCCTGCGCTTTCTGACACTGCACTTCGGCGTCGTGCGCTCGCACGCGAACCCGGCGCAGTGAGGCCTGCAAGCAATCTCGCACCCGGTTGGAAAGAACCGGAAAAAGCAATCCTCGGGATGTGGTCAGTGGTCAGCGCCGGCGCAGTGCCTGTACGACCGCATCCCGCAACGGCGCCATCCTGGGACCCCAAGCCCAACGTTCCACCATTCCCCGCCGGATCGCCCCCGCTTCCAAGCCCTGATGCGCCGTCTGCATCCCGCGCACCCAATCCCCGGCATCCGGGCCGCACACCGTGACCCCCACCGGGACCTCTCCCCCAAACGTCTTGCCGACCTCGGTGCTCACGAGCACCGGCTTGTCCATCGCCAGCCCTTCCAGCACTTTGTTCTGGATCCCCCGCGCCACCCGCAGCGGAGCCACCACCGCCGCCGCCCCCGCCAGGTAAGGCCGCGTATCCGCGACGTAGCCGGTCACGGTAATACCCGGCCGCTTGCCCAACTCGCGCACCGCCGCCGCCGGATTCATCCCCACCAGGAATAGTTCCAGGTCCCCTTCAAAATGCTCACGCAGGGCAGGGAAGATCTGGTCCGCGAACCATACGGCTCCGTCGATATTGGCGTAGGACTGAAATGCTCCGGTAAACACCAGGAACCGCCGCCCTGCCAGTGCCGGATCCACCTGAGTGAGGGCCTCCGGATTGTAGTACTCGCTGTCGACCCCGTTCTCGAGGGCCTCCACCGCGATCCCCGTATCCGCCGCAATCCGCCGGAAAATGTCCCGCTCGTTCTCCGTCGCCAGAAAGGTCACCGTCGCGCGCCTGGCAACTTGAATCTCGAGATCCCGGTAACGCTTCGCCTCCGTCCGGAAGAACCAGGCCGGACGCCGGCTCTCTGCGAAGCTGAACCACTTCTCGGAATCGACGTCGATCATGTCCAGCACGACCGGCAAACCGGCCGGCGCGTAACGGACCACCACCGCCGAATAGGCGACGGCGCAGTCCAAACGCACTCGTCCCGACAGTTCACGGACGTGCCGCTCCATCCCCGGGCTTCTGTAAAAACCGTAGTTCAGGCTTGCGCCAAAGCCATAGGCGACCGCCGCCTGGGCCAGGCTCGGAATGCTGCTCGCGGACTCGACGTGGACGCTCGCGCACCAGGATTCCAACTCGCGGGCCTGCTCCAGTTCCCGGCCGTTCTTGGCGAAACACGCCACGTGGACGCGGTGCTCGCGCGCCAGTTCCCGCACCTCGTGATACGCACGGATCTTCTCCCCCTTATCCGGCGGATTGGGAACACAATGAGAAAGGTACAGGATCTCCATGCGGCTGGTGGTGGCGGAAAGCTCCAGCTTACCAGCACCGCCAAGCCAGGCCAGGGCTAGCGCCGCCGGGCTGCGATGCCCAATACGGTCAGCCCGATTCCGGTCAACAGCAGGGTCGCCGGTTCCGGAACTTCGCCGCCCGTGGTGATCGTTGTCCCGGTGGCCGAAGTAATCGCACATGACCCGGCGATCGATTGGTATCGCACGAAGGATTCGTCGATGCGCAAACCGGAACTGGTCAGGTTGCCGGCAAAGTATAGCGTCGCCGAACCGGAGCCCGTCTGCCCGATGGTCACGCCGCCACCACCGCCGCCGGGACAATTCTGGGACGTCATGCAGATCTCCACATTGCCGATCTGATTCGGAAAATTCGAGTTGTACAGCACCGCGCTATACGTTCCGCTCACTACGTTGTCTGTTGTGTTCACGATGTTCGGCGTCGTGTTGAAACCGAAGGTCGAGACGCGACTCGCGGTAATGGGCGAAGTCGAGGTGTTGGTCAGCGAATAGTTGAACGTAACCGAGGTCTGCCCCGCGTGCACGCCGGCGCTGTAGAACGTGAAGGTGAACCCGTTGAGTTGCAAGCTCGCGGACAGCCCGTCGATCGCCTGCACCGGGTCACCCCCAAATCCGTTGAAATTCAACTTGATATCAGATCCTGACGCCACCGTCAGGGGCCCTCCGAATACTGCACTGCCGGCAAGCATCGCGCCAATCATAGCCAAAGTCCGGAATGGGATCGTCATCGTAATCAGCGGGCACTGCGCCCTGCGATGATCGTAGAGTCCCGATGTGTTTCTCCTTTGGGCTGAAAGGGATGGGACGACTCCGAAAAAGTAATGGCCCAGCGCCTGCCGTGGTTCTGGCTCCTCAGGGGTATGACTTTAGTGCTAAGTTGAATTTCGCCGGGCCTCGTAAGATTCCGGTTGAAACATTATAGGGAACTTGTGTTAGCTTATACTTAGCCTGTTGATAGTTCGTTAGGAACTCGATGGCGCCCGTCGCAGGGGTTGTTAAAGTTTCGGGGGTGGTCGGACGATCACTTCTGGAGCGGACCGCGAGAAGAGAAGCTTGTACAAGAACAGTGTTCTCGGGTTAGCTTTCGAGTGTCCGGAGGGAAATTGATCAAGAAATTCGCATCTGCGCTCTGCTTTGCGATCCTACCCGCCTTGGCGGACGGGATAGGTTTTGATCCCACTCACCGTAACTATCTGGTTCAAATTCTCGGCACAGATCCGAATAACGTCGGTTCTTTCGAATTGGATCCGCTCGAACAGGGCCAGTTCCCGCAGTTTGCGATTATGGGCACGAATGGCCTGATCGGCTACTTCTCCCTCAACAACCCGGGACGGCTCGTGATTTGGACCCGCCGGGTGCCTCCCGGTCCGGACATCTTTGAAGCCGGGGCCCAACTGATTGGCGACCCAAACCTTCCGTTCCTGACGCCTAATTTCCTGAATCCACCGTCGAACTTCCCGCCTACGGACGGTCCCACCGGCAGCACCGGATCGACCGGTAGCACTGGTTCTACGGGATCGACTGGCGGCACGGGATCCACGGGCGGCACAGGATCCACGGGCAGCACGGGTTCGACCGGTAGCACGGGATCGACTGGCAATACCGGATCCACCGGCAGCACAGGATCAACCGGCAGCACGGGATCGACCGGTAGCACTGGTTCAACGGGATCGACCGGCAGCACGGGATCAACGGGCAGCACAGGTTCCACCGGAGAGACCGGCGTCACTGGCTTTACAGGCGTGACGGGACCGACCGGGCCCATCCCCACTCCGGAGCCTTCTTCGATTGCGATGATGGTTCTGGGCGCTGGTTTGGCTGCGGTTGCGCTCCACCGCAAGCGCCGCAACACCAGGAACTGATCAGTTCGTCGCAGGCAGTTTCTCGCGAACTGCCGGATACACGCTCCGGATCAACTCAATCGCATCATCTTCCGATTGCTGATCTGCCGCATGACGCAGCGGAACAGACAGGCGAACAATCGCGTTTTCCGTTCGCCGCAGCAGCAAGGCGTCCCGCACCAGATACAGCTTCGCCGCGTACTCGCTCGCGATCGCGCGCCGGCTCGACTGATACCAATAAAACATCAGGATCCGCCCTTCGTCTTTTGCCAGCAGATAGCGGTTCACCGGAATCTTCTCTCCCGTCGAGGGAATCGCGACATCCACGATGCTCGATTCCACCGGCTCCCAGCCCGAACCCGGCAAACAGTTCTTTGGCGAGTGCGGACTCCGCCCTTCCACCTGCGCCTCGAAGTACGCAACCAGAAGCGTGAGCGGATACGACTCGGTTCTTGGACTGCGGAACGTCCGCAACAGCGTCGCGTCCGCTTTCAGGACCTCGGCTTCCTGGGCGCTCAACTCCGTGTCGACTACGCCGACCCACTTTCCCGCACGCGTTTCATAGGTCAAAGGCAGCGAGGACAAAGGACCCGCCAATCGGATCCTCGGACCATTTGCGACGAACTGCACAACAGCCGTCTGTCCGAGCAGAATCGCCGCCAGGGCGATCGATTTTGCATAGCTCAACGCGCCCACCTCCGCCACACCACACGCTCGATTGCCGCAACCAGCACGAACACCAGAAACACCATCACCCACGGCCCCAGGTTGCTGAGGATCCAGGTTGAGGTTCGCGGATTCGATTCATCGAGCCACGCCACCGCGATCATCCGCAGCGAACTGAGCCCGATCGCTACACCGAACACCGCAACGAAAAGAAGAAGACGTTTCCACAGCGCCGCGCGGATCCATGCCCCGTACGCCAGGGCCCCGGCCGCCAGCGCCATCGCCAGACGCAGGCACCCGTAGGCGTCGATCAACCGCACCGGCTCCCCATTAAACATCATCGACGCGCCTTCCCAGCGCAGCGGTACGTTTGCAATCGACAAGGCCGTTTCCGTCAGATGGCTGGCGACTGTCTGCAACAGGCCGGTGATCGGATTGTAGAGAATCGCAGGCAGCGGAATCGCGAGGCAGAAAAGCAACAGCGGCATCGCCGCCACGCGCAGGGCATGCCATCCATAGTGAAACAGGATCACGCCTGCCAGCGCGACGACGAACGCCGTGCGCCCGAGAAACAGTTCGACGCCGAGCGTGGCGACCAGCGCCTGCGCGCCGCCCCACAACACGAGCGCCATTCCTGGCCATGTCGCGCCGCGCGCGCAGCAGCCGCGGAACTCATCGCGGTCGCGCCAGGCGAGCGCGAGCGCCACTAGCAGCACCGGCAGTCCATGACGCGACACGTCGAATCGGAACCAATCCAAAACCAGCGCGGAAAGGGTCCGCCAGTAACAGGCGATGAGAGCGGCAAAGGAAAGTAGCGCGATCACGGAACCATCCGCACCAGCAGCGGACCAACCGTTCGCGCTACGGACATCGGCACGCGCTGCCAGGCCCGGATGGCGAACTGGAACTTCGGATTGTTGGGCGAGTAGTGCGGAAGTTCTTTGCGCCGGACGAGCAGGATCTCGTACGGCAGCGGGCGCTCCGTCATGCCCCAATGTGCTTTGAAATCGAAGGATCCGCTGCCTTCACGCTTGCTCCTGCCGAAATCGAAGAGCTGGAATCCGCTTTGACCACCCAGCCGCATCAGGTCATAATACATGAAATTGTTGGGCTGAAGAGGATTGAAGGCCGGATCCGAAGCGCCGTAGTACGGCAATACCTGATCGCGGAAATAGAAGGTCAGAACCGCGGAGACAACGTCGCCGTCTTTCGACAGGACCTCGTGGACATCCGACGCCTGCGTGCCGAAATTCTCAAGCAGCGCGCCGAACCATTTGCGCGGAAAACACGGCGTTCCGAGCCGGCGCAGGTTGCGCGCGTACAGATCTTCGAACTTGCCCCAGTCGCGCGTCTTGCGTCCGGTGAGTTCGCACTTGAGCGATTTGCGAACCGCCGCGCGCGTCTTGCGCGGAATCGCGTTGAGGATCGCCTCCTCGTCGGGACCGATCTCCTGCGTGAAAGTCACGTAGCGATCGACCGGCGCGAAGCCAAGCCGCTGCTCTTCGTGCGCATTACGCAGTTCGACATACTGCACGCCGAGCGATTCCCCAAGCGTTCGGATCTCTTTTGCGAAGGCTTCGAGCACCGCCGGCGAATCCGCAAGAGCGCCGCCATAGACCGCAAACGGCGTCGACATGAGCACGCGCCCCATCAGCAGGTTGCTGACGAGGAAGAGCGGCAAAACCCCGCAAATTCGGCCTTCTGCGTTCTCAGCGACCAGATAGCGCGACTCGTACGAGAAGACCTCTTCGACGGATTTCTTCCAGGCAGTAAGGTGAAATGGACTGCCGAGCGTGTGCGTGCGAACGTAATCGTCCCAGGTTGCGGCATCCTGCGGCGAATGCCCGAAAGGACGAATCCTGACAGCGTTCATGCGGACCGGCGATTAGACCGGAAATACCTCGCCGAGCGGGGCAAACCGGAAATCACGGATCAATCGCTTGAACTTCTGCTCCATGGAAGCAAGACCGTAGTAGGTCCTCAGGCCGCCGAGAAAGCCCTTGATCAGCCGGGGTTGTTCGGCATCGACTTCCCAGGGATGGACGTACAAACATGCGGGCATGTTTTCTTTCGCGTTCATCCGGCGGATCCCCGCCGCGGTGTAGCGATAGGGGAACATGCGCAGATATGCGCCGCCGCCAACGGGCGTTACGACTCCGCCGCCCAAATCGACCGTGGCGACCGGAACTTCGGTGATCGGGCCGGATGGCGTATCGACCACATAGGCCTGACGGCAGGAACCGGGCATCCCGTACCGGTCATGGGAAACCGGGTAGATGCTCGAATCATGCGTGAATCCTAAGTCGGCGAGAATGTCGAGCGCCCATTCCGACTTCGAGGTAATCGAACAACTCGGTGCGCGGTAAATGCGCGGCGTCACGCCGCATGCATCCTCGATGACGGCAACTGCGCGGCGTGTGTCATCGCGAAACTGCTTCGGCGTCAGATCGAAGACCAGTTGATGGGCATACGAGTGGCAGGCGATTTCGTGGCCCTCGGCGGCAATGTCCGCGACCAGGCGCGGATGGCGCTCCGCCAGCCAGCCGAGAATGAAGCATGTCGATTTGACGTTGGCCTCCGCCATTGCGTCGAGCATCACACGCATGCTCTTCTCGACCCGCGAAGGATATTGCCACCACTGTTCGGTCGTCACGTACCTCTGTGCTTCTGTCGGGTGGTAATAATCTTCGACGTCAATACTGAGTACGTTGCAGACGCGAGTATCGAGCTGCGCTTCAATCCGTGATGTGGTGGATACGATTGGCCGGAAAGGTTCCGGCGGGGACGGCGAAATGGAGCGTGAGTAGTGTTCTACTTCAACGCCCAACGTGTCCTTCATGATTCCTCCGAAATATGGGTCGAACCGTCCGGAGCAACGACACTGCCACCCTGTACAATACGCCAAATGACCAAAGGGTTGCGTGGTCCAGGATGTTGTTGCCGGCCTGCATGAGTCTTCGAAGCACCGATCCTCGTTAGTGCGATCAACCTCGCTACTGGCCGTCAACACGGCGGACTCTTCCGCCGGCATCGTAGTCCAGATCTTATTATCTTCCCTCAGTATACGATACTCGCCCATATCCTCTGGGGAGTCAAGGCCAAAGCCTAGCAGGTTGTGTGAGATACACCAGTACCCGTTCGGCCGGAAACTGTTACATCGACCGCATTCGTCCCGCACTTTAGTACAATCCTTCAGCGCGTATACTGGGACGAAGGTTTTCCCGATATGAAAGATATCCACAAGAGCCGTCGCCTCTTCCTGCAATCCGCAGCGGGCGCTGCCTTGAGTCTCCGGGCGGCTCCTTCGGACACTGTCCGCCTGGGCGTCATCGGGTTGGGCGGACGTGGGAACGCGCTCCTCACCCAGGAGATTGTGCGGACGCCTTATGCGCGTGTCACTCATCTCTGCGATGTGGACCAGGCGCGTCTCGAGAAGGCGCAGGCGAATGCGGCCAAGGCGGGATTCGGCGGCTCCGTGCGCGGCAGTAGCGACCTGCGGCGGGTGCTCGAAGACAAGGAAGTCGACGCTGTCGTCATCGCGACGCCGGATCACTGGCATGGTCCGGCGACGATCCTCGCCTGCGCCGCCGGCAAGGACGTGTACGTCGAAAAGCCGGTGTCGCACAACCTGCGCGAAGGCCGGTTGATGGTCGAGGCAGCGCGCAAGTACGGCAGGATCGTGCAAGCCGGATTGCAGTCGCGCAGCCGTCCGAGCACGATCCGCGCGATCGGTATCGCGCATTCCGGCAAACTCGGGCGGGTGCTGATGGCGAAGGCCTGGAACGCGCAGTTGCGTGACGATATTGGCCGCAAGGGCGACCGTACTGCGGGACCTCCGGCCGGTGTGGACTACGACACCTGGGTGGGTCCGGCGGAGATGGTCCCGTTCAACGAGAACCGGTTCCACTACAAATGGCACTGGACCTGGAATTTCGGCACTGGCGACATCGGCAACGACGGCGCGCACCAGATCGACCAGGCTCGCTGGGCGCTCGGCGAAAACCTCCCCGTCCGTGTCAGCGGATCCGGAGCGAAATACTACTTCGAGGACGACCAGCAGACCCCGGACACGATGAACCTGAGCTTCGACTACGGGCGCAAAGGCCTCATCTGGGAGATGCGGATCTGGCACGACTACGGGCTCGAAGGGACCGATAACGGCGTGGCGGTGTACGGGACGGACGGGTTCCTGCACATCGGCCGCTGGAACCGGAAGTGGGGTTACCGGGTGTTCGACAAGAGCGGCAAGATGGTCGAGGAGTATCAGGACGCCGAGCCGGACTTTCACATGCGGAACTTCATCGACTGTGTGAAGTCGCGCCAGAAGCCGAATTGCGATATCGAGATCGGGCATCTGTCGACAGCGCATTGCCATCTCGGCAACATCGTCCATCGCACAGGGCGTAACGTCAGGTTCGACGGCGGGAGCGAATCGATTCCGGGGGACACGGAGGCCAACGGCATGCTGCGCAGGAAGTACCGCGAGCACTGGGCGACCCCCAAAGGCGCCTGATTCCGATAATGAACGTTATGTAAACCGATCATGTTCGAGACTCGCTTACCATCCAATCCGATCTACTGCCACCAGGAGTTCCTCGAGAAGCTCGAGCTACACCGGAACACCGGCATTGGCAAGCGCGCCAGCCTGCTGCTGCAGAATCTGTCGATCGATCCGAGACGGCAATATTACAAGGCGACGAGTGGAGAGAACAAAGGATGGCGGCGTTCCCGCCTCGGAGGCAACCACGGCAGCCATTACTACGCCTGGTGGGCGCCTGCGTCGGCGGAGCCTTTGCGAAAAGGCCAGGGATTCGAAGCAGCGCCACAAGGCGCGCTGATCCTGCGCGACATCCGCCATCACGACGACCATTCACAGGCCACGCCGCAGAACCTCGAACAGCATTACCTTCCCGTCACCGTCCCGGAAATCCGCGGGCAGGATTACGGGCCGGATCCGTGGACCCCGGGCCAAACCCGGTTCGCCTCCGCGCGCACGAAGGTGAAATTGCTGAAGGGCCATCCGGGATCCGGCAAGACGACCGCTTTGCTGCACGCCGCAGACCTCGCCGGCGCCGAGCGCACGCTGTATCTGACCTATTCCCGCGATCTCGCCAATCTGGCGCGCGACTACTTCGACCGCTTCTGTTCGAAGGACCGCCAGTTCCGGGTGCTCACCTTCGGCGCGTTCCTGCGCGAGATTGCGCCTCCGCCGCCGGATCAGGCCGAAAGTATTCCGCTCGCCGTTTTGCGCCGCAAGTTCGAAACCCAGATCGGCAACTACGCGCGCTCGCTCGGCCCCTGGACCGGCCAGGTCGACGCCCTCTACGACGAATTGCACGCGCACCTGGTTGGAAGCGCAACGCCAGAAGGGATCTCGCGATTCCAGGCATGCCGGACGCCGCGCCAGAGCGAGGCCAACTACCGCTCGAGGCGTTCGCGGTACATCGGCGAACCCGCCGTGCAGGCAGCGCTGGACATCGCGGCGCGCCTCGAACGCGCCGATCCGGAACACAGCCTGGCCGAGCGATTCTTCCCGGAACTGTGGCGGGCATGGAAAGCAGCGCACGTTCTTCTGGATACAGGAAGGCTCTTCAATCCGCCTTTTGCGCGAACCGGTTGTATCGCCATCGATGAATGCCAGGACCTGACCGCGCTCGAAGCCTACGTAGTCGGATTGCTGGCGAATCGCATCCGCCCGCAACTCCTCGTGGCGGGAGATGAAGCGCAGACGGTAAGGCCAACGGATTTCGAGTGGGGCTGGTTCAACGACATCCTCCACACCCTGGCCGGGAGTCCGCAGGAACACAAGCTGACGACGAACTTGCGCAGTCCCAGGAGACTGGCGGCGCTGGTCAACGAAGTCTGGGACCTTTATGCGACGCTCGACAAGCGGGACCGACCGAGCGGCGTGGGTTATGCGGAAATCGAAGACGAGTCGACGGATCAATTGTTGTACTGCTCGGCGCAGCCAGGCGAAGAGCTGGATGAGTTGTTGCACGACCTCGCCGCGCGGCCCGGGCTGGCGCTGATTGCCCTGGACCCGAAGGCCGCCGGGTATGTGCCGGCTGACGTGCGGTCCGCGGTGCTGTCGCCTGCAGAAGTCAAAGGGTTGGACTTCCACTCGGTCTGCCTGCTGGACGCAGGGCGCCTGCTGCACAAGCTGGACGCTACCGTCGAAAGGCGGGTGTTTCTGGAGGGCGTCGACTCGCTGCGCAAGCGCCTGGCGATCGACCAACTGCGGGTGGCCCTGAGCCGTCCGACCGAGCGATTGTTCTGGATCGACGTGGACCCCAAACCGGCCATCGTGACGGCCAGCCTGCGGTTTCTGAACCGCCTGGAAGCAAATCAGGTCGCGCAGTCGGTGCCGGCGGCCGTGAAGCGGGCGATCGATGAGGAAGAGCTGGATCTGGAAGAGCGCATCCAGCGCTGCCTGCACGACGCGCGGCAGTTCCTGGACGTGAAGCCGGATCTGGCCTGGTCCCGCGCGATGCTGGCGGTGACCCTGATGGGAAGCGGGCGCGAGACAGGGCACGTACGGGATCACGAATTGCGCCGCAGCGTACACGCGGCGGCGGCGGAAGTCACGTTCACGCTGGCGATGCGGGGCGCCAGGTTGAGTGCTTCGCTGGGATCCATCGACCTGTTCGAGGAGGCGGCCCGCCTGGCTCTGCGGGCCAATAAACCCGCTCTTGGAACGATGATCCGTGCGGTGCGTTCCGCCATTCACGGTACGAGCGAGGAACGTCCGGACTTCATATTCCAGTTCGCCCAGGCGGCGGCCGCGGAACCCACGCAAATCGAATCCTGGTTCCTGACCAGCATCCAGCCCAGATTGAAAGGCTGGGCGGATCAGTTCGAAGCGGCGGCTGGGGCGGGCAATAACGCGAGCCTGATCCTGCCGGTTCTGCAACCGTTCTATGAAGCCGTTGGACTCCCGGACGCAGCTGAGCGGACGAGGAACCTGCGCGAGCGAACCGTACAGTCGATGGTGAAGGCCAAGCGGTACGCCGAGGCGCTGGCGTTGATTCGTCTGGAGCCGAGGCTGCAGGGGTCCGCGAAGGCGATGGCCGCGGAACGAAAGCTGGAGGCCTTGTGTCTCGAGAAGGCGGGACGGCTCGAGGAAGCGGCGGCGATCTACAGGGAAGCAGGTGATCTTGCAGGGGCTGTCGATTGCCTGCGGCAGATTCCGAACGTCGAAGGCGCATACGAGATCATGCGGCAGATGGAACCGCGCCACGCCGCGCAGGATTCCTACGACTGGATGATGCAGGTCCGGGAAGTGTTCGACAGGCGGCCGGCGAACTTCAACAAAGTGATGACCGCACCGGAGAAAAAGGCGCTGCAATCGCTGCTGGAACAGGGGCTCGGCGTGCAACGCAAGGTTCCTGCGGCACGAAAAACAGGCGCGGCGGCGAAGAAAGCCCCGCCGAAAAAGAAGCTTTGAAGCCGGCAATCGCGCTGGGAGACCGACAGTAGTCTCCCAGCGCGGTTGTTTCCATCCACCCGAAAGATATAGAACAGTGCGCCGGACCCGTTTTGCATACGGCCGCAAAAAAAAGATTCAGCGTTGCCCCGAAATCACGAACCCTGCCCAGAAGAACGGATGGCGATAGACGGGGCTGGCCGAAGCCAGGAACTTGCGTTTGGCCTCGCGCAGTGCGGCGGACGGCGCAGACGGCGCATTCATTCCCTGATAGAACCAGGTCATGAAGTCGGCGGTCGCACGATCATCGACATTCCACAGGCTCGACGCGACGCGGCGGGCGCCGGCCTGGAAGAAGGACCGCGTCAGTCCCATCATGCCTTCGGCGCGTGTCAGCTTACCGAGTCCGGTCTGGCAGGCGGATAAAACCACGAGGTCTGCGTCCAGATTGAGGTTCGCGACCTCGCTGGTGCGGAGGATGCCGTCCTGCGCCTTGTCGCGATCGGGCATGGCGAGCACAATGCCGGACCTTGCAGGCGTGATCTCGTCGAGCAGTGCGTGGGTCGCGAAATGCAGGATCCGCCGGCGACGCAGTTGCGCGTCGTTCTTGAGGGAGCTTTCGGACGCGTCGGCGCCCAGGCGTAGAATCCGCTTGTCCGGCTGGAAGAGATTGCCGATCTCGCGAACCTCGGGTTCGGAGTTGAGCAGCTTGGTGGTGATCAGGAATCCCGAACTGCGGTAGGCGTCGCGAAGTACTGCATGACCCGCGTCCGCTTTCGGGATCGACGGGTTCCCGTAGGCCAGCAAGTCCCGGGAACGGCGGTCCGCGCCGCCGGCTTTCGCGGTGAGGTACGAGAGCACCGAAAGCGACGGCGTGAGGCTGAGTTCGTGAACTTCGACCAGGAACTTGCCATCGGGACGCAGCAGCGCGTCGAACGGCAGGTAATGCAGGATGCCGTCGGGCGCGAGGACGGTGGGGGATGCCGGTTCGAGTCCGAGAGGAGCGATCAACAATTGATGGAGCCTTGTAGCCGTGGGACGGAACGCTGCTGCGTCCGCCGCGGTTTTCGGCCGCACCGCCACGGTCTTTCGAAGCTCGACGACGAGGCGTTCGATCTCAAAGCGCGACCCCGGCAGCAGCACCATGCGGACGCTGCGAGGCGTGACCACCCAGGCGGCGGGTGCGGGTCCCAATGCGTAGACGACGATGGAGGCTTTGACACGGCGGGCAAGATCCTGCGCGGCAGAAGCGTCGATCGACTTGGGATACTCGAGTTCGACGAGGGCGGGGTTGGCGGCGCGGAGTTCGGCCCACCAGGATTCCAGGCGGCTTTCCGCTACGCGCACGGCCTCCCGATTCGCTGGAGTATCCTGGCGGTCCAGGGTTGCGACGGCTCGCGCGAGGACTTCCTGCAGGCGCGTTTTCTCCGCGGCCTGGCTGCGCGAGAGTCCGCGGGTGACGGAGGCTTTTT
Source organism: uncultured Solibacteraceae bacterium (assembly GCA_964627455.1). Taxonomy (GTDB): domain Bacteria; phylum Acidobacteriota; class Terriglobia; order Bryobacterales; family Bryobacteraceae; genus F-183. The sequence goes on along the minus strand of CAZVKC010000010.1, from coordinate 40,545 downwards.
GCTCTACCAGCGCATCCAGAAGGGCTCTGGCGCGGGCCCGTTCGGCGACCTCCAACGCCTGGCGATCGAATCCCTGGCGGGGGGTTCGCCGGTGCAGTTGGATCAGCACCTGGATGGCGTCCTCATAAATCCGCCAGTTCTGCTGGACGGTTGCCGCACGCAGGTTAGCGGTGGGAACGCGGCTGCGCACGGATTCCAATTGCTGCATCGCGCGCTCGAGGTGGCGCCACGCCTGTTCGAACTGTCCCGCCCGGGCAGCGGCGTGGCCGAGGCGCTGGAGCGCCATCGTCGCGAGGTCCGCGGATAACGCCTCGTTTGCTCGGGCGAGGGCGGTTTCATAAAAGGCGGCGGCTTGCGCGGGATTCTGCTCGGCGAGATCTCCGCGGAGGATCGCGGCTTCCGCGAGCACGGTTTTGCCGTTGCCGGCGATCGCATGGCGTTCGGCCAGATCGAGGAATTCTCCAGCTTTTGCGGTGTGCTTGCGCCTGGACTCGAGGTCCGCAAGCCGGAGGCAGGTCTCTGCCATCGATCGTTCATCCTTCACCCTGTCCCCGAATTGCAGTGCGTTCTGCAATGCCGTTTCTGCTGCGGCATAGTTCCCGCTGCGGATCTGGATCTTGCCGATGAGGGTGAGGTGGCGTTCTATGAGCGCGCTGTCCTGATGTTTGCGTGAACTGGCGAGTGCGTCGGTTGCGTAGCGAAGGGCAGAGGGGAGGTCGCCGAGTTCGAAGTAGACCTGGGCGATACGGCCGAGGTCCGCGCCGGCCTGCCAGGTCATGTCCTTGCTGAGAAAGAGCTGGACCCCGGTCTGATAGTTCTGCAGTGCTTTGACGTAGTCGCCGGTTGCCGTGTAGACCATGCCGAGGCTTCGGTAGACAAACGCGACCTGGTGCGCACAGTCACAGTCTTTGCCCGCCTCGATCGCTTCGTCGAGGCGCTGCAATGCCTGGTCGAGACGGCCGGCGAGGAAGAGGTAGGTCCCTTCATAGCGCAAGGCGTTGGCGTCCGGGCGCCAGGCGCGCTTGCGATACCGTCTCGTGTACTCGTTGGAGTCGTGCATGTAGCGCGCCGCATTCTCGTAATCGCCCGCAGTTTCGGCCATATTGGCGAGTACGGCGCTCAGGCTATTGATCCAATCCAGGTGTCCCAGCGCCTTGACTCGCGCCAGAGTAGCGTATGCGAGTGCAAAATCACGGGGCTCCGATGCCGCGAGCATCGACTGCATGCGGATGACATCATCCATGTCCCCGATGGATTCGGCCAGCCGGATCGCTTCGAGCAGATGCACTCTCCCCTCGGGCGCCGGCTCGTTCCCCATCTGGAGAACCAGAAACATCTGCCCTTGCGCGAAGAGTTCAGCGTCGGTGTCACCGAGCGTTCGAGCGGCGTCCAAAGCGCGGCGTACATACTGCAGTGCACTACCTCTGTCTCGCGCGCGTGTGGCCAGAAACATGCGCGCCAGCCAGTATCCCGGCAGCGTTTCATCCACGGGAAGAAAAGCCTTGAGGCTACCGGCATCCTGCGTCAGGCCGGATGCGCCCGCAAAGCAATGCCAGGCTCGCGGGGTCCGCAGGGCACACTGGGAATGGAATTGAGCCGAGGTCTTGCGATGATCTCCGGGTTGAACCTCCTCAAGATGCGCCAGACCATAATAGGCGTCGCCGTTCTTCGCGTCCCTGGCGGCGAGTGACTGGAAGTAGCGTTCGCCCTCGGGGATCCTGCCTTCCTGCCAGTACGCATCAGCCAAGCTGCGGTATGCGCGCCAGAAAGCCGGATCCTCGTCGATCAGTTTCTGCAGAAGAGGGATGGCCTTGTCGCCTTCAGCGCGGCCGACCATCAGCCAGAGGTCGTTGTAGCGGCGCATGCGGTCCTGCCATGCGGGATCCGGCGTGGCGGCCATTGCGGCGCCTGCGATGGTCAGAGAGCAGAACGCGGCGGCAGCGAGCCTAGAGAGTGAAGTCGAACGTGAACTCACCGGTGCGGACTCCGTCTGCGTTCGTTTCGAGGATGGTCAAGCGGCCGGAGGATCCACGGCGCAGCAACTCCGGTTCCACAAAGAGGTGGAAGTATCCGGTCCCTTCAGAAGGCGCGGCCAACGCCAGGGGTCCCGCGGTCGCCGCTGCGGACCGCAGCGTGGCGGTATAGCGGTGGCCCGGTTTCACGGGAACTTGAGCGGAGAGAACGGCGCCGTGTTCGGTGACGATCGCGGTGGCCGGCGGCTTCCCCTCCCCCCCACGGATCTCGTTGAGGTCCACGGTGGCGACCTGGCGCATCGCAACAGGTGGAGCCGCGGCCTGTGGCGGGGTCCTCAGTTGCAGGAAGGCGGGATACGCGAGCAGCAGCGCCAGCACATAACCCGCGGCTGTGGCGGCGGGATGCTGCCACCACGCAAGCTTGGGCGGCGGGGGGTGTGTATCCCCGGCGCTGTCGAAGGATTTCATGCGCAGCACAACCAGGTCGCATTCGCCGCAAAGGTCGATGTGCGACCGGACTTCCGCCGCTTCGCGCGCGCTGAGTTCGCCGAGCAGGTACAGCGAGAGCGTTTCCGCGGAAGGGCAGGGTCCACGGGCGTGACGGGCAGCCGCCAGTTCGCGCTTGAGCAGGGAATCGATCGAGTCGGGATCCACGGGACTTATTCTTCTTCGCCTCCGAACTTGCGCTTCCAGATCTTGGCGAACATGCGGCGGCCGTTTTGTGCGGCGCTGCGGACCTTGTCTTCTGAAAAACGCGTGCGCTCGGCGGCTTCTTTGTACGAATATCCTTCCATGTAAATGAGCTTGAGCACGATTCGGTGCTCGTCGGACAGTTCGCCCAGGCACTCCAGAACTTTGGCCAGACGGGCGGGATCCTGCGACATATCTCGCGATGCGGGAAGTTCCATCAGCCGCTCCTCGACACCGTTGATTTCGGTGCGTGTGGATGCTTTCTGCAACTGGTTGAGGCAGAGATTGCGAGCGATGGTGAGGATCCAGCCGGTGAAGTTGCCGGCGCGATACTCGTGAATGTGAGAGTAAACGCGCAGGAACGTTTCCTGCGCGATGTCCTCGGCCGATGCGCGGTCCTGCAGGACACGGCAACAGGCAGCGAGCACACTTGTTTTGTATCGGTCGTACAGTTCGACCATGGCGCGCGAATCGCTGTATTGTTGCAGACGTAACACCAACACAGCGTCCGGCGCGTGCCGGAATTCCTCTTCACTCATCGGAGGTAACAATTCCGAATGGGTGGATTGCATAGACGCTCCCCAGCGACAGCTTTCGAGCCATTATTGTATGCCTTTTTTCCGTGTGGTGGGAAAGGATCCGCGCGGGGACAGTCCACAGTGTCCCTACCGACGCCTATGGGGTGGTATGCCCCCTAGACCACTGAAGTTCACAAGTCTGCGGTTCCGAGTGTCTCAATCTGCGCGTTACGGCAGCGCGAAGGCGAGGATCGTGCCGCCTGCCGCGATGGCGACATGCTGCCGGCCGTCGATCGAGTACGTCATCGGGGACGCTTTCCAGAGTACGTTGGCCGGGAACTTCCACAGCAACTCGCCGTTGCGGACATCGAGCGCAGTGAAGTTGCCGCTGTCTTCACAAGCGAAGAGGACGCCGCCTTCGGTCGACAGGACGCCTCCCCACGAATTCGCGGGACCCTGCTGGGAGCGCTCCCACACGGTGCGGCCGGTCTTCGCGTCCAAAGCGCGCAGCACCTTCTGTCCAGGGTCGCCAGGGACATCGTGGGTCGTGCCGTCGTAGTAGGACTTGCCGGCTTCCCACTTGCCGGGCGTCTTCGTATACACGGTGCACTTCTCGAGGGCCTGCACGTAGAAGAGTCCCGTGCCGGGATGGAAGGCGGTCGAGAACCAGTTGGTGGCGCCTTCGACGGCGGGACAGTCGATCTTGCCTTCCGCATTCGGAACCGCGCTGGGCTCGAGGATCGGACGTCCCTTCGCATCAAGTCCCTTGGCCCAGTTGAGCTTCTTCACGAACGGCGTGCCCCGCAGGAACGCGCCATTGGTGCGGTCGAGCACATAGAAGAATCCGTTGCGGCTCGCCTGCATCAGCAGCTTGCGACCCGTGCCGGGTTCGTCGACAAGCATGGGCGGTTGTTGCGCATCCCAGTCGTGGACGTCGTGCGGCGTGTACTGGAAGTGCCAGACGAGTTCGCCGGTCCGGGGGCGCAGGGCGAGAACGGAATCCGAATACAGATTGTCGCCGCGGCGTTCGTCGCCGTTGTAGTCGGGACAGGGATTGCCGGTGGTCCAGTAGAGGAGGTCGAGTTGTGCGTCGTAAGTCCCCGTGAGCCAGGTGGTCGCGCAACCGTGCGGCAGGACGCCTTTGCCCTGCCAGGTTTCGCTGCCGGGTTCGCCGGGAAGCGGCACGGTCCAGAAGCGCCAGGCTTGCTTGCCGGTTGCCACGTGATAGGCCGCGAGGAATCCGCGGACCCCTTCGTCTCCGCCCGACGTGCCGGCATACACAAGGTCGCCAACTACGAGCGGCGCGACGGTGGCGCCGTAGTTCTCGCGGTGATCCGCCATTTCGACATCCCAGAGCAAGGCGCCGGTGTTGCGATGCAGTGCCAGCAGGTGCGCGTGATCAGTGACGAGAAAGAGACGGTCGCCGTGGATCGCGACACCTCGGTTGATGCCGCCGGACGCGTCGCCGATGAGGCCTTTGGTGCGCGGACGCTTGTACTGCCAGATGCGGCGGCCAGTCCCCGCGTCGATCGCGTGGACCTCGTTGACGCTGGTCATGTACATCACGCCGTCGACCACGATGGGTGTGCCTTCGAGACGGCTCGAACCGGGGATGTTGTAGATCCACGCGGCGCGCAGGTTCTTCACGTTGTCGCGGGTGATCTGCTGCAGCGGGCTGTGGCGATTGCCGGTGTAGGAGCCGTGATACGTGGGCCAGTCGCGGTCGCCGCGGACCTCGCGCCATGTATGGTTCGCGCGGCGCAAGAGATGCAGCTTGCCGTCGTCTCCGAGGACCTGCATGTCGTAATCGCTCTTGTTGCGGACAATGCCTTTGACGCCTGCGGCTTCGATGCGTTCCGGCGCAGAGAGAGTTTTGGGGACGAGCGTTCGCAGGTACGCGATCAGGCTCGACATCGCCGAAGCGTCGATGTTTGGAGATCCCGGCATGCCTGCGCCCGGCAACCCGTTGCGGATGAGATCCGCGAGGTCCGCGTTGGAACGCAGGCTGACAGGGGACGTGATGGAAGGTCCACGCTCCCCGCCTTCGGCTTTGCCGCCGTGGCAGGGAGCGCATTGCGTGCGGTATGTGCGCTCGCCGGATTCCTGTGCGCAGAGCGCGAAAGCGAAAGACAGACAAACCAGCGAGCGCGTGTACATCGTTAGTGGTTGTGCCGCGGCACGATATCACCGAGGTTCTTGTACTTCACTGCGAACTCGAGGCAGGCGCCGTCGGAAAGCTGTCCGACGTGCTGGCGGAAGAGTTCCTGCCACGGGCTCTGGCTTGGCGGAATCGCGTACTCGGGATTTGCGGCGCGGCGGGCGGCGATCTCTTCATCGGAGATGAGGATGTCGACGCGGCGCTCGTTGAGGTCCACGCGCAGCATGTCGCCGGTTTGCAGGATGGCGAGGTTGCCGCCGGCGGCTGCTTCGGGCGATGCGTTGAGGATCGACGGACTGGCCGAGGTCCCGCTCTGGCGCCCGTCGCCGATACACGGCAACTGGTTGACGCCGCGCTTGACGAGGTAATCCGGAGGCAGCATGTTCACGACCTCCGCCGCGCCCGGGTAACCGATGGGTCCCGTGCCGCGGATCACCAGGATGCAGGTTTCATCGACGTTCAACGCGGGATCGTCGATGCGGGCGTGATAGTCCTCGGGTCCGTCGAAGACGATCGCACGGCCTTCGAAAACGTTCTCGCTACCGGGGATTTCGAGATAGCGCTTGGAGAATTCTTCCGTGATGACGGACGTCTTGATGAGCGCAGCGTCGAAGAGGTTGCCGCCAAGCACCAGGAATCCGGCTTCTTTCTTAAGCGGCTTGTCGAACGTGCGGATCACGTCGTGATTGAGGCTCTCGCGTCCGGCGTTGTTTTCGCCGAAGGTCTTGCCGGTGACCGTCATCGCGTTGGTGCGGATGCGGCCGGCTTTCATGAGTTCGCCGACCACTGCGGGGACGCCGCCTGCGAGATGGTACGACTCGGCGAGGTGCTCGCCGGCGGGCTGCACGTTCACCAGCAGCGGGATCTCGTGGCCGATGGTTTCCCAGTCTTTGACGTGGACGTCCACGCCCATGTGCTTGGCGATGGCGTTGATGTGCGGCGGGCAGTTGGTGGATCCACCGATGGCGGAGTTCACCACGATCGCGTTCTCGAACGCTTCGCGGGTGAGGATCTTCGACGGGCGCAGATCCTCGTGGACCATCGCCACGATGCGGCGGCCGGTTTCATAGGCCATCTGTGCGCGTTCGCGGTAGGGACCGGGGATCGCGGCGCAGCCGGGCAGCGACATGCCGAGCGCTTCGGCGAGCGAATTCATCGAGGTCGCGGTGCCCATGGTGTTGCAGTGTCCGACGCTGGGCGCGGAGGCGAGCACCATGTCATAGAACTCGTTCTGGTCGATCTCGCCGGCGGCGAGCAGGCGGCGGGCTTCCCAGATGGCCATGCCCGATCCGGCCAGCTTGCCTTTGAAGTACGAGTTGATCATCGGACCGCCGGAAAAGACGATGGCGGGGATGTTCACCGTCGCGGCAGCCATGAGTCCCGCAGGCGTCGTCTTATCGCAGCCGGCGGTGAGGATCACGCCGTCGAACGGGTTGCCCTGCAGGATCTCGACCAGGCCGAGGTAGGCGAGGTTGCGATCAATGGCCGCGGTGGGACGGCGGCAGCCTTCGTGAATCGGGTGGACGGGGAAGATGAACGGGATGCCGCCTGCGTCGCGGATGCCGTCGCGGAGACGGTCCTGCAGGACGAGGTGATGGCGGTTGCACGGCGAGAGGTCGCTGCCGGTCTGCGCGATGCCGATGATGGGCTTGCCGCTTTGCAGCTCCTCGCGGGTGAGGCCGTAGTTCGGGAAGCGCTCCATATAGAGGGCGGACATCCCGAGGTTGTGGTGATTGTCGAACCAGCAGCGGCTACGAAGCCTGCCTGCGCATTCATTGCGTGTATTACCGTCGAAAGCCATTACATACAGCATATGCCTCGAACGTTCAGTTTTGGATGGACGGATTGCATGCCTCGCGTATATGCTAGGTTCAGGATAGGGTTTTCCTATCCTTTAGTCTTGAGGGCCGCAGTGGAGGGGATGGGGGCGACTTTGGTCGCCCCTGACCTATTTGGGGCCCCCGGTTCCCACCCCTGCCTTGTTGGATCATAGAAGTATCGTGAAGAATATCCCACTCCTGGACCTGAAGGCTCAGTTTGCCTCCATCCGCGACGAAGTGATGGCGGAGATCACGCGGGTCTGCGACAACCAAACCTTCATCCTGGGTGCGCCGGTCGCGAAGCTCGAAGAGGAGATCGCGGTATACAGCGGCGCGAAGTTCGGCGTCGGCTGTGCTTCGGGATCCGACGCGATTCTGCTGGCGCTGAAGGCGCTCGGCGTTGGTCCGGGCGACGAGGTGCTGACGGTTCCGTTTACGTTTTTCGCGACGGCCGGCTACATCGTGCATTCGGGCGCGAAGCCGGTGTTCGTGGATATCGATCCGGCGACCTTCAACATGGACGTCACGAAGATCGAGGCCGTGCTGGACCGGCATCCGCGCGTGAAAGTCATCATGCCGGTGCATCTGTACGGGCAGTGCGCGGACATGGATCCGATCCTCGAGATCGCAGCGCGGCGCGGATTGCATGTGGTGGAAGACGCGGCGCAGGCGATTGGCGCGGAATATAAGGGACGCCGCGCGGGATCGATGGGCGCGATCGGATGCTTCAGTTTTTACCCGGGTAAAAATCTCGGGGCGTTCGGCGACGGCGGCATGCTGACCACCAACGACGAATCGCTGGCAGTGAAGCTGCGGCGGATTCGTGTGCATGGCGGGCTGACGCGCTACGTACATGAGTCCGTCGGCTGGAACTCGCGCCTGGACGCATTGCAGGCAGCGGTGTTGTCGGTGAAGATGCGGTATCTGGACGCCTGGACTGCGGCGCGGCAGCGTCATGCGAACCTGTACCGGAGCCTGCTGCGCGAACCCGTCGTTGCTCCGCCGGTTGCGCCGTACAGCACGCGGCACGTGCACAATCAGTTCGTCATTCGGTCGCCCAGGCGGGATGCGCTGCGCGACCACCTGACGCAAAACGGCGTGGTATCCGAGGTCTATTACCCGATTCCGCTGCACCTGCAGCAGTGCTTCGCATACCTCGGCTACCGGGAAGGCGACTTCCCGGTTAGCGAACAGGCGGCGGCAGAAGTGCTCGCCCTGCCGATCGATCCCGGAATGCCGGAAGGCGATGTGCGACTGGTCGTAGAACTCATCAACAGCTTTTCTTATTCCATTTCGAGTGCAACTTAGTATATAATCCGGGCTCTGGGGGGACACTTCTGTTTCAGCCTGGCGCGAGCGCCGGGTCGTGGCGGGAGTACATCGAGATGGCGGATTGGATGGGGACGCCTGGGGGCAGGCTCCGGCTCCTTCTTTTTGACGATCACGTTCTCTTTCGCAACGGGCTGTCGCGCGCCTTGTCGCTCGAGCCCGACATGGACGTTGCGGGCGAGGCCGATACGGCCGCGGAAGCACTGTCGATGATTCAGCGTCTGCCGGTAGACGTGGCCGTGATGAATATCGAGCTGCCGGGCAATGAAGTCTTCGATTTTCTCGGCGGACTTTCCTACGGAACGCGGCCGAAAGTCGTCGGGGTGACGGCCGGAATCACCGGGTATCAGGTCCACAGACTGTTGCGGGCGGGGATCGACGGGCTGCACCTGAAACGGGACAGTCTTTCGCTCTTGTGCGAGGTCATTCGCCGGTTGGGCGCCGGAATGGACGTCCTGGATTCCCCCTGGTTGCGCGAACTTCTCGATCGGCGACAGCAGTCCGCAGGAGCATCCGACAGCAAGCCGCTAACGGTTCGTGAATGCGAGGTCCTGCGGTGCGTTGTCCGGGGATTGACTTCGAAGGAAATCGCCTACGAACTCAATTCCACCGAAGCGGCGGTAAAATCCGTCATTCAGCAACTTTTCGAGAAGACGGGCGGGCGTAGCCGCGCACAACTGGTGCGCCTGGCGATGGAGCGATTTGGGGACATTCTCGAAGATTCGCGAGCGACTGCGGCGCGTAGCTGAAAATAATTCCACAAAATCTGCAAAACACTGACCGGTACTGCAGCGACTTGTCGCGTACAATGGAGGCTACTCTTGTTCTGCCCAAGGAGATTTCTGTGCGCCCACCGACGATTCGCCTATTACCCCGCACCGTTCCGCCGTTGAATTCCTTTATTCTCTGGCTTACGGTTTCGTTTTTGTTTGGGATTACCGCGCCTGCCTTCGCTGGTTGTACCGGCACTTCCACCAGCACCACATGCACCAGCGCCACCGGCCTGATCAATCTCTCCAGTGTCAGTGGCAACACGGACAGCACTCCTGGAAAAGCTTCGATTTATCCAATTACCAACACAGTCTCCGGATTGAGCGGCACGATCACGTCGGTAAGGGTGCGCCTGAACGGCTTGACTGCGTTAGACCCCGATGATCTGGATATGATGCTGGAATCCCCGGACGGTCGGCGTTTCGTTTTCTGGTCGGATATCGGCGGCACCCGTAATTCCACCATTTGCTCCTCGGCACAATGCTCGATTACCAATTTCACGATTACCGTGTCCGACGCGGGCAGTTCACCTCTGCCGGACGGCAACGGCGCGGTGGGGCGCGATCCCAGTTTCCTGGCGAACAATATGACCTACCAGCCGGCCAACGGCGGCCTGGTCCAGGACACTTTCCCGACGGCGACCACCGGAAACTTTACGCTGACCCTCGCGAATTTCGCGCAGAACACCGCCAACACGACGTCCGCGCAGGGGCTCAACGGCGCCGGGACCTTCGCCAACATTTATAACGGCAGTTCTACGGTCAACGGCGACTGGAAACTGTACATTATCTCGGATTCGTTCGGCGGGACCACGTCCAATGCAAGCCTCCTGAGCTATGACCTGCTCATCACCACACAGGTCAACAACGCAGCCACCACCACGACCGTGTCCGGGAACCCGAATCCTTCGTTCGTGGGCGGCTCCGTCACGATCACGGCAAACGTCACCTCCACCAGCACGGTTACGCTCGGTACGGTCAACTTCTCCGACGGCGCCACCGTGATCGCCAGCAACGTTCCGGTGAACGCCAGCGGCGTCGCGACCACTACGACATCCGCACTCACGGAAGGCACGCACACCATCTCCGCCAGCTACAGCGGCGCCACCGGGTTCGCGGCCAGCAGCGGGAGCTTCACGCAGACGGTCAACCGGCAGACTACCGTCAACGGGTCGCAGTTCTGCAACACAGGCCCGATCTCGATTTCCAGTTCGTTTTCGGTTCTGCCGCTGTCCACGCCTTATCCGTCGCGCATGTTCGTGAGCGGCTTGTCGGGCAATATTTCGAAGGTGACGTTAACCATTAACGGCTTCTCGTATCCGTCGACTTCGGACATCGACCTGCTGCTTCTCAACGCCACTACTGGCGCGAAGATGGTCCCGATGGCCTGGCCTGGCGGCGCCTCGGTCACCTCGAATGCGAACATCACACTGGACGATGACGCTGCGAACGCGCTGCCGTCTTCGGGCTCGCTCACGTCGGGGACCTACCGGCCAACGGCCAACAGCACCACCTCGGTGAATTTCCCTTCCCCGGCCCCGGCCTCTCCCTGGAACTTCGCCGCCCCTGCGGGATCCTCGCGCTTCCGCGACATATTCACCGGAGTTCCCAACGGGACCTGGGAACTGTACGTCGCGACCCACGGCGGCACCTCGTCCACGCCCCGCCAGATCAGCGGCGGCTGGTGTCTGACCTTCACCACGACCAGTTCGCCTGCCACCACGACAACGACGAGTGTCACGCCAACGCCTTCGTCCGTGAACCAGAGCGTCACAGTCGCGGCGACGGTCACGAACGCCTCCAACGGACAGCCGGTCAACGCCCTGGGCTCGGTGAGCTTCCTGGAGGGCGCAACGCAGCTTGCGGGTCCGCTGAACCTGGACGCGCTCGGCACGGCGTCGTTCGCCAAGTCCGACTTCGCCGCCGGCGCCCACATCGTCACGGCAAACTACAGCGGTTCGCCCGGCAATTTCAATATCAGCAGCGGGCAAGTCACACACTACGTCGACACCGCGACGAGTAACCCCTCCACAAACCGGTACTGCAACGCATCGGGACTCACTTTCGCTAACGTGCAGGGCAGCGGCGGCTCGCCTTATCCGACTCGCATCCTGGTTCCAAGTCTGGCCGGAGCGTTATCGAAGGTGACATTGAGCCTCAACGGCTTCTCGCACCAGTTGCCCGACGACATGGATATGATGCTGTCGGGTCCCAACGGCGGCAATCTCGTCGTCCTGTCCGACGTCGGTGGAACCACCGCCGTCTCCAACCTCAACCTCACGCTCGATGACGCAGCGGCGTCCTCGCTGCCCAATAGCACGGCGCTGGCGGCCGGAACCTTCAAACCCACCGATATCGTGGAAACCGGCATTCCCGACGTCTTCCCCGCCCCCGCGTCGTCCACCTTCTCGAGCGCATCCACGTCGACACTGGCTACCGTGTTCCCTGCCGGGATCAGTCCTGCCGGCTACTGGACCCTGTGGACCGTGACAGATTCCGCCGGCACCGTCGGCGGCGGTTCACTCAGCGGCGGATGGTGTATCAACCTCACCATGACCCCGCCGGTACTGTCGATCAGCAAGACTCACTCCGGCAATTTCTCGCAAGGCCAAACGGGCGCGACCTATACGGTCACTGTCGGTAACAACGGCCCGGGGTCGACGGCCGGAACCATCACAGTGGTCGAAGCGCCGCCCACGGGTCTCACGGTAACCGCGATGTCTGGCTCGAACTGGACTTGCTCCGTCGGCACTCTCACTTGCACGACCACCAGCGCGGTCGCCGCCGGCGGCACGTTACCGCCGATCACGGTCACCGTTTCCGTGGCTGCCAACGCTTCTTCGCCCCTGGTGAATTCCGTCAGCGTTTCGGGCGGCGGATCCTCGGGCTCTGTCACAGCGAATGACTCGACGACCATCGTCAGTTCACCGGATCTCACGATCACGAAGGCAACCTCTTCGTCGTTCATCCAAGGCGGCACGGCGACCTATACGGTGTCGGTGACCAACAGCGGCGCCGGGGCGACAACGAGTTCGTTTACGGTCACGGATCCCCTGCCAACCGGCGTCACTGCAGGCGTGCTCACATTGAGTGCGCCCTGGGATTGCGCCGCCAGCACGCAAACGACAATCTCCTGCACCTACACGGGGACGCTGAACGCCGCGGCCTCGACGACTGCCATCTCGATCAACGTCAACATTGCTTCCAATGCCCCGGCGTCCATCACCAACACAGCAACAGTATCCGGGGGTGGGGAAACCAACACCTCGAACAACACCAGCAGCGTGACCTCGAGCGTGACGCAGTTGACTCCGGTTACGATCAACGTCCCGGCAGGCGTTACATATTCGTTCAACGGCCAGTCCTTGACGGGAACGCAAACGGTGAACGTCGCGCCCGGCACGTATACGCTGTCCACCACGACGCCGCAATCGCTGGGCGCCGGTGTTCGCGCCGTGTTCTCGAACTGGTCTGACGCAGGGGCGATCGCACACAGTGTCGTGGTCGGATCGACAGCGCTGTCCATCACCGGTAACTTCACAACGCAGTATCAGTTGACTGTTGCCGCATCACCGGCAAACGGTGGAACCGTGACGCCTGCGTCGGGAACGTTCTTCGACAGCGGCACGGTGGTCAACGTTTCGGCGACTGCGAATTCCGGCTTCGTGTTCGCGAACTGGACGGGTCCCGTGGCCAACGCGAACTCGGCATCGACGACCGTGACCGTGGACGCAGCGAAGTCCATCACCGCCAACTTCACCGCCCAGACCGGGGTGACCATCACGGTTCCGGCCGGTGTGTCGTACACGTTCAACGGCCAGTTGTTGACGGGAACGCAAACGGTGAACGTCGCGCCCGGCACGTATACGCTGTCCACCACGACGCCGCAATCGCTGGGCGCCGGTGTTCGCGCCGTGTTCTCGAACTGGTCTGACGCAGGGGCGATCGCACACAGTGTCGTGGTCGGATCGACAGCGCTGTCCATCACCGGTAACTTCACAACGCAGTATCAGTTGACTGTTGCCGCATCACCGGCAAACGGTGGAACCGTGACGCCTGCGTCGGGGACGTTCTTCGATTCCGGAACCGTCGTCAACGTGACGGCTGCGCCGGCCAACGGCTTTGCATTCTCGAGCTGGACAGGTCCCGTGGCCAATAGCGCATCGGCGGCAACCACCGTAACGATGAGCGCCGCGGCATCCGTCACAGCAAACTTCGTGACCGCAATTGCGCCAGTTGTTACGGGGCAGATCTCGATCACACAGACGGTCCCCGCTTTCAACCGTGCGACCGGACGTTTCTCGCAGACGATTTCGCTGACGAACAACGGATCCGCTCTGACAGGCTCGGCATTCGCGTTCGACAATCTCGCGACAGGTTACTTGGTCTATCAGCCGAGCGGAGTCACGAGTCAGACGGCGCCTGCCGGAAGTCCGTATAAGGAAACCGGCGATATCGCAGCCGGCCAGACCATCTCGTTCGTCGTCGAGTTTACGCGCTCCGGAACGGCCGCGTTGACTTACACCCCGAGAGTCCTGGGCGGGGGCGCTCGATAGGCATGAGTCTGCGAAATGACCGCGAGTCACTAATACTAAAAAGGAGCCAAATGAATAAGCTACCCTTGACTCTTCTTGCTCTGCTGGCGGTTTCCACTGCCCCGGCGTTCGGGAACTCAATCATCTACGACAACACGACCACCGACACGCTCGTGACCTACTTCTACTCCTCTGGTCCATACACCCAGATCGGTGACTCGGTCACACTGGGCGGCATAGACCGGATCCTGAACAGCGCGAGCATTCAGTTTTTCAACGGCGGCGAAGCGACGGGTACATTCTCTGCGGCTCTTAGCTTCTGGAACCCCGGCTCTCCTGTGGGTTCCCAGGTGGGTTCGTCGTATGTTTTGAACGGTCTCACGATCAACGGTTTCGACATTCTGACCGTTACGTTTTCGAACCTGAACCTCCCCTGGTCCGGGGATGGGCTCGTGTTCGCCGTGGCGATTTCCAATGTTTCTGCGGGGCTCGATCTCGGCTTGAACGCGTTTGAACCGCCCAAGGTCGGCTCGAGCAACAACGCATCGATCCTCGTCAATAGCGGATCCGGATTCTCCACGGGTGCGACGGCCGCCGGGCAGGGCAACCTGTATTTTGCACTGGACGCCACATCGGTACCGGAACCATCCACCGTCACCATGGCAGGAGGCGCCTTGGCCTTCGGCCTGTTGTTGGCGCACCGCCGCCGCCGTAGCCAAAAATAAAGGGATTTGTCGCGTCCGTCCGGTTATTCGGGCGCGACAAAACCGTGATACAGCCCCATGTAGTAGGGCAGCAGGAACACGCCGCCATCGGCCAGCGTGCGGCCGCCTCCGCGCGAATCGAGCGTCCACGGGTCGTGGTTCCAGTGGCCCACAAAACGCTCATCGATCGGCAGCACTTTGCCGTTCACGCGATGTCCAACCGCGGCGTTGCCTTCGCGCACATTCGCCGGCAGGCGCACGATGTCTTTGCGATGGCTGTTCTTCAACGCCCAGTCGATACGATCGAGGGGTAATCGCTTGAGCGTGTCGATCGAGTCCTCGAGCCAGGGTCCCTGCGGACTGAGATCGTCCACGCCGAACGCATCTTCGAACCTGCCGCCGGCGCCGACCGCAGCGTAGAGGAAGTTGAAAACCGGGTTCATCTCCGGCTGTTCGTTGTCCCAATGGCTGCGGAAACCGCGCAGGTATTTCTGGCGTAGCTGCGGATCCTTCTCGTATTTCAGAAGGCTGTAGTAATTCATGAAGATCATCTCGTCGTCGCTCTGATTGCCGGCGCCGGGTCCGAGATGCGTCTTGGTGATGAGCGTGTTGGTGGCGTAGCCGTGGACCTCGATCAGCGTGCGTGCGGCCTTCGCATAACGCGCGTCGCCCGTGATGTGCTCGGCCACTTTGAGGTACGCGAGGATGCTGAGCGAGTTCATGCCGCGTTCCTGCCACCAGTCCTGATTGTGGTTGATCTCTTCTGGTCCGAAGACGGCCCAGCGCGTGACCTTGCCGTCGTGGTCGACCAGCGCGTAGTTGTGGACCAGCAGGTGATCGGTAATCGCGGCCACATGCTCGCGCACGCGCTGCTTCTCTTCTTCAGTCTTCGCGACGAGATCGTAATAGAGGCCGTAGAAGAAGTAGTGGCCGTCGAGTTCGTCGGAACTCGTGTCTGTCTTCCAGTACCATTCACCGTTCTTCGGCCAGCGCGGATCGATGATCTTCCAGCGATGGTCGCGTTCGGCGCGGCGTTGGGCGTCATGCTGCGGCGAATCGTGCACGTTCGGATTGCGGCCGGAAACCGGCAGGATCGAACGCGCGATGAAACCGGTGGGCGCGGGATGCTCGCCGCCCTGGGTCACGATGCGCAGGAATCGCAGCGCTTCGAAGGCTTTCTTTGCGCGAATGCGGAACTCTTCGCGTCCCGTGGCGCCGTAGGCGTAGCACTCGCCGGCGCCATACATCGAGGTCCACAGGCCGTCGTTGTCGCTGTCGGTTTGGGTCCACTTGCTGGTGTCGCCGGGCTTGTCGAGGATCACCGGATGGACGTACTCATAGGGCGTTCGGCGGTGACGCTTGTCGATCTCGGCTTCGAAAACACGCGCTTTGTCAGCGAGGGTGAGCGGCTTGCGTTCGATGAGCGCGAGTCCGCCGGCAGTGGCGATCCACGCATTGCCGGATTTCGAATCCACCGCAATCGCGCGGACCTCGTCGTTTGGAAGCCAGCGAAGTCCCTGCCGGTACTCCCAGGTTTTGCCGTCAAAGCGGATCGCACCGATTCTGGTTCCGAACCAGACGACGCCATCTTCGCCAGGTGCGACCGCGGTGAAGTCGTCGTACGGGAGCCCGTCTGCGCCGGTGTAGAGCTTCCACTTGCCGTCGGTCTCGCGCACGCCCACGCCTTGCGGACTGGCAAACCACAGGCGTCCCTTCGCGTCGTAGGCTGCGCCGCGAACATCGACCGGCGCCCAGCTGCGCCCCGCGCCATCATTCGGGAACTGCCGTTCCCATGCGCCTTTGGCGTTGCGTACGAAGAGTCCGTCTTTGCGGGCTTCGACGTTCGCGGGTTTGGCCGCCGCGATCGTCGCGGGAATCCACTTGCCGTCTTTCATCGTGACCGCGCCGGCGGCCGTGACTGCGAATACTTCCCCATTGGCGCCGAGACGGACGTCGCGTACGTCATCCGAGGGAAGCTGCGGCGCTTTGAAGAAGGTCCTGCTTTCGGCTGCGAAGGTCCCGACTTTGACGGGTTGCGCGAGCAACGCGCCGGATATTACGAATGCAAATAAAAAGACTCTCACTGACCCACCACCATAAACTCGTACACGTTTTCTGAAATCACTTTACCAGTGGCATCGACGAGTTCCGCGCGCAATTGATGCGGACCAGCATTCGACGCGACCGTCCATTCCGCCTTGCCGATTCGTATCGAAGAATCCGCGGCCAGCGAAACCTGTTGCGCATGCGAACTCTGCTGCAGCACGCGGCCGGACGGCGAAAGGATCTTCCAGCGTAGCGTTACGCCGGGTACGGCATCCCAGCGATCATTCGCCGCCCACAGACCACACGTGAACGTCTCGCCGGCCTTCCATTTGTCGCGATCGTAGTCAAAGAGCGCGGCGACCGGCTCAAAGCTACGCCGCACCGCGTCGTAGGTCTTCGTCGGACGGCGTTCGAAGTCGATCGCCGCCATCGTGATGGACGGCCAGATATCGATCGCGTGGAAATGGAAGATCCCGCCGGCGCCTTCGCTCTTGCGCCTGCGGACCCGCTCGATCGCGATTTGAAACAACCGCGCGACATACGCCTGCGTTTGCGGAATGTACTGCTCGAGCGTCATGCCCGGCGCGGGTTCGCCCCACGCGCGAAAGGCCTCTTTGATCTGTAGGCGCCGCCACACCCATTCATCGAGATGATCCTGGATTGGCCACTTGCCATTCATGAACGTGTTCAGCGTTTCGTAGTTCGGCAAACTTGTGGCGCCGAGTTCCGAAACGAAGTTCTCGTTCATCTGCGCGTAATCCCAGATCGAGCCGTCGTACCAGCCGTGGTACACGTGGCTGTCGCCGAAGCGTCCGGTGCTGCGCACGACGGGACGCCGCTGGGGATCGAGGAAGTACGGGCGCGGCGCGAGATGTTTGGTGATGTCGCGATAGTTTTCGAAGTCCTCTTCATCGCTGGTGGTCCAGCTTGCGATCGACGGATGATTGCGGACGTACCGGATGTGATTGTCGTAGAGCGTCGCGGCGCGTTGCGCGAAGCCGCGGTCGTGCGGATACCAGGCTTCGAGGAAATCCTGCCAGAGCAGCACGCCCTTCTCGTCGGCGAGATCGTAGAATTCGCGATTGCTGAAGTGGCAGTGCACGCGGATCATGTTCACGTTCATGCCGAGCATGAGATCGAGGTCGCGTTCGTACTTCGCGCGCGTCATCTCGGACATGTAGAGGTGAAAGTAGTAATTCGTGCCGCGGACGAACATCTTGCGGCGGTTGAGATAGAAATGCCAGCCGATGCGTTCGATCTCGCGGATGCCGACGGCGAGGTCGCGCGCGTCGATCGCGGCGCCATCCTTGTCGAGCAGACGGACGGACAGCGTATACAGGTTGGGCTTGCCATGATCGCGGGTCCACCAGAGTTGAGGATTCGCAACCGGGATCCGCAGCGACTTCGCGGTCGCAGAAGCGCGCACCTGGATGCGATCGTTAGACGTGAAGTTGCGAGGGGTGAGGGTGAGTTCCCACTGGTGCGCGCCGGTCGCGGCTTCGGCGTCGAGTTGGACTTCGACTTCCGCGGATGTGTCGCCGGTCAGTCTCGTATCGACAGCGATATCGCGGATCAG
This sequence comes from uncultured Solibacteraceae bacterium, assembly GCA_964627455.1. GTDB lineage: Bacteria > Acidobacteriota > Terriglobia > Bryobacterales > Bryobacteraceae > F-183. The sequence continues at coordinate 22,426 of CAZVKC010000010.1, read as the reverse complement.
CGTCTGCGACGGCGACGCGACGATGCGCACATTGCGCGTGATACCGAGCGCCGTGATGTCGTCGGGCTTCTGGTCGACAGCGCCGTACGCGCCTTTGATCGTGTACGGGCGATGCTTCCAGTAGTAATGCACGGGAGTCCACGTGCGAACCAGGATGTCGACGCGCGCCGACGTGATGTTGAGGTCGTACTCGTATGGATCGATGTAGCCCTCGTGGCGGCCGAGGAACTCGCCGTTCACCCACGTGTCTGCGTAGTAGTCCGTGGCTTCGAACTGCAGACGCAGGCGTTTGCCGGGCTTCAACATGCTCTGTGGCAGCGTGACGGACTTGCGGTACCACCACTCTTTGCCGCTGATCCACTCGGCTTCGCGCGTGTAGATTTGCGCGGCGTTGAGCCACTGCACGTGCGCCGTGCCGGGTACGCGCACCTTGCGCCAGCCGGATGCTGGAGGTCCCGCGCCTTTCTCGGACCACATCAGTTCCCAGTCGTCGCCGTTGAGCGAGAGCGATTCTTCGGTGAACGCCGTGGCAGCAGCGTTGCCCGCGATGGATGGCTTCGCTTCCCGTGCGGCAGCCGTGCGGATACGCGGAACGGTTGCCGTTGGGGCAGGCGCGCTGATGAGTACAGGCTGCAGGAACACGCGGTATTCCTTGCGGGCCTCGAGGAACGTCTCGACGCCGTTCCACGCCGGGAACAGAATAGCGATCTCGGTCTCGCCGGGATGCGATGCAAGCACGCGGCGCGAACAGGCGCCGGTCCACTGCACCGCGGGATCCAGCGCAGCAACGGCAAGCGCGCCATAATCTTCTTCGCGCTGATAGTAAACGATATGGCCGCCGGGCAGCTTGCCATAACCAGTTCGCGCTTCGATGCGGTTGGGTTCCGGCTCATCTTCGCCAGGTCCACCGGGACCCGCGTATTCACTGCCTCCGACGCAGCGGTTGAAGGGTACATAAGGCGACGCGGAAATACTTGCGAAACGAAATCCGCCGCGCGCCTTCCAGCGGAAACCCGCAGATGTCGAGGTCCACGTGATGTCCCACGGGTCGTTCGCGCGCGTCAGGCGCAGATGGCCGCGCAGGGGTCCGGATGCAAGAAGTTCGACATTGGTGAACGAACCGGTAGCGCCGGTTGAGGTCCAACCCGTGTTGTCACCGTCGACGCCTGGAACTGGCGGCGGAATTGCCGTCGCGGCATCGCGCGCGGTCTCGTGGATATCGCCCTTCAACGCGTCGCGCCGCTCGGGCGAGGTCTCGACGAGGTTCAACACGCGAGGCGGTTTCGCACGCAGCGGATAGACTTCGACAATCGCTCCGGCCTGCGTGTCGATGACCGCGCGGAAGTTGGCGTTGCCGAATTCGACTCGCCGCATGCCGACCTTTCGTAGCGTGATCGCGTTCGCAAAGTTGCCCTGCCCGGCGCCGCAACACGTGATCGTGTATTTGGGAAGTTCGCCGGGAATCAACGACACCGGAAAGTACAGCTGACCGGCGGACGCCTGCCAAGGCAGTTCCCTGCCCTGCCCGTCGACGATCGTGAATCCCGTCGTGTGTCCACCGAGTTTTGCGAGGGGAACCGCCACGACTTCATCGCTACGGCGGTAGAGTCCGGTAGGCTCTTCGGCCTGGACGGTCCAGCTATCGGCAGCCGTCAGAAGTACGGCCGCTAACACATGAATCACGCACCTATCGTATCCTCGAATCAAACGTATGGCATCCCTCGCTTTGCTGGGTGGCGAACCAGTCCGCCACAAACCCTTCCGGCCCTGGCCTGATTACCGGCCCTCTGACATCGAACGATTGACCAAGGCAGTCGAGAGCCGCCACTGGGGCGGGTTTCCGTATCCGACGCCTCTGGCCACCGAATTCTGCAAAGGATTCGCGGAACTGCAAGGCGCAAAATACGCGTTGCCGGTGATCAACGGCACGTTGTCGATTACGGTGGCCCTGCAAGTTGCGGGAGTCGGCTTCGGCGACGAAGTGATCGTGCCCGCCTTCACGTGGGACGGCACGGCCACGGCAGTGCTCGCGATGGGCGGCGTGCCGGTGTTCGCGGATATCGATCCCGACACGTATTGCCTCGATGTCGAATCCGTGCGGCGGGCGATTACGTCGCGCACGAAGGCGATCGTACCGGTGCACCTCGCGATGCGGTTCACCGACATGGACGCGTTGATGGCACTGGCGCGCGAGCACGGCTTGCAAGTGATCGAGGATTGCGCGCATGCGCATGGCGGCGCGTACAAGGGCGCGGGCGCAGGATCCATCGGCGATATCGGATCCTTCTCGCTGCAGGAAAGCAAACTCATGACGGCGGGCGAGGGCGGGATCCTCACCACGAATTCGCTTGAATACTACGAAGCGATGCAGACGATGATCAACTGCGGACGCGCGTCATTGACCGATGAATACGGGCGGCGGATGCTGGGCCTCAATTATCGCGTGACGGACCTGCAGATCGCGCTGCTGATCGGGCAACTCGAGACGCTGCCGGAACTGCGCGCCTTGCGTGCGGAGCGCGCGGCGCTGTTGACGGATTTGTTGCAGGGATTGCCGGGGGTCCGCACGTTGCCGCCGCAGCCGGAGATCACGCAGCCGACGTTGTACACGTATGTGTTCCAGTATCGTCCGCAACCGGGGACTCCGGCGCCGCATCGCGATCTCTTTGTCGCCGCGCTCGCAGCCGAAGGCATCCCGTGTGACGGCCGATTCTACGAGGCGGTCTACAAGAGCGACCTCTTCTATGCGACGCCCGAGAACTGCCGCCAACTCAGCAAAGACTATTCGGATTGCTGCTGCCCGGTGTCGGAACGCGCGGCATACGACGAGTCCGTGTGGTTGTTTCAGTTCTGCCTGATCGGCGAAGAAGACGATGTACGCGACCTTGCGCGCGCCATCGAGAAAGTGTCGTCGAATCTCGAACTGCTCTCGCGCCAGGACCCATCGCTCGCGGGTGTGAAGGCCATGGGCCGTGCGCAACGCGCACGGTTCGAGCGCCAGAAGAACTACTAGCTGGAAGGGCGAGCAATTGTACAAGTTGTACAATTGGTACAGATCATCATGACACGCCTGAATGTCTCGAAAGCTCGTGAGGAATTCCCCGATGTTGTGAACCGCGCCGCCTACGGAAAAGAGCGGACGATCGTGTCCCGGCGTGGCAAAGAATTGGCTGCCGTGATTCCAATAGAAGACCTCCGTCTACTGGAGCGCTTGTCCAAAGAAGAAATGGATCGCGTCGATCTCGAAGACGCTCGGGTTGCTTTGAAAGAAGCGAAGAAGAAGGGAACCAGGCCCCTCCGGGATCTCATGCGGGAGTTGGGGGACTGAGACCTGACGTACCGGATAGAGGTAACTCCTGCCGCCGAAAGGGATCTTCGCAGGCTTGATCCTCATATCCGCCGGCAGGTGAATCGGGACATCCTCCACCTGGAGGAGAATCCCCGCCCCCGCGGTGTCGAGAAGCTCGAGACCAAGGAGAAACTTTACCGCATCTATGTGGGACCGGGGAAGAACCACCGTGTTGGTAACCGCAAGGAAGTCTACCGCCGTGTGAAGTGACGATCAGCCGGACGAATCGCGCCAGGACCCATCGCTCGCGGGCGTCAAAGCAATGGGCCGGGCGCAACGGGCGCGGTTCGAGCGCCAGAAAAATTACTGAACAACTGCCGTTCCCCAAAGTGGTGGAGTGAGAATTTCCGGGATCGCGACTCTATTCCAGCCAGGACGCGGAAGGACCATCATCTCCTTCTGCGTCTGCTGCTGCAGCGCTGGGATCAGGATGCCGCCGACCACGATCGCGATCAGCGGCAGCACCTCTTCGTAACCCCTCACCGCCGCACCCACATCGCCGGCTGGTTTTCCAGGGTAGCGTCATTCGACGGGATGACGACCTCGCGCGGCATGCGAGGAATCAGCATCGGCACCTGCTTGCGATACACAGCGTACTCCGGGTGGACCCGCATCAGGTCGCGTTCCTCGAACTGGATCGCAACCAGGATGTACGCCGTCGTGACCATTGCAAATACCAGGTGCGTCACGCTCATCGACGGCGTGAACCAGAAAACGCACAGCCAGCCGACATACAGCGGGTGGCGAACCACGCGATAGATCACCGGCGTCACGAACCTCAAGCCGGCTTGCGGTTTGCCCTGCAGGTCGCGCCAGACTTGCCGGAGTCCGAAGAGGTCGAAGTGGTTAATGACGAACGTCGTGAACAGCACCAGCGCCCAACCGAAGCCGTAGCCGCTATAGAGCAGGATGCGGCCGGTGGCGTCCTGGACGTCCCAGATCATGCCGCCGATGGGCTCCCACTTCCAGAACATCAACAACAATGCAAGACTGCTGGCGAGCACATAGGAGCTGCGTTCAATGGCGTGCGGGATGACGCTGGTGAGCATGCGCTTGAACCATGGACGCGCCATGACGCTGTGTTGTACGGCAAAGACCGAAAGAAGTCCCAGGTCGACCAGCAATGCGGTCTGCCAGGGCGTGGATGACGGTGAGTCCATGGTTTTGGGTACGACGGCAATGTTTCCGATAAAGCCAATGGCGTAGAGAAACGTTGCGAAGAAGACGGCATAGCTTGCCAGTCCGTAAACGAAGTTGAAGATTCGACTGATCAACATGGTGTTGTACACATTCCTTTGGGTTTGGTTGTGGCGCGCGCTTGAAGCCGTCCACACAAAGGAAAGCGGCAACCCATGCGAAAGTTAGCGGGTTTTCCCGCTTAACTGATTACAGGCCGGTAAACCGCCTGTGGAGGTTCGTTTTGGACGCGTTCTCCGAGATTCTGAGTGGATTCAAGTTGAACCGGGCGCTCTTCTTCAGCGCCGAGCTATGCGCACCGTGGGGCGTGGACTCGCCGCCGATCCGGCAGTTGTTGATCTACCATTTCGTCGTCGAAGGCCGGGCCGTGGCGACACTGCAGGACGGACGCCGTATCCCGCTCGAAGCCGGCGACGTCCTGGTGCTGCCGCACGGCGACGCGCACCGCATGAGCAGTGTCGACGGATCCTCCAACTCCTGGCATACGTCGGCCATCCTCTCCAAGCTCAACACAGGGGATTTATCGCCTGTGCGCCTGGGCGGCGAAGGAGCGGAGACCCGTTTCGTGTGCGGCTTCATGTCCTTCGACGCCCACGTTAGCGGACCCGTCCTCAGCGGCCTTCCCGAAGCATTCAAAGTCAACATTCACACCGATCGTGCCGGACACTGGTTGCGGAACTCGATCCTGCATCTGGTGGACGAGGCGGCTTCCGGCCGCCCGGGCAGCGAGGCGATGCTGACCAAATTGTCGGAAGTCCTCTTCGTCGATGTTCTTCGGCGTTACGTGGCGAGCATGCCGGAACAGCAAGCCGGATGGCTGGCGGGCGCGCGGGATCCGATCGTCGGCCGCAGCCTGCGCCTGCTCCACAGCCGCGTCGATCACCCGTGGACCATCGCAGATCTCGCCAATGAAGTGGGCTTGTCGCGCTCGTCGCTGGTCGAGCGGTTCTCGCGTCTTCTCGCGGAACCTCCGATGACCTACCTGACCCGCTGGCGCCTGCAGTTGGCGGCGCGCGCGCTGCAAAGCACGCCGCGGGGCGTCGCGGAGATCGCGGCGGAAGTCGGCTATGAGTCGGAAGCCGCGTTCAACCGGGCCTTCAAGCGGGAGTACGGATTGCCTCCCGCCCGCTACCGCCGCGAATTGAAAATGGCTAGTTGACCTCGAGGTCCGCGCGCTTGGGCAGCGCGGGGAACTTGCCGTGCGGCTCGCTCTGATACCAGAAGACGACCGATGAGATGTCGTCCTGCAAGGGCAGGTACTCGCCGGGCGAGTTCGCCTTCCATCCCAGCGCCTGAATCGTCACGCGCAGGTCACTCTTGAAGCGGATCGGATCCACGATGTGCCACCGATACATGCCGAAACGCTGCTGTGACGCGTAGACGCCGTCCGGCTTGATGACCTGGTGCAAGCCGGCGTAGGCCGTGCTGAACTCCTGATACTGCTTCGTCACGCGGTTCTCGAAATTGTAGGATCCGCAGAAGTAGTCTTCGGTGCCGGTGCCGGCGATGGTCGGATAATCCTTGTCGCCGTCCATGTAGAACTTGATCTCGCCTTCGCCCCACCAGCCGCGGTTGTGGACGCCCCAGGCGATGTAGGTCCCCACATACTGCCCAGCGCCTTTGATGCCGTCAATCAGCGTGTACACGGACTTGAACGGCAGTGGATTCGAGCGGCGGAACTGCGCGTGAAAATACGCGGCGTCGTCGGGGACTTTGGTCAGCGTGTAGTCGACCTGGTAGTACAGCACCATGTCCTTGTCGTCGATGTTCTCCATCGTGATGCGCGCCTTCTTGCGGAACGGCATCGGCCAGTACGAGTTGAACGCGCTGCCGGGATTGACCGTCACAGGCAGCGAGTTCAGGTGCGCGTACTGTCCCCAGCCCATGCCGAAGAAGTCGCCGACAGGAGATTCGACGGAAGGTTCGGTCTCATCATCCCAATACATGCGCAGGATCGAGCAGCGCCAGTTGCCGGTGGGCGTCATCCAGATGTGCTCGATCGCGCCGCTGCCGCTGATTTCGGCAAGCGTGAAGGTCGTGCCGGCTTTAATGCGGACGCTGGGACTGATCTTCCATCCCTGGCCCAGATTGCGCGCGGCGTTCTTGCCGGTGCCTTCTGTGGCCATGCCTCCTTTGCCTTTTTCGCCAGTGAAGTTTTCCGGACTGATGGATCGCGTCTCGGCGTCCGAGAGGCGGTAGAGATTGTGGAGTCCGAGATCGAGGCCGTTGAATTTCGGCTGCTGCTGCTGGGCGGTGGCGCAGACGGCCAGCAACAAGGTGGATACGAGGGCGCGTGCCATGGCCCTATTATTCTAGATCCAGACGAGAGCGGGATGGTCGCGTCCGGTGAGATGCCGGATGGCGCGATCGTACACCTTCATGCCCCCGTCGCCATTGGTGAAAACGAAGAGCGCCTCGCCGCGCGAGGGTTCCGCAAAGACGATGTTCTTGTATCCGCCGTTGTCGCCCCACTGCCAGAGGACCTCGCGTCCATCGGCCTTCTGGATCCCCCAGCCGTGTCCCCAGGCGAGCGTCCAGTCTTTGCCTTGGCGCATTGTCACGAGCGGTGTTCGAAGTTCCGGATTGCGGATCGCCGCAGCGACGAACTTCGCGTAGTCGTTGGCGGTGGTGACGAGGCTCGCAGCGGCATTGGGCAGGATCCAGTTGGGAAGCGGCGTCTGCGCGGCGGCAATCGAATCCTCATAACGATAGCTCGCGAGTCCGCGCGCGCCGGCGCGTTCGTGCAACGAGCGTGCGGTCTTGTTCCAATCCTTGCGGGCTTCGCCGCGGCCATTGTGAGGCTGGGCGAAACGGGCGTCGAGTTCCGCAGTCCAGTAAAGCGCGCTCGACTTCATCCCCAGGGGATCGAACACGAGCTTTTGCACGGCTTCGGTAAAGCTCCCGCCGGTCACGTGTTCGATGATGCGTTGCAGGTAGACAAAGCCTTCGCCGGAATATTGAAAGCGTTCGCCGGGTTCGAAGGCCGGGGTCAAACTCTGGCCGCGCTCGAACCTCCAATTGGGGAAGCCGCCGGAATGCGACAGCACGTGGCGGAGCGTGACGCTGCGGGCGCGCGCGTCATCCTTGCCGAAGTCGTCGACATAAGAGGCGAGGGTCCGCGCGAAGTCCAGCTTGCGCTGATCGCGTAGCGCGAATGCTGCATAGGCGGTGACCTGCTTGGTGAGGCTCGCCGCTTGAAACACGGTGTCCGCAGTGACGGGCGCGCCTCCCGCCGTGACGGCGCCGTACGCGCGGGTCCAGGCGAGGGATCCGCGGGCGACCGACCCGATGACGGCGCCGGGAACCGCCGCCGCCGCCATGTTTCGATTCATGATCGCATCCAGGGCAACAAAATCGCGTGGCTTCGCGAGAAGCGCGGCGGGCGCCGTGAGAAAGAGTGCGCGTCGGAGCATAGAACGGAAGACGAAGCTCGGCGCAAAAGGGTTCGCAAAGTTGTAAAGACGCGCATCCGATGTGGAACTTCACGCACGGATCCTGCCAGGTCGATGGGTTTTGCCAGCAATTTCGGGATCGGTCAGCGGATTGCAAGCTGTGTCAGCAAAGAAGGAGGTTATATGAACCGGCCACTCTTATCCTGCATCGTTGCGGCCTGCCTCGCCTTTGTTCCTGCGATGGCCGCGGCCGAAGCGTCGGATATCGTTGACAACCAACACGTATCGCAGCTTCTCACGGATGCGAAGTCCCAAGCCTATCAGTTGAAGGAAGACGCGTGGCTGCTGGAATCGTTCACCCGTGGCGCCGCCACCAGCGCCGAGAGCCATGCTGCCGTGCTGAACCAGGTTCGGGAACATGCCAACACGCTCTTCAAGACACTGACGAAACTCGAGGATTCGAGAGGAGTCGCGTCGCCCTGGCAGGTGGTCGCGATTGACCGCATCAGCCCGTTGCTGAAGGAGCTTTCCACCAACACCACAGCGACCATCAACTTCATCAACAAGAATCGCAACAAGCTGAATACGCCCGAATATAAGGACTATGTGGAACTCAACGCCGCCCTCGCCAGTGACATGGCGGGTCTGGTCCGCGACTTCGTGAGCTATGGAAAAGTGAAGAAGGAGTTTGAGCGACTCACCACGAAGCTCGAACTGAACTAGTTCCCGAACAGTAAGATCCGGCGCGCTACAGGCGTCGTCGAGCACTGTTGGAACTCTAGCGGCCGGTCCGTTCGATACCCCGCATATTGCGGAGTCGGCGTGTACCGGCCGTTACTTTTATAACCGTTCCCGCAAAAATCCTTACAAAAACCCGGGGAAAAACACAGGTTGAAAGATGAGGCATCAATCGTAACTTGAACATAAGAGCAAACGGGCGGTTCGCGCCGCCCAGTGTGCCGTCGTAACAAAGGGGACGGAGTGACAAGACACAAGCGTTGGAGTGTCATCTTAGCCGGGGGCGAAGGATCCCGGCTCCGGCCGCTGACTCGCTTGATCAGCGGCGACGACAGACCGAAGCAGTTCTGTCCGATCATTGGCGACTACAGCTTGCTTGAGAAAACCAGACGCCGGGTCACGAGGAGCGTGCCCGGAGATCAGATCGTAGTGTCGCTCTGCGAGACGCATCGCGAGTTTTTTGAGAAGGAGTACGGCGTCGATTCGTCCTTGCGGATCGTGCAGCCGTGCAACAAGGGCACGGCGCCGCCGATCATCCATGGCCTGTTGAGTATAGAGAGGGCAGATCCCGATGCCGTTGTTGCGGTGATGCCTTGCGATCACCACTATGCGAACGAGGACGCTTTTTCGAGCGCGCTGGAATCGGCATTTGAAGCCGCCCGGCAGCGCGGCGGCTCGATCGTGCTGATGGGCGCTCAGCCGGACTATCCGGAAACCGAGTACGGATGGATCGAACTGGGCGCCCCTGAAGACACCGGCTCAAAGACGGACCTGTTCGCGGTTCGCGCATTCCAGGAGAAACCTTCCATCGAGACAGCCGGACGCCTGTTCCACCTGGGCTGCCTCTGGAACACCTTTGTGATGGTCGGGCGCGCGAGCGCGTTTCGGCGCGCCGTTTCGAAAACACTGCCGGCGCTGGCGCAACGGCTCGCCGCATCCGAACTTTGGGATGGCAGCGAGACGCATATCCATCCGAAAGTGTACGAGAGCATCCCGGAGTTGAGCTTCTCCTCGGCGGTGCTCGAGGCGGCCGTAGAGTGTCTGCGCGTGATGCGCCTTGAGAACACAGGATGGACGGATCTTGGCAATCCCCTGCGAGCCGAACAGGCGGCCGCGCAGCATGGCGGCGACATGCTGCTCCGTTGGATCCGCGAATGGCGTCTCGATCAGGAAGAAGCGGCGGCAGCCGCAGTCGCATAGACGATGCGCGAATCCGCGTTTCGAGTGTGGCGAATTCCGCACTCGTCTCCTGTCGTCGCGTCTGATTTCTGGATCTTTCCCGCTGGCGCCTGATTTGCAGGTTCTACGGTGAAAAGGAGAGCATCATGGCGGAAGTAGCAGTAACCAGGAAGCATGCGTCGGAAGCGGCGCTCTTCCCGAAAGGCTGGAACTGGGAAACCCCGTTCTTCGGCAGCACGCATCCCTTTGCGCTCCTGCGCGACTGGCGCAGGGACATCGACCGGATCTTCCACGACTTCGGCGGCCTCGAAACTACTGATAAGGGCTGGTGGCCGGCGATCGAGTGCAAGAAGGTCAATCACGAATTCGTCGTGACGGCGGAAGTGCCGGGCCTGAAGAAGGACGAAGTGAAGGTGGAACTCACCGACAACGCGCTGATCCTCGAGGGCGAGCGGAAGTACGAAGAGAAGAAAGAAGAGGAAGGATATTTCCGCAGCGAGCGTTACTACGGCAAGTTCTATCGTTCCATCCCGCTGCCGGAAGGCTATCAGACGGAAGGCATTCACGCTGACCTGGCCAACGGTGTGCTGGAAGTGAAGATCCCGGTGGTCGAGCCAAAGACCACGATGCGGCAGATCCCGATCGAAGAGAAGAAAGAAGAAAAGAAGAAGGCCTGAATTATCGGAGGTTGGGCTTTCGCGATAGATCCGGATCGATCGCAGGCGCGGCTGGCAAAACCCCGGCCGCGCCTTTCCTTTTTTGAGGAGGCTTGTCATGACACTGATACCGGTTGGGAGATGGGCGGCGAGAATCCTGGGCGCCCTGGTGGGATGCGGCGTGCTCGGCGTGATTGTTTCAGAAGCCCTGGGACCGGAACCCGGCGCTTCGCCCATGGCGCGAAACTCGTTCGAGCAGGCGCTGCTGGTGACGATCGGCATTTCCGCGCTGGCGCTGCTGGCAGGATGGCGACACGAAAAAGGCGGCGGCATCCTGGCCTCGACAGGCGGACTCGTGCTGCTGATTGCCGGGATGCTGAATCCGGACGTGCGGCCGCTATGGCCTCTGGGACTCCTGTTTCTCGTCCCCGGAACGCTGTATCTGACGGCGTCGGCCTTCAGCCATCCGCGGTGACCAGCCCCTGCCGCACGGCATAGCGGGTCAGTTCCGCTGTGGTGCGCAGGCCCGTCTTGTCCGCCAGATTGTTGCGGTGGAACTCGATCGTGCGCGGCGATACGTTGAGGATGGCCGCCGCCTCTTTGAGCGTGCGTCCCTCGGCCAGCAGTTGCAGCACCTCGCGTTCACGAGCGGTGAGGGCAGGCCCATCGGCAGTGTGCGGATGACTGAGCAGGTTCTGCAGGACTTGCGAGGCAATGATCGGCGTGATGTAAGTCTGGCCGTCGATCGCGGCGCGAATCGCGGTGATCAGTTCGTCGCTGGCGGATTGCTTCAGCACATAACCGTTGGCGCCGAGTTTGAGCGCCTGCGTGGCAAGCCAGATGTCGCCGCTGCCGGTGAGAAACACGATCCGGGTGCGCAGGCCGGAATTCCGGATCTGCCGCATGGCGTCGATTCCATTCAACACCGGCATCGAAATATCGACCACCACCACATCCGGTTTGGTTCGCATCACCTCTTCAACCAACGCCTGGCCGTCGTGGACAATACCGACCAGGTCGAAGTCCTGTTTGAGAATCCGTTCGAGGCCATCCAGGAAAATGGCGTGATCGTCGGCAATGACAAGACGTGGACGACTCATTTGCTTTCCCTCCCTGGTAGGGGGATTTCGATTTCGAGCCGGGTTCCTTCACCCGGCACGGAACTCAGTTTCATAATTCCCTGCAGGAGTCTCGTGCGTTCCTCGACGCTCAAAAGCCCGAGGCCGGCGCCGTCTCGAACCTCTTCGATCATGAAGCCGCGGCCGTGATCGACCACGGTGAGCACGATGCGGGGAGGATCATCGAGTCCGGTCAGGAATACATGGGCTGCCTTCGCATCGGAATGGCGCACGACGTTGTGCAGGGCTTCCTGCAGAATGCGGTACAGAGCGAGGGCGATGTCGCCCGGAACCGTATCCGGGACATCCCGCGCGCTGACCGTGACTTCGATGCCTGAAAGGCGGGAGACCTCGTGGCAGTGTGATTCAATCGCCGCGCGCAATCCCGCGTGTTCGAGGACGCCGGGATGGAATTGATGCGAGAGTTCGCGCATCTGTTCGGTGAGCGCCACAACCTCGTTGCGGATGGCGCCGAGCGTGGCGATCGTATCGGGCGGTATTTCCGGCCGCTTGCGCAACAGGCCGAGTTCGATGCCGATGGCGCCAAGCCGCTGGGTGAAGTCGTCGTGGAGTTCCAGGGCGATCCGGCGGCGTTCTTCCTCCTGCGCCGTGAGAATCTGCGCGGTGAGCGCCCGCAGCTTCTCCTGGGTTCGCAGGCGGTCCGTGATATCGCGGACCTGGGCGAGATAGCGCCGCTCTCCCTCCAGGAAACAGACGCCGAGGCGCACCTCCACGGTGACCTTGGAACCGTCTTTGCGGCCCAGGCAACCTGCGACGGTTCGAACTTGCCCGGGCTCCAGGAGTTCCCACAGCTGCATGATCTCCGGGGCGGGCAGGTCCTTTTCGAGGTCGAAGACCGTCAAGTTGAGAAACTCTTCCCGGCTGTAGCCCAGAAGGTGGGTCGCCATAGGATTCAGATCGATAATGCGGCCCCGGCCATCGTGCAGGAACAATGCGTCCGTCGCCTGATCCACGAGCGTCCGGTAGCGGACCTCGCTGCTGGCGATCTTCTGATTCGCCTCCCAGGCTTTCGTTACATCTTCGCTGAAGATCACGACCCCGCCGATCGAGAGATCGTTCCGGTACCACGGGCGCATCTGCCACTTGACGAGTTGCCGGCTTCCGTCCGCGCGCTGGAACCACTCGCCCGGATGGCTCTCGATGGCGCCTTTGAGACACCGTTGATGGATCTCACGCCAGTGCGCGGGGATCTCGGGAAAGACCTCGTAAACGGAGCGGCCGCGGACGTTCTCGCGGATCCCGTAAGCCTGCATCATACGGGCGCTGATGGCGAGAAAGCGCATCTCGGTGTCGTACATCGCCATCTCGTTCGGCGCCAGATCGATCAACTGGTGCAGCCTCTGGACGTTCGCGCGGGCTTCGTGGTCGAGGCGCCAGCATTCGCTGAGATCCCGCGCAAACACGGCGATCGCGGCGCGCGTAGCCGGGTCGCTCCCCGCTGGAACCGGCAGGAAGTGCAGCGCCACAGGAATTTGAGCGCCGGTCCTCAGGTGCGAGAGACAGGTTTCGCCCGACCAGGACCCCTGGTCCCGCAGCGCACACTCGATCGTCGAGGCCACGACGGGATCGAGTCCGAAGGCCTGGTCGAAATTCAAACCCAGCACCGTTGCGTCGGCCTCATAGCCCAGGCTCGACATCCCGGCTGCGTTCAGATACAGAACCCGGTGAGGCGGCACAGGCGAAACGACGGCCCGCAGTTGAGGGGAGTTGCTGGTCAGTTCAATGGCGAAGGGAGGGTCGGACCAGGAGAGAATCCAGTAAGCGCCCTCCACGTCCTGCCACTTCCGGACCGAGACCGCAAATCCGTTCTGGACGTCCGTCTCGTGTCGCCGGTGAAACGAGAGAATGGCGGTCCCAGGGTGTTCTCGTGGAGGCCAATCCAGGGGATTCGCGAGGATCGTGTCGATCCCTTTGCCCTCGAGGCCATCAGCCGGATCCGTATAGCCAAGGCACTGTGCGGCGGACCGGTTGGCGTAGCAGATGCGTGCGTCCTTGTCGACGATCAGAGAGCATTGCG
>CAZVKC010000010.1:0-8659 GCA_964627455.1 uncultured Solibacteraceae bacterium | reverse complement strand
GACCGGTTGGCGTAGCAGATGCGTGCGTCCTTGTCGACGATCAGAGAGCATTGCGGAGACTCATCGAGAACAACGCGCAGAAGGGGGGCGGAAGGGGTGTTCAGCAGTGACGAACCGCCAAACGGCTCCTCCGGGAAGTTCGAAGGACGAGGTCGAACCCCGGCCGGGAACATAGAGAGTGTTCCTCCTGGTACGATCCAGCTTCAGTATATTGCACACTACTAGGCTTCGGACCCGGTAATTCTACGAGGTATACCTGTGTGTCTTTACTACTAGGTGCATACCGAGTTCCCTGCAAGTGTGAAAGGTGAGTATTCTGAACATGCAAGCAGAGGACCAATCCTGAGGCTTCGGTGGCAACCCGCTGTCGACGGAGAGATGTGAAGCCCTGGATCGTGTCGTAACGAACCGAGATGCGGAGGCCCCGCCTTCGCACCCCTGGCGCTCCCAAGGAGTTGCTCTATGGGTATCGCAGTTGTGCCATTTCCCGATCCCCGTACCCGCTCGGATCGCGGAGTATCCAAACATCCTGAGATCGAAGACGATTTCGGCGCGCCGTTTGGCGGGATGGTCGGCAGAAGCCGGCAATTGCGGGACGTTTTCACCAAACTCGAACGTGTCGCGCCCTGCTATCGCACCGCGTTGATCACCGGCCGCACGGGAACCGGAAAAGAGCTGGCGGCGCATGCGCTGCACGATATGAGCCCCGTATCGCATGGGAACTTCGTGACGTTGAATTGTTCCGCGGTGGTCGAGACGCTGTTCGAGAGCGAGTTGTTCGGGCATATCAAAGGATCCTTCACCGATGCCCGCCGGGATAAGACCGGTCTCATCGAACATGCCAACGGAGGCACGCTATTTCTCGACGAAGTGGGCGATATGCCACTCACGACGCAAGCGAAGCTGTTGCGGACGTTGCAGAATCAGGAAGTGCTGCCGGTCGGCGCGGTGACGCCCCGCAAGGTCGACGTGCATGTGGTGGCGGCGACCAACAAAGACCTGCGCGCGGCGGTTGCAGCGCACGAGTTCCGCGAGGACCTCTATTACCGGCTGTCGATGATCGAGATTGAGATGCCGTCGCTATCGGAGCGTCAGGGGGACGTCCCGATCCTTTCGTACTTCTTTGGCGACCGTTGGGGAAGGACGATCGGGAAGGCGTTTCGCGGCTTCAATGACGACGTGATGCAGACGTTCCTGCGCTATGCCTGGCCGGGCAACATCCGCGAACTGGAGAACGTCGTCGGCCATGCTTGCATGATGTCGAGCGACGGATGGATCGCATTGCAGGATCTGCCGGGATACATGCGCGAAGTTCCCGCTGCGGCGATGGCGCATGGCGTGACGGCGCCGGTGCGGCTGGCGATCCCTGATGTGTTGAGTCCGAATGTGACCGATGTCCTCGAAGAGTACGAATTGCGGCTGGTGCGGCAGGCGCTGGCGCAGACAGGACAAAATCAGGCGCGTGCCGCGCGCATGCTGCGCACGAGCCGTGACCGGCTGCGCTACAAGATGAAGAAGTACGGGCTGCTCGATTCACCGGCGCATCATACCGGCGAAGATGACGACGACAATCCGGACCTCTGCGCCTGATCGAGCATCAGCGGCCCGGTGCGTGAGTATTCCGTCGACTGGCGCCTGTGCAGGATGTCCCGGTACGTGTGGAGCAATTCCTCCATGGATACGCCGGCGGCCTCGGCTGCGAGTTCGGGCGCGATCCCCTCGTCGAGCGCATGAAGCATGCGGTCCATCGCCTTTGTTTGCGGCTGCGCGTCGAGGATTTCACGCGGGACGCCGAGGTATTCAGCCAGGCTTCTGACCTGGCCTGCATACAAGTGAGCAAGCGGCAACACATCGGCCCCGTTCTCGCCGAACTTGGCGAAGAACCCGCTGCGATAGGTTCCGCAATCGAGCGGGCTCAGCGCGGCGAAGTTGCGCGTTTCCGCGTGATAGTAGAGGTAATTCGTGCAAATCCGGCGGCGTGTGTTGGCAGCCGCGATCATGATCAGGAACTGCCGCGGAGGCAGAGGCGCCACGATCCTTCTTCCACTCGGCAACTGGACCGCGAGATAGAGCAGATGCAGGGACTCCGCATCCAGCGGGTCCGGAGGCAGGATGATTTCCGCCGTACATCCGGCTTGCGGCTGATAGGCGGGAATCACATGGCGGATCGCTTCGTCACGCCGGCGATCGCAGCCGAATCCATCGACTGCGGCTGTGATGTCCTCGCATACGGTTTCGGTTCCAAGCAGCGAAGCGATCAACATACTGGAAGCCTGGCTCGGGCCGCAGCGTTGTGAAAGGATCAGCGCGGTGACGCCGGAAGGTCCGAAAGCGCGTTCGGCCAGCGCGAGCGCTACTGCGGAGTTCACATCGCCCTGTACGTGGATGACAGCTCCGCGCTTACGCAGGACATCGTAAACCGAGCGTTTCAGAAATCCGACGATGCGCTCGACTTCGGCGGGCGGATCGACGTCGAGCGCGCGCAGTGTTGTTACAGGATCCGAAGTTCCAGGACACATAGTCGTTGCACCACTCCTTCCCGGCAGCTTTCGATGCAGGTGCGGCGCCAAAGTCCGCTGGCCGCAGACGTGCTTGAAGAATCGAGAGGAGTGCATGAATCATGAAGACCACACTCACTGTGATCAAAGCGGACATTGGTTCGATCGGCGGCCATATCGCGCCATCGCGGCGCCTCGAGCATGCCGTCCGTTCTTATGTCATTCAACACAAGAGCGGCTTGTTCGCCGATCTTTATGTTGGACACACCGGCGATGACATTGCGATTCTGATGGCGCACGATCGCGGCGTCAACGACGAGGGCATCCACCGGCTGGCGTGGGACGCGTTCACGAACGGAACCGCGCTGGCGAGGGAAGACGGATTGTATGGCGCGGGACAGGACATGCTGGTGGATTCGTTCTCCGGCAACGTGAAAGGCTTGGGTCCGGCGGTTGCGGAGATGGAGTTCAACGAGCGCACGAATGAACCGTTCCTGTTTTTCGCGGCGGATAAGACCGATCCGGGCGCGTTCAACCTGCCGTTGTACCTGGCGTTCGCGGATCCAATGAATACGCCGGGATTGCTGTTGTCTCCGAAGATGGCGGCGGGCTTCAAGTTCGTGATCATGGACGTGAGCTGCACCACCGGCGATCGCGTGATCGAATTGAATGCTCCGGAAGATTTATACGATATCGCGGCCTTGCTGCGGGATCCCGAGAAGTATGTCGTCGAATCGGTGTGGTCGCGGTCGACGGGCGAACAGGCTGTCGCCGTGGCGACGTCGCGGCTGCACAACATCGCGGGCAAGTACACGGGCAAGGATGATCCGGTGATGCTGGTGCGCGTGCAGATGAACTTCCCGGCGACGGGCGAGATTCTCACGCCGTACGCGATCGGCCATTATGTCGGCGGCGGCATGCGCGGTTCGCATCATATGCCGCTGATGCCTGTGACGCTGAACACCGGGACGAGCTATTT
This sequence comes from uncultured Solibacteraceae bacterium, assembly GCA_964627455.1. Lineage (GTDB taxonomy): Bacteria > Acidobacteriota > Terriglobia > Bryobacterales > Bryobacteraceae > F-183. Next base: position 5,182 of record CAZVKC010000010.1, on the reverse strand, counting down.
CGATGGTCCGCCGCTGGTTGCGTGCGCGGGCTTCTGTGTCCATCATGGACGGTTGACGGAGCCGGTCGACGTCTTTGCGCATCCGTTCTGGAACACCGTGCGCGAGAAGGTCGCGAGCAAAGCGATGGGCATGCGCGAACAGGGATTCGTCGGAGCGGCGATGCTGCCGATGGCGGAACTCGAATACACGGGTATTGTCGAGAAACTGACGAAGCTCGACAAACGGTTCGCGATGCGCGAGACGCCGGCGCGCGCGGCTGTCGCGGCAACAGTGGCATGATTGACTCTTAAGGAGTCCATGCAAGTTCCTCTCATACTGGATGCACATCTCGACCTCTCCATGAACGCGATGGAGTGGAACCGGGATATTCGATTGCCGCAGGTGGAGATCCGGCGGCGCGAGATCGGGATGACCGACCTGCCGGATCGCACCCGCAACACGGTGTGTCTGCCGGAGATGCGGCGCGGCCGTATCGGCGTGTGTGTGGCCACGCAGATCGCGCGTTATTCGACGCGCTTCAGCAAGCTGCCGGGATGGCAGAGTCCTGAACAGGCTTGGGCGCAGACGCAGGGGCAACTCGCTTGGTATCGCGCGATGGAAGAGTGCGGCGAACTCGTGCAATTGCGCACGTGGCCGGAAGTCGAAGCGCACGCGAATTTGTGGCGCCACGCGAAGGCGGACGAGATCGCGAAGCTTCCCATCGGCTATCTGCTGAGTCTCGAAGGCGCGGACTCGATCCTGAGTTGGAAGCATCTCGAGAAGTCGCGCGAAGACGGTCTCATCGCGATGGGTCCCGTGCATTATGGTCCGGGAATCTATGGACACGGCACGGATGACGAAGGCGAATTGACGCCGCGCGGCCGCGAGTTGCTGAAAGAGATGGAACGGCTGGGGATTATCCTCGACGTGACGCATCTCTGCGATGAAAGCTTCTGGGACGCGCTGTCGCGGTACAACGGTCCGCTGTGGGCGAGCCATCACAATTGCCGCGCGCTGGCGAACTGGAACCGGCAGTTGGCGGATGACCAGATCAAAGCGCTGATCGAGCGCGGAGCCGTGATCGGCATGGCGTTCGACGCGATCATGATGGTCCACGGATGGGCGCACAAGCGTTCGAAGCCGTCGGACTTCCACTTGAAGATGGTCAAGATTTGCGAGCACATCGACCATATCTGCCAGATCGCGGGGAACGCGCGGCACGTGGGCATCGGGACGGATCTCGACGGAGGATACGGGACGGAGCAGACGCCGATGGATCTCGACAGCATCGCGGATTTGCATTCGCTGGTGGCGCCGCTGATCGAGCGCGGCTATTCGCATGAGGATGTGGACAACATCTTCAGCGGCAATTTCCTGCGGTTCCTGCGCGAGCACTTGCGGTGAAGCCGTCCAACATCCGCTATGCGATTCTCGCGGTAGCGACAGCGAATGCGTTCCTGTTGTACCTCGATCGCATTTGCATGAGCGCGGTGGTGCAGTCGGCAAGTTTCCAGCAGGAACTGGGGCTGAGCAAAGAGCGCACGGGGGACATCCTCGCCTCGTTCTTTCTGGCGTACGCGCTGGGGCAGTTGCCGGCGGGATATCTGGCGGATCGCTTTGGTCCGCGGCGGATGCTGGTTTGTTACATCGTGCTGTGGTCGATCTGTACGGCGGCGACGGGGTTCGCGGGCGGGTTGCTCGCGCTCGTCGTGGTGCGTTCGGCTTGCGGACTGGCGGAGGCTGGCGCGTATCCGGCGAGCGGGCTGTTGATCACGCGATGGTTTCCGTTCTTTCAACGGGCGCGAGCGAATGGGACGGTGGCGTTCGGCGGACGTGTCGGCAACTCGATCGCACTGTGGTTGACGGCGGGCGCGATTGCGGCGCTGGGGTCGTGGCGGCCTGTTTTGTGGACGTACGGCCTGATCGGCATCGGGCTGGCGGCGGCGACGTACTTCATCTTTCGCGACCATCCCGATTCGCATCCGTGGGCGAACGATGCGGAGCGCGAGTTGATCCGCTCGGGGCAGGTGGCGGCGAAGGTTGCGGCGCCGAAGTCGCCGTGGATGGCGCTGCTACGGCATCCGGGCTTGTGGTTCTTCAACGCGGGGAGCGCGGGGTTGAACATCGGCTGGGCGTTTCTGATCACGTGGCTGCCGACGTATCTGCAGGAGGTCCGCGGGCTGGATCGTGTGACGGCGAGCCGGTATGTGTCGATCGCGCTGGCGTTCAGTCTGGCGGGGATGCTGGCGGGCGGTTGGTGGTGCGACCTGATGACGAAGAAGTTCGGGCAGAAGTGGGGACGGCGGCTGCCGTTCCTGATCGGGAGTTCGGTGTCGGCGGCGGCCTGGCTGGCGTGTCCGCTGCTGCCGGATGCTCTGGGAGTGTGCGTGGCGGCGGGGATCGTGGCGTTCGCGAGCGACAGTGTGAGCCCCGCGGTGTGGGCGCTGGGTCAGGACATCGGCGGCAAGCATGTTGCGGCGACGATGGCGTGGAGCAACATGTGGGGGAACTTCGGCGCGTCGGCGGTGGCGAAAGTGATCCCGCTCATTTTGAGCACGCAGGCGCTGCACTTCGCGGACTGGCGGGAGATCTTCTGGCTGTGCGCCGGAGGCTTCGTGCTGCTGGGACTTTCGGTGTTGCTGGTGGACAGCACGAAACCTCTCGAGGCGCGATAGGCGGGCTTTCGTGTCATCGACGGGGTTTGGGCAAGTGGAGTTCCGCGCCGGTAAGACCGTCCCTGTGAATCTGAATGATCAAGCCGGTCGCCCAATCCTCCCAGATCTCGAGTCGAACCCTTTTCGAAGCGGCATGAGGAACGCCATGATGGTGGGCAACTACATCCATCATGGCGTCTCGAACGGCCAGTCCAATTGTTTGTTGCATGGAGGAAGCAAAGCCGGAGATTTCGGCGACTTGCCGGACGCTCCGAACGGCGTCCTGGATCGCAGCCTTAGTCGGCTCGTAGCATTTGTTGACAAACTGGTGATCGAGCATCACCAATTGGAACGCTGTCCGGCTCCTGCAGGTTGCTACCGTCGAGCGGGGATCGTAGCGGGATCCGGCGGCGTGTTGGCCTGATACCAGGTCATGTGCGAGAACCAGCGGCGGATCCCGTTGCCGGGCTCGCCCTGCACCGCATTGCGGGACGCCGGAGGACGGGCCGGCGAAGGCGGAGCGAGCGCGCGGGACCGGGGCGGGGCCAGGCGCGCAACCTGCATTCGAGGGACCTCCAATTGACGGGACGCAGCGCGGCGATGCGGCGCTTCCAATCCGAAAGCCGGGACGGCCGCGAGGAAAGCGGCCGCGGCAAGAGCAGCGTGAAGACGATCCATTCTGTTGAACCCTCCATTTTCAGGCGTGGGCGTGAGGTTTTCGGCCTGCGCCCAGGCGGGTGACGAGATCCATGAAGTCCGCCCAGCGAATCTGGAGTTCGGAGGGCGGCGCCACGGGTTGAAAACTGCTGATTGCGGCGGCCTCGCTGGCGAATGACTCGAACACCAGGTAGAGGCGCGTGATCTTCAAGAGATCCAGAGTGCGGGCGCTCAGGTTGAGGAGCTTGAGGGTTCCGCCGGCGTTGACGGCGGCGGCGTGCGCGGAGATCAATTCACCGGCGCCGGAGCTGTCGATCGCCTGAAGGTCCCGCAAGTTCAGGATGAGGCGGATGTTGCCGGCTCCGATCAGGTTGGCGAGCCGCTCGCGGAGAGACGATGTCGCTGCGCCAAGGACGAGGCGTCCCTTGAGGTCGACGATGGTGACGCCTCCCGGCGCTTCCCGAACTTTGATTTTCAGCGCCATAGCGGTGTTCCGTTACTCACCAGGATTCGATTGGGAAACCGGGGAGGCAGCGTGGCCGAGTTCCATCCGGATCGTGGATTCCTCGTTGCGGAGCTTTTCGTACTTGAGGTAATTCCCCGCGGTATTGGCGATCTGCAGGGCATCGGAGCTGATGCGGGTGGCGAAGGACAGGTCCTCGGGACCCCACAGGCGGGCCTTATTGGCATTGAAGTAATCGATGGCCTGCCGGGCGGTGGAGGCGGTGTCCTGCGAAAGCGGGAGGATGCGGTGGAAGGCATGCTTTTCCCAGGCCGGGAGAGCGGGGAGTTCCGAGTCGAGGGTTATGAGGTCCTTGCCCATGCGGTTGACGTCTTCGCGGAGCGTCTGGAGGATGCGGGCATGGGAGTCGGAGGGGAAGCGGGCGGCCTCGATGTAGGTCCGCAGGGTTTCGGCGTCGTCGCGGACGGCGAGCGCCCGGGAGCGGAGGTCCTGGAGGACCTGTTTTTCGGAATCCTCGCTGGCCGGACGGTTGGCCGCCTGGAGGGGCGGCAGGGCGGCTGTGGCTGCGGCGAGGGTCAGGCACAGCGTTCCGGTGAAGGTGACGCGATTTCGCAGTTTCAACATGTTGATGGAACCTCCTTTATTGATTCAGGATTTGACCCGGAGATCGGGCCGGATGTGGATGGTCTTGCCGTTCACGACATAGATCCTGCTTTGGAACTCTTCCCTTCCGGGGGCGCGGATTTCGAGGTCGTAGGAGCCCTGGCGCATCCACATGGTTTTCATCTCGCGGACGGTACCGGCATAGGCGCCGTTGATGAAGACTTCGGCGTCCTTGAGCTTGGTGTCCAACTTCACTTCGCCGGCATTGGGGTTAATTCCGACGTAGGGGCCGTAATAGGGGAAATAGCCGTAACCCCAGGGTCCGCCCCAGCCGCCCCAACCGCCCCAACCACCACCCCAAGCGCCGCGCCATGCGCTGCGGTAGCCGAAGCCTCCGCGGACGAACGCATGGGGAGCGGCGGCAGCGGGGAGGGCTGCCGCGACGAAGAGGCCCGCGGCAAGGACCGCGGCGCTGCAGATTGATTTCATTCGGGTTTTCATAGCTACCGGCTTCTCCTTTCGCCGTTTTTGTTGCCAGTCACCCTGATAGATGCGCCGCCGGAATTGCGGGTCATCCCGCCGACACGGTATTGGCGCTTCGTCGAGACAGGAGGAATAGGCGGGCGGGCACACGTATGGCGTACGAGCGGTCAGGCGAGACGGAATGTGTGGGCCAAGTTACGCGCGTTTGCGGTCCTTGGGTGGCTTGGGAGCCGGTTTCGGGGTGTGTTTGACGGTCCGGACGCCGGTTTGGGCGGTTTTGGGAGCGCCGACGGGCGGATCCGGCGGGTTTTTCCGGGGTTCGTTCCGTACCTGTTGATTCGA
>CAZVKC010000009.1:72447-127815 GCA_964627455.1 uncultured Solibacteraceae bacterium | reverse complement strand
CCGGGATCCCGCAATTCCTTCTTGCTCGCGTTCGGCATCCGATCCGCCGCCAGATCGAAATTCCGCTGCGACGCCGCCAGCATCCCCGCGATCGCGCGAAAGTACCCCTGCTGGTTCGGGACCTTGCGGCATCCCCGAACCAGCGCATCGAGAATCTCCGCGCGCTCGTCGTGATCCAATTCCGGATGCGTGATCAGCATCCCGCCCCACGCGTCAAAGAAGGGTCCCAGCGGCAACAGGAAGTCCGCGGACTTCCGCAGCGGCTTCACAGCACGCAGCGGATAATGCCGGTGACCCTCGCTCGCCATCGCCTTCTTATACAGGTTCGCGACCGGCAGGAACCGCCCGCCGAACGCTGCCGTATTTTCATGCGCCAGCCGTCCGAACCGTGCCCGCGACGCGCCCGTCGCCAGCCGTGAGGACTCCCAGAAGCTGATCCCCTGATCCAGGTCCCCGAGATTGTGCGTGATGCTCATCGCGAGGCACAGCACGTCGATCTCGCGTCCCTTCTCTCCGAGCGCCTGATAAAACGCCTGCAATTCCCGCTCGAGTTCCTGCTCGATCGCCACCGCCGTGATCTCCGCGTACTCGGTGTCGCCGCGCTGCAGCAACCGCCCGTGCGCACCCGCCATCACGCTCAACCACTCGCCGTTGTGACCCGACACCGGACCCAAATCCCCGACATACTGCGCGCGCGTCGAAATCCCCTCGATGGTCCAGTCGCGCATCGCGAGACCCGCCGTGACCATGTTCCGCAACGTCTCGCGATTCGACGTACGCCGCCAGGTCAGCCCGCGGATCTTCGTATCCACATCGGTCGGCACGAACGTCGCGACAGTTGCCTGATGACACGCCAGGCACAACGCGTAATAATCCTCGAGCGACGCCTCTTCGTCCAACGACTCCCAGTCGTGGACCTCGGCAGCGGCCAGGATCGAGAAAAAGCCGCGAGGTCCGGGCGCCAGTTCAATCAACCGCTTGGCGCGGCATTCGGGCAGCGGATACAAAAAGGGCGCCGTGTTGCGCACCAGCGCGAGCAGCGACTCAGGCGAAATCCAGTCTGAAAAGGTCAATTCTCTAGTGTATCGAGTAGCATGAAAAAGCGATGCGATTCGTCCCGTTGATCCTGCTTTTGACACTCATCACCTCAGCGCAACCCGCCGCGCCCGAGCGCAAGAAGATCGCCCTCACCCTCGGCGGCGGCGGCGCACTCGGCATCGCGCATGTCGGCGTTCTCGAATGGCTCGAAGAACATCGCATCCCCGTCGACTACGTCACGGGAACCAGCATGGGCGCGCTGATCGGCGGCGTTTACGCATCCGGCATGTCGGCCAGGGAAGTCCACGAACTCGTCAAACAAGTCGAATGGAACCGCGTCTTCCGCGGCGGACCCGAATTCCGCGACCTCCAGTTCCGCCGCAAAGAAGACCGCCGCGCTTTCCCCAATCCCATCGAACTCGGCTTGCGCAAAGGCGTCAGCACGCCCAGCGGCTTCAACTCCGGCCAGGGACTCGTCCTGCTCCTCAACCAGATCTTCCTCGGCTATCCCGCGGACCGCAGCTTCGACGACCTCCCCACGCCCTTCCGCTGCGTCGCCACCGACCTCGTAACCGGCGACCGCGTCGAGTTCGACCGTGGATCCCTCGCCGAAGCCCTGCGCGCCTCGAGCGCAATTCCCGGCGTCTTCGTACCCGTGCGCCGCAATGGCCAGGTGCTCGTCGACGGAGGCATCGTCGACAACCTGCCGGTCGAAGCAGCGCTCTCGATGGGCGCCGACGTCGTGATCGCGAGTGTCCTGCCGGTCCCCAAGCTCGACGCCGAAAACATCCAGGGCATCGCCGCGGTCGCCGGCCGCGCCGTCAGCATCGGCATCGTGCAGAACGAACGCCGGTCAATGCGCCGCGCCACGCATGTTCTCGAACCCGCCGTCGCGGACTTTTCCGCCACCGACTACGAGCAGCACGAAGCGCTGGTCCGCAAGGGCTACGAAGCCGCACAGCAACAGGCCGCGCGATTCCTGCCCTACGCCGTCGACGAAGCCGCCTGGAACCGCTGGCTCGAACGGCGCAAGTCCCTTCGCCGAACCGAGGTCCCCAAGCCCGAGTTCGTCGAAGTCAGCGGAGGCTCGACCGCCTCGCGCGAGCGGCTCGAGAAACAACTCAAACACGAAATCGAAAGCAGTGACACAAGCTCCACGCGAGATCGCGTCGAAGGCACGCTCGCCCGCGAATTCGGGACCATGCGCTACAACTGGATCGATTACTCGACCACCGAACGCGACGGCCAGAACGGACTCGCCGTTCGCCTGATCGAGAAGCGCCATGCGCCGCCGTTTCTCTTCTTTGCGCCTGAGATCCGCGGCGAGGACGCTGGCCGCGCGACCCTCACGCTCAACACCCGCGCCGTCTTCACCGAGTTCACCAACCGCAACGCCGAACTGCGCGCGGACTTGAGCGTCGGATCCCGCACGCTGCTCGGCGCAGAATACTACCGCCGCCTCGGCACGCAGGGATTCTTCCTCGCTCCGCGCGCCAGTTACTCGCGCACGCAAACAAACCTCTACTCGCTGGGTCTGCGTTCCGGCGAGGCGGACCTCAACCGCGCGACGCTCGGGCTCGACGCCGGCTTCACCGCCCCGCGCTTCTTCGAGATCCGCGCGGGCTTCGACTACGGCCATGCCAGCGCAAAGACTCGCGTCGGAACTCCGATTCCATCCGACCAAAGCGGCGTCGTGCGCTCCGCATCGATCCGCATGGCCTACGACAGGCAGGACAGCCCGCAGGTCCCGCATCGAGGTCTTCGCGCCCAGGCCAATCTCGCCTACTACCTCAACGCGCCCATCACCACGAAGCCGTTCCCGTTCGCGCAACTCGACGCGTCGTACTTCCATTCCGTGCGCGGCGGCGCCGATCGTTTGTTCGTGTTATTCGGCGGCGGATCGAGTTTCGGACAGCGACTGCCGATCCCGCTGCAGTTGACGCTCGGTGGACCTCTTCGTCTGGGCGCCTTCGGCATCGGACAGTTCCGCGGCGACCGCATGGGCTATGCAACGACAGGTTATTTGCGGCAAATCGGCAAGCTTCCGCCGATCCTCGGCGGCGACCTGTTCATCGGTGCATGGGCCGAAGGCGGACTCTTTCAATCGGGACCCATCGATGTGGGCGCGGGCGTGTTCAAACAATCGGGAACCATCGCGTTTGTTGCCGAAACGCCGCTCGGTCCCGTTTATGCGGGATGGAGCCTGGGCCGCACCGATGACCGCTGGCGAGGCAAGTTCACGTTCCTCGTTGGACGGTTCTTCTAATCGAGAACCACCGGCCGCAAACGGCGGCTCAGCGCGAACAACAAAACGCACCCCAGCGCAGGCAGCACAGCCGCCATCGCAAAGACAGGCACGAACGAGAAGCGATCGACGATCGCGCCGGTCGTGTATTGAAACAGCATTCCGGTGAGGCCCTGCGAGATGCCCGTGAGCGCCGTCACGCGTCCCACCGCGCCTTTCGGGAACATGTCCGAAATCGCCGCAAACATATTCGCCGACAGGAACGTGTGTCCGAACAGTACGAAGCAGATCCACGCGATGGCGAGTTCGGTCGATGGCGCCATCACCACGGCGATACTCCCAGCGCAGCAAGCCGCGCCGATCCCCATCGTGACGCCGCGTGCGCCCGCGGCCTTCATACCGCGCGCAATCAGCACGCCCGCCACCGCGCCGCCGGCAATCGACCCGATGTCGCCGAACAGGAATGGCAGCCAGCCGAAGAACGAGATCGACTTCAGGCTCATGCCGCGCGCGCGGTACAGATATTCGGGCATCCAGAAGATGTAGAACTGCACCACCGGACCCACCAGCATCCGGCAGATCATGATCGCCCACGTTTGCGGATGCCGCAGCAGTTCGCGGCTCGCCGGCTCAGGTTCCGCAACACCCGCGCGATCCTCCAGAATGTAAGCGCGCTCCGCGTCAGTGATCGAGCGATGCGATGCGGGATCCCGATACAGTTTCCACCACGCCGCGACCCAGAAGAATCCCATCACGCCGGGAACCAGAAACGCCGCGGGCCAGCCGAATTCGAGCGTCAGCCAGCCAACCAGCGGGAGCGCGATGATGGATCCGATCATCGACCCGCCGTTGAACACGCCGATCGCAAATGCGCGTTCGCGAACCGGGAACCATTGCGAGATCACCTTGATGCCGCCGGAGTAGTTGCCGCATTCGCCGGTCCCCAGCCAGTAGCGCATCGCCGCAAAGTGCAGGCGCGCGGATCCGAACGCATGCAGGCAATTCGCGATCGACCACCAGATCACGGCAAACGACAGCCCGAACCGCACGCCCTTGCGATCCATCAGCCAGCCCATCGGGAACTCGCCCGACATCATGCCGAAGCTGAAGCAGGCCACAATCAAACCGTAATCTTCATTGGACAAATGCAGCTTGTCGCGCAGGATCGGCGCGACGACGCTCAGCGATTGCCGGTCAACGAAGTTGATGACGGTGATGAGGAACAGCAGTCCCAGGATCCACCAGCGGACTTGGCGTAGCAGAGGGGGCATTCCTGAGATTTGACCACATCGCAGCAGCGCGCGTCATCAAATCCCGCTATAATCGCCTCAATAGATTTACAAGGGGGTTCGCGCACATGCGACTACTGCGAATCGGGATGTTTACTTTGCTCTGCGCTTCGGTGCTCGCCCTGGGTCAACAAACTGGCGGCGCGGGACAAGGTGGCGGCGGTGGAACTGCTGGCGGTGGCGCCGGCGGCGGAGCGAACACCGGCGGTGGTAATACCGGCGGGGGACTCGGCGGGGGAGGCGGACTCGGCGGCAACAACACACGCAATCCCATCGGCGTTCCAAGCCAGCAGCAGACGATCCCTGAGATGCCCCAAGTGATGTTCCTGGCGGGCAAGGTCATGCTCGAAGACGGCACGCCGCCGACCGAACCGGTGACCATCGAGCGCGTCTGTAATGGCGTCGTCCGGCCGGAAGGCTATACCGACGGCCGCGGGCGCTTCTCATTCCAACTCGGACAGCGCAACAACGGCGTTCTGGCAGACGCAAGTACGAGCAGCGGTTCCGATCCCTTCGATCCCGTCAATTCTTCGGGTCGCATGGGATCGATGGGCGGATCATTGGGCCGCAATTCCATGGGATCCCGCATGAACCTCATGGGCTGCGAACTGCGCGCCAACCTGCCGGGCTACCAATCGACCGTGATCCAGTTGTCGAACCGGAACCCGCTCGATAACCCGGATGTCGGAACGATGATCCTGAAGCGCCTCGGCAACCGCGAAGGCAACGTCTTCAGCGTGACCAACGCGCTCGCCCCGAAGGACGCCAAGAAGGCCATGGACAAAGCACGCGACCTTCTCAAAAAGGGCAAAGCCGACGACGCACAACGGGAACTGACCAAGGCCGTCGAAATCTACCCCAAGTACTCATCCGCCTGGTACGAACTCGGCAAGATCCAGGAAGGCAAAGGCAACATTGAGGAAGCGCGAAAATCCTACGCCCAGTCGCTCGCGGCGGATCCGAAGTATGTCTATCCCTATCGCAACCTCTTCATGATGTCGGTGAAAGAACAGAAGTGGGACGACGTTGCCGACACGACGGCGCGGCTCCTGAAGCTGAATCCCTTCGACTTCCCCGACGCCCTCTATTACAACGCGATCTCGAACTTCAACCTGAAGAGGTTCGACGAAGCCGAGAAGAGCGCCAAGAGCCTGTACGAAACCGACCAGAAGAGATTCGCGCGAGCGGGCTACATTCTCGGCTTGGTCATGGCTCAGAAAGAAGACTATGCTTCCGCAGCGGCACACCTGAAAAAGTATCTCGAAGTCGTCCCCAATGCGGGGGATCAGGATACGGTGAAGAAGCAACTCGCGGAAATCGAGAAGTTCGCGGGGACGACGCCGCAACCACAACAGCAATAACGGCAGTGGTAGGCGATAATGAAGGGTGCGGCCGCTCCCAGTGCGTCCGCTTCTTCCCCCCTGACTCGAGGAGACTCAACATGACTCTGTTCCGCAATATGCTCGCCTGCACGGCGTTGTTGGCCGCATCGACTGCGTTTGCCGGTGAAAAGAAGCTGATGCACTGCTTCGCCTACACGCCGATCGCCACTGCAACCCAGGCCGATTGGGACGCCTTCCACGCTGCGTCCGACGCGATGCCGTCCAAGATCCCGGGCGTCACCAGGGTTTGGTACGGCAAACTCGCGCGCCCGCTGTCGCTCGTCATGGGCGCCGATGCGGCCGACCGCAAGAAGGTGTCCGCAGGTGAAAAGGATGTCACGGGCAAACTCGCACTCACCAAGCGCGAGTACGGCATGTGTATCGAGATGGAGAACGAAGGCGTTCTGAAGGCCTATCCGACCCACCCCTATCACAAGGTTTGGATGGCGGCATACGAGAAGGTCCGCGTCGCGGGAACGACAACTTTCGACATCCTCGGACAATAGCCTAAACAACTATCGAACGATATGAGCAATGCCCTCATTTGCGGGCATTGCTCATAGTACTATCAGTACTATATCTTAGGTCTGATGACCAAGATCGAGAGTCTGAACCAAGGCACGGTCGCTGCACTTGAGTCGCATCTGGTTCAGCTGAAACAGAGACTGGCAGAGATCGATCGTTTGATCGACACAATCGAAAAACAGTCTGACCCTGATCCGGGGTATGGCACGCACACCGTCAGGACCTACCGGAGGAACTCCTTCTACCACTCCAGATGCCGGTAGATGCAGACGCGGCGGATCCTACGCTCTTTCCTTAATTCGTATAACATGTGAGGCATGAATCGCCGCATGTTCCCGACCGCCGCTGTGGCGTCAGCGGCTACTGTATATGCGCAGACGGGCGCCGTCCCGCGTCGAAGCGCTAACGACCGCATTGTCGCCGGACTGATCGGCTGTGGCGGCCGCGGGAGATATGTCGCCAGCGAAATGCGCAAGGCGCCGAATGTCGAGTTCGGCGCCGTTTGTGATGTCTACGAACCCAACGCCGCCCGCGCGCGCGAGTGGGCTGGTCCGAATGCGAAGCAGTATTCGGATTTCCGCAAGCTTCTCGAGAACAGAGAAATCGATGTGGTGCTGATCGCCACGCCCGATCACTGGCATGCGATCCCCACGATCCTTGCCTGCCAGGCGGGCAAGGATGTGTACATCGAGAAACCGCTCGCCCACAACATCAACGAGGGCAAAGCGATGGTGGCCGCGGCGCGCAAGTACAACCGCATTGTGCAGGCGGGCATGCAGCACCGTTCCGCGCCGCACTACGCGGAGGTGGCAAAACTGGTGCAGAGCGGCGCCATCGGCGAGGTTCGCTTCGTGCGCGTTTGGAACTTCCTCAATCTCTTTCCAAACGGCATCGGCAAGGAACCCGATTCCCCGCCCCCGCCCGGACTCGACTGGGACATGTGGCTCGGCCCCGCGCCGAAGGTCCCCTTCAACCGCAAGCGCTTCCTCGCGACGTACCGCTGGTTCCGCGAATATGCCGGAGGCTTCATCACGGACTTCGGAACGCATCGCTTCGACACCGTCCATCAGGTGATGGGCAGCGACGCGCCAACGGCGGTCTCTGCAAGCGGAGGCCGCTACGCGCTGCGCGACGCCGGCAATGTCCCCGACTTCATGCAGGTGACCTGGGAATACCCCGGCTGGGTGCTGAGCTACGAATGCTCGCTCCTCAACGGCCACGGGCTGGGAGGACGCACCGAAGGCATGCGCTATTACAACATGCGCGGCGACCTCGACCGGCCGCATGGAGAAGCCTATTACGGCACGCAAGGCACGATCTTCGCAGACCGTATCGGCTACGAGATCTATCCCGAAAAAGACGCCAAAATCGAGCGAAAGTGGATGAACACGAAAGACGCCACGGGCCTGCACGCAGCGAACTTCATCGAGAACGTTCGCGAGCGCCGCACGCCGGTGGCCGATGTCGCGACCGGACACCGGTCCACGATCATCCCGCTGCTCGGCAACATCGCGCTGGATACGGGACGCAAGCTTCGCTGGGACGCGAAGAAGGAAGACTTCATCGCAGACAAGGAAGCCTCCGCGTTGCTCGGCCGCAAAGCCCGCAAGCCCTGGGACCTCGTATAGGAAAAGGGGAGATCCTGTGGACCTCCCCTTTCTGTTGCAGTTGATACCCGATGTAACTACGACTTGATCGCGTGGAAGTCCCAGCCCTTGCGGAACACAGGCTTCAGCAGTTTGTTGGCTTCCGCGTTGTTGGTGATCCGCATCTTCACCGGGTCGTACTCGAGCTTGCCTTCGTGACGGAGCGCAATCACGCCGAGCAGCATCCACTCGACGAACGGCGCCGCGACATCGAAGTTCGAGCACGCCGGATCCCCGCCTTTGCAGGCGCGAATGAAGTCGCGCATGTGGCCGGGCGACCGGGTGAGCAGCGGCGGAGGCATCGTGTAGTCCTTCATCTTCTCGACCGGCAGCAGGCGCGTCACTTCGCCATAGGTGCCAGTCGTCAGAACGCCCTTGTCGCCGAGGAACACGCTGCCATCCGGCGTCGGGAAGCGGAGGTTCGCGCCAGGCGCGCGCATCGCTTCGAAGTCCTGCCAGTTGAAGACGCGGCCGGGGGAGTGGAACCCGTAGCCTCCAGCACCCGCGCCGCCGGGACCACCCGGACCACCGGGTCCGCGACGGCCACCGCCGCCACCAGGACCACCGCCGGGTCCGCCAGGACCGCCTTCGCGAACGAGGAACGGCGGATCGCCGATCCATTCGCCTTCCGGCACGCCCTTGACGTCGGGATTCTTCTTCAAGCCGTCGTACCAGAAGACTTTGAGTTCCGGCATGTTTTCGTAGGCGGCGAAGTCATAGCGGGTGATCGACGCCTTCGGGAACATAAAGGGGCTCGCGCCTTCCTTCTTGATGCACTCGACGCCGACGATCTTGCGCTTCGACAGGTGCAGCGCCATGTTGGGCGCGCCCAGGATGTGGCAGGCCATGTCGCCCAGCGCGCCGCATCCGAAATCAAAGAAGCCGCGCCAGTTGAAGGGCTGATAAAAGAATCCGCCCCAGCGATCCGGCTTGTCGGTGCCGCCGGCCGTGAAGGGACGCTTGTCGGCGACGCCGAGCCAGAGGTCCCAATCGAGGGTCGGTGGGATCGGATCTTCCTTCGGGATTTCGGTCAGGCCTTGCGGCCACAGCGGACGATCGCTCCAGGCGTGGACTTCCGTCACTCCGCCGATCTCGCCGCTCCACACGATCTCGGCCGCTTGCCGCGTGCCTTCGTTCGAGTAGCCCTGGTTGCCCATCTGCGTGGCGACCTTGTACTTGGCGGCGGCTTCGCGCAACTGGCGGGCTTCCCAAACGGTGCGCACGAGCGGCTTCTGCACGTAGACGTGCTTCTGGCGTTCCATGCACCACATGGCGGCCATGCCGTGCATGTGGTCCGGAGTCGCAACGATCACCGCGTCGATGTTCTTGCCTTCCTTGTCCAGCATCTGGCGGAAGTCCTTGTGACGGGTGGCCTTCGAATAGCGTTCGAACGAGGGGGCCGCGCGGCGGTCATCGACGTCGCAGAGCGCGACGATGTTTTCCGTCGGCGCTGCAGCGGAGAGGTTCGACGCTCCCTGGCCACCGGCCCCGATGGCCGCGAAATTCAACTTCTCATTGGGGGACTTGTACCCCAGCATCTTGAGGTTTACGGTGCTGCCGAAACCGGCGGAAGGAACCGCGCCGGCCAACAGGGATCCGTAGAAAAAGTACCGTCTGGATATGGCCATAAGTGTAGAGATGTATCCCGGGGGCATCATATCCTCCGTGGCGTTCCAAGTCAACCGCCTCATCGCACCACCGCAGCCACGATAGTAAGACACATTACTAATATAAGTTTGATACCTGAGGGCGCCTAGGTACTTGCCTAAGAAGAAATTTATCGACTGCGTATACGAAATGCGTTGAAGACCTAACAGGGTGATATTTCACCCTAGCGATCTGGAAATGCGATTTTACCTGTTTTACATTGACGCTATGTTGTCCCAAACACCATCAAAATTCGACCCATTGAAAAGACACTCATCCGGGAAGGAACGCGGTTTCACCCTGGTCTTGTTCGCGGTATCGGCGTTGGTATTGCTTGCATTCGCAGGACTCGCAATCGACACCGGCTACATGCTCCATCAGAAGCGCAAGATGCAGAATGCGGCCGACGCTGCTGCGCTCGCCGCCGCGCAGGAATTGCATCGCGGCAACACGTCCACTTATGCAAATGCTGCTCTGACCGACTCCAGAATGAACGGATTCACGAATGGTTCGAACGACACGTCGGTCACCGTGAACCGCCCGCCGACGAACGGAACTTACGCCGGCAACAGCAATTATGTCCAGGTGGCGGTCAGCCAGCCGCAACCGACGTTTCTTCATGAGCATGTTCAACTTCTCGCGCGTTCCGATGAGCGCCAGAGCAACAGCCTTCGTGGGCGGCGCGGCAGGCGGCGGATGCATCACCCTGCTGCATCCATCGTTCGACGGATCTTATTACACCAGCGGCGGTTCGACGGTGGCGGCCGACTGCGGGATGTGGGTCAACTCGAACTCAACCAAGGCAATCGAAAACCAGGGCAACAGCGCCTTTACCTCGATGGGAACCGCCATACACGTCGTTGGGGGCGTCAATAACCAGGGTTCGATCACCCCGACGCCCATCACCCGCTCCGCGGCCGCTCCGGATCCGCTCGCCAGCATGCAGGTTCCCTCCTCGTCCGGACTCGCAGCCCGTACGACGCCCGCCACCATCACCGGCAACGTCACGCTGAACCCGGGCCTCTACACGGGAGGCATCAATATCGGAGCCAATGCCAACGTGACTCTCAATCCTGGCCTGTACTACATGCGGAATGGCGGCGTTTACCTGACCAAGGCGAACCTCAGCGGATCCGGAGTAACGATGTTCTTCACGGGCACGCAAAACAAGACCGTCGTGCTTGCCGATACGTTGAGCACCATCAATCTGACGGCCCCCACCTCGAGCAGCAACGGCGCGATGGAAGGGGTCCTGTTCTTCGGAGACCGGAACTCGAACTACGGAGCGCTTCCGTGGTGCATGGATATCCAGACCAACGGAGCTACTTCTCTCGAAGGCGTCCTGTATTTCCCGACTTGCTCGATCAAGTGGCAGAGCCAGAGCAGCGGATACCTTGGAAACTATACGATCATCGTTGCCCAGTATCTTCGCATCGACGGATCGGGCACGAATCTCAAGATTCATGCCAACTATTCCGGGCTCGCCAACGGTAGCCCCCTTTCTTCGAGCGTGAAGCTGAGCGAGTAGAGGGAAAGCGAATCATGACAAGACGACGGTTGAAACGGCAAAAGGGCAGCGCCATGCTCGAGCTGGCTCTCGGGGTGCTGGTCCTCATGGCAATGCTCACCGGGGTCCTCAGCTTCGGGCCCATGTTTTACAACGCCATCGAACTGGAATCAGGCGCAAGAGCCGGGGCAATGTACGGAGCCTACTCTCTCGCCCACGCCGCGGACCTCCCCGGCATCGAACAGGTCGCACGCGCCAATATGGTGAACCTTCCGAACGCGGGTGTCACTGCGGCGCGCACCTGCTCTTGTCCGGACTCCGAGGTCGCTCAGGACTGTGACGCAATTTCCTGCAATAACGGCGCTCCGGTCGTCCGGGTCACGGTCACGACCAGCCTGCCGTACACGCCGATCCTCTCCTACCCGGGCCTGCCTTCCTCGATGAATCTCAGCCGGGTTTCCACAATGCGAGCACAGTGATGACCACCAGCAGACGTCCCATATCCGCGCGCAGGGCCCGCCGTCAGAGGGGTTCGGCTATGCTCGAGTCCGCGCTGTCGATATCCGTGTTCCTGATGATGATGTTCGGCGTGATCGAATTCGGAAGAGCGATGTTCGCCTACACACAGCTACCCTATCTTGCCCAGGAAGGAGCGCGTTACGCATCGATCCACGGTTCGACCGCGCCGGCGATAGCGTCCTCGGCGGACATCTCGAACTATGTGAATACACAGGCCGTCGGACTGAGCGGGTTGGTCATCGATACGACGTGGCAAAGCAACCAGAACGTCCCAGGCCATTGGGTACAGGTAAAAGTGACGTATCCGTTCACCTTCCTGGGCCCTTACATGCCAGGGTCGATGAATCTCGCCGCAGCCGCTCAAGACATCATTTCGCAGTAGGAGCGGCTACCGGATTCTGAGGGTCTGGCCGGCCTGTTTCATCTGGCAACCGTCATGCACATCGTCCAGAGTGGAGGTGCAACCAAGCCATGATCCTCAACCTGTGCAGTTTCACCAACAGCGGGGCGACGGTGGGCAACGTTCGGATCAACCTGGAGTTCGGCAGCCGCAAGTGGACTGTGCCGGAAGACCCATTTCGTGTGTGGGCTCGCGTCGCCCGCCAGAACGAAGGTGAACTCGAGTTGATCGGCGACACCGTCGCGGTCCGCGAGCGGGAGCCGGGCAAGGATCCAGTCCTCACCCTCTCATATGTCCCCCCGAGCGACACCGCGACTGCCAACTCCGGTAGCGGCCACGTGAGCGGCGATGCTCCTGACCCGGCCGTCCGGGGCGCTCGCCTGTTCTGGACTTTCGAGGCGCCGACTTTCTCGCCGGTCCGTGCCGCGATGCTGGAACTGCTCGTCAAAACCGTGCCGCCGGGAGGCCTGACGTCCGACATGGCGGCCTTCCGGACTCTGACCGGCTACGACACCGCGCGCATTAAGCGGGATTACTGGGAGAACCCGGTGAAGCCGAACCTCACGTTTACCTGCTGCAACCTGTTCCTGGGCGCGATGGCCAATCAGCTCGGCGGAGTCCTCGGGAAAAAGCCGGGACGCTGGCTCGCCGCCGGAGTCCTGCGGCTCGATCTCGCCGAAAAGGATGTTCCCGGCTCGTGGATCGAGGCAAAAGATGGAGACTTCCCAAAGCCCGGAGACTTCATTTCCATGTCCGGATACAACCAGTATCATGACTTCCAGCAGTTCAAGCACGTCGCCATCGTCGGCAAGGTGGAAAACGGCCAGTGGACGACGGTAGACGGCGGGAAAGGCTCGCGCCCTTACTACGACGCGATCAAGTGGATCGACCGGGGTCCGATCAGCAAAGTCGACCTCAACGGCTGGGTCGATATCGACAAGTATTTTGCCTAGCCTGGACGCCTAGTCCGGGCGGTTGATGAGGAACGTGGCGACGGAGCCGAAGAACTCGCGCAACACCGCGTCGGCTTCGGCGGGGAGTTGCGTTTCGTCGAGCGCACGGGTCATCAGTTCGACCCAGCGATGGCGTGCGGACGTGTCGATGTGGAAGGGCATATGGCGCATGCGCAGGCGCGGATGTCCGCGGTTTTCGATGTAGCGTCCGGGACCTCCGAAGCGGAAGACCAGGAAGTCGCGCAAGCGCTCTTCAGCGCCTTCGAAATCGCTCTTCGGATACATGGGTCCGAGGATGTCGTCGCCAGGAACCTGGCGATAAAATGCTGCGACGAGGCGGCGGAAACCGTCCTCGCCAATCAGGGGATATACTTCGTCGTCAGTCATGAGATGAGAGATGGCAAAGGGCGGATCCGCTTGCTGTGCGGGTCCGCCCTTTCGATGATCGGTCTAACAACTACAGCGCGAGGAAACAGGACCGCGTTTCATTGCACTCGTAGTCGTCGACAAGCTTGCCGTCCGGTCCCACGCATTGCTGCGTTTTGTGGCACCAGAACAGCCGGTCGTTGGAATGAGGGAAGTCGCTCTCGGAGAGAACGTACATCCCTTTCCAGTGGAGATTCGAGCAACGGTCGTCGTCGGGACGGCCGAGTCCGGAGCGTTCCATAGAGATCCTCCCCGAACCTACGCCTTTCCGGCAGCGGCGAGCAGCGCGCGCTTGACGCTCACCGCCGCCAACTGCACCTTGTACTCGTTCTGGCTGAGCGGGGTTGCACCTTTGACGGCGGCCTTGCCCGCTTCGAGCGCAGTGGCTTCGTCGATCGACTTGCCGGCCAGGAATGCATCGGCCGCCGCGGCTGCCCACGGCGTCGCTGCCACGTGACCGAGCACGATCTTCGCCGAAGCGACCTTCGCTCCGTTCATCTTCAACGACACCGAAGCCGCCGCCAAAGGCCAATCAAGGCCTTCGCGTTCGCGGACTTCGTACGTCGCGTTCTTCGTGCCGGTGGGCACGGTGATGGACGTCACGATTTCGCCGGGCTGCAGGGCGACTTCGCGAGTTCCCTGCTCTTTCGGAGCCACGAAGAAATCGGCCGCCGCCACATCGCGGTTGCCCTTCGCCGAAGCGACGGTGATCTTCGCGCCCAGCGCCACGAGCGCCGGACCGAAGCTCGACGCGCTGACGAAGTACGCGGGACCTCCGCCGAAAATGGCGTGGTACTTGTTCTCACCGTTCGGGATCAGGCTTTGCCCGTCCTTCATGGCGAGGTTGCCAAATCCCTGGCGGAAGTACCAGCAACGGGGACGCTGGCAGAGATCGCCGCCAACGGTGCCCATGTTGCGGATCTGCGGGCTCGCGACGCCCAGCGCCGCCTGCACGAGCGACGGCAGTTGCGTGCGCACGAGCTGGCTTGCGGCGAGTTCGTCGAGGGTGACCGCGGCGCCGATGCGGATGCCGCCGGACGCCTGCGCGATGCCCTTCAATTCCGGAATGCCCTTCACGTTGACGAGCTTCTTCGGGCTGACGACGTGATCCTTCATCAAGCTGATGAGGTCCGTGCCGCCCGCGAGAACCGCGGCGTCATCCCAAGTCGCGCCCAGTGCACCGAGCGCTTCTTTCAGGGTCTTGGGGTTTGCGTATCCGAACGCTTCCATTACGCGAGCCTCCTTCCGGACTTGGCCAGCGCACCGAGAACGCGCGCCGGAGTCAAGGGAACCATCGGGACGCGAACGCCGATTGCATTCGCGACCGCATTGCCGATCGCAGCAATACCGCCCACGGCGACGGGTTCGCCGAGGCCGATGATGCCGCGCTTGTCGTTGTCGGGGTGGATGTCCATGTGGGCGATGATTTCGCCGATGTCGCCTGCGCCCGCCAGCTTGTAGAACTCCATGTCGGGGTTCAACACGAGGCCGGTCTGCTGGTCCATCACGCGCTCTTCGTAGAGAGCGGCGCAGATGGTCATGATGCCGGCGCCGTAAGCCTGGCTTTCGGCGGTCTTCGGATTGACGACGAGGCCGCAATCCTGCACGATGACGAGCTTGTTCATCTTCACGTGGCCGGTTTCGATGTCGACAGAAACGTCGGCCATCTGCACGCCGGCGACGCCCTGCGAAATGAGGCCTTCGCGAGGCGCGTTACGTCCGATGTTCTCACCCATCTCGCTGATCGGCTGTACGCCCAGCTTCTGGGTGGCCGCCTTCCAGCTCATGCTCTTCGACGGATTGCCCTTCACGCGGATCTGGCCGTCGACGGCTTCGAGCTTATCGGGCGTCGTGTCGAGCAACGGCGCGATCTTCTCGAACAGCTTGTCGAGGGCGTTCACGGTCGCCTTGCGGGACGACACGGTGACGCCGCCGATGGTGGTGGATCCACCGGATGCACCGGAGAACGGGAAGCGCGAATCACCAAGCTTCACTTTGATTTGCGTGTACGGGAGGCCCGTGGTTTCGGACACGACCATGGCGATCATGGTGCGGGTCGCGGTGCCGAGGTCCTGCGTACCGAGTTCGACTTCAACCGTGCCGTCGGGATGGATCGTGGTGCGGCACTTGGAATCGTGACCCAAGCCGCCCCAGGTGGAGAAACCGACGCCCAGGCCGCGCTTGATCGGCCCTTTGGCCGTATCGCCGCGCTGGTGCCAGTTCTTCTTCCAGTCGATCAGTTCCGCGGCCTTGTCGATCTGGCGCAGATAGGTCGCGCGCAGGTTTTCGGTGCGGACCGTCTCAATGTTCTTCTTGAAGAACTCGACCGGATCCATCTTCAACGCCGCGCACAGATCTTCCATCGCCGAGAACGTGACGTAGGCCTGCTGCGGATGGTTGGGAGCGCGCCAGGCGCGGGCGCTACCGGCGTTGAGCGACACCGCAGTGTGGTTGACCTTGCGGTGCGGAACGTTGCGGAAGACGTAGGGGAAGAGGTCCGCGTTGAGACCGCCGCCACCGAGTCCGCCAGACGCCCAGGTGTCGGACTGCCAGGCGTGGAGCTTGCCGTCCTTCGTGGCGCCGACCTTTACTTTCGAGAACACCGAAGGCCGGTTGCCGGCGATCGAGAGTTCCTGGGCGCGATCGAGGAATAGCTTGACGGGACGTCCGCCGCTTTCCTTCGAAAGCTGCGCGCATTCGCCACCCCAGAGATCGGCGGGGAATTTGGAGCCGAAGCCGCCGCCCATGTATTCCATCTGCACATGGACGTTGGTGGTCGCGACCTGCAACTGCTTGGCGAGGTCGCCGCCGACCGCGGAGACGTTCTGCGTGGACGGCCAGTATTCGATGCTGTCGCCCTTCCACTGGATCACCTGGCCGTGGGGTTCGAGGCAGCAGTGCGTGATGACGGGGATGGCGTATTCGCCTTCCACCACCACGTCCGCTTCCTTGAAGCCCTTTTCGGGATCGCCCGAGGTCTGCTCACCCGAAGGACGGGCGCGCGAACCGGCTTTGGCGAGGTCATGCTCGTGGACGAGGTGCGGCAGGATTTCGTAATCGACCTTGATCTTGCGCGCGGCGTCGCGAGCGATGGCTTCGGTGGTCGCGGCAACCGCAGCGATTTCGTGGCCGACCCAGTTCAGTTCCTTGCCTTCGCCGTTGATGATGCGAATGGCAGTGACGCCGGGAAGCGCCTTCGCTTCAGAGATGTCGATCTTGCGGATCTTGCAGTGCGCGTGCGGCGAGGTGAGCAGCACGGCGTAGAGCAGGTCCTTGGCGGTAAAGTCTGTCGGATACTTGGCAGCGCCGCTGGACTTGGCGATGCCGTCGAGGCGGTTCAGGCGCTTGCCCATCACCCGCCGTTTATCCATTGCCGGCCAACTGTACTCAGGCATTCTTGGACGCGCCTCCTTTCAGTTCACCAGCCGCTTCGAGAACGGCCTTGCGGATACCCATATAGGTGCCGCAACGGCAGAGGTTGCCGCCGAGACCCTTCTTGACTTGTTCGAACGAAGGGCTCGGGTTGCGGTCGAGCAGGCCCTTGGACGCCATCACCATGCCCGGAGTGCAATAGCCGCACTGCTGGGCGTCGTTGTTGACGAAGGCCTGGATGATCGGATGCTTCTTGGCGGCCACGCCTTCCAGGGTTTCGATCTTGCGGCCTTGTGCGTCGATCGCGAGGATCGAGCAGGCATACATCACCTTGCCGTCCACGATCACCGTGCAGGCGCCGCAGGTTCCGCGGTCGCACACGCGCTTGGCTGCTGTCAATTCCAGATTCTGGCGCATACAATCGAGCAACGTGACGCGGGGCTCGACGGACGCTTTCATGGCTTTGCCGTTGATGTTGAGGGTGATATCGACTGCGCCGGGTCCGGCGATATTCGCCGCTGCCTGCGCTTCCGCCTCTTCGGGAGTCGCGAGCACGCCGGCGGTCAGGACGCCGGCGCCGACACCCGAGCCTTGCAGGAATCCGCGCCGCGAAAACCGGCTTTTCTTGCCGGGTTTCTCTTGAGCGGCGGACGGATCCATTGCCCGTGGATCTTTGGTAGAACTCACAGAGAGATCTCCTTTGGGGATTGAGTCATTAAGCTGACCGTGGATACAACCGTTATATCAGACTGGCGTGCGGTCGCGGATGGTGGTTACCGGGCGGAGGTTCGCGGTGTTGTTCGACACTCGCACGAAGTGTCGAAAAGTGTCGAATTGTGTCGAACGCGCTTTGGTCGCTTGAGCCGGCCTTGAGTGGCTAACCAATTGAGAAAAAAGATAGATATCCTGGACTGGGGACGCAATGAGAGCGAATCAGCACGTTCGACGCCTGGAAGGCATCGCAGCAGGGCTGTCGGGTGTTGCGGTCGTCGTCTTCGTGCTGGGGCGAATTCTGTCGGTCAACGCGTCGACGGCCGGCTTCTTCTTTTTGCTCGTGGTGCTGGCCGTGGCGACAGCACGCGGATTCGCCGCGGCGGCGGTCGTATCAGTGGCGGCGACGCTTTCCTATAACTATTTCTTTCTGCCTCCGGTCGGGTTGTTTTCGATTTCGGATCCGGAGAACTGGGTCGCGCTGTTTACATTTCTGCTGACGGCGCTGGTCTCGAGCCACTTGTCCGATCAGGCGCGACGGCAGGCTGAAGATGCACGGCGGAGCCAGCAGGAGACGGAACAGTTGTACGCGTTGAGCCGCGCGATCCTGCTGACGGACGCGACGCGGCCGATTGGTCCGCAGGCGGCGCAGAGCATTGCGCAAATCTTCGGATCCTCGCTGGTCGCGGTGTTCGACGCGAAGTCGCATTCGCTCTTCCGCGGAGGACCGGAAGAGGTGGACGAAGCGGCGCTCGAACGCGTGATGCGTGAGACCGTACGCGTGGGCGCCCGGCAACACGAGGCGTCGCTTGGTGGGGTCGACGTGTGGCCGATTGCGCTGGGAGGCGGGAGTCCGATCGGGGCGCTGGCGATGCGGGGAATGCAGGCGTCCGACGGCGCCGTGCAGTCGATCCTCAATCTGGTGGCGATCGCGCTGGAGCGGGTACGCACGGAAGAAGCGGCGAGCCGGGCGGAGATCGCGAGGCAGAGCGAGGAATTCAAATCGACGCTGCTGGACGCGATCGCGCATGAGTTCCAGACGCCGCTCACGTCGATCAAAGCATCCGCGACGGGATTGCGGATGGTGGATGGGGCCGATCAGCGCGAGTTGATTTCGATCATCGAAGAAGAGACGGACCGCTTGAGTCATCTGGTGACCGAGGCAGTGAAAATGGCCGAGATCGACGCGGGGAAGATCACGCTGCGGCGCGCGCCCGTAGCGATTGCGGACGTGCTTCGCGACGCCGCGGCAACGTTCGCGGGCCGAGGCGATGAACGGATTTCCGTCGAGGCCGCCTGTGACGAGTCGTTGTTCTGGGATGCGGAACTGCTGGTGCTGGCGCTACGGCAGTTGATCGACAACGCGTTGAAGTATTCGGGCCATGGATCACCGGTGGTGTGCCGTGCACAACGGGCCGGCGATCGGGTGATGCTGCAGGTGATCGATCGAGGACCGGGGATCCCCGAGCGCGAGCGGGAGCGGATCTTCGAGAAGTATTACCGGCGCAGCGCGGTTCGCAGCATGTTGCCGGGAACCGGATTGGGGTTGTACATCGCACGCGAAATCGCGCGGATCCACGGCGGCGATTTGTGGGTCGAGCCCGGGTCACCCGATGGCTCGGTGTTTTGCCTGGCGCTTCCGGCATCCAGGCAGGAAGGAGCATCGTGAGTTCCGGACGCATCCTGGTGGTGGACGACGAGCCGCAGATCCGGCGCGTGCTGCGCACGACGCTCTCGGCTCAAGGATACGAAGTGCGCGATGCGAAGAGCGGCGAAGAGGCGCTGCTTGCGATTCGCGACCACCGGTTCGATCTCGTGCTTCTGGACCTCAACATGCCGGGTATGGGCGGACTCGAGGCCTGTCGCGAGATCCGCGCGGGATCGGATGTCGCGATCATCATGCTGACGGTGCGGAATTCCGAAACCGACAAGGTGACAGCGCTCGATGCGGGCGCGGATGATTACGTCACGAAGCCGTTCGGAATCCCGGAATTGTTGGCGCGGATCCGCGCGGCCTTGCGTAGGCTGCCGGCCGGGCACGGCGCCGATGAGGGCGTGATCCGGTTGGATGAGGTCGAGGTGGATCTGACGGCGCGGCGCGTGCGTCGCGACGGCAAAGAGGTCCGCCTGACGCCGAAGGAATTCGACTTGCTGCAGTATCTGGCGGCGAATCCGAACATCGCGATTCCGCATACCAAGCTGCTGCAGGCGGTATGGGGTCCGGATTATGGCGACCAGGTCGAGTACCTGCGGGTGTTCGTGAATCAGTTACGCAAGAAGATCGAACCGGATCCTTCGAAGCCCCGCTTCCTGCTCACCGAACCGTGGGTCGGCTATCGTTTCGACCTGCCCGAATCCCGATAAATACGACGCTTAACGGAATCCTTAGGCAGTCTTTATGACTTCCTTATGGGTTGCGCCCTACTCTCGTGAGTGGAGGCAGCCGCCCACATGGAGCAAGCCCAACTCAGGATCCCGCGACAAACCGCGCCGGCGCCATCGTTGCAGATCGTCGTGCTGTATGGCGGCTGCGAAGCGGCGACGGCTTCCGCGCTACGGCACGCGTGTGGACTCGCCCGGGGTTTGCAGGCGCACATCCGGATCCTCGCGTTGTTTTGCGTTCCGTATGTGCTGCCCGCGGATCAGCCGCCGGTGAGCCTCGAGTTTCGCGCGGCGCAGGTCGAGCGGATGATTGCGGCGGCTTGCATCGATGAGGTGGAAGTGGTGGCCGATGTTCGCACGTGCCGCGATGTATGCGATGCGTTGCGCTCGATCCTGCCGGCGGGTTCGATCGTGGTGATTGGCGGGTCGCGCTTCGCGTGGCTGCCCAATCGCGAGAACCGGATTGCGCGGATGCTGCGCGCGGCGGGACATCACGTCATTCGCTCCTCCCATAGAAAGGAAC
The DNA here is from genome assembly GCA_964627455.1 of uncultured Solibacteraceae bacterium. GTDB lineage: Bacteria > Acidobacteriota > Terriglobia > Bryobacterales > Bryobacteraceae > F-183. Next base: position 107,250 of record CAZVKC010000009.1, on the reverse strand, counting down.
TGCCAGATGGTTGACCTGCTGTACGTTGCCACGGCGCTGCTGTTCTTCGTCCTCTGCTGGGCGCTTACGAAAGCCTGCGACAAGTTGTAGAGCGCGCCAGAGCTTCGGAAAGGAACTTATGGATTACCTGATTGCGGCCTTCTGCGCGGGGCTGCTGTTTGTCTACCTGATTTACGCGCTGCTGAAACCGGAGCGATTCTGATATGACCGCCAATGGATTGATGCAGATCGGCGTGTACTTTCTGCTGATCCTGCTGCTGACAAAACCGGTGGGCGTATTCCTCGCGCGGCTGTTTGCGGGCGAGCGGACCTTCCTGCATCCGGTGCTGCGGCCGCTCGAACGGCTCTGCTACCGGGCGGTTGGGGTTCGCGAAGATGCTGAGCAACGCTGGACGCAATACGCGGGCAGCATTCTTTCATTCAGCCTGTTCAGTTTTGTGTTCGTGTACCTGCTGCAGAGATTGCAGGGCTGGCTGCCATTGAATCCCGCGGGATTCAGTACAGCGCACGCGCCGCAGGGCGCGACGCCGATGACGCCCGATCTCGCGTTCAACACGGCGGTGAGTTTTACGACCAACACCAACTGGCAGGCATACGCTGGCGAGGCGACGCTCAGCCATTTCGTGCAGATGGCGGCGCTGACGGTGCAGAACTTCGCATCCGCTGCGGCGGGCGTAGCGGTTGCGATTGCACTGATCCGCGGATTCGCGCGGCAACAGGTGAATACGATCGGCAACTTCTGGGTGGATCTCACTCGTGCGGTGGTGTACGTGTTCCTGCCGCTGTCGCTGGCCGGCGCGCTGTTTCTCTGTTCGCAGGGCGTGATTCAAAATCTGAGCGGCCCGGTGACGGTGACGACTGTAGAGGGCAAGACGCAGGTGATCCCGCAAGGTCCCGTGGCGTCGCAGGAAGCGATCAAGATGATCGGCACCAATGGCGGCGGGTTCTTCAACGCGAACTCGGCGCATCCGTACGAGAATCCGACGCCGCTCACGAACCTGGTGCAGATGCTCATGATTTTCCTGATTCCCGCCGGGCTGACCTACACGTTCGGACGCATGACGGGAGATCAGCGACAAGGGTGGGCCATCTTTGCAGCGATGAGCGTGCTGTTCCTGATTGGCGTGTTCGTGGTCTATGGCGCCGAACAGTCCGGGAACCCCATATTGACGGGGCTTGGCGTGGAGGCCGGCAACATGGAGGGCAAAGAGGTCCGCTTCGGCATCGCGGCGACTTCACTGTTCGCCACGATCACCACGGCGGCCAGTTGCGGCGCGGTGATCGGGATGCACGATAGCTTCACGCCGATCGGCGGACTCGTACCGCTGTTCAACATGCAGACCGGCGAGGTGATCTTCGGCGGAACAGGCGCGGGGTTGTACGGCATGCTGCTGTTCGCGATTCTCGCCGTGTTCATCGCCGGGTTGATGGTGGGCCGCACGCCGGAATACCTGGGCAAGAAGATCGAAGGCAAAGAAGTGAAAATGGCGATGCTGGCGTTGATTGCGACGTCGGCCGCGATTCTCTTGTTCACCGGCGTGAGCGCCGTGATTCCGGCCGGCCTCGCGGGTTTGAACAATGCGGGTCCGCATGGGTTTGGCGAGATTCTGTATGCGTTCACCAGCGGCGCGGCCAATAACGGAAGCGCGTTCGCTGGACTCAACGCGAATACGCCCTGGTACAACACGACGATCGGCCTGGCCATGTTGGTGGGGCGGTTCCTGATCATCATCCCGATGTTGGCCGCTGCCGGGAGTCTGGCTGCAAAGAAGAAGCTCGCGGTCACGAGCGGAACACTGCCGACGCATGGACCTTTGTTCGTCGGGCTGCTCGTCGGAACGGTCGTGATTCTTGGCGCCTTGACGTTCTTTCCGGCGCTGTCGCTGAGTCCGGTGGTGGAGCATCTGCTGATGCAGCAGGGGAGGTTGTTCTGAGATGCAAGGCGAATTGACCGAGTTGTTGCCCCAGAAGCTGGCGAAGTCCCGGCCGTTGTTCGATACGGAGATCCTGGGACGCGCGGTTCGCGAATCGTTCGTCAAATTGAATCCGCTCACGCTCGCAAAAAACCCGGTGATCTTCGTGGTGGAAGTTGGCGCGGTGATCACGACGGTGCTGCTGGCGAGGGACATCGCGACCGGATCCGCGGATGTCGGCTTCAACCTGCAGATCGCGCTGTGGCTGTGGTTCACGGTGGTGTTCGCGAACTTTGCCGAAGCGATGGCCGAAGCGCGCGGTAAAGCGCAGGCCGATACGTTGCGCAAAACGAAGACGGATTCCGTGGCCAAGCGGCTCACGGGATCGAACGGCAATATCGAGAAAGTTCCGGCGTCGAAGCTGCGCGCGGGCGATGTCGTGATTTGCGAAGCGGGCGACATCATCCCCGGTGACGGTGAGGTCATCGATGGAATCGCGACGGTGGATGAGTCCGTGATTACGGGTGAGAGCGCGCCGGTGATTCGCGAGTCCGGCGGCGATCGCTCAGCCGTGACCGGCGGGACCAAGGTGCTTTCGGATGAAATCCGGGTGAAGATCACGTCGAATCCCGGCGAGACGTTTCTCGACCGCATGATCGCGCTGGTGGAAGGCGCGGAACGGCAGAAGACTCCGAACGAGATCGCGCTCAATATCCTGATCGCCGGATTGACGCTCATCTTTCTACTGGCCGTGGTGACGCTGCAGCCCTTTTCGCAATACAGCGGGAGCGTGCCGAGCGTCGCGGTGCTGGTGTCTCTGCTGGTGTGCCTGATTCCCACGACGATCGGCGGGTTGCTGTCGGCGATCGGTATCGCGGGCATGGATCGCGTAATGCAACACAACGTGCTGGCGATGAGCGGCAAGGCCGTGGAGGCCGCGGGTGACGTGAATACGCTGTTGCTCGATAAGACCGGAACGATCACGATCGGCAACCGGCAGGCGGTGGAGTTCCTGCCGGTGAGCGGCGTGAGTGAGAAGGAACTGGCCGAGGCGGCGCAGTTGTCGAGCCTCGCGGATGAGACGCCGGAAGGGCGTTCGGTGGTGGTGCTGGCAAAAGAGAAGTATGGACTGCGCGGCCGCGAGGTGGCGCATCATGAGGCGCACTTCATTCCCTTCTCTGCGTACACGCGCATGAGCGGCGCGGATATGGACCGTAACCGGTTCCGCAAGGGTGCGACGGATTCGATTGTCGCGTTCGTGAAAGAAGAGGGCGGCGAGGCGCCGGCGGATTTGCGGGAGATTGCCGAGCGGATTTCGCGGCAGGGCGGCACGCCGCTCTGCGTGGCGAACGGCAAGCGGGCGCTGGGCGTGATCCACCTGAAGGACGTGGTGAAGGGCGGCATGAAGGATCGCCTGGCGCAGTTGCGGCGCATGGGGATCCAAACCGTCATGATCACCGGAGACAATCCGCTCACTGCGGCGGCGATTGCGGCGGAGGCGGGTGTTGACAACTTTCTGGCGCAGGCTTCGCCCGCGGACAAGCTGAACTACATCAAGAAAGAGCAGGCCGAGGGCAGGTTGGTGGCGATGACGGGCGATGGCACCAACGATGCGCCTGCATTGGCGCAGGCCGATGTCGGATTGGCCATGAACACCGGGACGATGGCCGCGAAGGAAGCGGGCAACATGGTGGATCTCGATTCCAATCCAACGAAGCTGATCGAAGTTGTTGCGATCGGCAAGCAGTTGCTGATCACGCGCGGGGCGTTGACTACGTTCTCGATCGCCAACGATGTCGCGAAATACTTCGCGATCATTCCGGCGATGTTCATGGCAGCGTTTCCGGCGTTGGGCGCGTTGAATGTCATGGGCCTGCACAATCCGAAGAGCGCAGTGCTCGCGGCGGTGATCTTCAACGCGCTGATTATCATCGCGCTGGTGCCACTGGCGTTGCGCGGCGTGCAGTATCGTGCGGGATCCGCGGATGCCCTGCTGCGTCGCAATCTGCTGGTCTACGGGGTGGGCGGATTGATCGCGCCATTCCCCGGCATCTGGGCAATCGACCAGGTAGTGCATGCGTTGGGTTTGGCCTGAGGAGAGGATATATGTGGAAACAGATGATGCCGGGTTTGCGGATGACGCTGTTGCTGACGGTGCTGACCGGCCTTGTGTATCCGGGCGTGGTGACGGCGCTGAGCCAGATGCTGTTCCCGTCGCAGGCGAACGGGAGTTTTCTGGTTCGCGATGGAAAGACGGTGGGATCATCGTTGATTGGCCAGGGATTCACGAAGCCGGAGTATTTTCATCCCCGGCCGTCGGCGGCCGGTAACGATGGGTACGATGCGTCGCTGTCGACGGGATCGAATCTTGGTCCGACGAGCAAGAAGTTGATCGACCGCGTGAAAGCTTCGGTGGCGGAGGTTCGCAAGGAGGATGGCGGTTTGACGGCTGCCGTGCCTGCCGATCTCGTCACGACGAGCGCGAGTGGTTTGGATCCGCACATCAGTCCGGCGGCGGCGATGATGCAGGTGCGGCGTGTGGCGGCCGCACGTTCGAAAGCGGCAGGCGATATCGAGCGCCTGGTGGCGCGGTGTACGGAAGAGCGGGATCTTGGATTCCTGGGCGAGCCTCGGGTGAATGTATTGCAGTTGAACCTGGCGCTCGATCGCGAGTTCCCGATCCGGTGAGGGTCCGCAGATGAGACTGTTCAGATGGGCAGCGGTTGCGATGATGGCCGAGGTGTGGAGTCCGGCGCAGACCGGACCGCCTTTGACGGAGCGCGAGCAGATGCTTCTCGAGAAAATCGCAGCGCTCGAAGCGCGGCTGTCCGCACTCGAGAAACGGCTGGAACCGGAGAAGCCTGCGCCACCCGTTGCGGCGCCGGCCGCCACCGCCGCGCAGCAGGAAACGACCGTGAACCTGTACTTCGATGGCTACTATGCGTGGAACGCCAACCGGCCGTTGGGTCGCGCGAACCTGCTGCGGGCATACGACACGACGGCGAACAATTTCAGCGTCAACCAGGCGGGAGTGGTGATCGAACGTGCGGCTGACGCGGGTGCGGGAAAGCGATGGGGCTACCGGTTGGACCTGATGTGGGGACAGGCGACCGACACCTTGCAGGGCAATCCGGCCAACGAGCCCCGGCCGGCGATTTATCGGAATCTGTTTCAGGCTTACGGGACGTATGTGATTCCGATCGGCAAAGGACTGACCACCGACTTCGGCAAGTGGGCCAGCGCGCTTGGTCCCGAAGGAAACTACACGAAGGACCAGATCAACTACTCGCGCAGCTACTTCTTCAATTTCCTGCCCTACTATCACATGGGGTTTCGAACCTCGCTGCCGCTGAACGATCGCGTTACGCTCGGCTACTGGCTGGTGAACGGCGCGAACCAGACCGAGGACTTCAATGGATTCAAGTCGCAGTTGGGGCAGGCGGTAGTGAAGCCCGCGAAGAATGTGACGTGGACTCTGAACTATTACAACGGGCAGGAGCAGCGGGACGCGCTACCGGCAACGCCTCGCGGACGATTGCACGTGATCGACACCTATGCGTTCTGGAATCCGAACGAGAAGGTGACGCTGGGCGGCGAGTTCGATTACGTCGTGAACCGCGTGCAGTCCAGCAGTTCCCCGCAGGTTGTCGTGGGCGGGGCCGCGTACTTTCGATATCAGTTGACTCCGAAGATCTACTTCGGACAGCGGTACACGCGATTGAATGATCGGGCTGGACTGTTCAGCGGACGCGCGCAGAACCTGAACGATACGACATCAACTTTGGGATTCCGCCCCGCCGACGGGTTCGAGGCGCGCGTCGAATACCGGCGCGATTTCTCGAACGTCGCGTACTTTCTGAAGCGGCGTGCCGGCGAGTTGTCGACGCATCAGGACACGTTCACGCTCGGGCTATTGTGGTGGTTCGGCGGGAAGACCGGAGGCTGGTAGTGCAACCGGCAACGCGAAAACCGAGTCCCGAGGAACTGCTGCGGCGAGTGGAGGCCGAAGAGTCGCACGCGCGGCGCGGGCGGCTCAAAATCTTTCTGGGCTACGCGTCGGGCGTCGGGAAATCGTTCCGGATGCTCGATGAAGGACGCCGGCGCAAGATGCGCGGACAGGATGTCGTGGTCGGCGCCGTGCAACCGGAGACATCGGCCGAGATCCGGGAGTTGCTCGCGAACTTCGAAGTGATACCGGCGCGAACGGATCTCGGCGCGCCGTACCTCGATGTGGACGCCGTACGAAAGCGGCGTCCCGCGGTGTGCCTGATTGATGGCCTGGCGTACCGGAATCCGCATGGATGCCGCAATGCCGAGCGCTGGCAGGATGTCGAGGATCTGCTGCAGGCCGGCATCTCGGTGATCGCGACGATCAACCTGCAATATGTGCGAGAGCGGCAGGGGCAGGTGGAAGCGATCCGAGGCAAGCGGGTGCAGGACTCTGTGCCCGAGGCCTTCCTGCGCAAGGCCGATGACATCGAAGTGGTGGATGCGCCTCCGGAATATTGCGTGGACCGTGCACAGGGCGCAACGGAGTTGCTGGAGCGGCAGTTGTCGGAACTGCGCGAGATCGCGTTACTGCTGGCCGCGGAGGTTGTCGAAGCGCAACTCGACGACTACCTGAAGCGGCACGGGATCGAGCAGAGCTACGGGACACAAGAGCGGATCCTGGTGTGCATCACGCCGCGCTCGAACGCATCGCTGATGCTGGCGCGCGGACGCCGGCAGGCGGACCGGTTCCACGGCGCGCTGTTCGCGATCTATTTCGACCACGATCATCTGTCGGATGCGGATCGCGCGATGCTGGCGAAGCATCTGGAACTGGCGATCGAGCATGGCGCGCAGGTCGAGACGCTGCATGGCGAGGACTTCATCGCCGCGATTCTCGAGTTTTGCGACCGGCATGGGGTGACGCAGATCTTTGCGGGACACAGCCAGCGGCGGGGATTCTGGCAGCGGTTTTTGCCGAATCCCGTGGAGCGGTTGATTTCAGAGTCCACGGGGATTGATGTTCGTATTTTTCCGAATGCGGGGGCGGCGGGTTAGAGTCTTTATGCCATCGGGAAGATTGAAAGTCGTGTTGGGATACGCCGCCGGGGTCGGCAAGACCTTCCGCATGCTCGATGAAGGACAGCAGCTCGCGGCTGAGGGTCGCGATGTGGTGATCGGGTATTTCGAGCCGCACGGGCGCAAAGACACGATCGCGAAAACAGCGGGACTGGAATTGATTCCGCGTAAGGTGGTGGAGTATCGCGGGCGGCCGTTCGAAGAGATGGATACGGACGCGATTCTGGCGCGACATCCGCAAATCTGTCTCGTCGATGAGTTCCCGCACACGAACGTGCCGGGTTCGCCGCGCGCGAAGCGGTGGGAGGATGTGCTGGCGTTGCTGGAGGCCGGCATTGACGTCGTGACGACGATGAACATCCAGCATCTCGAGAGTCTGAACGATCAGATCCGTGAGATTTCGGGCGTGCAGGTCCGGGAGACGGTGCCGGATTGGGTGCTGAAGCGCGCGGAGGAGTTGGTGCTGGTGGACCTCACGCCGGGCGCGCTTTTGAACCGGCTGGATCGCGGCGTGGTGTACGCGCCCGACAAAGCGCAGCGGGCGAAGGAGAATTTCTTCAAGGAGCCGACGCTGGCGGCGCTGCGGGAGATGGCGTTGCGGCAGGCGGCGCATGAAGTGGAGGTCCGCGCGGATGTGGGGGAGTTCCCGGCTTCGACAGTTGCAGAGGCCGCCGGCTCGAGTGATGCGGCATCCGAGAGCCGCGAGCGAATCCTGATTCACGTCACCGATGCACCGGCGACGGCGGCGCTGATCCGCCGAGGCAAGCGCGTGGCGGATTACCTGCGCGCGGAGTGCTTCGCGGTGGCGGTGATCCCGCCTTATACGTCGCAAGGGAAGATCAACGCGGTCGAGCAGCACCTGGACTTCGCCCGAAAGCTGCATATCGAGACGCGCGTGTTGCCGCCCGATGCGCAACAGCGGCAGGATGAAGCAGAGGCGCTGGTGACCTTCGCGCACATGAACGGGATTACGCAAATCTTTCTGGCAAAGCCGGAGCAGAGGCGGTTCCCCTGGCTGCGGCGGCAGTTGGCGATGCGGGTGATCCGGCTGGCGCAGGACATTCAAGTGACCGTGGTCGCGGACCGGAGCCCCAAGAGAAGCTAGAGACAACTTCGCGAAACCTCGCGATTTGCCTGAGAATTTTCGGCTGGTTGGCCCACCTATTCTGTAGATGCCTCTGCCGACTTCTGCTGCCCGCGTGATTCGCGCGTCCGGAATCACTGGACTGGGATGTTACCTGCCTCAACGTGTCTTGACCAACGAGGAACTGATCGCCAACGGTGGATTGGACACCACGCCAGCCTGGATTTACCGCAAGATCGGGATCCGGGAACGGAGGATCGCCGCGCCGGGCGAGGCGACATCCGATATGGCGATTGCGGCGGCGCGTGCGGCACTGGCGGATGCCGGGAGGTCCGCTGCTGACGTCGACCTGGTGATCGTCAGCAGCATGAACTTCGACTACAAAACGCCCGCGACGGCCGCGCTGGTGCAGCATGCGATCGGCGCGCCGCGCGCGGCCGCGTTCGACTTGGGATCCGCCTGTTGCGGGTTCATTTACGCGTGTTCAGTTGCGAGCAAGTTCGTGCAGGACGGCGAGATGAGCACCGTGCTGGTCGTCGCTTCAGAACATAACTCATCGCTCGTGAGCTGGCAGGATCGCACGACCTGCATTTACTTCGGTGACGGCGCGGGCGCAGCGGTGATCGAGCGGGTCCGCGACGGGTATGGGTTCCTGAGTTTCGACCTGGGCGCGGATGGCAGCGGCGCGGACGCGATTCTCGTGCCGGGCGGCGGCAGCAGGCTTCCAGCGACCGAGGAGACCGTGAAGGTCGTGGAGGAGAAGGAAGGCGTCGTGCGGAGTCCGATGCACTTCACGATGAAGGGTCGGGAGGTGTACGAGTTCGTGCAACGGGCGCTGCCGTGCACGCTGAAACGCGCGGCAGGCAAGGCCGGGATGCAGCTGCGGGATGTCGACTTCTTCGTCCTGCATCAGGCGAACCGGTGGATGGTTGGGGATGCGCTGGCGCGGATGGAGATCCCGCTCGAGAAGACCTACTTCAACGTCGAGCGATACGGAAACATGGCGTCCGCGTCGATTCCCGTGGCGCTGCTGGAGGCTCGGGACAGCGGGCATGTCGGGCGGGATGGACAGATCGTTGCGCTCTCCGGGTTCGGCGCGGGACTGACGTGGGGTTCGACCGTATTGCGCTGGAACGCGTAGCACGACTTTCGCATTCGTGATACGCTGCGAGGGTCTTGTTCTTACGCTTCATTGCCTTCCTGTTTGCTCTGACCATTGCGTACGCGCACAGCAGCGTCAGCGGGCGGATCACCGATCCGCAGGGGCGGCCCGTGCCAGGCGCTGTCGTGACGATCAGCGGAGGATTGTCGGCCCGATCGGATGCCGCGGGTTTTTATGCCATTCATGACGTGAATCCCGGTAAGCAGACGATGCGCGTCACGCAGGCGGGATTCGAGCCGATTGCTGAGAAGGTCACTCTCGATCACGACATCGATTCAACGATCGACATCCAGTTCTCGAGCATCGCAGGACAGAAAGCGTCCATCGTGATCACGGCCGCGGCGACCAACGAACCATCGATCGACTTGCGCAATGGCGAAGTCTTCAATCGCACGTTGTTTACACGCGACGACCAGGTGTTTCATCAGTTGAACGCCGGCATCAACGCGGGGCAGCACGAAGGCGGCGGCAAGTCGCTCGAGATCCGCCGCTTTGGATTCAACCTTGATCATGGCGGGACCAATGGCGGGTTGAAGGTCCTGGTGGACGGAATGCAGCAGAACCAGGGAACGCAGGGGCACGGGCAGGGATACCTGGGATCTTTGAAGTCGCTGAGTCCGGAACTGATCCAGGAAGCGACAATGATTAATGGGCCGTTTTCGGCGGAATATGGGGATTTCAGCGGTCTTGGCGTCGTGCACATCCGACAGCGGGAGTCGTTGCCGGACCAGTTCACGATCCGGCTGCAGGGCGGGAATTTCAACAACGGGCGGGGGTTCATCGGCTTCAGTCCGGATGCGCGGCGCGTGGATGCGTATGTCGCTTATGAGGGTTCGTATACGGACGGTCCTTTCCAGAACGCCGGCCGGTACCGGCGGGACAATGTCAACGCGAACGCCACGCGGACGTTGAACGAGCGAACCAAAATCGGGGTTCGCGCGCGATTCGGCCGGAATAACTTCTATTCGAGCGGCCAACTGCCGTTGGACCTGGTTGCTGCGGGCACGCTGGACCGGTTTGGATTTCTCGATGATTCGTTGGGCGGACGGGTGAAACTGGGCACGGTGTCGGCGTATTTCAGCCACAATCTGCGCGACTCCGCGACGTTCAAGGCCGACGGCTTCGTCTCGCGTTCGTTGTTCGATCTGTTTTCAAACTTCACGTTCTTCCTGGCCGATCCTGCGAACGGCGATGCGTTTCAGCAACATGATTCAAGACTGGAGCAGGGCGCAAACACGCAGTACGCGAAGCCGCATCGCGGGGCGACGGCGATGTTCACCGCAGGCGGAAACCTGCATGCGAGCCAGATCAACGTGGGCTTGTATCCGCGACTCGAGCGAGTTCCAACTGGGGTGACCACACGGGCGAACGCGCGCGTCACCAACGCGGCCGCATACGGGCAGGAGAGCGTGAGCTTCTGGAACGGGCGCTTGTTGTTGACGGGCGGACTGCGTTTCGATGAGTTCCGCTATGACGTGCTCGATCGCGTCGAGGCTGCAAACAGCGGCGTATACGGGGCGGGCCGCTGGCAAGGCAAGGGCGCAGTTGCGTTCACACCGGCGCATCGGATTCCGGTCACACTGCATTTGAATTACGGCCGCGGAATCAACAGCGTGGATGCGCGCGGCGTCGTGCAGCGCCCGGAACAACCGCGGTTGGCGACTACCGATTTCTATCAGGCAGGTTTTTCAGGACGGCCGGGGAATCGGGTGAGTTGGAGCGGCAACGTCTTTCTCATCGATCATTCGAACGAACAGGTGTATGTTCCGGATGACGGCAGTTTCGAATTGAAGGGTCCGACGCGATCTTACGGATTTGAGAGTAAAGCGTCGCTGCAGTTGACTCGTCGCGTGTCGCTCAATGGCGGACTGACGAAGGTTTCGAACGCATTCTATAAAGGCGGCCCGCACAGGGTGTATGTCGACAGCGCGCCGCACTTTGTCGCGAGTGCAGCGCTGACGATGGCCGCATGGCGAGGCTGGGGCGGATCGCTGCGGATGCGGTCCATCAATCATTACCGGCTTGATGGCGATGACCCGTCGATTCTGGCGTCTGGACACACCGTCTTCGACCTCGGCGTATCCAAGCTGCTGCGGCGCAGTGTAGAGTTCAACCTGTCGATCGATAACGCCGGGAATCGCGTCTACTACGAGACGCAGAATTACTTCGAATCGCGGGTGAGTCCGCTGGCGCCCGTTGTGGCGCGGATCCACGGAACTCCGGGGTACCCACTAACTGTGGTCACGGGCCTGACGTTCCGGTTCCGCGGCAAATGAACCTATAGAATAGGAATCAGAGATGGAACGAGTAGCAGCAATCACACTGATGGGCAATCCCCAGACCCTGGTGGGCCCGGAAATCAAGAAGGGCGATGCGGCGCCGGACTTCAAGATGGTGGACAACACCCTGAAGCCTGTCACCCTCGCCGATACGAAGGGCGTGCGTATTTTCAGCGTCGTCCCTTCGCTCGACACGCCGGTGTGCGACGCGCAAACGCGCCGGTTCAACGAAGAAGCGGCGAAGATGCCGCACGTGGAAATCTATACGATCAGCATGGACCTGCCGTTCGCGCAGAAGCGCTGGTGCGGCGCGTTCGGCATCGACAAGGTGAAGATGCTGAGCGATCACCGCGACGCGTCGTTCGGCGAGCACTACGGCACGCTGATCAAGGACGTCCGCCTGGAATGCCGCGCGATCTTCGTCGTTGACGGCAGCGGCGTGGTGCAGCATGCGGAGTACGTGAACGAAGTGGCCAGCCATCCGAATTACGAAGGCGCGCTGGAGGTCGCCCGTAGCCTGGCTGGCTGAGGTCCTGTTTCGTGACGACTCGTACGATCATCATTCTTGCGATTTCGGGGGTTGCGTCTTTATGGGCGCAGCCCCCTTCTCTTTTGTTCTCACCGGAAGACCGGGAGCGGATTGACGCGCTGGCTGCGCGCGAACCCTGGGCCGCCGCAGCGCGCAACTCCATCGTGGCGGTCGCGCAAGGCTGGCCGCAGTCGTACCTGTCGAAGTACGGATTGAAAGAACTGGCGATTCCTTCGGAAGGCGGGCAGTGGTGGCACCACTATGTGTGTCCGCAACATGGCGTGCGGCTCGAGTACGCGCCTCCGTCAACGAATCGCTGTCCGATCGACGGCAAGACGTTTTCGGGCTGGCCGTATGATCAGGTCGTGCTCTACGAGCGTCATGTCATGCTCGGCGATACGGCTCGCGACCTGGCGCTGTCGTATCAGTTGACGGGGCGGAAGGAGTTCGCGGAGCAGGCGGCGTGGATCCTGAAGCAGTATGCGGCGAAGTATCCTTCGTATGCGCTGCACGACACCAACGGGCGAGTGTCGAAGTCTGCGGCGAGGATGGCGGCGCAGACGCTCGATGAATCGATCTGGCTGATCGGGATTGCGTGGGCTTACGATTTGATCCGGGACGCTGCCGGCGTCCTGACGGACGAGGAGCGGTCGACGATCGAGAACACCCTATTGCGCGCATCGGCTGCAACGGTTCGCGGATACGATGCGGGGATTTCCAACTGGCAGTCGTGGCACAACGCGGGCATGGCGGCGGTCGGATTCACACTGCAGGATGACGATCTGATCCGGCATGCGATCGAAGGTCCAAACGGGTTGCGTTCGCAGCTCAAGAACTCAGTCGTAGATGACGGATTCTGGTACGAGGGCGCGTGGGGTTATCACTTCTATGCACTCGACGCCTTGACGCGCACAGCAGAGATGGCGGCGCGGCGCGGCATCGATATCTGGGGATCCGAACCCAGTCTGCTGGCGCTGTTCCGCACGCCGCAGCGCTTGATGTTCGCGGACGGTTCGCTGCCGATGTTCAACGACACGGGCGCGGTGAACTTGTTTTCGCAGGATGGTTTGTATGAGTACGCATACGGACGCACGGGTGACGCGTCGTTATTGAATGTCCTGGGCACGCGCACGCGGGGACGCAATGCGCTGTTGTTCGGCGCAGAGTCGCTGGGGAGCCTGACCGAACGGGCGCCGCTGGAATCGACGGTGTTCGACAAAGCCGGATTCGCGGTGCTGCGTTCATCCGGCAGCGATCACACGGTGATGATGAAGTTCGGTCCGCATGGCGGCGGACATGGCCATTACGACAAGCTCGGCATGACTTCGTTTGCCTTCGGAGGCGTGCAGGGCGTGGATCCCGGCACGCAGTCGTATGCGGCGCCGACGCACGCGACGTGGGATGTGATGACGGTGGCGCACAACACGCTGGTGGTCGACGAGAAGCGCCAGGCGGAGGCGACGGGCAAGTTGCGATGGTTTCAAACCGGCGACGGCTTCTCAGCTGTTTCGGCTGATGCGGGCGCTGCATACGGAGCCAATGTGTCGGCCACGCGGACCCTGTTGACGACCGCTGAGTACACGCTGGATCTCACCGAAGCATCGGCCTCTGACCAGGCTGCCGAGCACAATTTCGACTGGGTTTATCACAACTACGGAACCGTACAGACGGATTTGCCGCAGTCAGCCTGGAACGGTTTCGGCAAGGCGAACGGATACCAGCATCTGACGGGGAACAAGGCCGCAACGACCGGCGATGCGTGGAAGGTGACCTTTGACGGCGTTTCGGGTACGGCCCTTGCGTACGGATCGACCTGGGCGAGCACCTCAACGGTGCGCGGCCGTTTCGAAGTGACATCGGAGCAGAAGTTCCGCGGCCTCGCGAGCGGCAAGGTGTCATATGAATGGTCCGGCGCAGGGTATCTGTTGATGACCACGCCGGTGATTGCGAATGCTCCGCTGGTGAAGCCTTCGGGAGTGCGATTGCAGGTGTATGGCGATGGATCCGGCCACAAGCTCACGCTGCGCATCAACGATGCGACGGAGGAGCGATTCGTTGCGCCATCGATCGTGGTCGACTGGACAGGCTGGAAAGAGATCGTGGTGCGGGATCCCGAGAAGTGGACCCACTATCTCGGCAATGCAGACGGCGTGGTCGATACGCCGATCCGCAACATCTCAATCGAGGCCGGGCAGACTGCGGGCAAGGCTTCGACAGGCGCGTGGTACGTGGATGACATCACGCTGGAGTTCGGCGATGACTCGCTGGTGACGGACGACTTCGAAGGCGGGATCCGCAACTTGCGCGTGTGGATGCTGGGGTCACCGGAGACGAGCGTGGTGACCGGCAACGGACTGGGTCCGGACCTGCGCAAGCCTGTGCCGTACGTGCTGGCACGGCGGCGCAGCGCATCGGGCGCGAGGTTCGCCGCGCTGCTCGAACCGTATCGTGAATCGCCCGGCGTCACGGGCTTCGCTGAAGAGAAACCCGGCCTGTTTGTGGTTCGCGGCGAAGGTTTCACGGACCGCATCCGCCTGGGTGAAAACGCAGTCGAGTATACGCGCGAACGCTAAAATCGAAATATGGGATTTCAATGGGCCGCTCCGGCGCCGGACCGCAAACGGCGCCTGCACCTCGCTGCCGACCAGCAGTTGAAGGAAATGAAGCCAGCCGTCGAAGCCGCACTGCAGAGTTCCACCGAAGCTCTCGTCGGGATGCAGACCCAGGAGGGTTACTGGTGTGCGGAACTGACCGCTGACTCTACGCTCGAGTGCGATTACATCCTGCTGCAGTTGTGGCTCCATCCTCCAGTGAACGGCGTGTGGAATCCGCCGTCGAAGGCGCGTATCGACAAGGCCTGCAAGTCGATTCGCGAGCGCCAGCTTTCGGATGGCGGCTGGAATATTTTCCCGCAGGGTCCTTCGGAAGTGAATGCGACCGTCCGCGCATACACGGCGTTGAAACTTGGCGGGGATGATCCCGAGGCTCCGCATATGCGCAACGCTCTCGAACGGGCGCTGGCGCTGGGCGGGTTGCAGGCCTGCAACAGCTACACGAAGATCAATCTGAGCTTGTTTGACCTGTTCCCGCGCAAGTTTGCGCCGAGCGTGCCTCCGGAAGTGGTGCTGCTGCCGGGCGACATCCTGTACGAGATGTCGTCGTGGACACGCGCCATCATCGTACCGTTGTCGATCGTGCAGGCGATCTCGCTGTACCGTCCCGCGCCTGCCGGGTTCACGGTCGAGGAGTTGTACAAGCCCGGCAAGAAGCTCACGCTGCCCTCGCGCGGCCGCACCGGAATCCTCTTCTCGCATCTCGATAAGGTTTTGAAGTTGTGGGACCGCCGCGGACTGAAGAACGTGCGGCTCGCCGCGATCCGTGAGGCCGAGCACTGGATGCTGGACCGCACACGCTACGCCGATGGGCTGGGCGCGATCTATCCGTCGATGATGTACCTGATCATGGCGCTCGACTCGTTGAATTACGCAGACGATCATCCGGACCGCATCGAGGCGATCCGCGTGTTCGAGAACCTGCTCATCGAGACGGAAGACCGTTTTCAATTTCAGCCGTGCTTCTCTCCGATCTGGGACACGTCGTATGCGGCGTTTGCGCTCGGCGAAATGGGCAAGGCGGATGAAACAGCGATGCGGAAGTCCGCGGACTGGATGCTGGCGCGCGAGTGCCGGCGCAAGGGCGACTGGTCGGTGAAACGGCCGGGCCTGGAGCCGAGCGGCTGGGCGTTCGAGTTCGAGAACGAGCATTATCCGGATATCGACGACACGGCAATGGTGCTGCTGGCGCTGCTGCATGCGAAGGGATCGGATCCGGAGAAACAGGCGCGCGCCGAGAAACGTGCGGTGAACTGGCTGCTGGGGATGCAATCGAGCGATGGCGGCTGGGCTGCTTTCGATGTCGACTGCAACTGGGACCTATTGAACAAGGTCCCATTCGCGGATCACAATGCGATGCTCGATCCGACGTGTCCTGACATCACGGGGCGCGTGCTCGAGTCACTGTGCCGGCGCGGATTCACGACGGAGCATTCCGCTATCCAGCGTGGCGTGCAGTATCTGATTGACCATCAGGAGTCGAACGGAAGCTGGTACGGACGCTGGGGCGTCAACTACATCTACGGTACGTTCCTCGCGATGCGCGGCCTCGAAGCGGCGAAGTGCCGCGAATCGCGCCCTGCGATGCAACGCGGACTCGATTGGGTGAAGAGCGTGCAGAACGCCGACGGCGGCTGGGGCGAGAGTTGCGCCGGATATGTCAAGAACAAGTACGTGCCTGCTGAGAGTACGCCATCGCAGACTGCGTGGGCGCTGCTGGCGCTCGCGGCCGGCGGAGACAAGGGATCCGAACATTTGACTCGCGGCGTGCGCTATCTGCTCAACACGCAGAAGCCCGACGGCACGTGGGACGAGCGGCTCGCGACGGGCACGGGGTTCCCCGGCGTGTTCTATCTCTCGTATCACATGTACCGCCAGTACTTCCCGTTGCTGGCGCTTTCCGTGTGCCGCGAACTGGCGTGAGAAAATAGAGGGGCAGTGGCTGAACCCCTCCTTCACACCCATCTACCCGATCTCGAACTGCGCGCCAAAGGCAAGGTTCGCGACGTATACACGGTCGACGACAAGACGCTACTGATCGTCACGTCGGACCGCATCTCAGCGTTCGACTACATCCTTGCGACGGGGATCCCCGACAAGGGGCGAGTCCTCACGCAGATGACGCTGTTCTGGCTGGACTTTCTCAAGGACCTCACGCCGAATCACCTGATCACGGCGGATGTCCGCGAGTATCCGGCGAAGCTGCGTCCGATGGCGGAGATGCTCGAAGGCCGGTCGATGCTGGTGAAGAAGGCGGACATGGTGGATGTCGAGTGCGTCGCGCGCGGCTATCTGTCGGGGTCCGGCTGGAAGGATTACAAGGCGACGGGCGCGATTTGCGGCATCCCACTGCCCGCGGGGTTGATCGAAAGCGACAAGCTGCCGCAGCCGATCTTCACGCCTGCATCAAAGGCGCAGAGTGGGCACGACGAGAACATTTCGTTTGACGCCGTGAGCGCGTCGATCGGGACGGAACTCGCGGGGCGGCTTCGCGATCTCACGCTGGCGATTTACCAGAAGGCTTCGGACTACGCAGCGACGCGTGGGATCATTCTGGCGGATACGAAGTTCGAATTCGGGTTCGTGGATGGGCAGTTGATTCTGGCGGATGAGGTGCTGACGCCGGATTCGTCGAGGTTCTGGCCCGCGGCGACCTATCAGCCGGGCGGCGCGCAGCCTTCCTACGACAAGCAGTACGTGCGGGATTACCTCGAGTCGATTCACTGGAACAAGCAGCCTCCGGCGCCGGCGCTGCCTGCCGAGGTGCAGCAGAAGACCGCCGAGAAATACAAGGAAGCCTACACGGCGCTCACTGGAAAGAGTCTGTGACTTCATTCGACTGGATCCTGATTTCGATCCTCGTGTCGTCGACGATCGCGGGACTGATGGCGGGCTTCGCGCGGGTCACGATCGGGCTCGCTGCGGGCATCTTCGGCATCCTGTTCGGATTCTGGTTTTACCGCATGCCGGCGGCCTGGTTCGGCGAGTACTTCGAATCGAAGACGGCATCATCGGTCCTGGGATTCGCGCTGGTGTTCGTGTCGGTGCTGGTGATGGGTGGCCTGCTGGGACGGCTAATCGCGAAGATCTTCAAGTGGGCCGGGCTCTCGTGGCTCGATCGATTGATGGGCGGCGCGTTCGGCGCCGTGCGAGGGATGATCGTGGCGGCGGGCATCGTCACGATCGTGACGGCGTTCGCGCCGAATCCTCCGCCGCGGTGGATCGCGCAGTCGGAGATGATGCCGTACGCGGCAGGGTTCGCAAAAGTGCTGGCTGCGGTTGCGCCGCGTGAGTTGAAAGAGCGGTTCGACGAGAACATGGAGCGGATCCACAAACTGTGGTCCGGCAAGAGCAAGCCGGATGCAGCGGCGTCCGCCGGATCTTCGGAACCGAAATTAAAGAAAGAGTCTTACTGATACGGGAATGCATTTGCTGATTTTCGACCTCGACGGGACGTTGATCGATTCCAAGATCGACATCGTGAACGGGGTGAACGTGGCGCGCACGGGCATGGGTCTCGAGCCGCTGGATGTGGCGACGGTGGCGTCGTATGTAGGCAACGGCGCGCCGATGCTGATGCGGCGGGCGATGGGCGCGGGCGCGAGCGAGGAAGCGATTGCGGAATCGTTACGGCGGTTCCTGGAGTTTTATCATGCGAATCCGCTGACGCATACGACGCTGTATCCCGGGGTCCGCGAAGCGCTCGATGAGATGTATCATGCGGGCAAGTTGATGGCGGTGCTGACCAACAAGCCGGAGGCGATCAGCAAGCTGATCGTCAATGGACTCGGCCTCGAGAAGCACTTCTTCCGCGTGTATGGCGGCGATTCGTTTCCGGAAAAGAAGCCGCATCCGATGGCGATTGAGAAGCTGATGGAAGAGTCCGGCGTCGGCAAGGGCGGCACGGTCATGGTCGGCGATAGCGCGGTGGATGTGAAGACGGCTCGCAATGCGGGCGTGATGGCTTGCGGCGTGAGTTATGGGTTCCAGCCGGAGACGCTGCAGGTGGAGCCTCCGGATCTGCTGGTTGGCGATTTGCGGGAGTTGGCTGCGCGGGCGATTCCAGGCCGGTAAATTAGTTTAGGGGCGGGACTGAAGTCCCGCGCAGGCTGAAGCCTACACCACCGTATTTACAGGGCTTGGCGCTGTTTGATGTCGAGGTACGCGCCGACGAGTTGTTCGCAGACGGCGTCCGGTTGGAATTGAGAGAACCAGACGCCCTGGCGGCGCAGACGCATCTCGGTTTCTCGGATCCCGCGCCACGACATGTGTGAACTGAGACGGTCGTAGACGTCGTGTTCGGTTGCCACGGGTTCGCCGGTGAAGAGCGGCGCAACGCCGGATGGACGCAACATTCCAGCTACAACGAGATGCTGCGCGGACAGCAGTTTCACCGCGCGGGTGAAGCTTTCCGCGAGGAGCGGATCGTCGAGTTCGGTGAGGAATACGAGCAGCGCGCGGTGGCGCAGGCGCGTGCGGAGGAACGTCGCGATCTCGTCGAAGTCCGGCGACACCTGACGTGGGTGCAGTTGATACAGCGCATCGCGGCAAGCCGAATAATGCGCCTTGCCGTTGCGGGCGCGCACGAAGCCGTGGACCTGATCGCTGAACGCCGCGATACCGAAGAGGTCGCCATTGCGTTCGGCTGCGGATCCCAACACGAGCGCTGCTTGTAAGTATCTTTCGAATACGATATCGCGTCCTGCGGGACGTCCGCTCAAGCGCCCTGCATCGAGGATCACGTAGATTTCCTGCGTGCGTTCCACCTGAAAGACCTTGGTGATCGGCTTGCCGCGACGCGCGGTCGCTTTCCAATGGATCTCGTCGAAGCCGTCGCCGGGATGGTACTCGCGAAGCTTTTCGAACTCCCTGCCCTTGCCGATCTGCCGCAGCGCGCTCATGCCGAGAGTTCCACGACGCAGCGCCGCGAGCGCGTCGGGCTGACGCAGGTTTGGATACACGCGCAGTTCGATTGCGACGGGACATTTGCGGCGGATCGCCCAAAGGCCGAGGTTCGACGGGCCTTCGAGGTAGATCGCGTCGATGGTGAATTTGCCGCGGCGATGGCCTGTGCAGGTCCACGTGACATCCGCGGCGGAGACGGCTGCGTCGAAGCGGATGGTGCGGATTTCCTGCGGCGTATCGATGGTGGAGGGAAACGGGAGTCCGGCGGTCAGGGTCCGAGCTTGTGGCTGTGCGAACTGGAACTGCAGCGTAAATTCGCCTTCGCGATCGCGATACAGACGCACGATGTCGGCGACTCTTACGTTGATGCCGTCGAGATTGTGGAGGCTGACGAAGGCGTCGATTGCCGCGGCTGCGATGAGGAACGCGATGCCGCCAAGCGCCAACGGAACCGCGCCCGGCACGAGTCCGCCGGCGACTGCGAGGGGCAGGCCCGGCAGCAGGATCCACCACAATAATCGAACCGAAGGAACCATCGTCCGTTACACCGGCACCGCGATGCTTTCGAGCAGTTTGCGGATCACGTCGTTGCCCGTTTGACCTTCGATTTCGAATTCAGGCCGGACGATGAGGCGATGTTCGAGCACCGGGCGCGCCATGAGTTTCACGTCATCGGGCGTTACGAAGTCGCGGCCATCGAGCGCGGCGTGGGCGCGGCTCGCAGACAACAACGCCTGCGTCGCCCGTGGACCTCCGCCGACGAGCAGCGCTTCATGCGAGCGCGTGCGGCGCACGAGATCGACGATGTACCCGACGAGTTCCTCGCGCACAGCGACATCCTGCAGCGCATCGCGTGCGATGGACAATTGCCCGGGTCCAAGAACGGGTTTCGCTTCACCTGCCGCGAGAGCCTGCTCAGGAGATTCGCCGGAGAGCGTCCGGCGCGCCAGCGTCAATTCGTCTTCGCGTTCGGGAAAGCCGATCGGGACCTTCAACATGAAGCGGTCCTTCTGCGCTTCGGGCAGCGGGTAGGTGCCTTCGTACTCAATCGGATTCTGCGTGGCAAAGACCGTGAAGTTGGAATCGAGCGCATGTGTCTCGCGATCAATGGTGACGGCGCGTTCCTGCATCGCCTGCAGCAGTGCGGACTGGGTTTTCGCAGGCGCACGATTGATTTCGTCGGCGAGCAGAAAGCTGGTGAACACGGGTCCACGAATGAGCGTGAATTCGTTCTTCTGGAGATTGAATACGTTGGTGCCGGTGATATCGGCCGGCATGAGATCGGGTGTGAACTGAATGCGCGCGAACTCGCAGCCGAGCACCTGCGCGAGGGTCCGCGCGAGAAGCGTTTTCGCGACGCCGGGGACGCCTTCGAGCAACGCGTGCTGGCGGCAAAGGATGGTGATCAAGCACTGGTCGATTACGGCGTTCTGGCCAATGATCACTCTGCCGACTTCATGGCGGGCGGCCTGCAATACGGCGTGCAATTGTTCGAGTCTGGGTGTCATGTTTCGTCCGTCAGAATGTTTTGAAGTTGGCGGTAGGCATCCGCCGGCTTGCGATCCGAGGGCATCGACGCGACGGCCTGTTCCATGCGCTGCAGGCGCTCTTTGGACACCGGCGGCCGGATGGATTCATCTTTGCGCCACTCGGACCAGCAGGCAGGGATCAGGTCCCCGGTTGCGACGCTGCGCTGCAGGAGTGCGGTGAGTCCATCGCGCGCGTCACGTCCACTTGCCGTCGCGGCTGTTTGTGTTTCGCGAGCCGGCAGCAGGCTCGACGCGTTGCGCCAGATGAAGAGGATCCCCGCGAGGATGAGCAGGAAGACCGCGCCCTGCAGATGGTAACGGCGGATCAGCGAGCCGACGCTGCCGGTCTCCGCGATGCCGTGCGAAAACTCGTCAAAGACAATGTTCGTGCGGCCGGGACCGATGAGTCCAGTGAGCCATTCGCCGCGTCTCGCCTGCTCGCGCAACGCCTCGTTCGACACTTGAAATCCCTGCGACGCAAGGACGATTGTTCCGCTTCCGATGGACTTCTCGACGTGAACCGCCGTTCCGTCTGGACCTTTCTCGAGAACAGTCCAACTGGAGTCAGGCTCGAAGTACAACGCGGACTCGCGCGGCAGGCGTTCCATCTTCGCGCGCTTTGATGGGGGGACCTTTCGCAGTTTCACCGCGACGCCCCAGCGCGCCTGCAACGGGCGCAGCAAGGGCGCTGCAGGCTTGGCAGGATCCGGCTGTTTCTTTTGGAACACGCTGAAGTCGGCATCGAGAGCCGGCAGCGCGGGTTCGAAGACGAAGACCAGCCGTGCGCCGCGCGACGCGAGTTGTTCCCATTGTTTGACGCGCTCTTCAGAAGTTGAGAACCAGCCGGGACCGGAAAGGCCCAGCATCAGCAGCGACGTGGAGGCGGGATTCGCTATCGACGGCGCGAGCTTGAAGTTTCTGCTCACGAGGACGCCCGGCAGTTCCTGCAGCGAGTCGAAGAGCAGTTTCGTGCCGAGCGGATCGGCGCGCAGGCTGGAATATCGCGGAAACGCGTCGCCGGTTTTGACGGGCGTCATGACGATCGTGAACGCGCCCCACAGGAACGCGAACGTGATCGCCGCGGCGAGGAATCTATAGGCGGCTCGCATGCTGGCGAACCTCCTCGAGACCTCGCGCGAACTCGTCGAGCACCTCGCGTTTCACTTCGTGACGTCCATACCAGCCGGCTTCAAAGATACGCGTATTGCGCTGGAAGGCGCCGCCGAGCGCAGGCGATGAACGGCCGCGGCGGCGGACCTCCTCTGCGTATTCCATGCCGGTCTTCCAACGCTGCACGGTCACGAGGCGGCGGCCGTTCAGATAGCTGAGTCCGGCAAGATGCATCGCGCGGAGCGCCAGACGCAGGTCGCCCTTGTCGATCCACTGCTGCGCGAGGTCGAGCCAGGAATTCTCGGGAAGTTTGTCGGCCGTCACCGATTCATCGCGAAGGTCCACGTGCGGCGTCGCGGGCTGCGCGGTGACTTCGGCGCCCGCAGCGCGAGCTTTTCGCTGCCGGTACAAGAGCAACGCGGCGCCTGCGGCAAAGATCGCGCCGAGGATCCACAGCGAATAGCGCAACGTCGCAGCCCAGGGATCCGCATCGCCGCTCTTGCTCGCGCCGCTACTGTCCTGCTCGAACAAGCGCCGAACCCCTTCGACCATCCAGTCCCAGAACTCACCGAGACGCGCAAATACACGGTCGAACCAGTTGGCCCAGCCGGGCCGGTTCTTCTCGTCGGCGTCTGTTCGCGGCATTCGCCATTTGTACTCGGAGCGGCGCATGACGTTATCGATGGAGCGGTCCAGTTGCCGCGCGTCCACGGCGGCGGGCGACGGCGGGTTCTGTTGCGCACGAAGAGGCGGCGCGGTGACGCACACGCCGATGATGAGCAACAACGCCGCGGGGATCGACACGGCAGTCAGACGGCGCAGCTTTGCGCGAATGTCCGCGCCCGTGTGAACGGATTGGCCGTGGAAGCAACGCAGTACGTACACGGCGCTGACCAGCGGTTCGAGCGTGACGTACACGAGGATGCCCAGGGCCGAGAAGCCTGTCGAGGTGAGCAGCCAGATCGGATATCGCGTGATGTCGTTCTCGAGTCCAAAGAAGCTTTTGGCGAGTTGCGGCAGGATGATTGCGGCCGCGAGGTAGTTGGCGAGAGCGAGGAATCCGAGCACCAGCAACAGCGACTGCAGGATCCAGTTCTGTCGAGTCGCCGCGATGGATTGCGCGCGCGCGATACGCACCGCATGTTCGGATCCGAGCCCCGCGTAGAGCGACAGGTTCCGGAAGAAGGCGAAGGTTGTGGCGAACGGCACGATCGTCGCGCTGGCGATCAACAGCGCGAGCAGCGACAGCGGCTGGATCGCCGTTTGCACGGCTATCATGCGGAGGATTCGCGCGCGAGTCCAGGGATCGTGCGCGCCAGTGATGCGTTCGTGGATCGACACGCAAAACACCGCTTCCCAGGCTTGTTTCCAGCAAAACGCGACCGCGATGAGCAGCGAGGATCCCAGTAGTTGCTCGACGGCGAACGGACTCCAGGACATCTCCGCGACGAACCACAAGAGCGCGAGTCCGAAAGGCAGCGTGCCAAGGGCGACGGGCGCGTACACGCGTAACGGCGCCGATCGCAACAGGTGGACCGCTTCTTCCATCAACTCCATGGCGGTGGGTTCGCCGGCAGGCCGCGGTTGCTTCATGCACCACCGTGGAAACTGGCGGGCGTCCGGCTCAGGAACGCGCCAAGGTAGTAGAAAAAGATCCACGCGACGGTGATGCCGCCAAGTGCATAGATCACCCAGCGGATGGATCGCGAATCGGCAGTGCGCGCGGGTTGCAGGAGCTTTGCCAGGCACTCGGCGCAGATCACTTTGCCTTCGTGTTCGGTGACGCACTCACGGCAGAAGTATCGCCGGCAGCCGGGGCAGCGCGCCGCGGCCTCGCGCCCGTCGTGACGCAAGCAGCGCTGATGGATCAATCCGCCGGCAACGATGGCGATGGCGCAGCCTCCCTACCGATCCAGAGCGCGGCAAGGCCCGTGAGCCCTGCGATGACGCGCCACGTGATCGATATCTTACCGAGTAGCATGATCCACGGAATGTCCCAAAACACGGGCGGTTTGAGGTTCTGGCGGCCGTTCTCCGCGGCGAGATAAACGAGGTATCCGCCCTGGCCGATTGCAGAGAGAGCATCCAGCACAGCGAGCACGGCGACGGCGGCCGCTAGGATCTTCAACGGTCCGGTCACACCAAACTGGCGCTGCTTCCAGAGCAGAAGGATCGCGAGAAAGATCTCGCTCATCAGGATCGAGATGGCGAGGCTGAGGGCCTCCTCATGTTTGCCGAGATAACCCGCGGCGCAGGCGACCGCGTTGACAAGCAGAATCCCGTACAACGCGTGCTGCAGATACCGGCCGCCAGACGGACGGAACTCGTCTTCGCGAATGAAGTTCGCCGCGGCGAGCGGGCGTTCGGAGATCGCGCGTTGATCCTCTTCGGTGAGCGTTCCCTGCACTTCTGCGATGGCAGGCGCGAGTGTGCGCATCAGTTGCTGATAGTCGCGAACCCGCGTCACGGGATCCAACGATTCGCTGCTGACTTCGGTGAGCAGGCGGCATTTGCAGCGCTGCCCGCGGACGACATCGTACGCCGCAACGCCGAGGAACAGCATGCCGAGCATCGCGAAAAAGATGCGTCCGAACATGATCGTCGAACCCGCGAGGCCGAGAAAACAAAGCACGGCAACGATGATCAGCACGATCTGCAACAGCAGACGCGGCGAATCTTCGCCGGCCACGATGGCCTGGATATCGATCAGCCGGAAGCGGCGATATTCCTCGAGGAAGCGCGTAGAACGCACCATCAACACGTGGTCCGCACCCAGCCACAATTGCGTAGATCCCGCTAGTGTCCGCTTCTTGCGGGTCAGCTTGCGATATTCGCTGGTCACGCCGCGGGTCCGCCTTTCTTTGCGGTGGCGATGGACCAGACCACGGCTACCCAGAACGCAACCTGCGAAAGCGCGAAGAGGATCGCGAGAAGGAAGCGAATGCGCGTACGCGGCACGATGCTGCGCGGCTTGTTCCAATACCAGGCGGCGAGGATGAGCGTCAGCGGCGCGGTGATGAGCGACGGCCAGAGGAAGAACATCGGGCCGAAGATGGAGAGTCCCAGGACGATGGAATCATAGAGCACGCGCCGGTTGTCGGCGATCTGGTCAGCCTGTTTCGAAACGCCCTCGCGCAGGCAGTTGGGACATAAGTGTTGGCCCGCAACGTCGAGGTCGCAGAGGCCGCAGATGAAGCGTCCACATCCATCGCAGGCGAGCGCGGCGCGGCTATTCGGGTGATAAAAGCAACTCGCCTCTGACTCTGCGCCGATGGCTTCGGCGCCGGACCCGCGGACCTGCGCGCGGACTGCCGGAAAGACAGAGGTCCAAACGAGTTTGCGGCAACCCGGGCAGCGTGAACCTTCCGGACGGTTCCAGTCTTCAGGAGGGATTTCCGTCCGGCAGGTATCGCAGCGAAGTTCGGAAGTCACGGCGATCCGCGAGGTCTATCGATAGACCACGCGAGTGTCGCAGAGGTGATCGTGCAGCGTACGGCGCTCGTTGTCGAAGGCCGCGATGATGTAGCCGAGCAAGAGAATCAGCGCGCTGATGATTTGCGCGAGGTAGCGGCAGGCGCCGCGCACGAACGTAATGCCGGATCCGTCGGAGCGGATCACCTGCAGTCCGAGCAACTGCTTGCCGGGGGTCGCGCCCTTGGTCGACAGGAAGTATCCCGAATACGCGGCTCCCAAAGCCATGCGAAGCAGCGTCAGAATTCCCGAAACCGCAATGATCATGAACGCGTTATTGAAGACGGTGGCGACGGCGAAGGTGATCGGATAGGTGATGATGGCGCCTGCCACTCCGATGATGATGCCGTCGATGAGGGCTGCGGCGAAGCGGATCCAGAAGCCGCCGTAGCGTCGCGCGCCGGCAGCGGCCGGGGCTCCTCCTTCACGCATACGCTGCAGGAAGACGGGCTTGCATCCCGCGCAGACGTAGCTGTTGCCGATGAAGACAACATCGCTCGCGGCGAACATCTGGCCGCAATTGGCGCAGGTCACGCCGCCCGCGGGCTGTTGTGGTTGATAGCTCTGCTGCGCCGGCTGCTGATACTGCGGCTGGTAGCTCTGCTGGGGCTGCGGCTGGTACGACGGTTGGGGCTGGTACGCCTGCTGCTGAGGCTGCGGCTGATAACTTTGCGGCGCCGGATCCATCGTCTGGGTCGCCTGGAACTCCGGCGTAAACGGGGCCGCTGCCACAGGCGGCGGAGGCGGGGCAGGCACGGGCGCAGGGGCCGGCGCTGGCGGGCGAACGGCGCTCAACGGCTGCCAGTTCGACATCCCTTCTTTCCAAACCAAAGTATCCTGCCGGATGGCTCCCTGACGCACCAAAGCGTCGAACGACGCTTCATCTACAGGTCCGGCTTGCCGCCCATTGTCCGCGTAGTACCAGCTCATGATCTTTGAATTGAGAGTGTATCACTTTCCAAAAACGAAATGGACCGCAAACGTTTGCGCCGAGGAGCGCAAAGTTTGTGGTCCATATCAATCCTCGACTCGCAGGAACTGCCGTCTGGCCGTCTCAACCGGGGTTCTCAGGCACACCGGGCGGGATCAGGAGCGGCGTTTCGTTTTCGCAGGGGCCAAATCGGCTCCCGGGTTGGTAACCAAGCTTTCAAACAACAAAGCAAGAAGTAAGAAACCAACCAAAAGGAAACCAAGACTGCCAAAGCTGCTCAACATTTTTTTGTCCTCTACTCACTAGAGCGCGATCGGGACGAGAAATGGATCAGGTCAGTCCTGTTTTTTTTCCGACTCGCCCTTGCGACGAAGCGTCGGCGCCTTCTTCTTCTGTTCGGTGGCTTTCTTTTCGGTCTCTTTCTTGGCCTTGAGTTCTTCAGTGGACATCATCGCCTCGCGATCAGTCTTGATCTTCTGCTCGCGCTCGGCGACCTCGCGTGACCGGTCTTTGATGTCCTGCTGCGAGAGTTCGAGACTGTCCTGCGTGGTTTCGACAGCCTGCTTGAGCACGAACTCGTAGCGCTGAAAGTCTTTGGGAGGCTTGTTGAGGATCTCCTGGAGCTGCGTGAGCAACTCCTTTTCGGCTTCAGCGACGTACGCGAGTCCGACGGTGACGTCGACCTTGCGCTTGATCGCGTCGTCGGCCACCGTGTCGATGGCTTCGATGATCTGCGAAAAGTCCTCGAGAGTGTCGTGGACGAAGGTTGCCCGGCCTGGCTTGTCCTTCGACAACGTCTGCTTCAACATATCCACTCGCAGGCGGGCGAAGTGGATGTAGAGTTTGAGGCGATCGTTGGGTTCCTGCACCTCACGCACGCGGTCTGCTTCGTCAGGGGTGAGGAAGTCCCGGTCCTGCGCGAGGCAGGCCACGCCGGCGAGGAGGAGTGCAAGAAGAGTTTTCATTTGGACTTCGTGAAGATTCCCGATACGATCTCGTCGTTGATATCCTCGAGGCGTTCCTCGACCTTCTTGATCGTGGGGCGATCCTCGACACTCACTTCCAGTTCGAGCCCTTTGAGACGGCGAATGACCAACTGGATCCGCTGCTCGACCTTCTTGAACTGCCTGACGTTCTTGCGCGGATCCTTGCCGGTCGCCTTGAGTGCCTCCAGGCAAACCTCAACAGAATCGCGGATCTCGAGCACAGAAGTCTGCCCCTTCTTATACTCGCTTTCCTTGTACGAGGTCTTCGCCTTTTCGAGCGCGGCGTTCGCGTTGTCCAAAGCAAGTTCCGCGCGCCGGTCCAGATTCGGTTCAGCCTTCACGGATTCGAGGTCGAACGCGACCGGGACAAGGAGCAGCAGCAACGTGGGCAGCAGCATAAATGCTATCTCTTCGAAAGCTCTTTCTCTATGATTTTAGCCCGCTGCCTGGCCTGGAACTCCCGGTCAGGATTCTTGCCTTCGGACGACGCCAGGAACTTACGATACTCTTCCAGCGCCGGTTTCAGCTGTTTGTTCTTGTCCAGCACGATCGCCCGCAGAAAGTAGTGCCCTGGCGTTTCCGCGCCCAGTTGCCGGACCTTGTCCAGCGCGGCCATCGCCGTACCGTAGTCTTCCACCAGCACGAGGACGCCGGCCATCTCCGTCCACGCCTCCGCGTTGTTGGGCTGCAGTTTCGCAGCCGTATAGAACGAGTTCGCCGCATCCGTGAACTTCTTCTGATCCCGCAGAATCCGCCCGCGAATCATGTAGAGTTCGGGCTCTTTCGGTTCCGCGGCGATCGTCTGCTCGATCAACCCGAGCGCCTTCGACGCCTGGTTGCTGCGCAGATACGCCTTCGCGAGCGCGAACCGGTTGCCGGGGGTCGGGGACTTGCCGACCGCGAACTCGAGCGGCGCGACGGCGTCCGCGGGCTTGTCTTGCGCCAGTAGCAATGCTCCGAGGCGTTCCTGCGCCGCCGCGGTATTGGGGAACTGCCGGTAAATGGCAATCGCCGCGTCTGCCTGTTTCTTCTCCTCATAGAGCGCCGCCATTTCCAGCACGGCATCGGCATACTGCGGATCGATCTGCCCCGCCTTCAGGAACTCAGTCTGCGCATCGGCGAGTTTGTCCTGTTTCAGCAGCGCCCGCGCCAGACCGTATTGCGCGGATCCTGACTTGGCGTCGAGAGCCAGGGCTGCGCGGTACGACTTTTCCGCGTCCGTGTATTGTTGCTCGGCAAACTGCGCTTCGGCCAGATAATACACGGGCCGGAACTCAGCGGGCTTCTGCTGCACCGCATCCGCGAGCAGCGGGATCGCGTCCTTGGACTTGCGGTTTTCCACCAGCACGATGCCGAGGTTGAGTTCCGCCTGATACAGCCCGGGCTTTAGTGCGAGCGTCCTGCGGTAGTGCTCGATCGCCACATCATCGCGATGAATGGCGGAACTCGCGAGAGCCAGATGAAAGTGCGCGAAGTAATCGTTCGGATCCGCCGCCAGCGCCTTCTGGAACAGTCCGATGGCCTTTTCGTACTTCTGGCCTTCCAGCGCCTTGATGCCAAGGTCCGAGTAATCGGGCTGTTGTTGCAGCACCAGGAGCGCCGCCGCGCAAGCGAGGGAAACAGCGAGCATTCTTTAGAGCACCTTTGCCAGGAACTGACCAGTATACGAGTGAGGGACGGCTGCGATCTGCTCCGGGTTTCCAACCGCGACGATCTGTCCGCCCTTGGCTCCGCCTTCCGGACCCAGGTCGATCACCCAGTCCGCGGTCCGGATGACGTCCATGTTGTGTTCGATGATCAGGATGCTCGCGCCATTGGCGATGAGCCGCTGGAAGGCATCGAGCAGTTTCGCGATGTCGTCGAAATGCAGGCCGGTGGTCGGCTCGTCGAAGATATACAACACGCCATCCGAGGACGACTGGTTGAGGTGCGCCGCCAGTTTCACGCGCTGCGCTTCGCCGCCCGACAGCGTCGTTGCGGACTGCCCCAGCCGCAGGTACCCGAGCCCCACATCATCGAGGACCTTCAGCTTCGCAGTCAGCCGCGTGTGATCGGAGAAGAAGCCGAGCGCCTCTTTGATCGTCAACTTCAGCACCTCGTGGATGTTCAGCCCCTTGTGCCGGACTTCGAGAATCCCGCTTTTGTACCGCGTGCCCTTGCACTCGTCGCAGATCAGTTCGACGTCCGCCAGGAACTGCATTTCGACCGTGACCGTGCCGTCGCCCTGGCAAGTTTCGCAACGTCCGCCGGGGATGTTGAACGAGAAGTGCCCCGCGTTGTAACCGCGCTTGTCGGCTTCCGTCGTTGACGCGAAGACTTCGCGAATGATGTCGAACGCTTTCACGTACGTCACCGGGTTCGAGCGCGGCGTGCGGCCGATCGGCGACTGGTCCACCAGGATGACTTCACGCAGCAGGTTCGCGCGTTCGACGCGCCTGCAGGTGACCTTCTCCACCGCGAATTCGTTCTCTTCCGCCGCCTGTTTCGGCGTGTCGCGCTTGAGCAGTTTTTCGAGCGCCTTGTGGATGACCTCGTGTACGAGAGTCGACTTGCCGGATCCCGAAACGCCGGTCACGGCGACCATCATGTTCAACGGCAGTTCGACGTCGATGCCCTTGAGGTTGTGCGCCCGCGCGCCGATGAACTTCACCGTCTTCTTCGCGTTGAACGGACGCCGCTTCACGAACTTCGAGGTGTGCAGTTCTCCGCGCAGATACTTGCCGGTGAGGGACTTGTTGCTGTTGCCGGTCAGTTTCTTGAAGGATCCTTCGAAGATCACCTCGCCGCCGCGCTCGCCGGCGCCGGGCCCCATGTCGACCACATGATCCGCCGCCCGCATCACATCGGGATCGTGCTCGACCACGAGAATCGTATTGCCGATATCGCGCAGATCTTCGAGGATGTGGATCAGCCGCTTCGTGTCGCGCGAATGCAGGCCGATCGAGGGCTCATCAAGCACGTAGCACGATCCCACCAGCCGTGAACCCAAACAGGTCGCAAGTTGGATCCGCTGCGCCTCGCCGCCCGAGAGCGTCATCGACAACCGGTCGAGCGTCAAATACTCAAGTCCGACATCGTTGAGGAACTTCAACCGCTGCTGAATCTCAACGAGCAACTTGTCGGCGATCACCTTCTCTTCGTCGTTCAGTTCGACACGATTGAAGAAATCGTACGCCTCTTCAATGTTGAACTTGACGATGTCGGCGAGTGTCCTGCCGCCGATGCGGATGTTGAGAGCATCCTGCCTGAGGCGCGAACCGCGGCATTCCGGGCATTCCGCGTATCCGCGATACCGGCTCATGAACACGCGCACGTGGACCTTGTACTTTTTGGTCTCGACTTCGTCCCAAAAACCTTTCAAGCCCTTTTCGAGGATCTTCCACTCGTCCGGATTGAGTTCCGCCACCGGCACGTTGGTGCGAATCCGGCCCTTGTAGTCGGACTTGAATTCCTTCATGTACCAGTTGTAGGCCGGCCGCATCCACGGATCGATGGCGCCCTTATCGATCGACACGCTCTTGTCGGGAATGACGAGATCCATGTCGTAATCGATCGTATTGCCGAAACCCTGGCAGCGGCGGCAGGCCCCGAACGGCGAGTTGAAGCTGAACAGGCCGGGTTCCGGCTGCACGTACTCGATGCCGCATTTCTTGCAGGAAAACTTCTCGCTGAAGACCAGTTCGCGTTCGCCGCTCGCCTCCTGAAACACCACCTCGCCCGCTTCGCGATAGCAAATCTCGAGCGAATCGACGATGCGCTGATGCAGGTCCGGCGCAATCGCGATGCGATCGACGAGCACATACACCTGCTTCTTGAAGTCGACGTTCATGATCGATTCGGGCGTCGAGAATTCAAACGTCTGCCCGTTCTGGAACAAGCGCGTGAAGCCGCGTTTACGCAGGTCGAACAAATGGTCGCGCAACGCCTCGCTGACCTTGCGGTCTTTCGATTCGGGCACGCGGATGGGGAACAAAATGTACCAGCGCGAACGCTCGGGTTCCTGCAGAACACGCGCCGCGACGTGATCCACGGTGTCGCGGATCACCTGGTCGCCGCATTTGTAACAATACGTGCGGCCGACACGCGCATACAGCAACCGGAGAAAGTCGTATAGTTCGGTCGAAGTCGCAACGGTCGATCGCGGATTGCGCGTCTGGTTCTTCTGCTTGATCGCAATCGGCGGCGCGATGCCGTCGATCTCGTCGACATCGGGCTTCTCCATTCGCTCCAGAAACTGGCGCGCGTACGCCGACAGCGATTCTACGTAACGCCGCTGACCTTCGGCGTACACGGTGTCGAACACGAGCGAAGACTTGCCGGATCCCGACACGCCCGTAACGACAGTTAGCTTGTTGTGCGGAATCTCGAGTGACACGTTCTTGAGGTTGTGCACACGAGCCCCGCGAATGCTGATGGATTCTTGCAAGGGGATACCTTTATTGTAAGAGAATGCGCCGCCTGACTGACTTGCTCTGCTGCTGCACCGCTGTCGCGGTCTACGCCCAAACACCCCCGACAGCCGTCACGGCCGCGCGGGAATGGCGCATCGCGCACGAACGCGCCATCGTCGACGAGTACATCGAGCTACTCGCCATCCCAAACGTCGCCTCCGATAAGGCGAATATAAGGCGAAACGCGGAATTAATCAAGAGGATGATGGAAAAACGCGGGATCCCCGCGCGATTGCTGGAGGTTCCGGACGCGAATCCGGTGGTCTTTGGTGAGTGGAAAAGTCCCGGCGCGAAACTCACACTCGTTTTCTACGCGCACTACGACGGGCAGCCGGTGACCCCCAAGGATTGGAAGGGCGGCCAGCCGTACACCCCTGTGCTTCGCACCGCATCGATTGAAGACGGAGGCCAGGACATCCCGCTTCCCGCGCAGACGTTCAACCCTGAGTGGCGGCTGTTCGGACGTTCGTCGTCGGACGACAAGGCGCCCATTCAGATGATGCTCGCGGCGATCGACGCGATGCGTGCGCGCGGCATCCAGCCCTCGATCAACGTGAAGTTCGTCTTTGAGGGAGAGGAAGAGGCGGGGTCCACGAACCTCGACCGCATCCTCGAGGCGCACAAGGATGTGTTGCAGTCCGACGCGTGGCTGATTTGCGATGGTCCTGTGGACCAAAGCCGCCGCCGGCAGATCGTGTTCGGCGCGCGCGGCGTTCAAACCGTCGACCTCACCGTCTATGGCCCCCGCCGTGAATTGCATTCGGGCCACTATGGCAACTGGGCGCCGAATCCCGCGCTCATGCTGTCGCGCCTGCTCTCGTCAATGAAGGACGACGACGGGCGCATTCTCATCGAAGGGTTTTATGACGACATCCTGCCGTTGAGTCCCGCGGACAAGAAGGCGCTCGCGGAAATGCCGGTCAACGACGAGCAGTTGAAGAAAGAGCTGTGGCTCGGCGGGGCGGACGGGGCGGGCAAGACACTCGCGGAACTCCTCACCCTTCCGTCGCTGAACATTCGCGGTTTCGAAAGCGCGCATGTCGGTGCGGGAGGCGCGAACGTGATCCCGTCGACCGCGACTGCCTCGATCGACATGCGGCTGGTGAAAGGGATTTCGAAGGAACAGGCGATCGCGCGGCTGCGGCGTCACATCGAGAAGCAGGGATTCTTCGTGACGGACAAGGAGCCCGACGCAGCCACACGCATGGCGCATCGCAAGGTCGTGTGGATGAAGCCGGAGCGTGGCGGATACGTGGCGGTGCGCACGCCGATGGACATCCCGATCGCGCAGACGGTGATCCGGACGATGGAACGCGCGTTCGGGCCGATGATCAAGCGTCCCAACACCGGCGGTAGCGTGCCGCTGTTCATGATCGAGCAGGTGCTCGGCGCGCCGACGATCCAGATCCCGACGGTGAATCACGACAACAACCAGCACAGCTTCAACGAGAATCTGCGGATCGCGAACTTGTGGGAAGGCATCGAGACGATGGCCGCGCTGTTCACGATGCAATAGCGCTACAGGTGCACGATGCCGAGCCGCAGGCCCGCGGTGACGGCTTCAGTGCGGCTGCCCG
This sequence comes from uncultured Solibacteraceae bacterium, assembly GCA_964627455.1. GTDB lineage: Bacteria > Acidobacteriota > Terriglobia > Bryobacterales > Bryobacteraceae > F-183. The sequence goes on along the minus strand of CAZVKC010000009.1, from coordinate 73,644 downwards.
CCTGCAGTTTGCTGAGGATCTGCGCCACGTGGAACTTCACCGTGTGCTCGGAGATCCCGAGTTCGTGCGCGATGATCTTGTTCGGCGAACCCTCCGCCACGCGCCGCAGGACCTCGATTTCACGCGGCGTCAGGACGGGCTCGATCTCCGGTTGCGCTAGCACTTCTTCGGAAGCGCGGAGGCTTTCCGGATGCATCACGGCGAGCCCCGCGTGCACAGCCTGAATTGCTGCCGCGAGTTCCCCGCCCTGCACATTGCGCGGCAGGATCGCACGCACCGGCGAACCCTGCGTTTCCGCGAATAGCCATTCGCGGCGGGGCGCGTCCGACAAGACGATCAGCGGCGGCATGCGCTCGCTCATCAGTTGCGCCGGCAGTTCGGTCTCGACATGCGCGATGAGGATCTCTGCTTCCGCCGGATCCGGCACGAGTTGCACCGCAGGCGTCTCCTCGAGCAAACTCTCGATTCCGGCCTTGACGAGTCCACGCGCCTGCACCGATACACGGATCATGCCGCGGCAGCCGTCCTCCCCGGCGAGGACGTGTCGTCGAGTTGCACCACTACCGTACGCGGGTTCGGTTTGCCCCCGCGCCGGAACTCCACCAGCAGAGATTCACCTGCGTTTTCGATGCAGCGCCGCAAATCCTCGGGCGACTGGAAGTTCACCAGGACATCGCCCACCAGCAGGGACGCACGCGCCGCGGCGCTATCGGGATCGACGCGCAGCACGACCAGTCCTTCGCGGGTGGGATGCACCGCGATCCCCAACACGGGCGTGCGAGGCTTCAACAGAAACGCACGCACCACATCGGACGGGATCGCAAACCCCAATCCACCGCGCGCCACCATCGTATTGATGCCCACCACGCGCCCTTCGGCGTCCGCCAGTGGACCTCCGGAATTGCCGGGTGCGAGCCGCACCGACGCCTGAATCCACTCGCCCGCCGAATACACGACACCGGTACTCAATGCGCCCACGAATCCCAGTGGATTGCCCACGGCCATCACAAACGCGCCCGGCCGCAACGACACGCTGGAACCCAAAACCGCTGCGGGCCAGTTCGACACTGGAGCCTGCAGCAGCGCAAGGTCCCGGCTCGCATGCCTGTGCGTTACGCGCGCATCAGCAGATTGCCCGTTCCACAACCGAACCTGAACACGTTCATGATTTCCGACCACGTGTGCGTTGGTCACGAT
>CAZVKC010000009.1:54860-72347 GCA_964627455.1 uncultured Solibacteraceae bacterium | reverse complement strand
CCGACAACCAGTCCCGCCGCAGCAGCCGCGCCGCCCGGCATCACGCTCAGCAGAATCGGAACCTTGCGGCCTTCGTACTCGACCTCATGCAGTCCGACACCGAGGTAGCCGGGCTTCGAGGCGCGACCCTCGAGGATCCCCGCCAGCGCCGCGTCCACGGTCGCCACCGGAATCACGACGCCAGCAATGCGAGACAACGCGTTGGTCGCCACCCCCACCACGCGGCCTTCCGGATTCACCACGGCGCCGCCGTTGACTCCGGGAAACAGCGCGACATCGAGGCGAATGAACTGATCCATCTGTCCGCCGCGCCAGGTCCGCCAGGCGCCCGACACGGCGCTGACCACGCCCATCGTCGCGTTGACGCCCGTATCCAGACTGCGGCCCGTCACCAGCATCAACTGCCCCGTGCGAACCTCAGAAGGATCGCCCAGCACTGGCATCGCGACATCGCCGTCGAACCGCACGGCCGCGACATCCACACCGCCCGCGCGTCCCTGCAATGAGGCATCACATCGGCGGCCATCCGGCAGCACGACCTCCAGTTTGCCGTCAGCTTTCTTCAACGCATGATCGGTCGTGACCGCGATGCCGGACTTCCAGACGACGCCGCTCGCCACAAACGCGCCGCCCGAAAGAATCGCCACCGTAGAGGCGGACGCCGCGCTCACCGCATTCGCCAATTGATCGGACAGCGCCGCCAGAGGATTCACCATTTGCTCGTCTCCTGTAATCAGGATGCTTCGCAACGGCCTTCCGTCGCACCGGCAAAACGGCTAGGTCGAGAACTGCCGGCCCCTTGACATAGACATCTACCCTAGATATCTTAGTCGCCATGCCGAAGAAGAACGACCACCTGCAGGGTTCCCTCGACCTGCTGATTCTCAGCACGCTCGAACACGGCCCGAACCACGGCTTCGGCATCACGCTCCACATCGAGAACGTCACCGAAAACCTTCTGAGGGTCGAAGAAGGATCGCTGTACCCTGCCCTTCACCGTCTCGAGCGAGACCAACTCATCGCCGGCGAATGGAAGGTCACCGAGAACCAGCGGCGCGCACGCGTCTACCGGATCACGCCTGCGGGACGCAAGCGCCTGGCAGAAGCCACCGAACAGTGGAAGAACCTGAATAAAGGGATTTCCCGCATGCTGAGGTTCGCGCAATGAACCGCCACGAAAACGACGACCTCGACCGCGACCTTCGCGAGGAAATCGAAGCTCATATCCGGATGCGCGCCGAGCACGACCGCATCACAGCCGCTGAAGCCCGCCGCCGGTTCGGCAACGCCACACAGATCCAGGAGGACATGCGAACCATGCACATCCCCGCGTATATCGACGAACTCGCGCAGGACCTGCGCTACGCGCTTCGCCGCGCCCTGCGCATGCCGGGCTTCACCTTTGCCGTCGTTGCCGCGATCGCCATCGGCATCGGCGCGTCGACCTCGGTCTTCAGCGTCGTCGACCGGATCCTGTTTCGCCCTCTGCCCTACTCCAACGAACAGCAGCTCGTGTGGCTCGGCATGACCGCACCGATCGCTGGTGACGACGAGTTTCTGCTGGCGGGCGATTACCTCGACTGGAAGGAGCAGCAGACCGTCTTCTCACACTTCGCGGCCTCGCAGGGAGTGGAGGATTGCGACGTCACCGAAGAGAACCCGTCCCGCCTGCGGTGCTTCAACGCCTCGCACGACTTTCTCGACACTTTTGGACTCGCGCCCGCGCTGGGCCGCAACCTGCTGAAGACGGATACCGCCGATGTACTCATTTCGCACGACCTCTGGCGAAATCGCTACGGCGCGCGCGACTCCGTCCTCAATCAAACCATCCAACTCAACGGCAGGACCTGGCGCATCGCCGGAGTCCTGCCGCGGGATTTCGAACTTCCGACCCTCGCCAAGGCGGACATCCTGCGGCCGCTCGGCATCGACGAAGCCGGCGAGCGATCGCGCAAAGGACGCATGACGTTCCTGCAGGCATGGGCGCGCCTCAAACCCGGCGTGACTCTCGAACAAGCCAACGCCGCCATGCAGCCGGTTTTCCAACAATCGCTGCAATACGTGCCGCCGTCATTCGTCAAAGAGGTCCGCCTGAAGATGACCGCGCTGCGCGAACGCCAGTCGCGGAACTCGCGATCGCTTTCACTCGCGCTGCTGGCCGCGGTCCTCTCGCTTTTGCTGATCGCCTGCGCCAACGTCGCGAACCTCCTGCTTGCCCGCGTATCAGCCTCAGAGCGTGAATCCGCGATTCGCGCCGCGATCGGCGCAAGCCGCGCCAGGTTGATCCGGCAATCGCTGGTCGAGACGTTTCTCCTGACCGGAGCGGGCGGCATCACAGGGATCGCGCTGGCCTCACTGCTCCTGCAGTTTGCGATCGCCTACGCGCCCCTCGGGATCTCGCGCCTCGAACACGCCGCGATCGACGGCCGGATTCTCGTATTTGCCCTGGGACTCACCTTCCTCTGCGGCGTCCTCTGCAGCCTGCTGCCCGCATTCCGGCAACCCGGCATCGAGGCCATGTCGGCCGGCGCCCGCCATACCCGCTCCACTGGCTGGATGCGGCCAGCTCTCGTCATGATGCAGGTGGCATTCGCATCAGCGCTGCTCTACTCGGCGAGCCTGCTGGGCGAAAGCCTCTGGAGGATGCAACAGGTCCCGCTCGGCATTGCGACCTCCAACCGTCTGGTCGCGCTCATCCAACTTCGGGACTCGCGGTATGAGCAGCCCGCCGCACGCGACGCGTTCTGGAATTCGCTCACCGAACGGGTCGCGAAACTCCCGGGGATCGAACGTCTCACCTTTTCAGATTCACTGCCGCCCGCCGGGCGCACCGCCGTCGGTATTTACTCCCGAATGCGCGTCGATGGCAGACCCGAAGATCTCCGCGGCGGCACCGGCGGAATGGTGGTCTGGCGCTCGGTTTCGCCGGCTTACTTCGCGACTCTCGGAGTTCCCCTGCGCTTCGGACGCCTCTTCAACGAAGAGGATCGCAGGACGCCGGACGAACGCATGATCCTCAGTGAGACGCTGGCGCGCCGCTTCTTCCAGACGCCCGAAGCCGCGATCGGCCACACGATTCAGCGCGGACCCGGCGCCCAGCCAGCCACGGTCATCGGCATCGTTGCGGATGCCAGGAACAACGGCTTCGAACGCGACGATCCGGAATTCTACACGCCGCTCCCGAATCAGAGCCTGCGCACCGTTCTGACGCTCACGGTTCAGACGGCGTCAGGCGCGAGTAGCACGCTGGTGCGTCAACTGCTCCGGTCCGAACTTGCTGCGCTCGATTCGCACATCCCTGTCACGGTCGAAGCGCTCGAGGACCGGACCGCCAAGCTGACTGCGGGCGCGAAGTTCAACACGACCGTACTCGCGCTCTTCAGCATCGCCGGACTCCTGCTCGGCGCCACCGGCATCTATAGCGTCGTCAGCTTCCTCGTATCGCAGCGCACCCGCGAAATCGGCGTGCGCGTGGCGCTCGGCGCAACGTCACAAAACATCCGCAAAATGATTTTGAGCTACGCGATTCGTTGGACCGCGGCAGGATGCGTTGCGGCATGCGCGCTCATCGCCTTCACGGCCCCGCATCTACAAAAGCTTCTCTACCGGCAAACTGCGCCTGCAAGTCCACAGGCAGCCGCCGTGGTTCTGGCTGTCATGGCGTTGATCGCGATCGGATCGGCGCTCGTGCCCGCCATGCTAGCCGCGCGTCTCGATCCGATCCAGACACTCAGAGAAGATTAGAATCCGCGCAGGCAGCGGGACAGCGCTTCGACGAAGTAGTACTCGCCCCAGATCACCGACTCGTCGACTCCGAGGCCCTTGTGCAGGTGGTAGACGCCGCCCTTGAGGATCCCCTCCCACGACTTGTCGTGGATCGCGAGATGCTTGTCACAGAGCGACTTCACGATCGCCACCGCGGTTTCCCAGTAGAAGTGCGCCTTCACCGGATCACGGTGCACGCGCGACAACCGGAACAAGCCGGCCGCCGCAATCGCGGCCGCTGACGTGTCGTACAGCACGCGCTTTTCGGGCGGAGCTGTGTAATCCCACGGCGGAATTCCGTCGGCCGGCGTGTGCGTGATGTAGTAGTCGGCGATCTGCTGTGCGCAATCGAGGAACCGCGGATCCGAACTGTACTCGTAACAGGCCGTGAACCCGTACAAGCCCCACGCCAAGCCGCGCGACCAGCACGAATCCCCGCGATAGCCCTGTTGCGTGCTCTGGTGCAGGAACGCGCCTGTGTCGAGATCGAAGATGCCCTCGTGCGCCGTCGAACCATCGCCTCGCACCATCACGCGCCGCGTGTTCAATGCGTGACGCATGGCGATCTCGCGCATCCGTTTGTCGCCCGTTTCGCGCGCCGCATAGAAGATCAGGCCGACGTTCATCATGCTGTCGATGAAGATCGAGTTGTCGGCAACGAACGACTTCAGGAAGCCACCGGACTCATTGAACCGGGCGCTCAGCGTTTTGCCCGCCTGAATCAACACATCACGCAAATGCGAATCGTGCGTCAGCCGGTACCACCGCTCATACGTCGGCATGAAGATGAAGCCGAGATCCTGCGTCTCGCGGTCGGTCTTGCGGGCTTCCAGCTTGCGCGAATAACGCGAAGCCAGGTCAAACCAGAATGTCTCGTCTTCGCCCAGGTCTTTTTCGCGCTTGTGGAAGATCCACATCATACCGGGCAGAAAACCGTCACACCAGTCGGTCCAGGCCAAACCCTCGTGATGCCACTTCCCGTCCTGCGTGTACATCGGGAAAAAGTCAGGCTGCTTTTCGACCAGCTTCTTAATCTGCGACTGCGCGAATCGAAAGGCTTCGCGGAACTGGTCGCCATGATCGGGATGCAAATGGATCAATTGAAATATCTCCAGGCGGAACCTCGCGCATGTGCAAGGCTCCAAATCTGATTTTGACAGAAACCGCTATTCGAGCGTGGTCCAGGTGCTGCGGAAGCCTTTCATCAGGTCCAGCCGCGAGTTGTACGTAATCACCACCAGCACGCCCGGACGATCCTTTACGCCCTGCACTTTTCGCATGCTTCGCGTGACGCCGGCAGTCCGCACCGGCGCCAGGTCAGGACCACCCTTGTCGAAATACGCGGCCTTGAAAGGCGCACGGCGCGGACCATCGGTCAACTGCTCGAACTCCACCTCGAGGATCTGCCCGTTGCCTGCGTCCTGCAGCCGTACAATGCGCCCCGTGACCTTTGCGCCTTTCGGAAACAGCACAGCGCCTTTGTGTTTGATCGAAGATGTGAGCATCGCCTCAACCGGATCTCCCGTGCGGCTCGTGCCCCATCGGATCGGCGTCACCAGGTCCAGCAACAGGAGCTTGTCTTTGGGTACCGCCACCACTTCGTCTTTCGAACCTGCTACAGCGGGCGCCGACGCATCCGCAGGCGCGTCATCGAACGACAACGTAGACTCGCCGCTGAACTGCCTGCATCCGGTGAATGTGATGTCGTTGCGGAACTCCGATGTGTCGAGCGATGTGATCTTCATCGTCGACGCCACCGGCAGCCAGTAATCCTGATCGCCAATGCGCAGCATGCCGTAATCGATTGACGCTTCAGTTTCCTTCACCGCGAGCGATACCGGGATGTCGTCGCCTACTATCTCGATTCGAGTCACTCGCTCAGTTTCCGAGTCCACGAAAAAGGAGCCGTGATAGCCGATGATCGCCTCGAGGCTATTGCCGCTGCGCATCTTATAGCCACTCAGATTCTGCGGCACGCGGTAGTCATAACGGTACTTGTTGCCTTCGCGGCTCGCGAATTGAATGCTCGCCGTGCGGCTGGTGAAGATCGAAGCGGCGTGTGCGGCAAAGCTACCGTTACCGATCGCGCCGCCGGCTGGAACCATATCTGTCAGTTCCTTGTCTTCGAACTTGCCTGACCCCGGCCACGCGAAGAGTTCCTTGTGATCCACCAGGCCGACCTCAAGCCGCAACACGTCGATCAGTTCGAACTTCCGCCGCCGCGCCAGCCGCTGCGATCGCTCGATCGTTTCGAGACAGGTGTAATTCGGCATCTTCTTCAGCGACTGCGCCATTCGAAGGCTCGCCTTCGCCAGCAACAGCAGTTCCGGAGACAAGTCCGCCGACGCAGGCTGTTGTTGCGGCTGCTGCGCAACCAGTAGCATCGGAACCATCGCGAACAGGACCCCGGACATATGACTCGAATTGTACCCGTTTGTTATCCTTTGAACCTATGTCGACCAAAGTCACCGTATTCAAAAACGGTCCGATCCGCATCGAAGGCGACTTCACGATCGTCGATCACGAGGGCAATGAATTCGGTCTTGCCGGGCGCACCGCGATTGGCCTCTGCCGCTGCGGGTTCTCGGAGAACAAGCCGTTCTGCGACGGCAAGCATGGCGTGAAGGGCTTCGAGTCCGTCTGCCAGGCTCGCGAACTGCCCCCGCCGAAGCCGAAGGCGTAAAACGGCGCGATAGAATCAGGCCGCTGCCGATGACGCCGCGGCGGCCTTGATCAACTGCTCGGCCTGCTTCAACGCTTCAGGCGTCAGTTTCTCGCCGGACAACATCCTGCCGATCTCCTTCGTCCGACCCGCCCCATCCAACTCGTCGATCGTCGTGAACGTACGGCCTTTTTCCGCGTGTTTCGCCACGAAATAATGGCTGTCGGCGAAACTTGCCACTTGCGGCAAGTGCGTGACGCATAGCACCTGGTCCTGCGCCGCAATCCGCTTCAGCTTCTTGCCCACCGCTTCCGCCGCGCTGCCGCCGACGCCCGCGTCCACTTCGTCGAACACCAGCGTGCGGATCTCCGTCTTCTTCGATCCTGCCGCCGCGCACGTCTTCAACGCCAGCGAAATGCGCGACAATTCGCCGCCCGACGCGACCTTGTCCAGCGGACGCGGCTCTTCGCCGAGATTCGCGGAAATCAGGAACTCGATCGTGTCCGCGCCGTGATCTGCCCATTCGCGCGCAGGTTCCAGGCGAACCACAAAACGCGTCCGCTGCATCGCCAGCGTCGCGAGTTCCGCCTCTACTTTCCGGGTCAATGCCTTCGCGCCTTCGGTGCGTTTCGCGCTTAGCTTCTGCGCAACGGCCTGATACGCAGCGCCCAGGCGTTCCTTGTCTTTCAGCAACGCCGCACGGCGCTCGCCGGCGGTCTCCACTGCATTCAACCGCGCGCTGACGTCCGCCAGAAACGCGAGGATCTCCTCGACCGACGCACCGTACTTGCGCTTCAGCTTCTCGATCGCCGCCAGCCTCGTCTCGACATCTTCGAGCCGCGCCGGATCCGCTTCCAGACCGCCGAGGTAATCGCCCAGCAGGCGCGACGCCTCGTCCACCGAAAACGCGGCGGGCTTCAGCAAATCCGCGATATTCTGCAGGCTCTCGTCGATGCGTGTCAGATCCTCGACCTTCTTCAGCGCGAGCTTCAACTGCGTGAACGCACTCGAGGGATCGTCGTACAGCGCCGCATACGCCGCGCGCGCTGAATCCTCGATGCGCGTGACGTTCTTCAGCACCTTGCGTTCGGCTTCGAGCTTCACGTCGTCGCCTGGAGCCAGTTGCGCCGCTTCGATCTCTTTCTTCTGGAACAGCCACAAGTCGGCCATTCGCAGCTTGTCCTGCTCGGTGCGGTCGAGTTCGTCGAGTTCGTCGCAGCACGCACGATACGCCGCAAACGCCTTCGCCACATCGACCCGCAGCGCATCCGCGCCGGCAACCGAATCGAGCAACTCGCGCTGCACCGCGGAGGACGACAGCCCATGCTGATCGTTCTGCCCGTGGATGTCACCGAGATGTTGCGAGAGGTCGCGCAGGAACGCCGCCGTCACCGATTTGCCGGACGCAAACGCGCGCGACTTGCCGCCCGCGAGGACCTCGCGTTCGAGAATCAGTTCGCCTTCTTCCGGCTCCACGCCGGCGTCCTCGAGAAAGCGCACCAGCTTCGTGTTGCTGCCTGGGATTTCGAAGATGCCCGTCACGCGCGCGCGGTCCGAACCGCTGCGCACGAGATCGCCCGACGCGCGTCCGCCGAACAGCAGGTTCAGCGCGTCGACGACGATCGACTTACCACTTCCTGTTTCACCGCTCAGGACGTTCAGCCCGCCGTGAAAGCGCACGCGCACTTTCTCTACGACGGCGAGGTTCTCGACAACGAGTTCCACCAGCATGCAAGTTCCTATTGTCGCGCGGAGAGGTTCTAAAATGCAGATGCCGCCGGCATCTTATTTGCGACGCGCGGCGGCATCAGGCGATTTTGGGGTGCGCGGCAGAATCAACGTGACTGGCAACACATCGAGACGCCGGCGCACCGAGTCTGTCACTGACCAAATGACAGACCCACATTGTTCTCAAGCATACCAGCGTCGGAGTCCGATTTCAATAATGTCAATGGGAATACGCTGTTAAGTTTCGTAAGATCGAAAACACTAAAGCACCATCTTTCGGTGGTGCTAATAGAAATCGATTAGAAACGCAATAGATTACGTAGCAAAAACCAAACGTTCGCGGGCCGTTCGGCCAGCCGCCGCATGAAGTACGGGTACCAGGCGTCGCCGTATGGAACGTAGAGCCGCAGCCGGTATCCGAGCGCCGAAACCTCCTTCTGAACGTCGCGCCGGATCCCATACAGCATCTGGAATTCGAACCCGTCTTTGCCGATTCCCTTCTCCTTCGCGTGCTGGATCGCAGGGCGGATCATGGCCGGGTCGTGCGTGGCAAACGCGGGATACGTTCCGTGGTCAAGCAGCAGGCGCGACAGTTTCAGATAATTCCGGTCGACCTCTGCCTTGTCCTGAATCGCAACCTCGGCCGGTTCGCGATATGCGCCTTTGCACAATCGCACCGGGATCCCCGACGCGTTCAGGCGTTCGACGTCACCCTCGCTGCGATGCAGATACGCCTGAATCACCGACCGCACGCAGCCGAACTCACGGTGCATCCGCTCGACAACCTCCAGCGTGCGATCCGTATACTCGCTCGATTCCATGTCGATCTCGACTCGCGTGCCGAGGCGCTTGGCGCGTTCCACCAGCGGGCGCACGTTCGCCACGCAATCGTCGACCGAGAAATCGAGGCCGAATTGCGTCAGCTTGATCGACACGCTGGCCTCCAGCTTTTCCTTCTCGATCGCGTCGAAGGACTGCAAATACGTATCGCGTGAGGTCCGCGCCTCTTCGACCGAGGTGACGTTTTCGCCGAGATAGTCGAGAGTCGCCAGAATGCCGCCGGCGTTCAACTGCCGGCAGACCGCGACCTCTTCCTGAAGGGTGTTACCCGCGATAAAGCGGCGGGTGAGGGTCCGCGCAGCGGCGGAATGTTCCATGAATCGCCGCAGCCAGCGCCGCCGCGAAAGGAACAGCAAAAGGGTTCGCATGATGGAGCATCATCCCCTGCTCTTTTTGATTTCGATGTTCAGCCGTTTGATCTTTTGATTGACCGTCGACAGCGGGATCCGCAGAAGTTCCGCCGCCTCCGTTTGGCTGTAATTGCATTGTTCCAGGGCTTCGACGATCTTGCGGCGTTCGAAGTCCGCCACAACCTCGAACAGCGAGGCGTCGGCGGGCAGGTGGCCGCTTTCGTCGCGCCGGATGCGCAAGCCTCCGGCGTGGAGCAGATGATCCGGAAATACTTCCGTTGACACCGTGGGACCAGCCGCCAGCACCACGGCGCGTTCCACGACATTCTCGAGTTCGCGGACGTTGCCCGGCCAGTTGTAGTCCATCAGTAACTGGAGGGCTTCGGCGTCGAACTGCACGAGAAACGGCTTGTCGTTCTCTTTGCAGTACTTGGTGAAGAAGTGGTTCGTCAGCGACGGGATATCCTGCTTGCGGTCGCGCAGCGGAGGCAGCGCGATGTTGATCACGTTGAGGCGATAGTACAGGTCCTCGCGGAACTTCCCTTCCTCGACGAGCTTGCGAAGGTCCGCGTTGGTCGCCGCGAGAATGCGCACGTCCACTCGGATCGTCTCGTTCGACCCGACCGGCATGAACTCTTTTTCCTGGATCACGCGCAATAGCTTCGCCTGCGTCTCGAGGCTCACCGTGCCGATTTCGTCAAAGAAGATCGTGCCCAGGTTGGCGGCTTCGAAATAACCTTTCTTCGAGGCGATTGCGCCGGTAAAGGAACCCTTCACGTGTCCGAATAGCGTGGATTCGAGCAGATCCGGCGGCACCGATCCGCTGTTGACGGCGATGAACGGCTCGTCCGCGCGCGGCGAATTCGCGTGGATCGCCTTGGCGATGAGTTCCTTGCCGGTGCCGGTTTCGCCCGTCACGAGAATCGTCGCGCGGCTGGGCGCCACCTGCGTCACGAGATCGAGCACGCGCAGCATCGTGTCGCTCTTGCCGACGATATTCGGAAAGCTGTACCGCTGCTTGAGGGCGCGTTTGAGTTCCTGATTCTCGGCTTCGAGACGCCGCTTCGAGATCATGCGTTCGATCTCGATGAGCAGCTTTTCGTTGTCCCACGGCTTCGAGAAGTAATCCGCCGCGCCGCGCTTCAGCGCTTCCACCGCAACCTCGATGGATCCGTACGCGGTGATCATGAAGATCGGCGTGTCGAACCCGCGGCTGTGCAGTGTGGTGAGCACGTCGAGTCCCGTGCCGTCAGGTAGCGAGAGGTCCAGCAGGATCAGGTCGTACCGGTCCGCTTCCGCCTTCTCGATGCCTTCGGTCGCGTTGACCGCCATCGAAACCTGGTAGTCGTACAACGAGAGCAGGTCACACAGGCTCTCCCGGATATCCGCCTCGTCATCGATGACGAGGATATGGCCCTTGCTATTGGTCACAGGTTCTCTTCCGTCGTGCGACTTTGACTACTGCGCCGCGTCGTCTTTATGGTATCGCTGATGGAAATGGCGCGATCAGGAAGTGGGCGCGCCCGCGCCAACGGCTTCGTGTTCGCCCGAGATGGACAGCTTGTCTGAAACCGCCTGCGCCTGCGCCGGCTCCGTCTCGGCTAACGCCGGAGGAGGAGGAGCAGCAGCGACAACAGGTTCGACGACGACTGGAGTGGCTGCAGGGGCCTTGCGGTTCGCCAGCGGCAGGCTGATGAGGAACGTCGCGCCCTCACCCAGTTTCGACGTCACTTCAATCGTGCCGCCATGCTCGCGGATGATGCCGTAGGAAACCGAAAGTCCCAAACCCGTACCCTTCTTCGGACCCTTGGTGGTGAAGAAGGGATCGTAGATGCGCGCCAGGTATTCCGGCGGAATGCCGTCGCCTGTATCGCTCACCTGAATGCGCGCCAACTCGTCCTCGCTCCAGGTGCGAATCGTCAGCGTGCCGCCGCCGGGCATCGCGTCGCGCGCATTGAGGAACAGATTGAGCAACACCTGCTGTAGTTTGCCGCTGTTGCCCTTCACGAGCCCCAGGTTGTCGTCGATGTCCAACTGGACCTTCACCTGCGACTTCATCAACTGGTGCTCGACCAGCGGGAAGGTTTCGCGCACCAGTTTGTTGACGTCCACCTGCACGAAATCCGTGGTCGACGTGCGCGAGAAGCTCAGCAGCGAATTGACGATCTCGCTCGCGCGGAACGTCTGTTTCGCGATCTTGTCCAGCAGCTTCGACTTCGGATCATCGGTCGTGATCTGCTTCGCCAGCATTTGCGCGTAGGTTGAAATCACGGCAAGCGGCGTATTGACTTCATGCGCCACACCCGCGGCAAGCAAACCAATCGACGACAGCTTGTCCGCCTGCATCAGCCGCTGTTCGAGCGTCGCGCGATCGGTGACGTCATCGAGGATGATCAGCCGCCCGATCTGCTGCCCTTCCTTCGAAACCAGCGGCGCGACGGCGAGATTGAGAATCGCTTCGCGCCCGTTCTGTTTGAAGTTGAACTTGTAGATATTGTGGACGCCGTTCTCGCCGCGCAATTCGCCGAGACGGAACACCAGGTCGCGCGGGAACAGATCCTGCAACCGCTGGCCGACCGCCTTCCGACGCGGGATCCCCGTCAACCGCTCGATCTGCGTGTTCCAGCTTTCGACGCGATCATCGAGGTCCGCCGCGAGGATGCCGACATTGATCGACTCGACGATGTTCTCGCTGTATTCCTTCAGGCGTTCGTACTCTTCGACCTTGCGCGCCAGCGACCGGTACAGCAGCGCGTTGTCGATCGCGATGCCGACATAGCCAGACAGCGTCACCAGCAGTTCGACGTCGTCGCTCGACAGGAAGTCGCCTTCGCGCGTGCGGCTCACGCCGAGATACGCGATCGTGCGGCCGCGCACCTGGCACGGCATGTAATAGGTGAGGTCCAGGTCGGCGATCGTATGCCGCACCGACTGCGGCCATTCGTCCGATACGACGTCGAGCGCGAACTTGGTGCGTTCGAAGAACAGGTATTGCCGGGTCGGATTCGCCTCGAGGAACGACAGGTCGTAGGGCAGCATGCCCCAGGGACGTCCCGAACGCTCCGTCGCCGTCTTCAGGTGAAACTCGCCGTCTTCATCGGCCACGAAGAACGCGACCTGCTCGATCAGCAGCGTCGCCTGGATGCGGTCCACCACCGACTGCAGCATCGCATCGAGATCCGTCTGCGCGCTCAACTCGCGGCCGAACTCCACCAGCGTGCGGCGATAGTCGTAACTGTCTTTGTAGAAGACGTAGCGGTTGAGCTGTTCTTCGATCCACGCGCGAATCGGCTGGAACACAAAGGTCGCGATCAGGATCATCGCCACCACGGCGGTCGCAGTGAGGTCCTTCGGATTCGTCACCGACACGATCACGCCGTACAGGCAGCCGATCACGGCCAGCGTCGCCAGCGTGTACACATACCCCTGCTGGAAGATGATTTCCGCGTCCATCAGGCGGTAGCGCAGAATCGCGTACGCCCAAGAGAGCGGAATCAGCGGCAGCGTGAGAATCGCCGCCTGCATCCAGGTGGCCGGCACGAATCCCGCAACATAGGGCACGACGTACAGAATCGCGAACGGGCCAAGCCCGAAGATCACGCCATTCTTCAACCACGTCAACTGCGCGCGCAGGATCGGATCATCCGACCTCAATTGCGCTCGCCACAGCACGACCCCGCCAAGCGCGCCGAAAACGCACATCGACGCGAGCCAGGCGCGATCCAGCATCCAGATCATCTCGAGCAGCGGATTCGCCACACGCAGCCAACCCAGTGCAAACGCGCCATACCCGGTGAACAACACGACCGGCGGCAGGTATACGGCAGTCAGGCACAGCCGGCGCTTCCAACTCGCACGCGGCAGCGACAATCCGAACGACAAGGCAAAATGCAGGAAGATCGCAGGAGCGAGCAGCCCGGCGATCACGTTGCCCCAGTACACGACTTTGTCGAACGCGTTCAACTTTCCCGTGTAGTGGAAACAGAACAGCACGAACGACGCGAGGCACAGACTGTAGAAGTGAACCGATTTCGGAGCGCTGCCGCGGCGGAGATAGACGAATAAGCCGATCGCCAGATACAGCATCCCGGTGAAGTACTGGTAGTAAATGACGCGCCCGGAATTGCGCTCGCCGATGATGATGGATGCGTCGGCAGGACGTCCGCCCCGCTGGAAGTGATACTTCGCCGTCTTCCACGACCCGATCCGCATCAGGATCTGCGGAACATCGAGCGACGATTGCACCGGCACGGTTTCGATTCCCGTCAACCGGTCGCCCTTGCGGATGCCGCCGTTATCGGCCGGGCTTCCTTCCACCACATGCGACGCGATGACCCCGTCGCTGTGTTCGATCCAGGTGACGCCGTCGTCCGGCAGATGGTACAGCCACTGCTGCTGCAGGTTGATCCCAGCAACGATCACCGCCGCCAAAGTCAAAATGGCGAACAGTGCGGAAACGAGTTGTCGTTTCAGATCACTCACCGGGCAAACCCCATCCGCGCCGCCAGCCATACACGGGCTTGGCGACACCACTCCGCCGGGTGTTACTGCAATTCAACGGCCACCCTGAAGCGGGGTGTAGATAAGATGAGAATACACGATTTTTCTGTCACTTACAAACCCACCTTCGAGACGTGCCTCCCGATTTGCGGATCCCGTAGTCCGCGAACTGTAGAAAAACTATCCACGGGGTGAAACCATAGGTCACACTGAGCGTCCCTCGTGTATCTGCGTTAACATGACAGGCGTGCGTGTGAAAGTCCTCTTTTTCGGGCTGCTCCGGGATGTCACCGGGACAGCCGAAGACACCCTTGACCTCAGCCAGGCCGGCGCAACCCTCGACACGGTTTTCCAGCATTACGCGGCGAAAGCCCCCCGTCTCCTGGAACTCCGCCGGAGCATCGTAGTCGCCCGGAATCAGGCATTTGCGGATCCCTCGACGCCGGTCGCCGACGGGGACGAGATCGCCTTCCTGCCTCCTGTCAGCGGCGGTTCGTCACCCGCGTCTCCTTATACTGCGGTGATCGAAACCCCGGAGGGACATTTTTTTGCACTCACCCGCGACCCTATCGACACCAGGCCGGTGATCGCCAAACTCCTGCGCGGCGAAGACGGCGCGTTCGTGGACTTCCAGGGTGTCGTCCGCAACAACACCAACGGGCGCAAGACCCGCTACCTCGACTACCACTGTTATGAGGCCATGGCGATCCGCGTCATGGCGGACCTCGGCATCGACATCGCCCAACGCCACGACGTCGGCCGCGTCGCCATCATCCACCGCCTCGGCAAAATGGACATCTCCGAAGCGAGCGTCGCCGTGATCGTTACCTCGCCACACCGCCGCGCCGCCTTCGATGCCGCGCTCGAAGGCATCGACCGTTTGAAAAAGACCGTGCCGATCTGGAAGAAAGAGTATTTCGAGGACGGCGAGGTCTGGGTGGAGGGCCAGTGGGACGATTCCCTGCCGCGAAGTTGATCGCCGGCCTGCTGATCTTCATTCATGCAGTTGCGGGCCAGGAACCGGAATACCGGATCCGCGCCGACGTCAAACTCGTCCGCCTGCTCGCGACCGTGAAGGATCCCGCCGGCGACCTCGTCGGCGACCTGTCCAAGGTCGACTTCAAGATCAGCGACAACGGCGTCCCGCAGGAAGTCGCGGTCTTCGAACGCACCACCGCCCAGCCGCTTTCCGTGTCCGTGCTGGTCGATACCTCGTCGTCTACCGCCACCAACCTGAAGTACGAAACCGATTCCGTCACCCGCTTCCTGCGCGCGCTCTTCCGCGAAGGCAACGTCGAGGATCGCGCATCTCTTTATAGCTTCAGTTGGGAGGTCGCGCTCGAACTCGGCTTCACCCGCAATCTCAGCCGCCTCGAAGGCGCGCTGAAGAAGTTGAGGTCCACGGGCGGAACCGCCATGTACGACGCGCTGCAGTTCGCCGGCAAGCATCTACAGGATCGCGACGGCCGCCGCGTCATCATCATCGTCACCGACGGCGGCGACACGGTCAGCGCCGTCAAATTCGCCGACGCGCTCGAAGCCGCGCAGCGCTCGAACGCGGTGATTTATCCGATCCTCGTCGTGCCCATCACCAATGGCGCCGGCCGCAACACCGGCGGCGAACACGCGTTGGCGACCCTCGCCGCCGAAACCGGTGGACGCGTCTTCACCCCCAACATCGGGGCCGGACTCGACGCCGCGTTCGACAGCATCCTGCGCGATCTTCGCTCGCAATACCTGCTCGCCTATTACCCGAAGAACGTACCCGAAACCAAGAATCGCTTTCATCGCCTGAAGATCGAAATCCCGAACCGCTCTGGTTTGCGGATCTCGACGCGTAGCGGTTATTATGGGGACGCAGCGCCCTGACAACAATTCGATGACGGCCAAAACCAAAGCTCCGGATCAGACCTTCGAAGAAGTGAAATACCTGCGCAGTCTGGTCGAGCGCCAGGCCAAGGTCCGCATTCGCCTCGAGGGCGACAGCGAGGTGACGGGCATCATCGAGTTCTACGATCAGAATCTGATTCGCCTGACTCGCACCGGCGAACCCAACCTCTTCCTCTATAAGCACGACATCAAGTACCTCTGGGAAGAGGATCAACCGGCCGTCCAGTAACCAGCCCCCATCACAGTGCCCTCATTCCTCGAAACCAGCATGGAAATTGCCCGCGAGGCGGGCGCATTGCAGTTGCAGTATCTCGAACGCCGCGTCGGCTTTGAACTGAAGGGCGAGCACGATCTCGTCACCGCCGCGGACCGCGCGTCCGAAGCGTTGATCGTCGAGAAACTGCGCTCGCATTTTCCCAACCACAACATCGTGGCCGAAGAAGGCGGCGGCACCGAGGAACACGCGAGCGAATACTGCTGGTACGTCGACCCGCTCGACGGCACCACGAATTTTGCGCACGGCTATCCGAATTTCAATGTCACGATGGGCCTCGAGAAGGCTGGCGAAATCATCGCCGGCGTGATCTACGATCCGAACCGCAACGAGATGTTCGCGGCAGAGCGTGGCGGCGGCGCGTACCTGAACAATCGCCGGATCCACGTTTCGAAGACCGCGCGCCTCGAGGATTCCCTGCTCTCCACCGGGTTCCCCAGCCGCCGCCGGCACCAGAACATCAACATCCACTTCTACTATCAGCTTGCGATGTTGACCCACGGGGTCCGCCGCGGAGGCGCCGCCGCCATCGACCTCGCCTATGTCGCCTGCGGCCGCCTCGACGGCTTCTGGGAATTCACGCTGAATCCGTGGGACCTCGCCGCCGGATCGCTGATTGTCGAAGAAGCCGGTGGACGTTGCTCGGGCATGCACGGCGAACCCTTCCAGGTTCGCGCGCCGCATCTGCTCACGACCAACGGCCTGTTGCACGACGAACTGGTCAAGCTGTTCGCCGAGATCTTCGACAACAAGCCGCGCTATCCCCTGCCTCCCGTCAATCGCTAGGTAGTGATTTCGGTCAGGACCGCCGTCGCGTAAGGGAGTAGCGAGATCTCTTTCCGGGATCCGGGTCCGCGGATGTCCCAGTCATAACCGGCCAGGAAGGAATCCGGCCGTTTCATTGCTTCACGCTCGGTTTCGGAATCAAGGATCCGCACGCGCCACCCTGCGGCGTTGAGCGCACCAAGCCCGAGACGAATTCGCTGCACCGTGTCGGTGAGGTTCGCCAGCAGCAATCTCCTGCGACGACGCTGTTGCTGCAGCACCAGCATCGCGGCTACTGCAGATGGATCCGAGTTCGCCAGCGGACCGGCAACTTCATTCCAACCCGCCACACTCGCAAACACATGATACGCCGGGTGCACGATGTCCCTGTCCATGACACCTGCCCAGCCGTGGGTCTCATAGTACGTGACGCTGTTGACGCCACCCGCGAGGTACCGCAAGCTGCCGAGCGTCCAGGCAGCGGCGAACAACGTCTTCTGCCGCGGATCCACGCGCGCCGGCAGTTCGCCGGGCTTGGTCTGCGGCTGCACCTTCGCCTGCGGATTGAAGCGCGGCTTTAACGTCACGGGTGAAACCGCCAAAGCTTTGTCCGCACCCACAAACGTCCGCGCCGTCCGCACCGTGTCCATCTGCGGACTCAAATTCTCCATCACGCTCATGTTGTCGAACGCGTGCACCTGCGGATTCACCGA
>CAZVKC010000009.1:14538-54760 GCA_964627455.1 uncultured Solibacteraceae bacterium | reverse complement strand
CCGGTGATCACGCTTGCCACACGATCGAGGGTCGCATCGACAGCGCCAGGCAGGAAATCCACACGAATGTGCGCGGGCGCGAGCAGCGCCAGACGCTTCGCATCGGCGGCCGTCAGCGGATCCTGGTCCATCGCCGCACCGAAGCCGATCGCAGGCATCCGTGCGAAGGACATCGAGTTCGCCGCCGGCGCATCGATGCGGACCTCGTACGGCTTCCGCCACTGCTCAGGCACGGGCCTCGGCGTTCCCGCCAGCCGCAACGATACCGTCTGCACGATCTTCGTTCCCTGCTTGACCTCCACCGGAAACGGCTTCGAGAGCGGCGTGCAATACGTCTTGAAGTTACCGTCCGTCCAGTTGCGGTGGTCCTCCATCTCGAACGTATCGCCCGTGAAGCGGACCTCGGCCATCAAACCCGGATACACTTCATGGCGGATCCCCCGCATGTCGATGAACGGCTGATGCGGGGCGATCGCATCCGGAAACTTGTCGTCGACCGTGACATTCCCTTCGCGATCGATCTTGCACGGTTTGCCCAAACACTCCTTCAATGGATGGAGCACGCAGAATCCGATGCGGTTCTTCTTGAAGGTCGTCTTCGCCTCGCCTTCCATTTCGAAGGTGAGCGCCCGCGGCGCCCCGGTTATCGTGCCGCGCCATTCGAAGTCGATGCCGCCCTGCTGGCAGGACACCTCGAACACGACCTTGAACGCGTCCGCCTCGGTCTCGACGATGACGTTCGACACCCGTGGCGCGACGGTCCCCCACACCTCGTCTCGAACCGCTACATAGATCCCGTTGAGGACTTCGATCCCGTTCCATCGAATGTGCCGAACGAAAGCAATTTTCGGGTCGAAGAGAAACTCCAGTCCCGCGCATTGAATGAGGATCGGCTCGGTACGAGGCCCGACAACCGTCTGGCCTTGTAACAATCCGGCCGTTGCAAGCGAAAGCCGAACGGCGTCACGGCGGGTAACATGAAGGTGGGGAGTCATCACGATCGTTTTCATATGGTAAGCCGTCTGGTCCTGCTATTGCTGCCGTTCTGTCTGCTGGCGGAGAACCGCGTCCTTTTGATCAGTCTGGACGGACTCGGCTACCAGAATCTCACCAACCCGAAGGGTCCCGGACGCGAACTCACCACGCTCCATCGCCTTGCCCGTCGAGGCATGATCGCGCCACTGCAGACCTCGTTCCCCAGCAAGACCTCGGCAGGACACGCCGCACTATTCACCGGGGCCTGGGCGGGCGTCAACGGCATTTTCTCGAACACCAATCCGCGCCAGCCCCGTTCCCGATTCGCCTTGCGCGAAACGATCACCGGCTTCCGCTCCGAAACCCTGGCCGCGGAACCCATCTGGACGGCTGCGGCGAGGCAGGGTGTTTCGGCGGTAGCTTACCAGGCGACGCAGTTGTATCCCTTCAACGAGCAAAGTGCGGGCAAGGCGGTGGCAGTGAACGGGTACCAGTCCTGGACCATCGCCCCGGCGCGCGTCCTGCGGGCGGCGGGGCTGAAAGGCGGCACGGAATGGAAGGATGGTCCGCTGACGTTCCGGGTCGAGCGCCAGGCGAAAGGTCTGCGAGTCTCGTTCGGCGGCAATTCGGTGGATGTGCCGTGGGTCGCCACCGAGACGGCGGGTCCCCGGAACCGGCCGCTGGCACGGCATTTTTCGGAACCTCTGTGGGTGGAGGCCAACGGGATTCGGACCGGCGTTTACTTCCGGCTGTTCGAGTTCAGCGCCGGCGACTTCCTTCTATATAGGACAGCCGCGCAGGAACTGGCGCATTCCGGGGAACTCGGCTTCGACTTGCAGGTGGAAACCGGCCCGTTCGTCGGCAACTCGGCGACCGGGTTGTACGAGCGCGGTGAGTTCGGCCGGATCCTGCCGCAAGGCGGTGACGGGACGGCGGAACGGCGCTACCTGGAAACCGAAGAGCTGTGTGTCCGGCAGATCACCCGGCAGACGGTAGCACTCATCCGCAAGCAGAATCCGCGCTTGATGGTCGGCTACTATCCTGTGATCGACGACATCGAGCATGCCTGGTATGGTTTGTCGGCCACCGGGACTGCGGCTGTCGATGCCTTCCGCACGCACGCATATGCGGCGCTGGACGAGGGGTTGCGGCAAGTGGTCGCGGCTTATGACTTGAAACGCGACGCCGTGCTGTTCACCAGTGACCACGGGATGGCGGCCAACACGCACGAGATCCGGATGTCGACGCTGCTGTCGGAACTCGGCTTCCCCCGTGAACAGGTGGTCCCGAACGTTTCCTGCCTCTTCATTAATACGACGGACTGGAAAAGCGGCGTCGTGGATCCGGCAGCGAAGCCGGCTCTTGTTGCAGCCCTCGAACAAAAGCTCAGTGCCGCTGGCGGTGGCCGCCTGTTTACCCGCTTCTATCATGCGGATGCCCTGGCCGAGCGTTTTGGACTGAAGGGGCCCAACGCCCCGGACCTCTGCTTCGATCTCAAGCCGGGCTATTACCCAGTCGAATCCACCCGGGCACCAGCAATAGCGCCGTATCCCTATCCTAAAGGGGAGCATGGGTTTGACCCCACCCGTGCCGAGATACGGTCCTATGTGATCGCTTCCGGTCATGGGGTCCCGAAAGCAGCGACCACCTGCCAGGACTGCTACCGCGCTGTCGACATCTCCCCGACAGTGACTGTATTGTTAGGTATCTCTCAACTCCCTGGCTCCCAAGGCATCCCGCTAAGGGGAGTGACGGCGCTGATGCAGTGATCGGCGCCCCCCAGGCCCCTACGGACTAGTCCTTTAGTCCTTACTCACCTACGGAAACATCTAGTCATACTCTCGGGTATCTCACTAAGGTACTTATCTCCCCTGACTCTATAAGCTCTGATCTAGAGGATGCGTTTCGGAAAGTACGTCCGGTACCTTTATGGAACTTCAGTTCCAAATTGGTACTCGACGCGGACCCTGGTCAGTGTTGTTTCGGTACTCGCTGAAGATTCTGTAGAGGGGAAATCACCTCAATCCGCACTCAGTGACTTCCGCTAAGTTGTTGTAGTTGCAACGCCAACAGGACTCCTGACGAAATCGGTTCTCGTAGCAGTCCGGGAGTGACGAATTTTGGTCACGCCCGTGCATTCTTAGGGATCGTCACAAGATGCCTGGCAAACAGGCACGAGCAAGAGAAACCAGGAGTACAGAGGGATAGTTCAATGAGAAAGTCCGCAGCCGCAGTCGCAATGGCCAAGATCGAAGTGAAGGTGACGGTGCGCCGCGCCGCCAAGACCCAATCCAAACGGACCAGCGCCAAGGCCAAGGTTCACGTCCTGTCCGCGCCGGCCGATGAGGAACTCTTGGAGGATTCCGCGGAAGTGGACCTCGAGGATCAGGACAGCGAAAACGAATTCGCCATGAGTCTCGCCGCCCAAGCCCTTGAACTGGATCAGGCTCCGGTCATCGACATCAACGACGTGAAGGAATCACGTCAGGCCCGCCGCGACCGCGTTGTCCTCGAGCACCTGCCGCTGGTTCGCGCCATCGCGGTTCGCGTGCACGAAAACCTGCCGGTTCACGTCGATCTCGACGATCTCGTCCATGCCGGCATCCTCGGGCTGTTTGACGCCGCCAGCAAATACAATCCGGACAAGCAGGTGGTCTTCTCGAGCTACGCCAAGCACCGCATCAAGGGCGCCATCCTCGACAGCCTGCGCCAGCTCGACTGGGCGTCCCGGGACCTCCGCCGCCGACACAAGCAGGTGGAAGCCGTTACTCGCGACCTCGCCGCCGAACTGCAGCGCAACCCGACCGAATCCGAAATCGCCGCCAAGCTCGGCGTCGACGTCGAACGCTGGCGTCAAATGATGGTGGACCTCCGCAACGTCGGTCTGATCTCGGCCTCGTCCCGCGCCACCGAACAGGACGACCTGCCGGCCCCCGACTTCCCGTCCAAGCCCGAAACCCAGCCGGACAACATGTGCTCCCATGAGCAGCTTCGCGCCGCCCTCGGCATCGCGATGAAGACCCTGCCTGAACGCTACCAGAAAGTCGTCATGCTGTACTACACCAATGAAATGACGATGAAGGAAATCGGCGGCGTGCTCGGCATCAACGAAAGCCGCGTCTCCCAGATCCACAAGGCCGCCCTCGAGAAGATGCAGGTGGTCCTGCAGAACAACGGCATCAGCGGCGCGACGGCATTCTAATCGATTTTCGTTTTACAACCTCCTCCTGAATCAAGTTGAGCGGCGGCTTCGGATCCTGACCGGGATCCTGAACCGCCGCTATTCTTCTTTTCCCGGCCGCTACTCACCGGCGATTGTTCGCCGTTCACCGATTCTACTCTGAACACCGTTCATTTTTCTTGCAACTGTTCCAGCGGCGTGGCATCCTACCAATATCGATGAACACTGTTCATCGACAGAACGGACAACACTATGCCATCTCTCGCCTGGAAAAATCTCGTGCACGACAAGGTCCGCCTGGGCGTTACCCTGACCGGCATCGTATTCGCTTTGGTCCTGGTGCTGGTGCAGTTCGGGTTGTTCCTGGGTTTCATGGACACGACCGCCAACATCGTGGCGTCGAGCAAGGCGGATTTGTGGATCACCGCACCGGGCATCCCGCATGTGAACGGCGGCACTCCGATCCCGGAATCGCGGCGCTACCGTGCGCTCGCCGTAGACGGAGTGGACAAAGTTGAGAAATACAACATCCAGTTTGTTCAGTGGAAGTTACCGACGGGATCACAAGAAGCGGTTCAAATCGTCGGATTCGATCTGGATACCGGGTTGGGCGGCCCCTGGAACATTGTCGCCGGCTCTGTCGATGACCTGCGCGGCGAGGATACTGTGATGGTCGACGAGTTATACAAAGAGAAGCTAGGCGTCACCGGACTCGGGCATGTCGCAGAGATCCAGGGCAAGCGCGCCCGGGTCGTCGGGTTCACCCGTGCGATCCGTTCCTTTACGACCTCTCCATACGTCTTCACATCCTTCAAGAATTCGTTGAACTATGCACGCATTCAACCTGATGAGACGTTGTTTATGCTCGTTCGAACAAAGCCAGGAGCGAACATCAGAGCCGTTCAGCGCGCATTGCTGGCACAGGTCCCCGGCGTGGACGTGTATACGAACTCGGAACTACAGAAGAAGACGCAGAACTACTGGCTGTTCAGTACCGGCGCCGGCATCACGACGCTGATGGGAGCGGCGCTCGGGTTGATGGTCGGCATGGTGGTCGTCGCCCAGACGATCTACGCGTCGACGGTCGATCACATCCGCGAGTTCGGAACGCTCAAGGCGATGGGCGCAGGCAACTCGTACGTCTACAAAGTCATTATTCAACAGGCACTTATCAGCGCATTCTTCGGGTATGTATTTGCACTTGCTGCCGGGTACTTCGTCTCGAAGCAGAGCGAGTCGGGGAATGCCGCGATCCTGTTGCCTCCGGAAATGGCATGGGGAACTTTGGCCTTGGCCGCCGTCATGTGTATCGGGGCATCAGTGATCTCGATTCGCAAGGCAACGACGATCGATCCGGCTTTGGTTTTCAAAGGATAGCTTTATGATTCAGATACGGGACTTATCTAAAGTATATGGCGAAGGTCCGACAGCAGTGAAAGCGCTGGACCGGGTGACGCTCGATGTCGAGGCGGGCGAGGTCATGATGCTGCTGGGGCCGTCGGGATCGGGCAAGACGACGTTGCTCTCTGTGATGGGAGGGATTCTGCGGGCGACCTCCGGCAGCGTGCGCATTGCCGGCACGGAAATCGTCGGGTTGAGTGAAGCAAAATTACCTCGAGTACGACTTGAGAATATTGGCTTCATCTTTCAGGGATTCAATCTGTTTCCTGCTCTGACTGCTGCCGAGAATGTGGAGATCGCAGTCGAGCTTCGCGGCGGCCCCAACAAGAAGAAAAGAGCAAGGGAACTGCTGGAAGCGGTCGGACTGGGCGAGAAGCTGAGGAGCTATCCCGCAGATCTGAGCGGTGGCCAAAAGCAGCGCGTGGCGATCGCCCGGGCGCTGGCCGGGAACCCGCCCATCATCCTGGCCGACGAACCGACTGCGGCGCTGGATTCGCACAGCGGACGGGTTGTGATGGACCTGCTTTCGAACCTGGCCCACCAGGAGGGTCGCGCGGTGGTGATCGTCACGCACGACGCGCGGGTCC
The DNA here is from genome assembly GCA_964627455.1 of uncultured Solibacteraceae bacterium. Classification (GTDB taxonomy): domain Bacteria; phylum Acidobacteriota; class Terriglobia; order Bryobacterales; family Bryobacteraceae; genus F-183. The sequence continues at coordinate 48,616 of CAZVKC010000009.1, read as the reverse complement.
TCGAGTACGGAGACCGGACGATCCATATCTCGGACGGCCGGATGGTGGAAGATAACTACGCAGTAAAAGAGGAGGTTGCCGCATGAATCGCAATCAATGGATGAGAATCGGACTGGTCGCTTTGGTTGCGATCGGAGGTTCCGCGTGGTGGATGCACCGGCCGAAGGAGGTTTCCGCAGCATCACCGACGCCCGTGTCACCCGTGCGAACCGTGGCTGCGGCCGGACGCGTCGAACCTTTCGGTGAGGAGGTTCGACTGGCGTCCGAGCTGGACGGGCGGTTGAAGCGAGTGCTGGCGGAAGAGGGCGACCGGGTGCGAGCCGGGCAGGTGGTCGCGGAACTCGACAACGGCGACTTCGTGGCGCGGGTCGCGCTGGCGAAGGCGACGATTGCCGAGCGGGAGGCGGCGGTCGAGCGACTGGTCAACGGATCCCGGAGGCAGGAGCGGGGCGAGCAGCGAGCGGCGGTCCGGGAGGCGGAGGTTGTCGTGGACAACGCCCGGGTCGAACGGGACCGGCGGCAGCAGCTACTCGACCGGGGTGCGATCTCCCGGACGGAATTCGACACTGCAGATCGGGAATATCGAGTTTCCGTCGCCCGGCTGGAGGCGGTTCGCGAGAGGCAGTCCCTGGTGGATGACCAGACCCGTCCCGAGGATCTGGCTCGGGCGCGGGCGGAACTGGCCGCGGCGCGGGCGCGGCTCGACGAGGCGGAGGCGTTGCTGTCGAAGACGATCATCCGGTCGCCGATCGCCGGGGTTGTTCTGCGGAAGAAGCTGAAAGCCGGCGAGAGCGTGAGCAGCAAGGGTGAACCTGCGATTCTGACCCTGGGCGAGGTCGCAAAGTTGCGGATCCGGGTGGACGTCGATGAGCACGACGTCGCGAAGGTCGCGCTGAACCAGACGGCGTGGGTGACCGCGCCGGCCTATGGCGACCGGAAGTTCACCGGACGCGTGGTTCAGATCGGACAGGCGCTGGGGCGCAAGAACGTCCGGACCGACGAACCCACCGAGCGCGTCGACGTGAAAATCCTCGAGACGCTGGTGGAACTCGACCCCGGCCAGCAACTCCCGGTCGGATTGCGGGTCGACGCCTTCATTCAGGTCAGGTAAGGAAGACAGAAAGCGCATATGAGAATCCCAACAGGATACGTGTGCCTGCTCGCGCTGGCGTCAACCGCGGCGAGCGCCCAAAGCTCGACGCTGACGCTGCGGCAGGCGATCGAGCAGATCGACAAACTGAATCCGGACCTGGCGGTGGCGCGCCTGCGGGTGATCGAAAGCGAAGCGCAGGCGTCGGTGACGAAATCCGGCTACCTCCCCCAGGCGAACCTGTTCGTGCAGGGCGCCTACCAGACCAACAACCTGCAAGGCATCGGACTGGTGTTTCCCGGCTTCCCTTCCCGCCTGGGTCCGTACCGGACCTTCAACGCCCGGCCGCAGGTGACGCAGACGATCCTCGACTTGAGCCTGCTGAGCCAGATCCGGGCGGCGCGGGCGCAGAAGACCGTGGCCGAACTCGAAACACGCGTCGTAAAGGACGACCTGGCGATCGCGGTGGTGCAACTGTACCTGCAGGCGTTGCAGGCCGACAGCCGGGTTGAGGCGTCGGGCGCGCGCTTGCGGACCGCCGAGGCGATCCTGCGGCAGGTCGCCGACAAGGAGCAGGCCGGGACCGCGAGCAAGTTGGACCTGGCTCGGGCGACCGAGCAGTTGGAAAACGAGCGGGGCGTCCAGATTGCGGCCGAACGGGACGCACGCGTGCTGCGAACGATGCTGCTGCGGGCGATCGGCATGGAACAGACGACGACGGTCGCGCTCGAAAGGCCGGCGTTCGTGCTGCCCGTCGCTGAGGAGATCGCCCGGAACGCCGCGGCCCGGCGTCCGGAACTACAGGCGCTCAACGCCAAGGCAGGCCTGGCGTCGCTCGAGCGCAAAGCCGCCGGGCAACAACGGCTGCCTCGGTTGACCGGCTTCGGAGACTACGGCGTGCTGGGCGCGGGTCCCGACCAGAGCTTGTCGACCTACACCGTCGGGGCGTCGCTGACCATCCCTCTCTATACAGGACGCCGGATCGAGTCGCAGATCCGAGCAGCGGCGGCGCACGAAGAGCAGGTCCAGCAACAAATCCGGAAGACTGCGATCGGCATCCAGCAGGAGGTCCAGCAGGCGTCGGTGGAACTGCAGGCGGCGATGGAGGCGCTGCAGGCATCGACCCGCGCCGCGCGTGCGTCGAAGGAGATCCTGGAACTGGCGACGCTGCGGTACCAGTCGGGGCTGGCGACGAGCGTTGATACACAAGTTGCGCAAAGCGGCTTTGCGAGTGCAGAAGATCAGCGCATCCGCAATGAGTACGAGGTCCTGCTGGCGCAGGCAAAACTGGCGAAATCGGGTGGCTCGATCCTCGACATAATCCGTTAGCTTCCGCACAGTACCCACACCTGTGTCGTCTTGACACAGGTGTGAAGATTGAGATATCCTAACTATTCATAAACCGTTCACAGGGATAGTATCAAGGGCCCTGTGAGGAGGATCCGGACGCGACCTCGTCGCTTCACGCTCTCATCTATTCGTTATTGACGGTTCCACGTCAGGAACCGGAAACTCAATACGAGGCCGTCCGAGAATACAGTTAAGGAGAAACGAATGCGGCAGGGGTACTTCATTGTCGTATTAGCGCATTCGATTCACGGAAGACTTCGTAGAATCCACGTTCCTCACCAGTTCGTGTATGTCGTTCTCGCACTGGCGTTTTTCGGTGCGATTTCGCTGTTCGGCATGGTGTCGAGCTATGTCCGGATGATCACCAAGGTCTCCAACTACAACGAACTCCGGGCCGAGATGGACACCCTTCGCGCGCGCTATCAGTTGCTGCAGCGAGAGTCCAAGCAGAAGGATCAGAATCTGGCCTCCCTGCAATTGCTCGCCAGTGAAGTGCAGTTGGCGCTGGGCGTGAAGCGGCAGATTGAAGGTCCCTCGGATATGGCGTTTGAAGCGCCGCTGGTTCCCTCCTTTAAAGAGTCCCTCGATCAGTACAACTTCCTCAAGTCTGCGAACTTCTCGTCGCGGCTGCATCGCGGCTACCTCAACCAGTTCATGACGAACAACAAGCCGAGTTTGTGGCCGGTGACCGGGCGCATCAACAGTTCGTTTGGCCGCCGTTCGGATCCCTTTTCGGGTGAAGGCGCGTACCATCCGGGCGTTGACCTCGAAGCGCATATCGGGACTCCGGTTCGCGCGGCGGGTGATGGTGTGATTCGTTTCGCCGAATGGCAGGGCGCATATGGCCGCGCGGTCGTGATCGATCACGGCGGCGGCATCCAGACGCTGTATGGCCACCTGTCGCGGTTCTCGGTGATCGCAGGCCAGCCGATTCGGCGCGGCGAAGTCATCGGGTATTCGGGCGCGACGGGTCGCGCGTCGGGTCCGCACCTGCACTACGAAGTGCGCGTGGGTGGCACGCCGGTCAACCCGTATCATTACCTGGCGCAGTCGGCGCGCACGGTCGCGTCGGCGAAGCAGCCGAGTTCTTCGCTGCCTTTCTAACTTCCATATTTTCGACGGGGCGGATTTCTTTCAGCCGTTCAACACGAGGTGGTGCGGAACCTCGCCGAACGGCAGTTGGAATTCCGCCCCGTCGTCCACATTCAGCAAAGTCCAGCGCGCGTAATGATGCGGCTTGATGGCGAAGATTCGCTCTGAGATGAGGATCGTCTTCTCGTCGGTCAGCCAGCCGTGGACGCCGATCAGTTTGTGATCGCGAATGAGCCTCCGCGTGCGCCCGTCTGCTTCCCGAATGCAGAGCGCTTCGCCTTGCGCATAGGCCAGCTTTCCATGAGGACTGAAGCGCGCGAATGCGCCGTCCATCTGGTCGATGGTGGATCCGTCAGAATCGCGAATCAGATCGATGAGTCCGTGGTCGCAGTAGGCGAGCAGGGATTGTTCCTTGGACCATGCAAGCGACGGATGCGCAGAACCCGCAGCCTGGTGCGGCGGCATGAGGCGCGTGACGAGCACCACGGACTTGCCGGTATCGAACGAGAAGCGGCGGATCTGCACCGTTCCGCCGGCGGTGGAACGCGTCAGCAGAGTGACGTCGCGCCCATCGACCGATGCGGCGACGCGGCTGATCCAACCGGCGGAGTGGGCTTCACGCTCGACCCTGCCGGAGGGCGTCATGGCGAGGATCCGCGAGTCGGGCGTGGCGCTATTGGGAAGCGCGAAGAACATGCGTCCGCCGGCGATGTCCCAGGCGCCGGTGTAACCACCGAGTTCGAACTGCGTGAAATGCGGCGGCGCGGCCGAGGATCCATCGAGTTCGAGGACGACGACCTTGTGGTTGGTGAGGCGGACAAGTTTCAGCTTGCTGCCGGCGAGAGGGTTATGGCGACTCGCGCAGGCCGTGAGAAACGCGGCCGGGCCGAGGCGCAGGATGGATCTTCGCGTGGCGTCGTACTTCATGCTTCGGCGTGCCCTTTCCTAATTGACGCCGCATGTCTCTCAATTGTGCCAGCGATTCGAGTTTTTTTGAAGCGGGGGGCTACCGGGTATCCTGCCGGTCGATGACCGTGAGAACGATCGACGGAAGAGGCCGGCGAACATCGTTGCGTTTGCGCGGCGGACCGATCCACATGGTCGTAAAGGCGTCGACCACCGGACTGCCGGCGGTTGTTGCGGCGCGGGCGCGGATGCGAATGGGATAGTCGCCTGGCGGCGTGTTGGCCGGGATCGCGAGTTTGAGCGGCACGTCGGGGATGTTGACGTTGTCGCCGTCGCCGGAGGGTCCGAAATGCTGGTCGGCGCGGAAGCGTCCTTTGGGCGAATCGACTCCGGTGGGGAGCCCTTCGATCCAGACATCCACGGCTTCGTCGAAACCGGGATCGCGCAGGAGCAGCGCTTCGATGGTGTACTCGCCGCCGCGCGCGACATTGCATTCTTCGGGATCGGTCATCACGCGAAAGCCGGGTTTCTCGCTTTTGAGCTTGAGCCGGTAGGCGTATTCGGGACCTCCACGGCCGGTGCGGTCGCGCACGACCAGGCGCACGCGGCCGCTTTGCCTGGGCGTGTAGTAGAGGCTGCTGTCCGGGTTACCCATCACGGTTCCCTGCCCTGTCATGAGGTCGTCGTGTTCGGCGAGGAGCTTGCCTTGTTCGTCGAAGAGTTCGAGGACGGTGTCGAGATAGGGCGAGCCGAGTTGCGCGGCGAGGGTCCAGGCGTGAAGAGGTTGGCCGGCTTGGACGTCGATCCAATAGGAGTCCTGCTGCCCTTTGCGAGTGAGCGCGCCATTCACGATCGATGTGGTGGCGGCAGTGAGTTGTAGAGTGCGGGATTCGGATTCCTCTGAGATCTCAAACGCGGTTGCTTCCGCGATGCCGGAGGCGCCGGCGTCAACCCAGATGCGCCACAAGCCCGGTGTTGCGGTGGCTGGGATCGCGAATTGAAACTCTGCGCTGGTGGCGGACTTGCGAATGAGAGTGCCCGGGATGGGACTGTCTTGCGGATCCCTGCCAAGACGCACGGGCATGGTGAACGGGAAGGTGAGACGGTAGTATTCGCTGTTGCGCACGGCGGTCAGGAATGCGGAGGTCGCGTTGGCGAGGCCCTTTCCGTGGAGGGTCACGGTGACAGTGGGCCCGGCTTGCGCGCCGAGTGGCGAGGCCGCGAGAACAACAGGCAGTTGCGAGATCTGCAGCATGTAGCCGCAGTTCCTGCCGCAATCGACGCCTTGAGGTCCGCGATACTGATCGACGCGGAGTCGATAGACACCGTCACTCGCGAAGGTGTGTTCGATGAGCGGCGTTTCGAGGTAGTCGTCTCGATCATCGTTGAAGACGACTTCACGGCCGCGGTCGTCGAGCAGCGACATGTTGCATTCGAGAAAGCCGCCGTATTCGAGTGAGCGAAGGTCGAAGACCCAGCGTTCACCGGCGCGGGCCTGGAAGGAGTAGACGTCGATATCCGGATGGCCGTTGAGGTAGCCGTGGATGATTTGGGGTTTCAGTTCGATGCGCTGCGCCTTCGCCGGCGTATCGTTGGGTTCGACTTCTTTGACGCCGGGGAATTGCGTGACATTGAAGAGGCGCGAGTTCGAGCGTCCATCGGCGCCGGTGACGTGGACGAGGTGTGGTCCAAGCGCGGCTTTAGGGGCGACCGAGACTTTGCCTTTGATGCGCTCTTTGGCGATTTCGATGGTCTCGATCCAGTGGAGGTCGGCTGAATCAAAACGGACCTCTTTTGTTCCGGCGAGATTTTCGCCGGTGAACTCGACAACCGCCGTGGATCCACGCATGGCGCCGAGTGGCTGCACGCGCTGCAGATGCGGCGGATCAATCGCCAGCACGAGAAAGATCGCGGTCAGCATCATGGGTCAGGCAAACAACTCCCGCACGGGTTTGCCGTCGGCGTTGATCCGCACGGGCCGCCCGACGGTGTGATACTCCTTCGCATAATCGATGCCGAGCTTCTTGTAGAGCGTGGCGCCGAGGTCCTCGATGGAGACGGGGCGATCTTTGGGTTCCGACGCGTGGGCGTCGGTGCTGCCGATGACCTGGCCACCGGGCGTGCCAGCGCCGGCGACGGCGATCGAAAAGGCGCCCGGCCAATGGTCGCGGCCCGCAGAGTGGTTGATCACGGGCGTTCGGCCAAACTCGCCGAGCAGCAGAACCAGCGTGGAATCGAGCAAGCCGCGCTGTTGCAGATCTTCGAGCAACGCGGTGTAGGCCTGATCGAATACCGGATACAGTTTGCGGTTGATCTCGTCGTTATCGCTGTGCGTGTCGTAGCCGTCGTGAAAGATGGTGACGAGGCGGACTCCGGCTTCGACGAGACGGCGCGCGAGGAGAGCGCCCTGGCCGGCGGTGGTGCGTCCGTAGGCGTCGCGCAACGCGTCTTTTTCCTGCGAGAGATCGAAGGCTTTCTTCGCAGTGGGCGAAGACACCAGATCGAAGGCCTTTTGCGAAAAACCATCCATGCCTTCGATGAGCTTGGATTTCTCGACGCGGCGCAGGTCGTCATCGAGAGCGTTGAGCAACTTCGCGCGGCCCTGTGCCTCTTCGAGTCCGACACCCATGGGAAGCGTCAGGTCCTGCACGGCGAAGTTCTTCTTTGCGGGATCACCGGTGATGAAGGGATCGTAGGCAGAGCCGAGGAAGCCGGAATCGGCGCAGATGTCGCGGTTGGGGATCGCGACGAAGGGCGGGAGTCCGTTGGCGGCGCCGAGTTCGCGAGCGACGACGGATCCGAAGACGGGATGCTTGAACGCGTTGTTGGGCCGCGATCCGGAGAAGATGTACTGTTTGGCTTTTTCGTGGATCGCTTCCTTCGAGTACATGGAGCGGATCACCGAGAAGCGATCGAAGGACTTCGCACAACGCGGCACGAGTTCACTGAAATGGACACCGGGTACGCTGGTCGGGATCGTGCCGAAGCTGCCGCGGATTTCGCGTGGGGCTTCCGGCTTGGGATCGAAGGTGTCGTGCTGGCAGGCGCCTCCAACCTGGAAGAAGATGATGCACGCTTTGGCGGGCGCGGCAGGCGCGGCTTGGAGCAGGTCTGCGAGGGTGACGCCGCAAATGGCGGATCCGCCGGCACGGAGGAAGTTCCGGCGGCTGAAGCCCTGGGTGGTGAGGCGATTGCGCAGGTCCATCATCATTGGTTCAACTGGAACTCCTTCGAGTTGAGGATCGCCCACAGGACGTTTTCAAATGCGCGGCGGCGCGTGCGTCCGGCTTGTGTTTCGGCAGATAGGTACGTCTCGATGGTGCGGACTTGCGCGTCCGCGGGGGGCCGGGAATAAGCGCGCAGGTAGAGTTCGCGGATGACCGAACGATCGTCAGGATTCTGCAGCAGATCGGCGAGGATATTCTGCGGACTCTCGATCTTGGTCCGCATCGCGTCACTGTTGGCGAGGTGCAGCGCCTGGCCGAGTGACGGACTGTCGGGGCGATGCTCGAGCATCACGTCTCGACGCGGGAATCCGAACGTGGTGAGGAAGTAGGTGGCGCCGATGCTGGCCACGAGTTCTTTCGAAGACGTCCCCTTGGGATACCCGCGGAACTCCTCTGGCACGGCGGTCACTTGCATGATCGAATCGAGCAGCACTTCGGCGGGAAGCTTGCGCGGCTCATAGCGCGCGAAGAGCAGTTTTTCGAGGAGATCCGTACCGCCGGGGCGATCCTCTGTGTGCGCGCTCAACTGATAGGCCTTCGAGTTGAGGATCAGCCGATGCAGCGCCTTGAAGCGGAATCCGCCATCGATGAAATGGGCGGCGAGGCGATCGAGCAGTTCCGGGTGGGTCGCCATGTTGGTGGACCGGAAGTCATCGGCGGGATCGACGATGCCGCGTCCGAAGTACTCGGCCCAGACGCGATTCACGGTGGCGCGGGCGAACTGCACCTTCTGCGTGCGGGTGATCCAATCGGCGAGCACCTCGCGCCGGTCGTCCTTGATCTCGGGGACCGTGCCGTCGAGGAAGCGCGGCTGCACGGCAGCTTTCGTCACCGGATGCAGGATCTCACCGTCGCTCGTGTTGTACCAGATGCGGCGATATTGCCCGTAGCCATGCTTCACCTTCATCCGTCCCAGAAAGGCGGCCATGCCGTAGAAGTCGTCCTGCGTGAGGTTCTCGAGCGGATGGTTGTGGCACTCGGCGCATTCGATGCGCTGCCCGAGGAAGAGGCGCGTGACCGTCGGCGTGGCTTTGCTCACGTCGAAGGTCTTGAGCATGAAATCGATGGCAGGATGCCAGAAGTTGCCGGCGGGATGGACCGTGGTGTCGCCGGTCGCCGTGATCATTTCACGAACCGCGGCGTCGTACGGGCGGTCTTCGCGGATGAAATCGCGCAGCCAGCGTTTGTAGGCGCCGTTGGTGCGTCCCTGCGAATAATACTGCGAGTTGCGGAACCAGTCTTCGAACTTCACGAGCCAGTGCGACGCGTAGTCCTCGCGTTCGAGAAGCTGGTCGATCAGGCGCGTGCGTTTGCCGGGGTCCGAATCTTTGACGAAGGCTTCCGTCTCGTCCGGCGTTGGCAGGATTCCGATAGCGTCGAGGTACACGCGGCGAACAAAGGCGCGGTCGCTGGTGACCGGAAAGGGCTGGATATTCACCTGGCGGAGTTTCGCGAAGATGTGTTCGTCAATGAAGTTCGCAGGCGCCGGCGTGGTGATGTTCGCGGCATAGGGATGTTCGACCACGATCCACTGTGACGTCGCGGTTTTGCCGAACGCGCGGGCCATGAGGACGGTGAGTCCGCGGCCTCGCGCGGCAACGGCGCTGTTGCGGGGCGGCGCAATGACGGCTTCATCGTTGACCGTATAGCGGACTTCCGCCGTCATGTCGCGCGTGGATCCGTCGGACATCCTGCCGATGACGACCACCGGCTGCGGGGTCCCCTGCATCGCGAGGATGCGTTCGCGCGGGTAGATTTCGAGAGCAGTGAGCCGGGCGCTATTGGATCCTGCATCGAACCGGGCGCCTTGCCGCAGCCAGCGCAGCAGCATCCCGTATTCATCGGACTGCGGCGTCATCACCTGGCCTCCGCCATGTGGGATTTGCAGCGACGGTTTGCGCAAAAGCAGCGATTGTTCGGGATTGGCGAGATCGACGCGGCGGCCCTTGTGCATTTCGACAATCATGCGATGGTCGGCGGCGGGGTCGGATCCGTAGAGGGAGAGCTTGAAGCCCCTTTGCCCGGCGGGAGAGCCGTGGCAGGCGGTGCTGTTGCAGCCTTTGGTGGTGAAGACCGACATCAGATCGCGGCTGAAGTTCACCTGCATGGCCGCGGCGTCGTGCGATGCTTCGAGCACACGGACTTCGGTTTCTGCATTGAGGCCCTGGCAGGAAAAGCGGATGCGAGTCGCGCCCGCGGCTTTCGCCACAATGCGCCCGGCGGGTTCAACACTGACAACGCCCGAACTACTGGGAGTCGCGCTGCAGTCGCTGAGGTTCCGCTCTTCGCCCGTCGCGCTGGAGACTGCGGTAATCAGGATGCGCTGCGACTGGCCGGGGCCGGCGAGGGCGATGCGCGGCGGGTCCACACGCAGGGAGGTCCACTCACCGGCGAGGGCAGAGATCGCGAATAGAGACACGTAGACCGGGGCAGCCATGGGTCTGATTTTCGGACCATCATACTATTACGCAAGTGATGGCACGACAGCAGTCCGTATGCTTGCCGGATTTCCATTCTGATATAGTGGGCGGACCGGGCGCACGCAGCTATGAGCCCGGACTCTCGATATGAATAAGTCCACCCTGCTCATCCGCCTCGCCACGGCGGGAGTCGCTGTCCTCGCACTGACAGCCGCGTATCAGAAAGCCAGCACCAACCAGACGATGGCGAGCGCCGCCAAGGAACTCCTTCGCACGCTGACGCCGGAGCAAAAGGCCAAGATCCAGTTCAAGTTCGAAGACAAGGAACGTTTCACCTGGGACTTCCGCCCCGTGCCGCGCAACGGCCTGCCGGTGCGTGAAATGCAGCCGTTCCAGAAGCCTCTCGCCCATGCGTTGCTGAGCGCGGCGCTGGGCCAGCGCGGCTACATCAAGGCCGCGACGATCATGTCGCTCGAAGATGTGCTGCGCATTCAGGAAAAGGATGACGGCGAACGGCGTAACCCGGAAAAGTATTTCTTTTCGATCTTCGGCGAGCCGTCGGAATCGGGCACGTGGGCTTTCCGAGTCGACGGCCATCACTTGAGCGTGAACTTCACGATCGTCAACGGCAAGGTGGTTGCGGCGCCGACTTTCTTCGGCGCGAATCCGCATGAGGTCCGTGCAGTCGAAGCCCGCAAGGGGTTGCGTGTGCTCGCGAGCGAAGAGGACCTCGGACGCGAACTCGTGCAGGCGTTGACGCCGGAGCAGCGCAAGATTGCGATCGTCACTGACAAAGCGTATCCGGACATCATCTCGGACAACAAAAATCCCGCGATGCTGAAGGACCAGCCTTTGGGGCTCCCCGCAACCAAGCTGAATCCGAAGCAGAAGGCGCTGCTCGACGCAGTCGTGACCGAGTATGCCAACAACATGCCGGCGGATCTTGCGGCCGAACGGCTGGAGCAGTACAAGAAGATGACCGGGCAGATTCACTTCGCCTGGGCCGGCGGCATCAACAAGGGTGACCTGCATTATTACCGCGTGCAGAGCCCGACGTTCCTCATCGAATACGACAACACGCAGAACAACGGCAACCACGTGCATTCTGTGTGGCGCGACTTCAAGAGCGATTTCGGCCTCGATCTGTTGTCGATGCACAAGGGCGCGCAGCCCAAGTGATAATCTGAAAACATCATCGATTCTAGGCGGAATTTTCTCACTCATGTCCTGCTGTCGGGCGGCGCTGCTGCGGCAATCGCAAGCGCGGCCGACCGCAGGACATTTCCATCTGAACTGAAGAAGCTGGCGGATCCGGCCACTGAGTTCCCGGTCTTTCGCCTCACGGATCCCGCTGTGGCAGATTGCCGTCTGTCTGCGGGATTCAATCGTTTTGTGGGCAGGCGCGGATCGTGGGTGCTGTACACAAGAGATGGCTCGTCGGTATGCCGGGTCGATGTCAAAAGCGGCGTGAGCGCGGAGATCGCCACAGCGGCTGGAATCGACGCTCGTACGCTCACCATGACGCCCGACGAACGCCTGGCGTTTTGGACCGAGGATGAATCGAGGCTCGCGCAGTGCATCCTCGCCACAGGGCGCAAACGGACGGTGTATGAGTGCCCTGCCGGGTGGAAACTGGGCCGCGGGATTTCGGTGTCCGAGGATGGGCTGTTCATCACGCTCGTCGAGCGCAAGGATACGGCATACCGGATCCGGCTCATCGGAACAATCAAAGGCAACGCGACGACGGTGGTGGAGTCCGCGGACTCAGAACTTCGCGATCCAGTGATCCGGCCGAAGCGCGCGGGATTCATCTACACGAAGGCTGGAGGCAAGGAACTCTGGCTGGGATCCTTCGATGGGACGCAGAACAAGCAGTTGAAGACGCCTCCCGGCGATTTCCTCTCGTCGGCACACTGGTCGGTGGATGGACGCGTGGTGGAGTATCTGTGGCTGGTGGAAGGCGCGACGCTTCCACAGATCCGCGAGTGCCAGCCGGATCCGAACGAGGATCGCCTTGTGGCGCCGACGTCGAAGTTCGCCGCGATGAGCCGCAATGCGGACGCGACCGTGTTCGTAGGCGCGAGTTCCAGCAAGGCGTCGCCGCATGTCTTGCTGTTGCTGCGCTCGACCAAGCGCGAGTTCACGCTGGCGGAACACAAGGCCAGCGATCCGGCGCTGGTCAGTCCCGTCTTCTCATCGAACAGCCAGCGGATCTTCTTTCAGAGCGACCGTGAAGGCAAATGGGCGATCTACTACATGCAGGTCGAGAAGCTGGTCGAAGAAACCGAAACGCCGTAACTTATTGCTGTGGGAGCAGGCCGACTGCCCGCATGAGTTCGAGTGCGTTGGACCTCGTGACCACGCCCTCGCGCATCTTGTAGTCGAAGCGGATCTCTCCGTTCTCGACGTGATCTTCGAAGTGCACGTTGCGGACCGCGCCGATGCTCTCCGCAATCGAAGCGAGCGCCAGGTCGTGCGTGGTGACCAGGCCGATGGCGCCGCGGTCGAGCAACGCTCGCAGGATCCCCTGGGCGCCGATGCGGCGGTCATGTGAGTTGGTTCCTGAGAGCAATTCGTCGAGCAAAAAGAGCGTCGTGACTGGTCCCGCGGTGAGGTCTGTGATTTGCTTCAGCCGGGTGATTTCGGCGTAGAAGCGCGACTTGCCGTCCTGAATAGAATCGGCCGTGCGCAACGACGCGCCGACGGCGAAGCGGCCAAGTCGAAGACTCGACGCGCGTACGGCGCCGCCCGCCATCGCGAGGATCACGTTGAGACCAATGGATCGCAGAAGCGTGCTCTTGCCGGACATGTTGGATCCGCTGACGATCAGCATGCGCACGGGTCCACCAAAGGCGACGTCGTTGCGTATACACGACGCCGGAGCCAGAAGCGGATGGCCGAGGTCACGCGCTTCGAAGAGTGGTTCGTCGGTAAGATCCGCGAATGTGTGGTCGGGATTCTCGAACGCGTGACAGGAAAGCGAACAAAGCGCTTCGAATTCGGCCAGGGCGGACATCCACTGATCGACGTGCACGCGATGGCGCTGCTGCCAGCGCCACATTGCGTAGGAGACGTGGGCGTTCCACAACAGCGGGATCATGATGGGAATCAGGTACTGATTGCGTCCGGTGTCCGCGAGGGTGACGAGGCGCTTCAGATACGCGACTTCGCGCGAGGATCCGGACACATCCTCCCTGAGCTTTCGCAGCAGCGGCGTTTCGAATCGGCGTTCCTCGAGGTGATGCAAGAGGCGCACGAGCAAGTCGAGTTCACGTGCGGACGAGTCGAGGCATTCGAGTCCCTGCCAGATAGGATGTCGCAGCCAATAGGTCACGCCGAGGGCCGCGAGGGCCGAGGCGATGAGCGGCGTCGACGGCCAGAGACTCATTGCGAAGCCTGCCGCGGACACCAGAGAACTCAGCGTCACCAACCAGCACACCACCGGCGCAGCGGATGGAAAGTCCGGCATGCGGGACAGACGCCAGTTGGCGTGGATATCGTCACCTGCGAGCGCCGCGGTTTCACGGAGGTCCACTTGCGGGCGCAGTTCGGCGACGGCCTGCTGCCTCTCGGTGACGGCGGCGCCAGAGTTCGCAGGCTGCAACAACCAGGAAGCGAGCGTTTGTTCGCCTGCGCTCGTGCGCGCGGTCGAAAGCAGTTCGAACAAAGATCCGCGGCCGAAGACGTCGAGATCATCGGCGTAAACATGGTTTGAATCGCGGAAGCGTTCGCCGGTGGAACCCGTGCCTGCCCACTTGCCTTGCAGGCGCTTCAAGCCACGTTGAAAGTATTCAATGCCGCGTCGCGCTGCGATGCGTTTTTCGTCGATGCGCGAATGCCAAACGATCAGGCCAAAGAACAGCACGGCCGGACCGATCGCGTACATCGGAGTCCAAAACCAGGCGGCGGCTGCGCCTGCAATCACCACCCACATGCGAAGATCGCTCAAGCGGCGATAACGAGCGTCCTCTGTCTCCAGGACCTTCTTCCAAGCCTCGAGCCTCGCCTGGTACTGCTCAGCCGGACTCTGCATTACCGGGGACTCAACTTTGGCCACGCGATCTCGATTCCCTGCCCCTGGATCCACGATTGAAACTCGGCGAGCAGCTTTTTGTCATTGCGAACGCCACGCGGCGTTTGTCTGCGCGACACCGCGAACGCCGCTAGCGCGCCCGCGGATTCGCCGATGTTCCACTCGACAGGATGCAGACGGTAACAGCCGTTGGTGATGTGCGTCACGCCGAGGTTCTTACAGGCGGGCAGAAGGTTTTCCATGCGTTTCGGGATCAGGGATCCCAGCGGGATTTGAAACGGCAGCGAACTCACGTCGATGTAATTGTCGCCGCCGGTCGATGGATGCAGATCGATTCGATACGAGCCAACGCCGACCGAGTCGCGAAACTCTTCGGCGGTCGACGCGCCTTTGCGCGCATCGGTCGCGACGTGCTGCTCGACCACTGTGAATTCTGCCTGGATGCGGCGCGATTCCCGAATATAGGGGAACTTCGCGAGCCCGTCTTCGGTGCCTGCGATGTCGCCCCTCAATTTCAGGCCTTTCCAGCCCAGCGTCGTTTGCATCCAGTAGAGAAGCGACAGGCTCAACTGCCGCGCGCCTTCCATGTGCTTTGCGTATTCCTGCGGCGTGACCTCGTGCAGGTTGCCCAGCCAGTAGTCGTTTTGCGGCCAGTTCACCAGGCAAATGTCGCTTGCATAGGCGCCCGGCTGGAAGTTCGCCTTCGAGGCGATGCGGCGATAGAGCCAGAGGTTCAGGACACCGGGCATCGGATCCTCGCGCTCGGGGTCGAACGCGAGATCGCGCGGCTGCAGCGTCACAGGATGCGTGTTCTTCCAGTCGAGCAGTTTGCCGGTCCAGGCGGGTTTCAACTGCGGCACGTAATCCCGCCAGAATTCCCACTGCGCCGGCTTCTCGATGGTGTGGTCTTCACCGGGATGGTGACTGATGGTGAAGCACCAGGTGCAGGACTGTATGTTCGCGGGCTGCGCTTCAGATGGCGCGTGTGGTTCGCCGGTGACCTTCTGAGATTCGAATCCAGTCACGTACTCCGTGCGAGTCAGCGGCAGCAGGTCGCCCTGCTCGGTCGCATCGAGGAAGTAAGGCGCAGTAATCGTCCGCTTGATATTGCCTTTCGCGACCGTGACCGCGCGAACTCGATCCCGATCGGTGTCCGCCGCGACGGGCTTGTGCTCGAGCAGCACAATGAGTTTGCCGCCGCTGACATAGGGCGCCAGCATCGATTCGAGCACCGCGAGCGAAACGCGCGGCTCGTGAGTGATCTTCGATACCCGGCCGTCGCCGGGATTGAGATACGGCCGCGAACGCGCCGCTTCGGTCAAAGGATAGTGACGTCGATAGTAGTCCCGAACAGCGTTGCGATAATCGCGATACAGGCGGGTTCCGCCGAAGGATTCAATCCAGGGATGCTCATCAGGGGGCACGATCTGCGACGATACCTGACCGCCGATCCAATCGGTTTCTTCTGTCATCACGACACGCATGCCGTTGCGAAGCGCTGCCAACGCAGCCGCACAGCCACCGAAAGATCCACCGATGATCGCCACGTCGCACGTCAAATCGCGGCTCGCGGCTGCGGCCAAAGCCGCGCCAGTTGAAGCAAGCGCTTGCAGGAGCGTCCGGCGCGTCGTTCGCCGTTCCGGACGGCCTTCTCGCAAGAGGGTCATACTGATATTCTGAAGCTTCTGGAACCGAATATCCATTTCGGAGATTGAGCGACTGTCGATCCTTGCTATTTCCGCGGATCCCGGATGTTTGGGGGAAGACGCTGCCCGCCTCGTGGCGGCCCGCCTCGAGTTCGAGTTCGCCGGTGAACACCGTCTCGCCTCGCTACTGGCAGCCGAGTTCCCGCAGCAGCAGAAACTCGACGACAAGGCATGGGCTCCGGCGGTTGAGAACGTCCTCGCAAGGCTTGCCACTACGCATCACCTGGTGCTGTCTTTCGAAGGTTGCGAATTCCTGTTCCCCAAGCTTTCGCTGGTCGCCAGGTATCACGTCAGCGCGACCGAGGACCGCCGGATCGGGAACCTCATGGTGCAGCGGCGGATCGAGCGAGATGCGGCGCGGGCGGCGCTCAAGGAACTCGAAGCCGGAACGCGCGAACAACGCCGGCGCAGGTTCGGACGCACCATCGCCGAGTTGCCCGACCTCACCTTGAATTCGGCGCAACTGCAATCCGAGCAGATCGCGGACGTCATCGCGGCAGCCTTCAACACCCGGGGCCCAGCAGAACTACTCAGCGCTCCGGTAGAGGCGCAACTACGGTTTCAGAGCCGCCTGCAACTCGCGCAACACGGGATTTCCGCGAATGGCAAGGCGAAGCTGCCATCCTTCGTGCATCCGAGCGAAGAGACCTTCGCGAACCTGCTCGACTTTTATCGTGTGGCGTGGGATTACGAGCCGCGTTCGTTCCCGCTGCAGTGGGACAAAAACGGCAACGTGGTCGAGGCCTTTACGCCGGACTTCTATCTGCCGGAGTTCGACCTCTACGTCGAGCTGACCACGATGAAGCAGGCGCTCGTCACCAGGAAGAACCGGAAGATCAAACTGCTGAAGGCGATCTATCCGCACGTCAACATTCAGATCTTCTACCAGAAGGATTATCAGGAGTTGATCGACAAATATGGCGCCCGCGACTGATCCACCGATTGAACGCATCCTGTTCACCGAAGAGCAGATCAACGCGCGGATCCGCGAGGTGGCGGCGGAGATTTCCGCCCGCTATCAGGGCCGCCCGCTCAAGCTGATCGGCGTACTGAAGGGTTCGGTCTTCTTTCTCACCGCCCTTGCGCAGGAGATCACGATCCCCGTAAAGATGGACTTCCTCGGGATTTCGAGCTTTTCCACGCAGAAGACATCGCGCGGCCTCGTGCGGATCTCGAAGGATCTCGACGAGAGCATCGAAGGCGAAGACGTGTTGCTGGTCGAAGACATCATCGACACGGGGTTCACGACGCGGTATCTCACGCAGACACTTGCCGGGCGTGGTCCGAACTCCGTCGCCATCTGCACACTGCTCGACCGCACCGTTCGAAGAATCGTGCAAATTCCCGTGGATTTTCGCTGTTTCGAGATCCCGGACCGTTATCTCGTCGGCTACGGCCTCGATCACAAACAGCTCTACCGAAACCTCCGCTATATCGCAGTGATGGAGAATCCAGCCGCGCGCTAGTCGTCGTGCAAAGCGGTCAGCGGGTCGACGCGCGAGGCGCGCCATGCGGGTCCACCGGAGGCAACGCCAGCAACAACCGTGAGGATCGCAGCAGCGGATCCCAGGATCAGAGGATCGTTTGCCGTGACGCCGTACAACACCGACTGCACCAGTCGCAGCAGGAACAGCGAACCCACGCAGCCCACGGCGAGTCCGATGGCTCCGAGCAACAAACCACGGCCTGCGACCATTCCCGTGATCGCCAGGGGATCCGCGCCAAGGGCCATGCGTACGCCGATCTCCCGGACTCGCTGCGAGACTGCATACGACAACACCCCGTAGACGCCGATGGCAGCGAGCGCAAGCGCGAGGCCCGCGAATACGCTGAGGATCTGCATGAGGTACCGTCGTTCGGCCGTATCCGCGTCAATCACGTCATCGAGCGTCACCGCCTGGGAAAACGGGATACCCGGGTCGATCGCATGCAGGGCCTGGCGCACGGCGCCGGCGAGTTGAATAGCGTCTTGTCCTTGCGCGGCGCGAACGACCAGTTGATTCGCAACAGGGCGCTGTTCCTGCAGGACGGACGGATAGATCGCGGGCTTCATCGCGAGTTCCGCGCCGCGCTCGCGCAAGTCGCGCACGACACCGGTGATCGTCATCCAGGGTGAACCCGGGCCGTAGCGAATCCTCTTGCCGACTGCGTCGCCATTCGGCCAATACAGCTTCTGAAAAGTCTCGTTGATCACGATCACGCGGTCGACACCCGCGTGATCCGCGTCTGTGTAGAAGCGCCCCGCAACCAGGCGCGCGCCGAGCAACTGCAGATAGTTCGGCGTGACCTCGCGATACAGAGCGTCGAAATCCCGCTGCGCGACACGGCCTTCGATGTCAAAGCCAGCCGTGTTGCCCATCGTCTGGTACGGCAGATTGCTGGTGAACGCCGCGTCCGCCACGCCCGGCACGTTCTTCAAGCGCTCCATGGCTTCGCGATAGAAGGCACGGATCCGCTCGTCGGTTGAGTACTTGGCCGGCAACAAGGCAACACGGCCCGTCAGGATACGGGTTGGCTCGAAACCGAGATCGACGGCGCGCAATTGACCGATGGTTTGGATCAGCAGGCCGGCTCCCGCGAGCAAGACGAACGCCATCGCGAACTCGGCAACAACTAGTCCGTCGCGAGTGAAGGCGCGCAGCCTGCTTGTGCCCGTACGCCCGGTTTGTTTCAAAGCCGAATGAAGGTCCAGACGAATGCTTTGCAGTGCGGGCGCGAGTCCGAAGATTACGCCGGAAAGGATCGAGATGGCGAGTGCGAATGCCAGAGACCGGCCGTCCATAGTGAGGTTGGTTGCGAGGCCCTCCGGCAGCATTCGCTCCAGTCCTTTGACACTCATGGCCGCGAAGGTAGCCCCGGCCACGCCTCCCAGCAAGGACAGCACGATGCTCTCCGTCAGTAACTGGCGAAGGATCGAAGCGCGATCGGCGCCAATCGCAAGGCGCACGGCCATTTCGCGAGTGCGTCCCGAGGCGCGGGCCAGCAGTAGATTCGCCAGGTTCGCACAGGCGATCAGCAGGACGCAACCCGCAGCGCCCATCAGGGCGATGAGTGCGATGCGGGTGGATCCGGTGATGTCATCCCGCAGCGGTTCGACGGCAGATCCGACCTTGGCGTTCGTCTGCGGATACTGCGCTTCCAGGCGTCGCGCCACGGTCTGCATTTCGGCGCGAGCCTGTTCAATCGTCGCGCCAGGCTTCAGCCGTCCGACAACCCGCAGGAAGTGATTGCCGCGTTGGGCGCGAATGCCGTCAAGTCCAATCGGGGACCAGAAGTCGGCCAGCCTTCCGGGATAGAAGAAGCCCGAAGGCATGACGCCGATGATCTCGTGCGGCTCACCATCGAGATCCACAAGCCGGCCAATCACGGAATTCTCACCACCATAGCGACGCATCCACAGCCCGTGGCTGATGACGACAACCCTGGCGTTCTTGCGATCTTCCTCGGCAGTGAAAACGCGGCCGCGGAGCGGCTTAGCCTGCAGGACGTCGAACATGTCCGGCGTCACGGCAGCGCCGCGGAGTTCTTCCGGCGTTCCTTCGCCACGAATGGTGAAGCGGCGGCCGCGGCTCGCGGCCATGCCATCAAACGAACCGGTGGCTTGGGCCTTCCAATCGACATAGTTGGCCGGCGCCGGAGTATTGTGCGCGAACCCGATGAACGAGGCGTCTTCCCAAACCATCACCAGACGGTCCGAATTTCCGTACGGCAACGGACTCACGAGGATCTTGTCGACCGCCGTGAAGATGGCCGTATTCGCGCCGGTCCCCAACGCAAGCGTGAGAATGGCGAAGGCAGCAAAGCCGGGGTTCCTGCGCAATAGGCGCACGGCGAGTTTCAGATCCTGGAGACGCATGTCAGCAATACGATCCAGGACGCGATCAGTTACGGAATTGTTCGATACTTTTTCAGGATTTCGACCACGCGATCGACTGGAAGCTCCTCGACCTGTTTCACAGTTCGCGCGCGAAACATCGAGTTGTAGACCGCTTCCTCTGTCGCCTCTTTCACAGCCTGGAACAGCGGCGACATCGAATCGTTGGGCAACAGATCGCGGCTGTTGCTGGTGGTGAAAGCAATCGCATATTCACCGGAGCCATTGCTGGTCGAGGATCCGGTGGCGCCGAGTCCAAGAATCGAACGCGAGGCGAGGCGTTCGAGATTGCGCGCGTCGACCGGCGCGTCGGTGGCGATGACGATCATGCAGGATCCGCCGGGCGCGGGTTCGGCGTACTGCTTCAGGTAATAGCGGCCGAGTTCGCGGCCAACGGGCGCGCCGTTGATGGTGAGGATCCCGCCGTAGTTGCTTTGCACGAGCACGCCAATGGTGTAGCCGCCCAACGGCGCAGGAAGAATACGGGACGATGTACCGATGCCGCCCTTGTAGCCGAATGCCGAGGTCCCCGTGCCGGCGCCGACGGCGCCCTCTTCGACCGGCACGCCTGCTCTCGCGTTCTGGATGGCCTGGATCACATGCTGCTTCGTGACGTGGCGTCCGCGGATGTCGTTCAACGCAGCATCGTTGGTTTCGCCCACTACAGCATTGACCGAGAATACACGCTCGTTGCCCGGCTGGCGGAGGGTCCATTCGACCGCGCCCGCGATGCCTTCCGCGACGTTGAGGGTGTTGGTGAGGATGACCGGCGTTTCAATGTTGCCGAGTTCCTTGACCTGCGTGCTGCCGGCGAGCTTGCCGAACGCGTTCGCGATGTGAATCCCGGCAGCGACCTTTTCCTGAAACAGATTGCGTTTGTGCGGCAGAATAGCAGTGACGCCAGTCCGGACGTTTTCGCCTTCGATGAGAGTGACGTGTCCGACGGCAACGCCCGCCACGTCCGTGATCGCGTTGAGCGGCCCCGGATTGAGGACACCTGGCTTGATGCCGAGATCACGCGCGCGCGGTTTCGTGTTCGGAGTGGCAGCTTGCATCAGCAGAATAACGACAGCGAGGAGATTCACGTACCACTATCATCGCTGATTGCGTGCGGCTTCAATTTCGGTGCGGTAGCAAGCTACGAGTCGCTCGGTCATTCGGCGCATGTCACGCTTGTCTTCGACATAGGCGCGGGCGCGGCAAGCGAGTTCCGCCGCCTCTTCCGGATTCGCGAGCAGGCGCACGACCCAATTCGCGAAGCCTTGCGGGTCGTCGGCGAGTCCGCAGATGTCGCCGCTTTGGCTGGTGAGTCCTTCGGCGCCGAGGTGGGTCGAAACGGTCGGGATGCCAGCGGAAAAACCCTCGAGCAGTTTCACGCGCACGCCCGAGCCCGAAAGGATCGGACAAATGAACACCGAGTATTGCGCGAGAGGGGTGCGCACGTCATCGACAAAGCCGATCAGCTCGACGTTCTTCCATTCGGGCGACAGCGAGTGCTTCGGCGGCGGATCCGAACCGATGAGAATGAGACGTGTTTGCGGGCGTGCGGCGAGGATCAGGTTCCAGACGTTGCGGATGAACCAGTCGAGCGCTTCAACGTTGGGGATATGCCGGAAACTGCCGAGGAACAGCACTGTATCGGGCTCGCGGCCATCCGGCTTGAACTCGTAACTCGACGTATCGACGCCCGCGCGGAACCCGTCGTCGATGCGCCCCTTCATCTCCGGCAGGAATGATTCGATGTACTCGCGATTGTCGCTGCTGCAGACTTGCACGCGATGCATCTTCGGCAGCAGCGTCAGTTCGTATTTCATCGCGCGCAGGTATTCCCAGGTGTGCTGGATCTTCTTGAATGGGTTGCGCACGAACGGGAGTCCACGGGAGATCGACTGGAAGTAGACATCGTGCTCGAACAGGATGCAGCGCAGGCGCTGAAAGTCCCCGGCATACTGGCCAAGCACGGTGTATTCGAGTTGCAGGACGTCGACGTTGTGCACGTACGCCTGGCGCTGGATGAGATACGCGAGGTCCGGATTCTCGAATTCGTAGATCGCATGAGGGATCGTGCTGCCGAGACGCTTCTGCTTGGCCGGCGGACGGATGATGAACTCGACGGACTTCACCAGTTGCCGCAGCGACTGGTGCGCCTCGAGTTCCCATTCCCAATCGAGCATCACGATCAGGTGCAGGTCGCAGAGGCGAGACAGTTCACGCACCGTTTGATACATGAAGACCGCGCCACCGTGGATCGGCGGATAGATCGGATACGGCGCCACGAATAAGACCGACAGCTTCTCCGGCTTGGCGGGCAGTTCCCCGAAGCGATCTCGGAAATACGCGCCGGTTTGGCGGCGGAACACTTCCGTATCGCTCACCACCGCAAGTTGCTGGGCGCGAGCGCGGGCGCGAAGGCATTCCGGCAACTGCAGGGTTGCACGGATGAGTCCGCGCAGGTTTGCGCGCTCAGGCGAGTGTCCAAAGGCCGCGGTGAGGATCACGTCCAGCGCAGCGTAGACAAAGTGCTCGCACAGCTTGCCCCATTCGTGGATGTTCTTCCACGTATAGAGCAGGAAATTCTTCTTCAGCACGCCCTGGATGTAGGCGTCAGAAAACTTCTTGCCGATCGTGCCGCGATGCTCGTGATAGACAATGCTCTTCGGCTGATAGAGGACCTTCCAGCCGCGCTTCCACGCCATGTGACCGAGGTCTGTGTCTTCGAGATAGAACGGCTTCAGCAGGTGATCGAAGCCGCCTAGTTCGAAGAATTTGCGTTTGTCGAACGCGCAGGATCCGCCGCCGCCGTAATAGCAGGGATACAGTACCTGAATGTCGTTGTCGATGACGTGCTTCACACGCAGGTGACCATGCGACCACCAGCCGTTCGTGAGTCCCGTCTCTTCGCGTTTCTTATTCGGATCGCTGAAGAATATCTGGCACGACACCGCAAAAACCTTCTCGTCGGTGAAGCCATCGAGCAGCGGCTGCAGGAAGTTCTTCTCGACCCGCATGTCGCTGTTCAACAGCACGACGATGTCGTTCTTCGCGGCGGCGAAGCCGGCGTTGGATCCTGCGCCAAAGCCGCTGTTTCCGGGCAACGCGACGAGTTTGACCTGCGATCCGAAACGCTCGCGAACAAAGTCCGCACTGCCGTCAGTGGAACCGTCGTCCACCACGATGACCTCGTTGTCCGGATTGCCCGACATCGCCTCGATCACCGAAGGCAGGTACATCTCGAGCAGGTCTTTGCCGTTCCAGTTGGGGATCACAACACTCGCGCACTTCGTATTCGGGCGCGTGTCGTTGGGAAGTTTTTTGCGGCGGAACGGACGCACGAGGTCCCACAGCGCAAAAACGGCGAAGACAAAGAAAACCAGCGGAGGCGCGATCAAAGCAACGATCAGCGTCTTGATCAGCCGGATGAGTCTACGCACCTCGCGGACCCACCCCAATCACACGTCCCAGCTTCACCCAACGCGACGCGCGGATCATCTGCATTTGCGCGCTCAACTTCGCGACCTCGTCCTGCAAGCCCAGTGCCCATTGCGAACGCTCAGCGACCGTCGCTTCCGCCAGATCGAGCAAGCGCACCGCTTCAGCGAGTTCCGCGATCTTGGCCTGCAACTCGGCTGTCAAGCGCGACTCCGTCTCTTCGGCCCACGCGGCTTTCTCGTGGATGTCGCGCTCCAGTTCGCCGACTTTCGCCTCGTATGCTTCGGCAACGCGCCGGCCCTCTGCCTGTTCCGCACCGAGTTCCTGCTGCAAGGCGACGACCCGCTCACGAGAGCCGTTCAGCTCAGCCTCGAGTTGCTCTGCCCAGCGATTATGGTCCTCGAGTTCCCTCTGCACTGCCGTATGCAACCGGTGCAGTTCGTCACGTTCCGCCCGCGTCTGTTCGAGCCACTGCTCCTTCATGGCGAGTTCCGCGCGCAGTTTCGCGATGTGGTGTTCGCGCTCGCGCAGCAGGTTCGCCGCAGCCGGCACGTAAACAAACGACGGGCTCTGCACTGAATCGCCGCACACAGCCAGAAAGAAGTGCGCCGTTGCGGGCGCGCCGCTCGCGTCGATGCGGACCTTTGTATCGGGGAATGCCTTCGGCGGATGGAAGCAAAACGCCTCCAAACGATTCTGCATCAGCATCGTCACGGCCGGAAAATACGGCAGCAGTTCGTTGCGGAACTCCTCGTATTCAAACTCGTGTTCGTGAAAGGGGTTGGCGCCCGCCTCGCCGCGCGATTCCGCGTAATACGTGCGGTTCGGCGTCGACACGAGAAACAATCCGCCGGGCGCAAGCAACCGTTTCGCTTCAGCCAACAGCGCGCGCCAGTCTCCGAGATGCTCGATCACTTCGTACGCCGTGATCAGGTCGAACGACGCATCGGGCAATCCAGTCGCCGTGCAGGATGCTTCGACATACGCGACGTTCGGCAAAGATCCGTAATGAGTACGCGCATGTGCGACGGCTTCAGCGGAAATGTCTACGCCAGTGGCATGCGATGCGCGGCGCGCGAGTTCCGCCGTACCGTAGCCGGTTCCGCAGCCGAGGTCCAGCACCCGCCGCCCGGCCGCGAACTCGCACGCAAATGCGTATCGGGCGAAGTGCTCGTTCCACAGGTCGACCTCGACCAATCCGGGCACGACGCGTTCACCGGTGAATTCCGCCGGCGAGAGATTGTCTGGAGAAAGACTCAAACCGTGACCCCAAGCCGCGAGTTGACCTCGACGCGGCACTTCAGATGCATCTGCCCGTACACCGGATTCTCGCCGCGCGTCATCGGCAGCGCAACGGCGTTGTCGATCCAGTCGCAGATCGAGTAATGATCGAGCGTGCCGTCGGCGATGGCGGGCGAAAACGAGAAGGTCGACGACGAGAGTTCGGGGAGTTCCAGGTGGAAGTCCACGGTGACGACGTCGCCCGGCAGCATCGGCGTCAATTCATAACCTTCGCGCGTCGTGTTCGTGCCCGAAAAATCGACACCCAGGTGATTGCGCAGCATGAAGCCGACGATCGGATGATGCAACTCTTCCTTCGCACGGGCGCTGATGCGGACTACGATCTTCGTGCCGGGATCGAGCATTCGAACCGGATTGCCCGATGGGTCGTTGATGCTGATGCCGAGCACCTCGGCGCGGCCGTCACCGAAGCGATGGTCGATGTTCGGGATGTGTTCCTCGACCTCGGGCGCCACTTCGACCGCGCGCCCATGATCGATCTGCGTCTTCTTGTGCTCGATGTAGGCCGAATCCTTCGACGTCATCGCGGCAAGGTAGCCGGTGACTACGCGTTCCGTATCGCCGAGATCCTGAACGTGCCCATGATCGAGCCACATCGCCCGATCGCCCAGCGCCTTCACATCGCCAGTCGCATGCGAGACAAAGAGAATCGTGACGCCGCGGGCGCGCAACTCGTGGACCTTGCGCATGCACCGCTGCCGGAAGTAAATGTCGCCAACGGCGAGAGCCTCGTCCACCAGCAGAATATCGGGATCCACGTGGATCGCCACCGAAAATGCGAGACGCACGCTCATGCCGCTCGAATACGTTTTCACGGGCTGATGGATGAAGTCGCCGATCTCCGCGAAATCGAGGATCTCCTGATACTTCGCGTCCATCTCGCGCGTCGAAAGCCCGAGGATCGCGCCGTTCATGTAGACGTTGTCGCGACCGGAAAACTCAGGATTGAAGCCGCTGCCGAGTTCGAGCAGAGCCGACACGCGCCCGTTGACCTTCACCGTTCCCGAGGTCGGTTGCAGGATCCCGGCGACGATCTGCAATAGGGTGCTCTTGCCCGACCCGTTCTCACCGACAATGCAGAAGGTCTCGCCTCGTTCGACCTCGAACGAAACATCGCGCAACGCCCAAAAATCCTTGTGAAAGCTCAGGCGGTTGAAGGTGAGAAGTTCCTTGAGGCGATCGCCCGCTTTGTCGTAAACCGAATAGCTTTTGGATACGCCACGAAACTCGATGGCAGCCACGGATCTTTCATTCACCTCGGAATCAGGGTTTGCGGCGCGGCGCTACAGGACCGGCCGGGCGCAAGTCGATCATCGGAATCAGCGAGTTCTGCGGCCGGATCTCTTCGAGCGGCTGCTGCCGCGCCAGTTCGTTGAGGGTAGCAACGAACTGTTCGATCTGCTTCTGCATCGCGTCCATCTTCTCGCGCATGTTGAGGATGATTTCGACGCCGGCGAGGTTCACGCCGAGGTCGCGCGTCAGCTTGAGGATCACTTCCAGGCGCTCCAGATCCTCGTCCGTATAGAGGCGCGTGTTGCCTTCGCTGCGCGACGGCTTCAACAATCCTTCGCGCTCATAGAGCCGCAGCGTTTGAGGATGAACGCCATACTGCTCGGCGACGGACGAAATCATGTAGGCTGCTTTGCCCTTTTTCCTCGTGGCCATGGTTCCTTTTAAATGTAACGCGTAGGGACCCAGGTCAGCAGAAACCGCGATGGCGCATCGGGATACACGGTCGCCGTCGACGACGCCATGTGCCACGCATCCCCCATCCGGTACGGCTCCCCGGTTCCGAACTTGCCGCTGCCTTCGAGCACGATCAGGATCGAGTGATCCGCGGGGCTTTCGACAACATGCCGCAGCGAAGCTTCGATTTCGACCGTCTGGAAATATGGGCACGTTGCGAGGTTCGCAGGACGGTAGCGAGTGAGATCCGACACCGCGACGCCATGATCCAGATGCAGTTCCCGTGGACGGCCGTAATCGAACAGGCGGTACGTGATGTCCGAAATCTGCTGGATCTCGCACAGCGCGACGCCTTCGCCGATCGCGTGGATCGTACGAGCCGGCGTGAAGTACGTGTCGCCGGGCTTTACCTCGATCCAATGCAGCAGGTCCATGATCGCGCCGCTGAGCGACGCAGAACGCAACTCATCGGCAGTCGTGTCGCGCGCCAGGCCCAGCGCAATCTTCGCCCCGGGATCCGCGCGCAGGATCCGCCACATCTCGGTCTTGCCGTTCGACCCGCCGTGATGCCGCCGCGCGTACTCGTCTTCGGGATGCACCTGCACCGACAGGTTCTCGGTCGTGAACAGGAACTTCACCAGCAGCGGAACTTCCGCGGGCGCCTGGAACCAGACCTCGCCAATCTTGTGTTCCGAATCCGGAAACCACGGCGCCAGATGCCGGGATCCCCACACCTTCTCGTGAAAGGTGGTTTCGAGCTTTGTAACCACCCTTTCATTCTGCTCCCTATCGACCCGTTGCTACAATCGGGCCAGTGGGAGGTGCGGCAATCGTGGTGGATCTGCCAAAGAACCTTGGTTCGTTGCGCGAGAGTGCATGGTCGGAGGCGCGGCTCAAGAACCGCTCTGTCAAAGACGAGCTTCGTGAGAATCTGATCGAGCGGCTGCGAACCCATTCGACGCTGTTCCCCGGCGTGCAGGGCTACGAAGAGACGGTCGTGCCGCAGGTGGTGAACGCGATCCTGTCGCGGCACAACTTCATCCTGCTCGGCTTGCGCGGCCAGGCGAAAACGCGCCTGATCCGCATGCTCACGACGCTGCTCGACGAGTGGACTCCGTACGTGAGCGGCTCGGAAATCCGCGACAACCCGTATCATCCGCTATCGAAGTATGCGAAGGACAAGATCGAAACGATGGGCGACGACACGCCGATTTCCTGGCTCCATCGCGACCAGCGTTACGTCGAAAAGCTCGCAACGCCGGACGTGACGATCGCGGACATGATCGGCGACATCGATCCGATCAAGGCCGCCCGCGCGGGTCACAACATTTCGGACGAATTGACGGTCCACTATGGATTGCTGCCGCGCGCCAACCGCGGCATCTTCGCCGTGAACGAACTGCCGGACCTTGCAGGTAAGATCCAGGTTGGCCTGTTCAACATCATGCAGGAAGGCGATATCCAGATCAAAGGCTATCCGGTGCGCCTGCCGTTGGACGTGATGCTGGTGTTCACTGCGAATCCCGAAGACTACACGGCGCGCGGCAAGATCGTAACGCCGTTGAAGGATCGCATTGGCAGTGAAATCCGCACGCACTATCCGCTCACGGTCGAGCAAGGCATGCAGATCACCGAGCAGGAATCGTGGGTGAAGCGCCGCACGGGCACGGGTCCTGAAACGCAGGTTCCCAAGTTCATTCGCGAAGTGGTCGAGCAGGTCGCGTTTCTCGCGCGTGAGGACAAGAAGGTCGACAAGCGCAGCGGCGTCAGCCAGCGGTTGCCGATCTCAGTCCTCGAGAACGTCGTCTCGAATGCGGAACGCCGCGCGCTGGTCGCCGGTGAAACGCTCGCCGTGCCGCGGATCCTCGACGTGTACGCTGCCCTGCCCGCCATCACCGGCAAGATCGAACTCGAATACGAAGGCGAGTTGAAGGGCGGCGACAATGTCGCGCGCGAACTGGTCCGCACCGCGGTGGGACGCGTGTTCACGCACTACTTCGACGGCGTGAACATGAACGCCATCGTGCAGTACTTCGACCTCGGTGGATCCCTGCGGGTCGACGCGAGTTCGACTTCGGCCGACATCGTGAAGCAATTGGTGATGATCCAGGGGCTGATGGAAAAGACGCGTGCATTGGGATTGAAGTCCAACGAACCCGATGCCCTGCGTGCGGCCGCCGGTGAGTTCATCCTCGAAGGCTTGTACGCGCATAAGCGGGTCGGCCGCAGTGAGGAACTCGGATTCGTAGCCGACGAGCGCCGCCGCGGCAGCACGACGGGCTTTGGCGATGAAGAATCCGGCGAGGAGCAACAACCGCCCTCGTCGCGGCGCAGGCGTCAGTTCAACTGAGGAACGGCCCAATGAAGAAGTGGATCAACTACACCAAGTACACCGGAGAGGACCTCGGCATCGACGCTGAGGACCTGCTCAAGGCGCTCTCCGACTTCTTCCTCCAAAGCGGCTTTCAAAATCCGTACCAGCGGTTTTCCGAGTGGAACCAGCACACGCTCGAGGACCTCAAAAACGCCATCCTCGAGGCCCTGCTCAACGGGCAGATGTTCGATGATCCCGAACGCGCCCGGCAGATCCAGCAGGCCCTCGAGAGCATGAGCCAGGAACAACTCGATCAACTGCTCGAGCGGCTCACGCAAAAGCTCACCGATGCGGGCTATGTGTCGCAACAGCAGGCGAAAGGATCCGGCGGTTCGGATCCCAGCCAGACCCGCATCGACGTCACGGACAAAAGCATCGACTTCCTCGGCTTCAAAACGCTGAAGGACCTGATGGGTTCGATCGGCCGCTCGTCTTTCGGCGCGCACGACACGCGGGATCTTTCGACCGGCGTCGAAGCCTCCGCGGCGCCGAAGCCGTACGAGTTCGGAGACACGCTCAACCTCGACGTGAGTTCGACCCTGTTTTCTGCGATGCAGCGGGAAGGCGTGCGGCTGCCGTTGAACCTCGAGTACAGCGACCTGCACGTACATCAAAGCGAGTACCAGAGTTCCTGCGCGACGGTGGTGATGCTCGATTGTTCGCACAGCATGATTCTGTATGGCGAGGACCGGTTCACCCCTGCCAAGAAAGTCGCACTGGCGCTGGCGCATCTGATCCGCACGCAGTATCCCGGCGACTCGCTGCGCGTCGTGCTCTTCCACGACTCGGCCGAGGAACTGCACATCGGCGAACTGGCGCGGGTGCAGGTGGGTCCGTATTACACCAATACGCGCGATGGCCTCATCCTGGCGCAGAAGATCCTGCAGCAGGAACGCAAGGACATGAAG
This sequence comes from uncultured Solibacteraceae bacterium, assembly GCA_964627455.1. Lineage (GTDB taxonomy): Bacteria > Acidobacteriota > Terriglobia > Bryobacterales > Bryobacteraceae > F-183. The sequence continues at coordinate 19,219 of CAZVKC010000009.1, read as the reverse complement.
CAGATCATCATGATTACCGACGGCAAGCCTTCGGTGATCACACTCGATGACGGCCGGGCGTACCGCAACGCCTACGGACTCGATCCGTTCGTGATCTCCAAAACCCTCGAAGAAGTAAACCGCTGCAAGCGTCAGGGGATCATGATCAACACCTTCATGCTGGCGGATGATTACGGCCTGATCAGCTTCATCCAGAAGGTCACGGAAATCTGCAAGGGCAAGGCGTACTTCACCACGCCGTACAACCTAGGCCAGTACCTGCTCATGGACTACATGAACCGCAAGAGTAGGACCATCCACTAGCCCTGGCGCCCGCAAAAGATCCTGAGAAGAATCGCCTGCTCAGCCCACTATAGTTGCGTATGTAGAGAATGTCCTCCGACCCGTGAGCGGCCTCTGGGCCACGCACAATCGGGATTCTCTTCTCCATGTCCCATGCTTCCGGCGCCGCAACCACTCTCACTTGCGGCGCCTTTTTTCGATTTCAGGTTCTGAATATTTCCGATCGACTAAGCGAACAACAAGCCCAGCAAGGCGGACGCCGTTTCTTCATTCTTCAGGAGCCTTGCGATCGGGAGCGCCCAGCGCACTTTCCTGCAATTCGCGGAAGCGCGTGGGCGGCACCAGAAAGAAGCGGACTTCCAGACGCGTGAATCCGGCGATGACCTTGACGGTTTCGGCGTCCGGAACCTCCGGGCTGCAAATCTCCATCCCTTCGGGTGCGATGCGGAACGGCAGGATCTTGCGGTCCTGAATCAGACGAGCCGGCAGCGCGCGGGCCACGCGCGACGGAACTCGCTCGATGCGCGCCACAGGCACCTGTTGCTGCAGGCTGAGCGCTTCGTATAACTGCTCCTCGGTGATCAATCCCAGGGTCAGCAGGTGCTCGCCGAGCCGCACGCCCCTGGGCTGGATTGCGACGGCGTCTTCCACCGCCTCGCGACTCACGATCTGCTCTTTGACCAGCAGGTCTCCAAGTCTGCGCCGCTGCGCGACCAGCGCCTCCCGTGACGGATACTGGTGCTCGGTCTTGAGCCACGCCAACCGCTCCTTGCGGATCCGCGCGACGGTGTAGCGATAGACTGCCTTTACCGTCGCGATGCCGTTGATCCAGTTCCCCCACAGGATCCGCACCGGCGCGAGGTAGGCGAGTCCTGCACCGTAGATCCGCGCCGTGCAGGCAGTCCGGAAGAGCGTTCGCTGCACCAGCAGGCAAACGGTGACCGGCATCAGCCGCATCGTCAGCGAGGAGGGATCCGCCTGCCGCCACATGCCCGAATAGAGCCCGTAGACGAACAGGAACGTCGCCACAAGGCTCAGAGGACTGCCCAGAAGCCCCTTGCGATCCCGCCAGTACCAATAGCGGCGCATCCAGGGGCCTTTCCAGCCGTGACGCTCCCAGGTCTGAAGCGAGATGCCGGTGATCCAACGGGTCCGCTGGCGGATGGCTGTACGCAGCAGTTTGGGAAAGTACTCGCGGGTGGCCACGAAGGTCTCGTCTTTGTCGATCTGGATTGGCAGAAATAACTGCCTGCACCCGCTTTCGTGCAGGCGCAATCCCATTTCGTAATCTTCGGTGAGGGAGTCCGGCTCGAAAACCCGGTTCTGGTTGCGAAAGGCGAGTTCGTCGAGGGCTTCGCGAGTCATCGCGGTTCCGACGCCGGCCGAGGGTAGAAATCCACCGAGCGTCTGGCGAACCGGCAAGTCGCGAGTCTGGTTCTCGGCAAACTCGTCGCAGTACACGCCGTGGGTGAGATTCGCCAGCGGGGTCTGCAGCGCGAGGACCGGCACCTGTATGAACCCGTACTCTTCCGCGTAGTGATTGATGTACTTCAGCGATTCCGTATGGATGATGTCCTCAGCGTCGTGCATCAGGTAGAGGTCGAAACGGACATTGTTCGCCTGCTCGAACTCGAGGATGTTCTGGTAGATCCAGTTCAAGCAATCCCCCTTGGACGTCGGACCGGGATGCGGCGTGAGCGCCCAGTGGACATTCCTGAGCCTCCGCGACGCCTCTTCCACGGCGTGCAGGGTGAGCGCGTCATTGGGATAGACGCCGACGAAGAAGTCGTAGTTTTCGTAATGGATCGCCGCCGAGTTGTGTTCCAGCATCTGCTGGATCACCTCGTATTCCCGCCAGGCCGGGATCATGATCGCCACGCGCTTTTCGGGCAGGTCAAACCGCACCGGCGGCCGGGGACGAAAGAGGCCGCACAACGTCCGGTAGAGCCATACGGCGTCGATGAACAGATCGTCCAGGCCGCTGATGACGATGTATACCGAGATCGGCCCGGCGATCGCCAGCAACACCCACTGCGGCGAGAGCCCCATACAGTGATAGTGCCGTCTGGACTATCTTTGTCTCACGCCCGGTTGCGGGGATTGCCCGGATTTCCCCGGGTCTGCCGTATTCCGGGGAGGCCTACTCCGCGAGGCCGAAGGCGACCACCGATGTTCCGGCGGCGACCGCGATGTACTGCTTCTTGTCGAACTGGTAAGCCATGGGCGAGGCGTGCCAGTTGACGTTGCCCTGGTAGGTCCACAGGACCTTGCCGGTGACGGCGTCGGCCGCTACAAACGATCCGCTGTCTTCGCCGAAGAAAACGAGTCCAGTGGAAGTAGCGAGGGTACCGCCCCATGTGTTGGCCGTGCCGATCTGCGGGATCTCCCACTTCACCTTGCCGGTCTGCAGGTCGAGGGCGCGCAGGATGCGCACGGGTTTGTCAGCCGGATCCACGCGCTGCGCGCCGCCCAGGAAGGCGCGGCCTAGTTCGAAGGAATCCTCGCGCTTGGTGTAGATCGAGCACTTCTCGTTGGTCTGCATGTAGAACAAGCCGGTCGCCGGGTTGAAGGAAGGCGAGTACCAGTTGGTGGCGCCGTCCTGCGACGGGCAGACCCGCGTGCCTTCGGGCTTCGGTTCCTGCCCGGGGACCAGCACCGGGCGGCCGTCCTTGCCGATTTCCTTGGCCCACGTCAGCGTGTTGATGAACTGCCTGGCGAGCAGAAGTTTGCCGTTGGTGCGATCCCAAACGTAGAAGAAGCCGTTTCGATTGCCCTGGACGAGCAGTTTGCGGGGCTGCCCCTGCCAGTTGGTGTTGATGACGAGCGGGGTTTCGGTGGCGTCCCAATCCCAGAGGTCATGCGGCGTGGTCTGGTAATACCAGCGCAGTTTGCCGGTCTTGGCTTCGAGCGCGACGATCGAATCGGTATACAGGTTGTCGCCCTTGCGCTGGTCGCCGTTGTAATCTTCACCGGGATTGCCGGTCTGCCAGAAGACGAGGTCGGTTTCGGGATCATAGACGCCGGTGAACCAGGCGACGCCGCCGGGATGATCGATGCCGGTTCCCTGCCAGGTTTCGGATCCGGGTTCGCCGCGGGCGGGCACGGTCCAGAAGCGCCAGACTTCCTTGCCGGTCTTCTGATCGTATGCCGCGATCACGCCGCGGGCGCCTTCTTCGCCGCCCGCCGTGCCGGTGATGACAATGCCGCCGACAGCGATCGGGGCCGAGGAAATCGTGTAGTTGAGGCGGGAATCGACGACGGTGGATTCCCAGAGAAGCTTGCCGGTCCAACGGTCGAGCGCGATCATATGCGCGTTGTCAGTGGCCATGAAGATGCGGCCGTTCGCGTACGCGGCGCCGCGGTTGGTGCCGCCTGCCGCGCCGCCGACCAAGCCCTGGGTCCGCGGACGCTGCCACTTCCACACGACACGGCCGCTGCCGGCATCGAGCGCATAGCAGAGGTTCGCGGCGGTGACGTACATGAGTCCGTCTACGACCAGCGGGGTTCCTTGCAGCGGGGAAACTTCCGGCAGCGTGAACGACCAGCGCGGCGCAACGCGATTCACGTTGGTCTTGTTGATCTGGGTGAGGGTCGTGTAGCGGTTGCCGCCGATGTCGCCGTTATAGGTGGTCCAGTTGACTTCGGAGGTGACTTCACGGAACTTGCCCGCGCCGGCTTTGCGCAGCAGGTGAACGCGCTTCTCGGGTCCGGTGGCAAGGGCGATTTCCTGAAAGCCTTCGGAAATGACGGTTCCGTCGAGTGTGGCGCCGGAGGTGAGCGGGGCCTTGAGCGGATACTGCTGGAACTCTTCAGCATTGCGGCGCGGACGGAAGGTGCGAACGTGGGCGATGAGGGCTTTCAGTTCGGCATCGGCGAGTTTGAAGCCGGGCATGCCGCGCGTGGGGAGTCCTTCACGGATGACAGTTGTGACCTTTGCATCGTCGAGAGCACGCAGGCGCCGTGCGATGGCGGGTCCCATTTCGCCGCCGTTGCCGTCAGCGCCGTGGCACACCGAACAACGGCTCTCATATGCGCCCTGGCCAATGGGATTCGGCGGGGCTTGGGCGTTGAGAAATGGGGTTGTGAGAGCGAGCAGAACCGGCAAAGATCGGCGAAACATTGCCCTATTCTCTCACGGGCTTTTGCGATCGGCCTTTTCGAGGCGCGACATCGCATCGACGGCAAAGATGAGCGGATACAGATGCTCGAAATACCAGAGTTTGGCGAAGTAGAATCCGATGGGCGAGGCGGGCGTTCCGGCCCCGGAGTTCGTGTGCTGCGCGATCCATTCGCCGCCGCGCTGCGCGGCTTGCAACTCGCCGCAGAGGCTCAGCGAGGAGACGGCAAGCGCAGTCTCTTCGATGCTGGATGCGACGTTGCGGTCGCCGCCCCAGCCGCC
>CAZVKC010000009.1:6761-14438 GCA_964627455.1 uncultured Solibacteraceae bacterium | reverse complement strand
GCTTCGGGATCCCGGGCGCCGAGGTTCGCGAGGGCGACCAATGCGCCGGGCGTATCATCGGCGTCAGGGACCGCGCCGGGCAGGTTGGTCCACGCCCAGCCTCCGGGAGGCGCGCCGGTGTACGGATGTGTGTCGCGATATTGCTGGTCAAGGAGCCAGCGGCGGATCACGGGGCGCGCGTCGGCAGGCAGCCGTTCCCGCAGCGCGTTGACCGAAAGCGTGGTGACCCAGGTCGCAAGGTTCGTGTCGATCGGCCAACTTCCGTCGCTTCTGACTGATGCTTTCAGGAAGTCGAGTCCCTTGCGGAGGACGGGCGAATCCACGTATCCGGCCTGGCGGAGGCTGATGGAGACGAATGCAGTGAGCGGCGTGGCTTCGAGGAATCCACCGTTGGATGGCTGGATCGCTTCGAGGACGCTGAGTGTTTCCGGGGCCGTGATGGCGCGCAGAGCGAGCGTGATCGGATTCCAGGAACGCTTGCGCCGATGCCGGACGTGACCAATTGCAATGAGCGCGGGTAGCGCGTAGCTGACGACCGGAAGTCCAAGCCAGCGGAACCAGGATCGGGGGAAAGCTGCGAGTTCGAACGGCAGTTGCGGAACGAGCCGCCATGGCACGAGGTCCGCGACCGCGAGTACGGTGAGGATCGGCACAGAGAACGTGTGATCGTTGCCGTAGCGCGCGGAGATTGCTGTCGCGAGAATCGGCGGTTCGAGGCTTCCAGCCGCGCGGCGCATCCAGTCTTCAACCTTGCGCGCTGCATCGGAACGTCGATCGCAGATGCGAAATGCGGCCCAACACAACGCGGTCGTGCTGATGTTGCTGATGCTCTTGACGGTGTCGCCAAACCCGCCGTCGGGATTCTGCGTGCGCTCGAGCCAGTCGAGTCCACGCTGCGTCAGCGCAGGTTCTTCACCGGCAAGATGCAGCGCAATCGACGCGAGTGCAGTGGACAAGGCGCTTGAAGACAGTTCGCCTTCCCAGTGTCCTGCAGCGTTGCGTTCCGCGAGCAGGCGCTCCGTCAGGCGATCGAGCGTTTCCGCGATGGCGCTCATACGCTCAAATGCCCAAGGGCCAGCAAACCGTAATAGGTGTACTCGCAATCGAGGACATCGTCGGTCCAGTTGCCGTAGAAACCGCCGCGGTTGGTCCAAAGCGTGTCGACAAAATCGAGGCAGCCTTCGCGAACCGGTTCTTCGAGCGCGACCTGCATTCCGGAAAGCGCATGCAGCGCGGTCGCGGTCGACAGCAGGTCCGGCATGGGCGCCAGCGGCGTCGCGTAGAAACCGCCATCAGGATGCTGCCGCGCCAACAACCACTCCGGCATCCCAGCGGGCGCCGGCTCGTCGAGGTGCCGCAGAATCGAACACGCCGCAGCAGTCGAAGGCGTCAATCCCATCGGAGCATCCTGCTGGTTCGCGTACCCGCCATCATCCGCGCGCAGCAATTGCAGGCACTCGTACAAGCGGTCCGGACGAGGCATCGGATACTGCAGGTCCTGATAGGCGTTCAGCACCAGGAAACATCCGTAAGCCGTGCCATCCACGGACTTCCCGATGGTGTTGTACCCGCCGTCGATTGTCCGGTACGATTCGAGCCGCTTCGAGATCCCCGCCACATCGAGGGGCGGAACGCCACGCTGCGTGTTCGCCCAGCAGCGAATCAAGCACGCAAGATGCACGATATCGAGATCTTCGCCATTGCCGAACGATCGCAGGTAATCCGTCACCGGCGTGGACTCTTCCTTGCGCAGCGCGCGCAAGCCTTCCATGCCGAAAACCGTGTAGTAGAGATCGCTGTTGCCCGACCGGTCTTTGAAACCGCCGTCGGGATTCTGTTGGGAACGTAGAAAGGCTTCCACCAGTTCGGCGGACTCACCCAGCAGCTTCGGTGACAGTCGCGCCACCTGCAGCATTTCGAGTCTCAAACTCACTGCACCAACCTTCTACTTTCACCTGGAAAATCTTGCTGACGACGCGGCGCAACAAACCTTTGAGGCTCGCATGGTCGAGTCCGGCGAGAGAGCGCACGGCTTCCTCTTTGTAGGATTCGAGCAATTCGGTGCAGCGCTTCTCGGCGAGTTCGCTCACGAGGACCGCGGGAGGTTCCACCTGACGGCGCCACGCGCGTTCGAGCAGTTGCTTGTTCTCGCCGCGAGCCCGTTCATGCGCGATGGCGAGCGGCAGCGAAGGACGCTGGTCCGCCGCAACGATGTCTTCCATATCGTCGCGGATCTGATAGGCGATGCCGAGCGCGTCGCTGTATTTCGCGAGCACAGCAAGTACGTCGTTTGAAGCACCGGCAAGAGCCGCGCCCATTTGCAGCGCGACGTCAAACGCGGGAGCCGTCTTCTGACGGAAGATGCCGAGAACCTGCAGCGACGACATCGGCTGCGGATCCCGCAGCCAGCAGAGTTCCGCGCCTTGCCCCTGGCACAACGAGCGATGCCCGCGCGACGCAATGCGCAGCAACTGCGATTGTACGTTTGAAGGCGCGCCGGATTCCGCGATGAGTCGGTAGCCTTCACCGACGAGCAGATCGCCGCAGTTCAGCGCTAGCGGCATGCCGTACTCCGCATGCATCGTCGCCTCGCCATAGCGCTCTGCGTCGTTATCTTCGATGTCGTCGTGAATGAGCGACGCCTTGTGAAAGCATTCGACGGCGATCGCGATGCGCTTCACCGAGTCGGGAATCGCGGCATTCGAATCCTCCTGCAGCGCTTTCCACGCACACACCGTCAGGAAGGGGCGCCAGCGTTTGCCGTCCCGCGCCAGCCAGTCGCGAGCGATGCGGTCGCTCTCGCCTTCAGCCGGTCCCATGAGACGGTCGAGTTCCGGACGCTCGAACCAGGTCTGCACTTCCTGACGCAGCGCATCGAGATCCATGCGGCGGGTCTGATCGTCACTGTTCAGGTGCAGGACATCCCACACCCATTCGATGTCAACGGTCGTGTCTTTGCAGTCGTCCTGCAGCAGCGGGATCGCGATACCGGGAATCGCCGCGGCTTCCATATACGGCACCGCCTTTTCGAGCACCGACAGGCAACTCACACCGACGATCGCTTCGATCTTGCCGGTCTGGATCAACGACATCACGAGCGCGGATCCTTCGGCTACCAGCACGGCGTAACCGAGCTTTTCCGCTTCTTCCTGCAGGTCCTGAATCGAACAGAGTCCGCACTGTTTGCAGAGCAGGCCGAATTCGTCGAACGGCGCAGGGCAGCGGTCCTCGACGCGCAGGCACTTGGGCATCAGCAGCAGGCGGCGTTCGTACGGCACGCCCGCGAGTTGTTCACGCCAGATTTCGTTATTGAGCAGGACCCCGACGTAATCGGTGAAGAGCGCGTCGACGTTAGCCGCCTGCGCGATCTCAGTGGCGCGCAAGCGCAAGTCTTCGAGGGGAATCGGAGGCGTGAGTTCACCCGACCGCGCGTTGACGTATTCCGAGACGACCGTCTTCAGCCGTTCCCGTTCCCAGCGGGATTGCGGGATATTCGGCTGCGGCTTGCGGCTCGGCAGCACGGGAACCTGTTTTGGCAGCACCAGTACGGGTAGTTGCAATCGGCTCTCGCTCCTCTATTAAGAATACGCCCCAAAACCGAAGAACCAATGCTTCTTGGCGAAGCGGTACATCCAGTGCTCTTCCGGGAACTCGTTGTCCGGATCATGCTGGCTTGATCGCGGACTCAACGCTTCGATCTCGGCCAGCGCGGTTTTTCGCTGCGTCGTATCGGCCGCGCTATGACGTTCGACAAGTTCCTTCACGAGATCCGGACGTTCGAGCACGATGCAGCCGCGCGTCGCCTGCGCCGCGGTCTTGCGGAAATCGCGCAGGAACGGCGAACTGTTTATCGTCTCGTAAATGCCGCGCTTGTCGTGAATCGTCTCGGTCGCGAACTGAATGATCGGGCACGGTTCGATGTCGCCATACGGACTGATGTGGTGGCTCACGCCGGTCGCCATCGGACACAGCGCCTGGCCCTTGTCATCCCAATACGCATCGACAATCGCGATCGGCAGTTTGCCGCGCATCGTCACGATGAACTTGCGGATCTTGCGCAGCTGTTCCGGCGTCAACGCGAGATGCGGTGCGGGTTTGGGACCCACGACGCGATAGGTGTGGAACCAGGCGTAGTGCACGCCCATGTCGATCAACTTACGCAGCCAGGCTTCCGAGACCAGTTCGTAATTCGTCTGGCAGACACTCGTCGCGACACCGATGATGAGCTTGTTGCGGCGGCAGTTGGCAAGCCCTTCGAGCGTGTGATTCCAGACGTGCAAACGTCCCCGGCGCTCGTCGCTGACGACCTCGTTGCCTTCGATGCTGATCAGCGGCGAGACGTTGCCGAGTTCGCGCAACCGCCGTGCGACAGCGTCCGTGATCATCTGCCCGTTGGTGAAGACCTGGAAGTATGCGTCCTGGTGGGCCGCGAAGATTTCCATCAACTCGGGATGCTGGAACGGTTCGCCGCCGAGGATCCCGAAGTAGCTGTTGCCGTACTTCTTCGCCTCGTTGATCATGCGGTTCATGTCATCGAGCGCGATGTGATGCGATGGCGCGGCGACGTCGACCCAGCAGCCCTGGCATCGCAGGTTGCAACTGGAAATCACCGAGATGAAGAGGAACGGCGGAAAATGCTCGTCGCGCTTCAGCCGCTGCTTATACAACTCGACCGAGCGCATGCCCTTGTAGCCGAAGTTGTAGGCGAACTTGCCGAGCACGCGCGGATCCGCCTCGGTCACCATGCGCTTGGCGAATTGCAGCATCATACGCCGGATACCTCTGCTTTCGCCGCGGCGGCCAGCGCCGCCTCTCCGCGCTGTTTCGCCGCTTCCGCCTTGGCGCGAATCTCTTCGACGCTCGGCAGCGCCGCCAGCACTTCAGCCGGAATATCCATGTCTTTCTGCAGCTTGTTCAGGCAGTTCATGCGCTCCTTCAGCGCGCGGTCCTCATCGCGTTCCTTCGAAAAGCGGGACTTCGCCTTGGCGCTGCGATCCCGCAGCATCGAATAGATGTCGCCGCCGAGGAGCGCCGAAATGTCGATCTTCATCGACTCGCGGCGAATGTCGTCCGTGTTGACCTCGCCGCCGTGGATCGGACTGTGACGATACTTCGGAAACAGGATCGCGACTTCGGGACACACGCGCGAACATGCCGGGCACTCCGTTTTGCAGTTCGTCTGATTCTGCACCTGGATCTTGCCGGTCGAACTGACGCCATACACGTCGAACAGGCAAAAACTCAGGCACTGCATGCAATTCGTGCAGCGGTTGTAATCGATGACCGGGAACCACGGCTTCCACTTGCCGGGTTGCGGCAGGCTCGCCTGCTCACGGATCTGATCGACCATCGCGACAACATCGGCTGCGGCCATGCCGCCGATATTTCGGAACTCCAGCATCTCACTGCCGCCGGGCAGCGGGCCTTCGAAATCCCCCAGCACAACCGACTTGCGATCGCCTGCAGCGGCCATTTCACCCCGCACGACGCGCACCGGATAGCCTTTTTCGAGCAACGCACGGCAGAGGTCGCGGCGCTGATCCGCAGCGAGCGGACGGCTCCCCGATCCCTCATAAATCGTCAATTGCAGGATCGCCTCAGTGGCGATGGCCGCGGCAGCACTCATCGGGTCGATTCTCCAAGAATAGCCTGCAAAACCGAGGCCGCCGGTTGCTCGCGCATATTCAGAATCTCGACGCCCTGTTCGGGAAGCGGGGCGCCGGCCGCGGAGAACAACCACTTCACCGCGCGCGGGAAACAGGCTGCGATGCGCACGGGTCCACCGGCTGCGATCTGCACCAGTTCAGGATCCTTGCGCGCGGACATCTCGCAGAGATCCGGCGCGGCTTCGAACGCGACGTCCGAACCGGCGAGACCGGCAAGCACAGCCTGCTTCACGTCCGCAGGTACGACTCGCGAGTACGCGCAGTGGCAATACAAAATGCGGGGCTGCTGGGCAGCAGCGCTCATACGTGCGCCATCCTGTAAGTCGGTTCCGGCTTGCCAGGACGGAAGTGTTCGAGATGTTCGACCTTCACCGGGGCGCCGCAGTTGTCGAGCGCAGCCAGAACACCCGCACGCAGAATTTCCGGATCCGCCTCGGCGCGCAGGTTCAACAGCAGTTCGCCGCCGGTGATCGGAGCCTTCAACACATGCGAGAGTTCTGCGGTGCCATCAGTGCGAACCAGGTTCAGCACACCAATATCGCCACCGTCTTCATCCGGAGTAAGCGTCATCTTCAAATGCGCGATCTCGACATCCGCGCCCAATCCCTCACGGACCGAAGCCGCGAGTCGCCTTAGCAGGTCGTTGCCGTCGATCTCGGTATCCGACGCGACCGTCACGGACACGTTCAACCAGCCGAGCAGCGCCTCGCCCTCGGCGTAAATTTGATAGTCCACTTCCGGCGCGGATTCCGCCAGACCCTCTTCGGTGAGGATGCGGTCGAGCCATGCATCAAGACCGTCACCTGAACGCGCCGCAATCGTCACCACAGGACTGCCCGGGTACGCTTCTTCCATCGCGGCTGTCAGGCGGTCACGACGCGCGTCATCCAGCAGGTCGCTCTTGTTGATGACGAGGATTTCCGCCTCTTCCAACTGCTTGCCGAACACATAGCGGACCTTCGGAGAGAAATTACCACCCTGCGCGAGGCCCAGCATCCGCTCGGCGCGAATCGGATCCACCAGGACGCTCAACGGCGCGACGCGGAACTGCTCGCCGTAAATCGCGCGTAGCGGGAAGCTGACGGCCGCGATGAGATCCGTGCAACTGCCGACGGGTTCGGCGATGAACACGTCCGGCCGCGTGCTTTCCGACAGCTTGTCAGAAGCCTCGACCAGCGAGTTGAACCGGCAACAGAAACATCCGCCGGTGATCTCTTCCACCGGAAAGTCGCCGTGACTGAGCACAGCGGTATCGACGAGTCCGACACTCTGGTCGTTGGTGATCAACCCGACACGCAGCCCACGCGTTGTCAGTTTACGGGCAATCTGGAAAATCGCCGTCGTCTTCCCCGCTCCGAGGAAGCCGCCAATCATGATGTAAAGCGCCTTGTTATTCATCCGCACCTGCGTCGTGACGTCCCGCCAGAAGTTTATCGATGGTCGTGTTCAAAATGATCGCATACCCGCTGGCGTCCATGAGGTCCGGCTCCGGCGTGCCCTGCACTTCGTACAACCAGCCGTCCCCATATGGATCAGACTCGATCAGAGTGATATCGTCCCGTAACAACGCATTGGATGCTGCAAAAGTTCCGCTGGCTACAGAATAGATGTCGCTAATCGCCTTGAAACCTTCGATGGAGCCGACCTTCTGACCGAGTTCGATCGCGTCACCGGGCTGGGGCTCGAACTGGAACTCGACCATGTCGCCAAGCATGCGAGTGGCAAACTTGGTGAACCCGATCCGCCAGACGCCCTCGCTCACCTGCAGCATCCAGTAGTGGGATTTCGTATAGCGCAGGTGCGTAGGGAGGCGGGTCCCGAAGCGGGAGCGTTTGAAGACAAGAAAGCCAGGCGTAGTTTCCGGCATGTCGGGTTAGAGGGCCTCCACCTGGCGAAGTGCGGCGACCATCGCCGCGAAATCGGGCGTGGGCGTGCGGTGATCCCAGGAAAAGCGAATCGCGGATGCCGAGAGGTCCCCGGGCAGGCGCATGGCGGACAGCACGTGGCTGCA
>CAZVKC010000009.1:0-6661 GCA_964627455.1 uncultured Solibacteraceae bacterium | reverse complement strand
GCCGCCAGGATTTCCAGCGGCTCGAGCACGGCGCGATGCTCGATCGCGGTGCTGACGATGTGCCGCTTCCCTGCTTTGCGACCCGCCTCTTCGAGGCCGAGGATCGCGAGGTTGTTGCTTTCCGTTGCCCCGCTCGTGAAGATCACGTCGCCCCGGCTGCAGCCAACCACCGCCGCAATCTGGTCGCGGGCGCGCTCCACCGCCTTGCGCGCGGCTTGTCCCTGCGGATGCGTGCGGCTGGCCGCGTTGCCGATATCGTCCCGCATGTAGCGAACACACACGTCCAGCACTCGGGGATCAATCGGCGTCGTTGCGGCGCAATCCAAATAGACCGGCATGAATCATTTTTACGATCCCTTACGGCGTGGTTTAAAGTCAAGAAATGCTCACGGTGGTGGAACGCAGCTTCGCCGCGCCTCGCGACAATCTCGCGTTCGACGAGCAGTTGCTCGAAGAGGGCTGGCAGGGCTTGCGGATCTGGGAAAGTCCGGTGCACTGTGTCGTGGTGAGCCGGACGCCTTGCGCCGAACCGCAGGTGAACATCGCCGCGTGCGAACAAGCCGGCATCGAAATCATCCAGCGAAGTTCCGGCGGAGGCGCCGTCCTCCTCGGGCCGGGATGCCTGAACTACAGCCTCTTGCTCTCACTTGACGAACATCCTGCGCTCATTGATGTCGGCCATAGTTACCCCCTATTGCTCGGATCTGTCGCAGCCGCGTTGGATATCCCCGGCCTGACCGTCGAAGAATCGGACATCGCGTGGAACGGCCGCAAGGTCTCGGGGAACGCGCAGCGGCGCACACGCGGAAGGCTCTTGCATCACGGGACGCTGCTCTATGGGCTCGACATCGACCTGGTCGAAGCCCTTCTGCCGGAACCGACGCGACGTCCTGCCTATCGAGGCGCGCGCACCCATCGTGACTTCCTCGGGGCGCTGCCTCTGTCGCCGGGCGAAATCAAGTCCCGGTTGGCGCGCCTCAACCTGCAGACCTGCTACGTTGGAATTTGAACCGCCGAATCTTCACAATCTCATTCTGCGCACTGGCCATATGGGCCACAGGCTGCGCGCGAATGCCCGAGAAAGCCAAGAAGTCCGCGAATGGACCCGTCGCGCTCTATCCCCTGGAAGGAACGGTCGTCCGTCTCGATCCTGCCGCAAAGACGGCGTCAGTCAAACACGGCACGCTGAAAGACCAGGCCACCGGCAAGGTCTGGATGGAAGCCATGACCATGGACTTTCCCGTCCCCGATCCCGCGGAGTTCGCCAAGTTGAAAGAGGGCATGCAGATCAAGGCGACCGTTCACAATCGCGAATCCGAGATGGAGTACTGGCTCGCCGAAATCCAGCCGCAGAACTAGCCGCCCGCAAGCAGACGCGCCAGGCTGGCCCGTGTGGCTTCCGTATCCGGATTCCCAGGACCAAGAAGGCTCTCTTTGATGTTGAGCGCCCTTCGATAGAGCGCCTCGGCCTGCCGGCGGTCTCCTCGTACCGAGACCACGGCCGCAAGGTTGTGCAGGGTCGCAGCGACCTCATAATGATCCGGCCCCAGGTCGCGTTCGAATACTTCCAGCGCTCGCCGGTAGAGGCCCTCGCATTCGTCGTAACGTCCGAGGCCATCCAGCACAGCGGCGTATGCGACCGCCTCCGCCATCGTGTCCGGATGATCGTCGCCCAGCAGTCGTCTCGTGGTCGTCCAGGCGCGGAGCGAAGGCGCTTCCGCCGCGCCGAAATCACCGCGCGCATGCAGTACGCCGCCGATGTTGTGCCAGACGGTGGCGGCCTCGCGCGACTCTTCTCCGAACCCGGCTGTCATGACGCGGAGCGACGTTTCGTAGAGTTGCAGCGCGTCATCGAAGCGGCCCCAAAACTTGTAGAGCACCGCGAGATTGTTACCGGCGCACGCCGCCTCTTCCGACTCTTCACCGAACTCTGACCGGGCTGTTTGCAGTCCGGTGAGCAGCGACTTCTCGGCACGCTCGTAGTCGCCCATTATGCGGCACAACTCACCCTGCAGGGTCAGCGCGCGGATGCAGAGGTTCGAAGCATCTTCGCCTGAGAATTCGGCCCCGAGCGACTGGAGAATCTCCGCTGCGCGTGCAACAAGAGTCGAGGCCACAGCAAAATGCTGGCGGTCGGACTCGATCTCTGCAAGGTCAATAAGCAGGTTCGCGAGATCCGGAGATTGCGGCCCATCGGACTGCTCCACCAAAGCCACGGCCTTCGCACAGACTGCGTAGGCAGCATCGAAATCTCGAGTGGACCGAAGGCTCCAGGCCTGATCCTGCAAGGCAACAATATCTTCCATGGCGAGAGAAGACGAACTGCCGGCCAGCAGGTTCCTGCCAGCCGGCTGTCCGCTGTGGTTGCTAGCGATTCACAACGTTGTGATTCGCCGAAAGTCTGCCGGCTCTCGTCTTTGTCTTGAGCTTCATGAAAGGCTCCTTTCTCGACTGTCAAGTAGGGGGCGTGCAGCCCCCAGCCTCGTTAGCGGGAAATCCAGATCGAGTGGCGCAAAGATTCTTACTCACTGGGCGCAAGCTCGTCAACAATCTTGTCGAAGAACCGCTTGATCATCATCTTCGATGTCGTATCCACCAGGCGCTGACCAACCGCGGCGATCGTGCCACCGATTTGCACATCGCCTTCGTACGCGACCGCTGTCCCGGCATCGACGGCCTTCAGGTTCAAAAGTCCGTCACCTTTCATGAACCCGATCTTGCCGCTGCCTTCGACGATCAACCGGAAGCTCTGGTGCGGATTCGCGTCGGCAATCCGCACCTTGCCTGCGAACAGCCCGGAAAACGCAGCGATTGCCATCTTCAGCTTCACGGCATACTCGTCTTCGCCCGTTTTTTCGAGGCTTTCGCAACCCGGCATGCAGCGGGCCAGCACGGCAGGATCCTGGAGCGTGCGATACACACGCTCCATGTCGGATGAAGGAATCGTATAGCTTCCGCTGATCTTCACGCTGCTTTCCCTAACGCAGTGCGAATCGCACGCGCAGTGTGGACCCGCGCCAGATGCGACCGGTAGTCCGCGCTCGCGTACGTATCGGCGTTGGCGTCCACGCCATCGGTCACCTTGGCCGCGGCTTCTTCGACGCTGGCGCCGCTGGTCAATGCAGTTTCGACGGCGGTGGCGCGGAACGCCTTCGATGCAAGTCCCGTGACGCCGACACGTGCGAATGTCACTGCCCCGGACGCGTTTTTGCGGATCCGCACGGCGATGCCGACAACCGCGTAGCCGGATGCCGGTTGCACGACCTTGTTGTAGGTCACGCCAGTCCCGGGCACTTCCATCGGCACGTGGACTTCGGTGATCAATTCACCGGGCTCCAACGCGACGGTCAACGCGTCGACCAGGAAGTCCGCCACCGCCATCGTGCGGGTCCCCGAGGAGGACGCCACGATCACGCTGGCGTCCAGCGCGAGCAACGATGCAGGATAGTCGGCAGCGGGATCCGCGTGTGCAGTCGATCCGCCGATGGTTCCCATGTTGCGAACCTGCACGTCGCCGATGTGCGACGCGGCTTCGGCGATGAGCGGGCACTTCGCACGCAGCAACTCCGACGACTCGACCTCATGATGCGTGGCCGTCGCGCCGATCCTGATCCAGCCGTCGCCTTCGGTGATGGCGTTCAATCCGAGAGCGGACAGATCGACGAGCTTTTCCGGCGCAGCGAGCCGCAACTTCATCATCGGGATCAGGCTCATGCCGCCGGCCAACGGCTTGCCGTCGCCGGCGAGATGTCCCAGAGCCTCGGCGAGCGAAGCCGGTTTCACGTATTCGAAATTGTGGGCAATCATGCGCGCGCTCCCTGGATCACCTTCCAAATCTTTTCCGGCGTGAGAGGCATGTCGAGATGCCGCACGCCCAGCGGACTCAGCGCGTCCACTACCGAATTCACCACGGCGGGCGAGGCTCCGATGGTTCCCGCTTCACCGACGCCCTTCACGCCGAGTGGATTCACCGGCGACGGCGTTTGCGTATGTTCTGCCTCGATCCACGGCATCATGGTCGCTTTCGGAACCGCGTAGTCCATCAGTTCGCCAGTGACAAGTTGTCCGTTGTCGTCGTAGATGGCGTGTTCCCACAGCGCCTGCCCGAGGCCTTGCGCGACACCGCCGTGCACCTGTCCCGCGACGATCAGCGGATTGATGATGCGTCCGCAATCATCGACGGCAACATAGCGTTGGATCGAGATATCGCCCGTTTCGCGATCGACTTCGGTTACGACGATGTGCGCACCGAAGGGGAAAGTGAAGTTCGGCGGTTCCCAGAAGTTGGTGGCCGTCATGCCGGGATCCGTGTTCGGCGGCAGCGCCATCGCACGATACGACGCGCCCGCGATTTCCGCAAGCGTTTTCTGCTTGCCGGTCTTATTGCACGTGACGACGCCATGCGCGAACGTTACGTCATCGCTGCCCAGCAGGAACGCGCCGAAGTTCTTCAGCTTCTTCTTCAGTTCCTGCAGCGCGAAGTACAGCGCCGTGCCGCCGACAGCCGTTGCGCGGCTGCCGAAGGTCCCGATGCCGTATTGCACGATCGCGGTGTCGCCATGTTGGACGACCACATCGTCGATGCCGATGCCGAGTTCTTCGGCGGCAATCTGCGCGAAGGTCGTTTCCTCGCCCTGCCCGTGGACCTTGACGCCAGTCAACACGGTCGCCTTGCCGGTCGGCTCCAGGCGAACAGTCGCAGATTCCCAACCGCCGGCAGGCGTTGCCGCGGAAGGCCCGAGCGCGCAGATCTCGCCGTAGGTCGACATGCCGATGCCGAACAGCCGTCCGGCTTTACGCGCGTCTTCCTGCTCAACCAGCAAACCGCTGTAGTTCACGATCTCGAGCGCTTTGTTGAGCGGCGCCGAGTAATCGCCGGAATCGTAGGTGAGTCCGGTCGCAGTGTTGAACGGGAACTCTTCATTACGCACGAAGTTCTTCAGACGCAGTTCTGCCGGATCCATCTGCAACTCGTCGGCGAGGATATCCACCATGCGCTCGATGCCGTGCGTCGCCTCGGGACGTCCCGCGCCGCGATACGCATCGGTCGGAACCGCATTGGTAAACACGCCCACGATATCCGCGTGGATGTTTTTGAAGCGATACAGCCCCGGCATCATCAACACCGAAAGAGTCGGGATCGCCGGCGTCAGCAACTGATGATACGCGCCGAGATCCTGAATGATCTTCAAACGCAGCCCGAGGATCGTGCCGTCCTTCTTCGCAGCCATCTCGTAATAATCCACGTGGCCACGGCCATGGATCGTGCAGGTGAAATTCTCGCGCCGCGATTCGATCCACTTCACGGGCTTACCGGTCTGCATCGCAACAAAGCCCATCAGCGCTTCTTCCGCGTAGACGTTCAGCTTGCTGCCGAATCCGCCGCCCATCTCCGGCGCGACGATGCGAAGCTTGTGTTCCGGCACGGCGAGGATCATCGCAACCAGCGTGCGGCACAGGTGCGGGATCTGCGATGACGTGTAGATGGTCAGCGCCTGATCGCCGGACTTGTAATCGGCAAGCACCGCGCGACCCTCCATCGCCATCGGGACCAGACGCTGCGAGACGATGCGCTCCCGCACGATCACATCCGCTTCGGCAAACGCGGCATCCGCATCGCCGCCCTTCTGCGTGTAGGTGAACGCCGTGTTATCCGGCCACTCCGGATGCACCGCAGGGGCGCCGCCGGCGAGAGCCTTCTCGGGATCCGCAACCGCAGGCAGCGGTTCGTAATCGACCTCGACGGCTTCCGCGCCGTCGCGCGCGATGTAGCGATCGTTGGCAACGACAACAGCCACAGGATGCCCGACGAAGTACACGCGATCCTTGGCGAGCAGATGATGATGCGGCACACGCAAGCCGGGCAGCGAGGCGCCGCAAGGCACGGGGCCGAGATGCGCGATGTCTTCGTAGGTGTACACCGCGATCACGCCCGGAAGGTCGAGAGCCGCCTGCGCGTTGATGCCGTTGATCTTCGCGGCGCCATAGGGACTGCGCACAAAGCAGGCATACTGCATGCCCGGCAGTTGGATGTCGTCTGTATAGGTAGCCGTGCCGGTGATGAGTCGCGGATCCTCGCGGCGCTTGATGCGCTTGCCGATCAACGAATCCGCCTTAACGGGAGTGGAAGTGGTGGTCGCCATCTATGCCTCCTGCCGCATCTTCGAAGCAGCGTACTGGATCGCCTTCACGATGTGCTGATAACCCGTACAGCGGCAGAGATTGCCCTCAATGCCTTGGCGGATCTCTTCTTCTGTCGGATTGGGATTGCGCTCAAGCAGTTGCTTCGCCGTCATGATCATGCCCGGCGTGCAGTAACCGCACTGCAGTCCGTGCTCTTCCCAGAAGCCTTCCTGCACGGGATGCAGCTTGCCGTGTTGCGCCAGGCCTTCAATGGTGGTGATGTGCTTGCCGTCCGCCTGAATGGCAAACATGGCGCAGCTTTTGATCGCCTTGCCGTCGACCTCGACGGTACACGCGCCGCAGAGAGAAGTTTCGCAGCCGATGTGAGGTCCGGTATAGCCGAGGACGTCACGTAGAAAGTGGATCAGCAAGAGCCGCGGCTCGACTTCGTGAGACACGCGTTTTCCGTTCACGGTCAATGTGATCAGTTGTTTCATGACGGGGAAAATCCAACGGTCTACGAAGATATCACAGGGAA
>CAZVKC010000008.1:103350-134413 GCA_964627455.1 uncultured Solibacteraceae bacterium | reverse complement strand
CGGTTCGACAAAGGACTCACGTTCCAGTCTTCTTACACGTTCGCGCGGAACATCGACAACACGCAGGCTTCGACGTTCTTCTCGGACGCCAATAACGGCACGACTTCCGCGATGCCGGAGTATTCGGGCTTCGAGTACAACAAGGGACTTTCGGATTATCACGCGAAGCACAACTGGGTCATGAACTTTACCTATGAGTTGCCGTTGAAGGGGAACATCCTGGTGAAGGGCTGGCAGGTTTCGGCAATCAATAACATGCGCTCGGGCGCGCCGCTGACGCCGTTCGTACAGGCGAACTGGTCGCGGTCGCAGTGGAATCCGTCGATCGCACCGGGCACCGGGTTGGACCGGCCGAGCATCCGTCCCGGGTACACGCATCAGAGTGCGGTGCTGGGTAGTCCCGACCGGTATCTGGATCCGAACGCGTTCATGCTGCAGCCAGCTGGAACGTTGGGCAATGCAGGACGCGGCATCCTGATCGGTCCCTCGCTGCGGTCGTTCGATCTGTCGCTGGCGAAGAATACGCCGGTGCGGAAGCTGGGCGAAGGCGGCAACCTGCAGTTCCGCGCGGAAGCCTTCAATCTGCTGAACCACGCGAATTTCGGGATCCCGAACCTGATCGTGTACGCGGGCGCTTCGGCGACTGAGGCTCCGATCGGCACGTTCGGACGCATCCAGAATACGATCACTTCGGCGCGGCAGATCCAGCTGGCGCTGCGACTGTCGTTCTAGGTTCTGAACTTGCGGTGGAGAGTTGATACGATACTCTCCACTGCGCTATGAACCGTAGAACCTTTCCGAAGATCCTCGCCGCGGGTGCGGCCACTGCCTGGACTGCTGCGTCACAACAGCGCGTCATCGGAGCCAATGATCGTGTGCGCATCGCTGCGATCGGCACCGGCGGACGCTGCCAGGGATTGATGCGCACCGCGAATCGCGTGGGCGGCATCGACTGGGTGGCTGTAGCAGATGTCAACGAGGTCCGCGCACAACAGGCGAAATCCGAGATTGCGCCGTCGGCGACGATTTACTCGGATTTTCGAAAACTGCTCGACGACAAATCGATTGATGCTGTGATCATCGGGTCGCCGGATCACTGGCACATCCCCATGCTGCTTGCTGCGCTCGATGCCGGCAAGGACATCTACATCGAGAAGCCTCTCACGCAGACGATCGAGGAAGGGCAGGTTGCGATCGATGCCGTGCGTAAGTCGGGTCGCATCGTGCAGGTCGGATACCAGCAGCGATCGTATCCGCACATCATCGAAGCGCGGCAGCGGATGCAGGCGGGCGAGATCGGCAAGATCACGCTGGTGCATGCGTACTGGTATCAGAATTATCAGACGGCGTCGTGGACCAACGTTCCGATCCAGCCGTCGGCGATCGACTGGAAGAACTGGCTGGGGTCGCGGACGCCGCGCGAGTTCGAAGAGACGCGGTACAAGCGCTGGCGCTGGTTCTGGGACTACGGCGGGGGTACATTAACCGACCTGTTCTCGCACTGGGTGGACACGATCCATTGGGTGATGGATGATTACGTGCCAGTGACGGCGCAGGCGTCCGGCGGCGTGAACTTCTTCAAGGAATGGGAGTGTCCGGATACGCTGAGCGCGTCGTTCCGGTACCCGAAGGATTTTCTCGTCACCTACGATTCGACGCTGGTGCAGAGTTACGAAGACGGTGGGATGGTGTATCGCGGATCGAAAGGGACGCTGAAGCTCGATCGCGGCGGATACCAGCTTTATCTCGAAGACGATGGACGTGCGCAGAAGACGGTGCGTCCGACGCCGGCGGCGACGGTGAAGTCGCAGCAGGACGGCACGATCGATCACATGGCGAATTTCCTCGCCTGCGTGCGCAGCCGCAAGCAGCCGAATTCGGATGTCGTGAGTGCGGTGGCGGCGGCGAATGCGGCGCATTACGGGAATCTGGCGTATAAGTCCGGACAGACGATTTCGACGGCGCGGAAGGCGTCGGCCTGGCGGCCGCTGTTCAAAGATCTAAACGATTTCGTCGTCGATACGGCGTCGTGCTGGAGCCTGTCGCCGGACGGCGTGATCACGGGCAAGCATTCGGGGCTGCAGTACAACGATTTCCTGCGGACCAAGCAGCATTACGACGATTTCGAGTTGAAGGTCGAGTTCCGGCTGAAGGGCGGCGAAGGCAACTCGGGTGTGCAGTTCCGCAGCGAACCGGTGGCGGGTACGCACGAGGTGTCGGGCTATCAGGCGGACATCGGGCAGCAGTACTGGGGCTGCCTGTACGACGAATCGCGGCGCAAGCGGGTGCTCGCGCAGCCTCCCGCGGGATCGCTGGCGGGTGTGGACAAGAACGGCTGGAACGAGTACACGATCCGGGCGCAGGGGAACTTCATCACGCTGCATCTGAACGGGGTTCGGACGGTGCACTACATCGAGCCGGATCAGGATCTGTTGCGCCGGGGATTCATCGCGCTCCAGGTGCATTCGGGACCCGGGATCGAGGTGGAGTTCCGCAAAGCGATGATCCGCGAACTGTAAGTTTTCTATTGGACCACGGCTGCTGGCCGATGAGCAGGTGGGATGCTGTTCCAACTGATCTACGCCAGCACGGCCACCCGACCCTTTGCCGAAGTCGATCTTCGAATTCTGCTGTCGAATTCGAGAAGAAGGAACGAGGCCGCAGGGATCAGCGGGATCCTGGTGTACGCCGAGGGCAGCTTCCTGCAGGTTTTGGAAGGTCCGCAGAACGCCGTCCTGGAGACATTCGAGCGGATTTCGCGGGATCCGCGGCACAAACGGGTGATCCGCCTGTCTCGGCGGGAGATCGCGGAACGTTCGTTTCCCGGCTGGTCGATGGCGTTTCGAATGGCGCAGCCGCGGGAGGTTCCGGGCATACAGGATCTGGCGAAGCTCGACCGGCCGGAGCGGGAAACGTTGGCGCACAAGATGGTCGCGAGTTTCGCCCGGCGGGTGCAGGGACAGGTCCCCAGCCAGGTAATCTGAGGTATAAGTGGGAGTACGAATCCAAGTTCGGGTGTGGCGAGTCTTATACTAGAGATAGGAGTCGAAACTTGTCCCAAATCCGGACTTTCTGCCGCTTGGCGGTCCACACCCAAATGCTGCCCATTCTCGAAAGCGGCGAGGAGACCCTCGTCGGCGGGCAAGCTGTGATGGAAGGCGTCATGATGCGCGCCCCGCACAGCTACTGCGTCGCGGTGCGCAAATCCAACGGCGAACTGGTGACTGAAGAGGCTGAAGTCAAGAAGGTCAGCGAGAAGTATCCGATCTTCAAGTACCCGGTGGCCCGTGGGCTCGGTACGCTCGGCCAGGCGATGCAACTGGGCATGAAGGCGCTGCAGTTTTCGACCAACGCGGCGCTGGACGACGAAGCGCAACAGAAGGGCGAGAAGCCGGTGCAGCTTTCGGGCTGGATGATGGCGGCCAACATCGCCTTGTCGCTGGGATTCTTCATCTTCCTGTACAAGTTCGTGCCGCTGGTGCTGGCGCGTCAGGTTGGCAAGTGGTATCCCGCCCTGAGCGGGACGCTCGCGTCAAACTTCATCGACGGTGTGATCCGCATCGTGCTGTTCCTGTCGTTCCTGTACCTGTTGTCTAGGATGAAGGACATCCGGCGGATGTTCGAGTATCACGGCGCGGAGCACAAAGTCGTCTTCAATTTCGAAGCGAGGACTCCGGTGACGATCGAGAACGCGCAAAAGTTCGTGACCTTCCACCCCCGCTGCGGGACCAGTTTCCTGCTGGTGGTGATGGTGATCTCGATGTTGTTCTACATGGCGCTGCCGTTCGAATCGTTCGCCGCCAAGTTCGCCTCCCGCATTCTGCTGCTGCCCCTCATTTCGGGCGTCAGCTACGAGTTGATCCGGTTCGCGGCCCGCAAGCAGGGCAGCATGCTGGCGCTGATGACCGCGCCGGGGCTGTGGCTGCAGCGGATTACCACGCAGGAACCCTCCAATGAACAAACCGCCGTTGCCATTCACGCGCTCGAAGGCGCGATGAAGCTCGAAGAGAAGCAGGGCGGAGAACTGGTGATCGCATAATTCATGCAATATCGTGAGAAGCTCGACGACCTCGAGGCGCGCTTTGAACAACTGACCGAGCAGATGGCGGATCCCGCCGTCATCGCCGATGGCGACCAGTATCGCAAGACGGCCAAAAGCCGCAGCGATATCGAAGAAGTCGTGGCCAAGTATCGCGAGTGGAAGAAGGCGGACGCCGATCTCGCGCAGGCAAAATCGATGATCGACGAATCGGATCCGGACCTGCGGGCGATGGCCTCAGAAGAGATCGCGCGGCTGGAACCTGAAATCGCGGCGATGGAAAAGGACATCCGCGTCCTGCTGCTGCCCAAGGATCCGAACGACGACAAGAACATTGTTCTCGAAATCCGCGCCGGCACGGGTGGCGACGAAGCGACGCTCTTCGCCGATGAGATTTTCCGCATGTATTCGCGGTTCGCGGAAATCAAGGGCTGGAAGGTGGAAGTCACGCACGCCAGCTATTCGGGCGTCGGCGGTTTGAAGGAAGTGATCGCGCTGATCAGCGGCGATAAGGTCTATAGCCAGTTGAAGTACGAAGGCGGGACGCATCGCGTGCAGCGGGTTCCGCAGACGGAAACCCAGGGTCGCGTGCATACTTCGGCGATCACGGTGGCGGTGCTGCCGGAAGCCGACGACGTCGAAATCAATATCCAGCAGAAGGATATTCGTATTGACACCTTCTGCTCGTCAGGTCCCGGTGGACAGTCGGTGAACACGACGTATTCCGCGGTTCGCATCACGCACCTGCCGACCAATACCATCGTGTCGTGCCAGGACGAAAAGTCGCAGATCAAGAATCGCGAAAAGGCGATGCGCGTGCTGCGGTCGCGCCTGTACGAGATGGAACTCGAGAAACAGCAGGCAGCGATGTCGGCCGAGCGCCGCACGATGGTGGGAAGTGGAGACCGGAGCGAGAAGATCCGGACCTACAACTTCCCACAGAATCGCGTAACAGATCACCGCATCGGCCTGACGCTGCATCAACTCGACCTGGTGATGAACGGCAAACTCGACGACATCATCAATGCGCTGATCACGTACTATCAGGCGCAGCGGATGAACGAGCAGGCCGCCTAAACCGCTACAACTTCAACTTGCCGTTGACAACCATGTCCTTCAACTGGAACTTGGTTTTCAACTCCATCGGACCCATGTGGGTTTCGAACTGCACTTCTTTGTCGTCGAGCGAGATTTCCTGCGATCGCGGGAAGTAAAAGCGTAGAGTCGTGCCCTCGGGAGACGGTGTCCCGTCGACACGAGCCGGCGCGATGGGTTCGCGGCCTTTGATGACGAGGCTGGTCATTTCCTTCAGGCGTTCACGAGCGCGCCCCAACTGTTCGACGCTTGGGGAATTGCCGCCGCGTCCGCCCATGCCGAGGCGGAGTCCCGTGACGGTGATCACGTAGAATCCTTCGACGTCTGCTTCCGCGGCTCCTTCTGCTTTCAACTTCTTCATCGCGTCGCGGTAAACAGGCGCGCTTTCCCAGCGGACGGATGCTTTGGGCATCTGCGGCGCACTGCCGCCACCGCCCATGCCTCCACCACCTCCGCCAGGCATACCCCCGTCCATACCGCCGCCACCGCCCATACCGCCCATTCCGCCACCGCCACCCATTCCACCCATACCTCCGCCCATGCCACCACCGCCTCCGCCCATCGGAGGCATTCCGCCGCCGCCCATACCGCCCATGCCGCCACCGCCGCCTCCTCCGCCACGGCCTCCGCGGCCGCCACGGCCTCCGCCCATGCCGCCGCCGGGGCCGGGTCCGGAGCCGCCTGCGAAGGCCAGGGTCGACTCTTTGGCCCATGGAGACTTGGTCATGAGCTTCTGGCAATCCTTTTCGGACCACTCGGAAGCCGGCTTCTGCTGCCAGATGTCAGCGGCTGCGAGAAATGCCGCTGTCGAGGCGAACGAGAGCACGATCTTAGTTGCCGTCATCATGGTTGTGTTCCGCACTCCTTACTTCAACTGCCCTTCAGTCTATCCGCAAATCACGTCGAAGGGGAGAGGGGTGGGACGTCCTGCCGTGGTTTTCCCGCCCCGGCAGGCGATTCCTAAGTACATGGAAAATGAATCGGTTGCACATGTAAAGACGGTTAAGGTCGCCTTACCGAGTTTTAACGGGCATTTTACCCGCAAGTAAAGACTTCACCGGTCTATAGAGCGTACACTTCAAGTCAGATGTTCAAGGACGGGCTCATGGCATACGCTTCCGGTAGCGAACTGGAACTCGACACGCAGCTGATGTTGCTGGTCAAGGAAGGGCAGGAAGAGTGCTTCGAACAACTCGCGGCGCGGCACAGGCGGCGGTTGATCCACTGGCTGTTCCGGATGGTGCAGGATCGTGCGGTGGCAGAAGAACTGGCGCAGGAAGTCTTTCTGCGTGTGTATCTGTCGCGCGGCAACTACCAGCCGACGGCGCGTTTCACGACTTGGCTCTATCGCATCGCCAATAATCGCGCCTTGAACTGGATCCGCGATCATTCCGACGAGACGCGGCGCGAGAGCCTGGATTCCACGCCTTTGCGAGGGCTGCGCCGCCAGTTCGCGGACGAGAAGGCCACGATTGCCGAGAGGCTGTTGGATCGCGAGAGCGAGACGGAGTTCCAGGCGACGATCCGTCATGCGATTCTGGCGTTGCCCGCCCGGCAGCGCGCCGCGGTTTTGATGCATAAGTACGAAGGCCTGGAGTACACGCAGATTGCCGAGGTGCTGGGATGCAACGTCAGCACCGTGAAATCGATTCTCTGGCGGGCGTACACTACGTTGAGGACGCGCCTCAGCCATCTGGGCGCCAACCGTCTGCGCTGATCTTCTCAATATGAGCCGCTTGCTCGAACACCTTGCTGATTACGGCGGATCGCCTCGTACGCTCCGCATCATTGGGGCCGTCCTCGTCGTACTGCTCCTCGCGCTTGCCGCTCTGCAATATCATTGGATCGGCCAGTTGACCGAGGCCAAGAAGAGCGAGTTACAGCAGGCGCTGGGCGCTTCGGCGGGACGTTTTTCCTACGACTTCAATCGGGAAATGGGCCGCGTGTATGGCGGCATCGTGATGGGCAGGCCATGGTCCGACGGGGATACTGAGGATCGCTATGTGGAGCGATACCGGCAATGGAGCGTGACTTCTGCGCATCCCCGGATCCTGAAGCACCTGTATCTGACAAAGGGCGAGAAACTGCTCGTCCTCGATCCCGAGGAGCAAAGCTTTCAAGACGCCGCGTGGCCGACTGGCTGGGAAGGCGTGCAGGACGACACGCGCCGGATCCTGGAGCGGTACTCGCGAGGACCGCGAGGCGGAGGCGGCGGAGGAGGGAATGGCGGAGGTCCCGGAGGTCCGCGGCCATTCTCCGGAGCGTTTGAAACCCTGCCGGTGTTGGCGTCGATCCGGTTTGAGCGCGCAGCCGACGGCGAACCGCGTCCGGCCGGTTGGGCGATCGCGGAACTCGATCTCGATTACATCGAGAATGAACTCCTGCCCGACATGGCGAAGCGGCATTTTGCCGACAATTACCAGGTACTGATTACGAATCGCGCGGATGGGTCGAAGATCTTCAGCAAGGGGGATGAAAAGTCCTTCGCGCATGCGGATTTCGAAGGGGCGTTGTTCGAGATCCTCCCGCAGGATCAGAATCGTGGTGGCGGACGCCGGTTCTCCAGACCTGAAGGCGAAGGTGGACGGCGCGAGGGCGCGGGCGGCAGCCAGCCACGCGCTGCGCGTCCCCGCAATGAAGGCGACGGACCGAGATCCGAACCTCCGATGCGCACGATGGGACCCGGGATAGGAGGCGGCGGTGGGCCTGGCGGAGGTCCACGGGGCGGGCGTTGGGTGCTGCAGTTGAAGCACACGGCGGGATCGCTGGATCGCGCGGTGCAGACGCTGCGATATAAGAATCTCGGCATCAGCTTCGTGATCCTGCTGTTGATGGGTATCACGATCGGCGCGTTTGTCGATTCGACACGGCGCGCACGGCAGTTGGCGCTGCAGCAGATGGAATTCGTGGCGAGCATCTCGCATGAGTTGCGTACGCCTCTCACCGTCATCTGCTCGGCCGGTGACAATCTGGCAGGCGGCGTGGTGAAGAACGAATCGCAGGTGAAGCGTTACGGCAACCTGATTCGTAGTGAAGGCCGGCGGCTCACCGACATGGTGGAGCAGATTCTCGGCTATGCGGGGATCCAAAAGGGCAGGCTTCCAGCGCCGCAGCCTGTCGAGGTGGAATCGATCGTCGATAGCGCACTGAAGGCGTGCGGACAGTTGATCGAGGCGAGCCAGTGCACGGTGGAGCGAGAAATCGAAACGGGTTTGCCGCAGATCTCCGGCGATGCGGCTTCGCTTTCGCATAGCGTGCAGAATCTGATTACGAATGCCGTGAAATACGGCGGAGACTGGCTGCGTGTGACCGCATCGGCTTCCGGCGAGAAGTGGATTCGTATCACGGTTGAAGATCGTGGACCGGGTATCGAAGCGAAGGAACTGCGCCACATCTTCGAGCCGTTCTATCGCGGACGCAAGGCGGTGGATGATCAGATCCACGGAACGGGACTCGGGTTGAGCCTGGTGAAGCGAATCATCGAGGCGCATTCGGGCAAAGTGTCGGTAGAGAGCGTTATCGGGAAGGGAACTCGTTTTACCCTGGAGTTACCGGCGATGGCGCGCGCAACATCCGCGGCGGAACCGGCGAATACCGCAGCAGTATCCATTGAACGACGGGACAATGAAGCCACAAGTACTCTTGGTTGAAGACGAACCCGGGATCAGCATGATCCTCACCGACCGGTTGGACCTCGAAGGCTACGAGGTCGACACGGCGGAGGATGGCGAAACCGGGCTGCAGAAGGCGCTGAACGGAAAGTACGATCTGATCGTGCTCGACGTGATGCTGCCGAAGAGAAGCGGCTTCGAAGTGTGCCGCACACTGCGGCAGAACAACATCATGACGCCGGTGTTGATGCTGACGGCGCGCGGCAATGTGGTGGACAAAGTCACCGGGTTGCAGATCGGCGCTGATGATTATCTGACCAAGCCGTTCGACATGATGGAACTGGTGGCGCGACTGCAGGCTTTGTTGCGGCGTTCGCAGCTGCCGGGCGCGCGGCTGGCGGATACGTACGAGTTTTCCGACGTCAAAATCGATTTCAAGCGTTCGGAAGTCACGCGTGGAGGCAATGTGGTGCCGATGTCCGCGCGCGAGTTCCAGTTGTTGAAGTACCTGATCGAACATCGCGATGAAACGATTTCACGCGAGGAACTGCTGAAGGAAGTCTGGGGATACGAGGCGACGCCCGAGACGCGCACGGTGGACGTCCACATGGCGTGGCTGCGGCAGAAGCTGGAAGAGAACCAGAAGTTCCCGAAGCATTTCGTGACGGTGCGCGGGATGGGTTACCGGTTCTCGGAAGCCTGATCGCTCGTGGGACACTAAGAGAAGTTTGATTCGATCCTTCTTTCGTACGAGCGTACCTGCATTTAAGCGGGTCCTGCTGGTGGAATCGGGTTCGCGCGATCTGCTCGAAGGCCTGATTCCGGGTATCTACAAATCGCACAAGAACGTGCAGGTGGATCTGGTGACCTGCTATGCGGGTCAGCCGGCGGCTCTGCACGGGGACGCTCGTGTGTTTCGGGTGACGGACTACGGCGGGGCTTCGGGGCGCGATCGTTTGCTGGCGGATCTACTGGCTGGCGGCGGGTACGATGTCCTCGGCATCATCTGTTCCGCGGAACCGATCATGACCAAGTGGAAGTGGTGGCTCGCTTGGAAGCTCGATGGCGCAAAGCCCTTCGCGCTGAACGAGAACGGCGATTACTTCTGGATCGACCGCGCGCATTCGGATATCCTGCTGCACTTCGTGCTGTTTCGGATCGGGATGACCGGAGCGGGCGCACCAGCAGCGGTTGCGCGATTGCTGTTCCTGCCGGTCTCCGCTTCGATGCTCGTTCTCTTCGCCGCGTGGATGCATCTGCGGCGAAGAGTGCGCGGCGCAGCCTAGTTCCAGTCGTTCCAGTGCAGGATCGAGTTGAACAGCATGTTGAACTCGGCGTGATTCTGCCACCGGTAGCAAGGGTTTGTAGCAAACATCAGGATCCGGCCCTGGCCGAGCGGAACATCGACAATGGCGGCCTTTTCCTTCACTTCGACGGGGCGATTCATGAAGCCGCTCAGTACGGACTTGTCGGTTCCCGTGAACTGCATGAGAACAGCCTTTTTCTTGTCGGCTTCAGGCACTGTGAGCAGGGGGCCGTTGGCGTAGCGCACCGGGATGGTCTTTTCCGGGTATCCGTAGAAAAGCGGATGGTCGCGGCGCATGACCTCGGCTTCGATGATGGGTCCCGGGGCGTAGAAGGCCGGGGAGGTCCGTCCGGCATCGACGCGGCGGGCGATGCCGAGATCCGTTGGGAAGAGGCTCGCGCGGGCGAGTGTGATCAGGCGGCCGCCCTCCTGCACGAACTTCTCGATTTCGCCGGCTCCGGCGAGTCCCATGCCGCCGCAGATGTCCTCGCTTTCGCCATGTAGGCCGAGGTTCGCGGATTCTGTGGTTTTCACGTAATCGAGCTTGCGGCCCTGGCAATCGAGGTCGTTGACGATGGACTTGGCTCCGAAGCCCTGGTTCGGCATCAGGATCACGTCGTAGTCGCGGCGAAGGTTTCCTTTTTTGATCCGTTCTTTGAAGATGAGGTCGTACGCGATACCGAAGTGATCGAAGGCGTGGCGCACCCAGCCGACCTCCTGCGTGCTGCCCCACATCGAGAACATCGCTACGCGCGGCAGGTCGACATTGTGTGTTGGTACGCCGTTGGGCTTCACGTCAGTGGCCCTGGCGTTGAGTCCGAGAGATTCGATTTCGGATTTCGCGCGTGCGCTGAAGGGAAGCATGAGAGAGCCCGCGGGAAGATCGCCGGATTGCTTTTCGATTGCCTCGAAGGCGACGTCTTTGAGGCGATAGCGCAGGGTGGTGAGCGCGTTCGAACCGTAGTTCGCGATCACGAGCCACTTGCCGGCGCCGTCGATGCTGCCTTGCGGTTTGTACTCATCAATGAGCGGCGCGGGTGTCGTGTCAAGCTCCGTGCGATCCGCAATCTCCTTGACGGTGACGCCCGTCATGATGCCCATGGTCCAGCCGGTGTCGTCGTAGGTGCGCAGGTTGGGATCGGGATAGACCTGCTTTTCGAGCAGGGATTTCGCGAGGCGGCCGTAAGGCTGATCGCGGCGGATGATGAAGTCCCCGGAAGCGCGGCGCCCGACTTCGATGCCCTGCAGGCGAAGCGTGTTGACGAGGAAGGCAACGCGCGTCTGGTCCTTCTGTCCCGCGGGTACGAGCCAGCCGTATGGAGCTTCCTTCTTTCCGGCTTCGACCGAATTGCGGGACTTCTTGTAGAAGTTCTCGAGGATCGTCGGCGCGTTATTGGAGGCGAGTTCCAGCGCTGTGAGGACGCCGGTTTCCATGAAGTTCGTGTTGTTGCGCAGAGACCACTCGACTTCCTTGTACGCCGGTAGCGGGCGGAACCAGTCTTTGCGCGACGCGTTGAAGCGATCGCCCCCGCCACCACCGGGCGCTTCGACTTTGCGCTTCATCGTATTGGCGCCGGCGTTGCCGAAGGTCTCGTACATGCGAATCATGCCGTTGTGATTCGAAGACATGAAGCCGAGGTAGCCGACGCTCCACATGTCGACGAAGGCGTGCGTCCAGACGCCGGGCATGCCATAGGAGACCATCTTCGAGAGTTCGTAGTGCGCGAACCAGGGAAGTTCGGTGTAGAGGATGGGGTCGAGGTTCGGGTTGTGCGGCGGCTGGCCGGAGAAGGTGTAGAGGAAGGGCACGGACTCATGCAGGTCGTGAATGATCGGCGGATGCCAATCGAGGTACGCCTTGAGCCAGTTGCGCATGGTGGCCTGCGAATAGTTGATGTCGCGGTTGTTGTCGTGATAGATGTACTTGCCCCAATACGGAGGCCCCGGCATGCGGTCCTCTTCGCCCTCTTCGGCGATCTTGTGGCGGTAATACCAGTCGGTGTAGCGTTCCTGGCCATCGGGTTCGAGGGCAGGCGTGAGGAAGACGATCAGGTTCTTGCGGATCTGATCGAACATCGGGCCTTCTTCGACGGCGAGACGATAGGCGAGTTCCATCAGCATCTCGGGCGAGCCGGTTTCGGCGGAGTGGAGTCCACCAGTGAGATGGTAAATGGGTTTCGCCTGGCCGATGATCTGTTTCGCTTCGGCTTCGGTGGGGATGCTGCGGGGATCCGCGAGCCTGGCGAGGCGCGCCTTGTATGTGTCGAGATAGCGGATGGTGTCCGCTTCGGCGACGACGACGGTGATGCAGTCGCGGCCTTCATCCGTCTTGCCGACGTTGAGCAACTTGACACGCGGGGACGCCTTCTCGAGCGCCTGGAAATAACGGACGACATCGCGATAGCGGGTAAGCTTCTTGGGCGTGCCGACGTGGTACCCGAGGATGTCTTTGGGGCTGGGGACACCGTTGGCTTTCGGCAGGTGATCCACCAGCGGACTCATGAATTCCGGCTTGGTGGTCCACTGCTTGACCGAGGCTGCGAAGTCGGGGTCCATCGCTTGTTGCGCGTGCCCGATGGTGGCGGTGATGAGAAAGGCGAGAACGGCGTGCCGCATAGATGCGGCTATTAGTGTATCGTCTTACGGCTTCGACGCCGACTTCTTCATGGTCCAGGTGAGATACGTGCGGAAGGCATCGGGTTGACCCGGCGGTGCGATTTCAAAAGTCCCGTCGACCAAATCGCTCGCGACCGCTTTGTAGGTCAGACGGTAATGGGGTTGATCCGGCGGACTGCTGAGGAAAGTGATACGCCCTTCGACGTTCGTAATGACCCGGTAGTGGATGATGTGGCCTTCGTTGTCGAGGTAGTCGGCGCGGAAGGCCTTGCTCGATTCATCGAATCGGATGATCATGAGGTCGTCGTGGCGGGATCCACTGGTGAGCGAGAAGTTGCGGCGGATGAGGATGCGTCCCTGCAGGCTCGGTTCGAAGACCGTCCCGCCGGAGGTTGCGTCCGGCTGCGCGATCCAGGTTCCGACCAGAAACTGAAACGGCTTCCAGTCCGGCATCGGAGGCGGCGCCGGTTGCGATTGGAAGGCCAGCAGCGATGCGGCAAGACAAAACAGAGGAAGGGACAGCATCCTCACTAAGATACCTGTCCCTTCCGTGCAAGTGTGGAGTTCAGAAGTAAAACTTCAACGCGAACTGCACGGTTCGCGGCGCGATGGAGTTTGCTCCCAGCGCACCGAGATTGCCGCCGAGGTTGAGGGTCCGGGCGACGCAAGCGGGGCTGAGGGCGCCGGTCTGATTCGCTGCGCTGAGTTCGGTTGCGTTTGCCGGACATCCCGCCCCTCCCGCACCCGGGCCGGGAAGAGCTGCAATCGCAGTATCGACGGGCGTGCCGTAATACTTGGCCATGATGGCGTCCCAGACGCCTGGCGCGGTCAGGTTCTTGAACCGGTTCTGGACGTTGGGCACCGGCGTGAAATTCGGTGACGTGCCGGTCGTGAGGGGATTCTGGTTCGCCCCACTCAGCAGATTCGTCACATTGGGATTCGGCGAGTAGTTCTTCATGTTGAGGACGTTGAAGAACTCCGCACGCAGTTCGAAATAGCGGCGCTTGTTTTCAAACGGCGAGATGCGCTTGAACACGCTGAAGTCGAAGGTGCGGATCCACGGGTATTGCGCATCGAGGTTGCGCGGTGCGTTGCCGTAATTGCCGGGATCCGGGAAAGCAAAGGCCTTCGGATTGATGAAAGGTACGCCGCGCCAGGCAACGTCACGGGACCATTCGGGATTCACGAGCGGAACCCCCGGAACGATGTCGGGACGCAACGATCCACCGGGCGTGCCGATGTCGAATGAGTTGCTGACGCCCAGTGGGACGCTGAGCGGGAAGCCACTGCGGAAGCGGGAAAGTCCGTTGATGTTCCAGCCGCCGATGAAGTGATCCTTCCAGCCGCCGCCGTTGAAGAAGCGCTGGCCACGGCCAAAGGGCAGATCCCAGAGAGCGACGAGGTTCACGATGTGTGGCGTATGAGTGGAGGACAAAGACCGATCCTGGCTCGGATCGTACGGGTTCTGGTTGCGCAGAATTGGAAGGTCCAGCGAGGAGTTGTTGAAGGAGTTGTTGGGGATCGGGAAGCGGATGCCGCCGGAACTGTCGTCCATGGTCTTCGAGTATGTGTAGTTGAAGCGGAATTGCAGGCCCTTCGAGAAGCGGCGTTCGAGTTCGACGACCGCCGCGTTGTACCAACTGTTGGTGTTGGTCGGATCGAGGACGAAGATCGCGTTGGACAAACGCCCGGAGAATCCGGGATACGGGAATTTGCCAGTGAATTGGTCGAGGCGATTCAGATTGGTGCTGGGACCAAACAGGTGGCGTCCGCGGGACCCCTGATAGCTCACACGCAGCACGGTTGTCTCACGCAGCGAATACTCGGTTTGCAGTGAGAAGTTGTGGACCGTGGGAAGTTGGTAGTTCTTATTGGCAACGACGCCGGTGGATTGGTAGAGGACGTTCTGCCGGAGATTGCCGAGTTGCGTGGATCCGGCCGTGTCGCCGGGACGGATGACGCCGCTCTTTGGAATCGTGAAGAGCGTCGGATCCGATGCGAGGACGGGGTTGTTGTAGCCGAACTGCATCGGTAGCGACGGGTCGCTGCAGCGTGCGAGGCCACAGGTTACGATGTTGTTCGGCGTGTTGACGTCGTTGGCGCCCAGCACATAGCTGATCTGTCGATAGCCGGTCGCGGTTTGGGATCCGAGGTTGGGGATGGGTTCGCGGTCGTTGCCCATCAGCACCCCGTGCGTCATGCCGTAGCCGCCGCGCACGACGAACTTGCGATTGGAGTTCCACGAAAAGCCGGGAACCCACGCGAAGCCGAAGCGGGGTTCGAAGACATCCTTGACCGGGGTCGAGACGTAGCGCGAACGCCCGTCGACACCGGCGTACTCAAACACAGGTGCGGGAAGCGGGTTGCCCGCGGCGTCGCGCACGAACGGGTTGGGTTCGAGGCGATCGAGGTTCAGGAGTCCCTGCCGGTTGTACTTCTCCCAGCGAGGCGACTGGTACTGATACCGGAGGCCGATGTTCAGCGTGAGATTCGGTGTGACGCGCCAGTCATTCTGGACATAGGCGCCAATGTTCTTCCAGCGATAGTAGTAGGGGACGGAGAGGTTCTCGGTCTGGACCTGCACTCCGGTGGGTACGCCAAGCAGGAAGCTCGCAAACTTGTCGCCGCCGGTAACCGAGGCGGCGCAGTTGGGAGCCGTGCCTCCGAGCGGATTCGTATTGCAGTTCTGTTCCGCCGTTTGCAGTCGATCCCAGAAGAAGCGGCCGCCGGCGAGGGATCCGACACCGAGGTTCGACTGATTGAGTTGCAGGTGGCGGGCTGCAAAGCCGAACTTCCAGGTCATGTTGCCCTTCACCCACGAGAAGTCGTCGGTGATGCTGTAGGTGTGTTCTTTGTTGAAACCGACATCCTGCGGCGAGTTGAACCCGATGGCGTCGAAGTTCGCGCCGGAATTCTGACCGCTGACGCCGAACGGATTGCCGCCATCGTAGAAGCGCGCCATGCCGTAGCCGAGCAGGTTGACCGCACCTGCGCCGGGTCCGCCGGTGTTGAGGTACTTCGATGTGAAATCCTCGTTGAGCAGTTGCTCGGGGAAGTTCCGGCCAAAGGCTCCATAAACGTAGTTCGCGCGGAACTCGTTGGTCATGGTCGGACGCGGAGACGAGGTGAGGTTCGCGAGGATCTGGCGTGAGGTGTTCGCGTCGCTGATGAGGCCGTTCTGGATCGGATCGCGCTGCTGGCGGTTGCCGAACTGCGGTTGGTCTGTGTAGCGCACGCTGAGGCGGTTCGCGTCCGTGATGTTGTGGTCGATCTTCACTGTGAAGCGATCGTCGTTGTAGATCGTCCTGCGGAAGAACGAGTAATTGGCGCCGAGCAACTGGGAAACAAGGTTCGGATCGGTGATGTTGGGCGCCGGATACAGTTCGCGCAGAATGCGTTGTGCGGCCGGGTTGACGAGGCTGCGGCCGGTTTCGTCGACCAGTACTCGTCCGCGGCGCGCGGGATCGGGATCGTTCGGGTTAAAGAGTGGAAAGTTTCGGTTCTGATAAATGAAGTTGGAGGCCGAAGCGGGCAACGCCGGGTTATAGGCGGGATTCGCACGTAGCGCGAGCGATCCGTCGGACTGCCGTATGAATTGGTTGTAAAGCAGCGCGTAGGGTTCGGTGCGGATCACGCCCTGCGCGTTGCGGAAATAAACGAGGGATTGGGAAAAGTCGCCGGCGATCTCGCGTTCCGTGGGGACACGGACGTTGCTGGGTCCGCCGGGATTGGATGCAAGCTGGCGAGTAGGTTCGTAGCTCGCCATGAAGAAGGTCCTATTGCGGCCGTTGTAGACCTTGGGAATCCAAACCGGACCGGTGACAATGGCTCCCAACTGCTGCCGGCGTAGCGGCGGGCGGTTGTCGAAGTTCGTGACGGCAGTGCGTGTGGTGTCAAACGGGTTCGCGGTGAAGGCGCGCTGGCGATGGAACCAGAATCCTGTGCCGTGAAATTCGTTGGTGCCGCTCTTGGTGGTCTGTTGGATGATCGCGCCTCCCGCCTGTGCGAACTGAGCGGAGTAGTTCGACTGCTGCACGCTGAATTCCTGAATCGAGTCCGGGGAAAACGCAATGCTCATGCGTCCCAGGGCGATGGATGT
The DNA here is from genome assembly GCA_964627455.1 of uncultured Solibacteraceae bacterium. Lineage (GTDB taxonomy): Bacteria > Acidobacteriota > Terriglobia > Bryobacterales > Bryobacteraceae > F-183. The sequence goes on along the minus strand of CAZVKC010000008.1, from coordinate 117,647 downwards.
GACATTGGCGCCGTCCGCCTGAAACTGCGTCGTGCCGACGCGCCCGCCATTGATCGCAAGTTCGCGGCCCGGGACCGGCTCATTAGTGGTCAGTTCGCTGAACTCGGTGCCGGCGGAACCGGAGACACCCGGAAGCGTGAGCGCGAGTTCCAGCGTGTTCCGCCCGTTGAGCGGAACCTCGTTGATTGTCCGTTGATCGACGGTCTGTTGCTGGGCGCCGGAGAAGGTCTGCAGGAGTGGCGCCTCGCCGGATACGCTGACGGTCTCGGTGACGGCTCCGACTTTCAGCGTGATGTCCACGGTTGAGACGCCTGCGGTGTCCACCTTTACGTCGCGGACTTCCGACTTGCTGAATCCATCCGCCTCGGCGGTAATCGTGTACACGACAGGCTGCAGGGCGGGTACAACGTAATTCCCTTCGGTGTTCGTCTGAATCTTGATGATGCGGTTGGTTCCCACCTGCATGACTGTGAGACGGGCGGAAGGTACGCCGGCCCCGGAGGGATCGGTTACGCGTCCCTGAATGGTTCCGGTGTTGGACTGCGCGGTCAGGGTAAGCGCCGCAACAAAGAAAGTGAAGCAACGAACGCGGTGTGACATCGTATGAGACACGCTCCTGTTGAAGTTGCTTCCAGCGTATCGATGAAACGTTTCATTGTCAATCAATACAGAGGGTTGTTGTGATAGGTTAAATGAACCGCCGCAATCGATATTTCCATGCCTACGTTGAAAGAAGTCGCCCGGCGCGCGGGCGTATCGCTCGGGACTGCCTCAAAGGTCCTTTCCGCCTCCGGCAATGTCACTCCGGAACTTCGGGACCGTGTCCAAGCTGCCGCGCGGGAACTGAAGTACCGCACCAATCAGGTAGCCCGTGGCTTGAAGACGGGCCGTTCCCGAATGATCGGGATGGTGATTTCGGACATCATGAATCCGTTCTTTCCCGAGATGGTGCGCGGGGCGGAAGATGCGGCGATCGAACGCGGATACGTGTTGACAATTTTCAACACCGACGATCGCATCGAGCGCGAGCAGATGGTTTTCGAGATCCTGCAATCCCGTGGGGCTGACGGGATCCTTGCAGTGGTGGCTCTTCCCAGACGAGGGAAACACGAGCATCTGGCGCGAGCGATCGAGTGCGGTATGCCCGTCGTCTGCCTCGACAGAGTGCCTCGAGGGATCGACTGCGATTCGGTGACGGTCGATAATGTCGGCGGAGTCGCAAGCGGGGTCGAACATCTCGCGTCCCAAGGTCACCGGAAAATCGGCTACATCGGGGGACACGCGGACCTGTACATTTCCGCCGATCGAAAACGCGGGTTTGAGAAAGGTATGGAACTGTCGGGATTGCCTGCGCGAGCGGAGTGGATGAAGGAAGGCGACTTTCGGCCGGACAGCGGTTATGTGCTGACCAAAGAACTCATGCAGCAGCGCGAACGGCCGACCGCCATCTTTGTGGCGAACATCCTGATGACGATCGGAGTGCTGCGCGCCGCCGAGGAGATGGGCGTCTCCATCCCAGGCGATCTGGCGATCGCTACTTTTGACCACATTGCACTGACGGACGCGTTCCGCCCGAAACTGACAGTTGTGGAGCAGCCGAGCTACGAAATTGGGCGCCGCGGTGTTGAACTCCTCCTGGACCGGATCGAGAACCCTGATATCAAGCGTGCGCGGCTGCGTCTATCCACCAAACTCGTGGTGCGCGAATCGAGCCTCAAGCGTGGGCGAACTCAACGAACTTGATGGGAGATCTTGTCGAGTGTGAACGGCAGTTTCTTAGATTTTTGGCCACCGGTTGGTTCGAAAAGAATCACCACCGAATCTCCGAAGGTCAGTTGGGACCACTCTCCGCTCCATGCCGTTCGCGTGTTGGATCCCGGCTCGATCGTATGAAGTGTTCCCTTCGTCGAATCGAAGTTCCTGGCATGCACCCGCAGGCCCGAGGCTCCCGGCGAAACGATTTTCACGGACCAAATCCAGCCGGCTTTGCCCAAGTCGTACCAGCTTCCCTTGCGCGCGGCCTTTCCGGTGTCGCGGTGCAGCCCAGCGAGAGCGAGACCGGCTGACTGAGCGCGAGCACGCGACCTCTGGATCTCCGCAGCCGCTGGCGGAGTCAACGTAAGAACAGGAGGATCCGGCAGAAGCGCCCGTTGGGGAGCTTCTGCCGGTTGCTGCAACCCGAAGAGCATCAGGATTGCATACAGCATGGTTCACTCGATCCCGCGGGTGATCCTGCTCGTAACGGCACGTTTCTTGATCAACCCCGAATCTTCACTGCTGGACTTCGTTAGCCGAAGTTCACCGGGCTGCTTGCTGTCAGGCAACAGCGTGAACTGCGGCCCGGTGAGATCCACCGGAGAATACTGCTGCCGTTTCTGCAATTCCGCCGGACCAGCCTCCTCAGAGCGTTGGGTCGAAATCGTTGCCGTGAGGCGGCCGCGAATCGGGATCCCCGGGGTCCAGGCAGACACTGCAATGAAGTAGGTTCCAGCGCGAAGCGGCGGAATCGAGAGTGCGTCCACCGTCACCGCTTCGACGCCAGTGTCGCCAGTGGAGTTGTAATCCGCGGTGATTCGGCCATTGATGACGGCGGGTTCCGCGGCGTAGCGCACGTGAAGGTCCAGATCGAGAGTGTCGGGCGTACTCTGCAATTGGACCTTGAGACTCGTTGCGTTTGGCGGAACGTCGATCCGGAAGGCCGAATCGCCCTGCAGCAGAACCGGAGCCGTAATAGCGGGCAGGCTGAAGTCCACTGGCGTGCCGGAGGTCAGCGGGCGTGCTCCGGAGATCGGAGCGGTTCCCGTCGGGCGCTCGATGGTGGCTGAGATCGTACCGCTGGCCCTTGCGCCCAGTGTATAGGTCGAGAGGCTGATGTAATAAGTACCGGCACTCAGCGGCGGTGTGGAGGATGCGTCGATGACGATCGTCTCATTGGCCAGGCGTGAGGTCGAAGCGTAATCCGCCGTCACGCCATTGTCCGTGACATCGACGTCTTGTCCTGCGCGAACGTACAGGTCCGTATCAACGCTGGGCGTATCCGAGTTGAGGCGGACGATCAGTTGGGTGGCGCCTTGCGGCACTTCGATTTTGTAGCTGTAGTCGCCCGTGAATACGGTCGGCGCTTCAACGGCGGGCAACTCGAACCGCAGAGGGATCCCCGGCGTGAGAGTGGTGACCGCGGGCGGCGTACCTCCCGGTCCCGTGCCGGTGAGGAATGCTGTCACCGTTCCTTCGGCTGCGACGTTCGGAGTGAAGAGCCCGAGTGCGATGTAGTAGACGCCGGGTTTCAGGGCGGGCGTCGAGTCCGCGCTGATCGTGATCAACTCGTTACCGGTGAAGCTTTCCGAGTAATGGTCCGCAGCCGGGAACGAGTTCTCGATTGTGACGTCCTGGCCGTGACGCGCATAGAGGTCGAGGTCGGCGTTTGGTGTGGTGGTCGTGAGCCGGATGTCGACGCGCGAAATTCCTTCGGGGACTTCGATGGAGAAGCCGTCTGCGCCGTTGTACAAACGGTTGGACGGCGAAGGACCGACACGGAAGGCTGCCGGGCGATTGGGTGTCAATACGGTTCGCGTCGCCGTTCCCGACGAAGTCGCAATCGTTGCGGTGATCGTTCCGGTTACGGCGCGATTCTGGCTGTACAACAGCAAGGCGATGTAGTAGGTTCCTTCGCGGAGACCGTCAGAGGCTCGAATGATGATGCTCTTGTTGCCCCCGGCGGATTGGTCACTGCGGTCCGATACGACGGTTCCTTGCAGCAGGGCTACGTCCGATGCGCGGCGCATGTAGAGGTCCATGTCGACGTTGGACGTCGCCGTGTTGACGCGGATCTCGAGTTGTGTCGCATTGGCCGGCACATTGATGGTGTATCCGCTGGCGCCATTGAACAGAGTTGCAGAACTCACTGCAGGGAGGTTGAACGTGCGTGCCTGTCCGGCCGTGAGAGCGTTGGGAGCCGCCTGTCCTGCCGCGGTTACGGTTGCCTGTAGAGTTGCTGGAATGGCCGTGTTTCCGGTGAAGACGCCGATCGATATGAAGTACACGCCCGCTCGCAATGGCGGGTTGCTGTTTGGCGTAATGACGATCGATTCGTTGCCAATCAGGTTTTCCGAGTAGTAGTCCGCTACCGGCAGTCCGCCGCTGATGACCGTGTCCTGGTTGTAGCGAACGTAAAGGTCCAGGTCATGCAGGGGGTTCTGCATGTTGAGCTTCACCTCGAGGCGAGTGGCGCCCTGCGGGACTTCGATCCGGTAACCGCGGGTCCCTCGAAGCAGCGTGCCGGCCTGTGACGCGGGTATCGCGAGGTTCACCGCCTGGCCGCTCGTGATGAGCGTGGTGCCGAACGTATCCACCTGCGCCGATCCGCTCGAGGTTCCGCCTTCGACGGTCGCCGTGACGGTGCCCTGGGCGATTTCATTCGGCTGATACATGTCGACCTTGATGTAGTAAACGCCTGCGCGCAAGGGCGGTGAACTGGTCGTCGTGATCGCTAGGGTTTCGTTTCCGCCGTTCTCGATGGAACGGTAGTCCGCTACGACTTGCCCGGCCTGGTTGACGATGACGTCCTGGCCGTAGCGGACGTAGAGATCTACGTCAATGCTGGGGTTCTGGCTGCGTACCTCAATCAACAGTTTTGTTGCTCCTGCCGGAACGTTGATTGTGAACGTGTACGGTGCGAGGGTGGGTCCCGGAACCGGTCCCAGCCGGAACGGTGCGGGGACGCCGGAGGTCAGTGGACCTCCACCGGTTGCCGCGGTAGCTGTGATGGTTGCAGCGGTGCGGGTGTTGGTTGTGAACACTCCAAGCCGGATATAGTAAGTGCCGGCGCGCAACGGCGGGTTGCTCTGGAGCGTGATGGAGAACGTCTTGTTGCCGCCGTCGGATTCGTCGCTGTTGTCGGCTGTCACTTTGCCGTTCTCAATCACCGGAAGGTTGTTGAGTCTCGCGTAGATTGCGAAATTCACGTTCGGGTTCGACGTCACGCGAATGTCGAGGCGCGTGGATCCGGCTGGCACCGCGATCCGGAACATGTTGGGAGCGCCCAGCAGCGTGGGACTGGAAACGGCGGCGAGGTCCAGGCTGATCGCAGTTCCGGACGTGAGCGCGCGTGCGTCCGTGTTGTTGACGCCCGGCGTCGAGGGCGTGGACGTCGTGCGCTCTTCAAGAAAGTCGCGAATCTGGGGATAGAACACCGAGAACTTGCCGTAGTTGTCCGCGAAGGGGAGTCCTGCGCAAAACTGCGCGTTTGTGTCGAACTTCGGACCATGGCTCAGAATTCCGAACAATTGCCCGCTCGGGGTGAAGAGTCCCGAACCGGAAGATCCACCCTGGGTCAGGCCACCGCCGTCCCAGAATGCGCCCAGGAAATTCTCGCCGACGTATCCGGAATATCGGAAGGCATCGCGAAGGGTCCCAAAGGAAATGCGTTTGTAGTCGCCTGTGGGATGATGTATGCCGATCACCGGGGATCCGTTTTGTTGTGCCTCGGCCGTCCATCCGGCGAAGGTCACGCCGTCAGGAACGCTGGCGAGGCGGAGGAGTGTGGCGTCGCCACGCGTGTTCTGCAGAGTCGATAGAAGAGTCGATCCAAGTACGCGCGGAACATCCCGCTCGTTTGGCGGGGCGCCGTTGCAGACGCTCGTCTGGTAGAACCAGAACATAAGTACGGAGCGAGCCGATGCGTCCGAATCCACGCAGTGGTTGGCGGTGAGGAAGTACGGAATGCCGCTGCTGTTGCGCGTGTTGAGAAGGGTGCCGGAACAAAAGAAAGATCCGCCGTTGCGCTCAAAGAGGTAGCGTCCAACCGACTTTGCGAGGTCGGCCCAATCGGGGTAGCAGGTGGAATCGAGGTTGCAGGATGCGGCGGCCGATGCCGCTCCTGCGCGATCTTCGGCAAAGGGTAGAACTCCCGGCAGGACGTGCGAAATCTCGTCAACCGCGAATGGCGCCTGTTGAGTTGCGCCCTGAGCGGGTTCGTAAACAATGTAGGCGGCTTCGTCAAGCACGATATCACTCCAGAAGTCGCCGTCGTTCCAGGGTCCACGATTCTGATAGGGGCCGCTGACGCTGGCGCCTTGTGCATCGTGGAGCCACACTTGACCGGCGCCGACGTCAAAATTCCTGAAGTGCAAACGGATGCCGCGAGCGCCGGGCGATTGGACGGCGGCGCGCCAAATAGAGCGGCCTGTTGCAGTGCGGGTCCAAAGTCCGTTCGACCGGAGTGCGGTAGCATCAACGGTCCGATGCAGTCCCGCTCGCTTCAGGCCAAAAGTGGAAGGCGAGGCGGCAAGTTCCTGTTCTGCGGAGGTTAGCCGTTGGAGACGTGTCTCTGCCGGCAAGGGCGCCCCTGCAAAGGTCCGCGGAAGCGATTTCGTTGTATTCAATCGCGCGGACGCAGAAACTGGGAGACCGCGCATTGGCGGAACGGTCTGTCCCCATGAAACACACAAAAATAGAGTTGTTAAAAATGCTGGAAAAGCGTGACGCATATCATCTGCTCCGATCCTTTTTGATGATAAACGTAACCGGAGCAGTTTTGGGCTCACGCCAGCATTTTTTGTACGACCTCGCCGTGGACGTCCGTCAACCTGAAATGACGGCCCTGGAATTTAAACGTCAGGCGCTTGTGATCGATGCCGAGGCAATGCAGGATGGTGGCCTGGATATCGTGGATATGGACGGGATCCGAGACGATGTTGTACGAGTAGTCGTCCGTTTCGCCCACGACATTGCCGGCCTTCATGCCGCCGCCGGCCATCCACATGCAGAAATTGCGCGGGTGATGGTCGCGACCGTAGTTGGTGTCGGTGAGACGGCCCTGGCAGTAAACGGTACGTCCGAATTCGCCGCCCCAGATGACGAGTGTGTCGTCGAGGAGTCCACGTTGCTTGAGGTCCTGTACCAGCGCTGCTGAGGCCTGATCCGTGCCACGGCATTGCAGCGCAAGGTCGCGAGGCAGGTCGTTGTGCTGGTCCCAACCGCGATGGTAGAGCTGAATGAACCGTACGTTGCGTTCGGCGAGACGGCGCGCCAGCAGGCAGTTTGCCGCGTACGTTCCGGGCTTGCGCGATTCCGGACCATACATCTCGAAGGTGCTCTCGGGTTCTTTGGAGAGGTCCATGAGGTCGGGCACGGAGGTCTGCATGCGATACGCCATCTCGTACTGCTCGATGCGCGTGCCGATCTCGGGATCGCCGTAATCCTGCTGGTGCATCTTGTTGATGGAACCGACAGCGTCGAGGATGTTGCGGCGCGTGTTCTTGGTGACGCCCTGCGGATCGTCGAGGTAGAGCACGGGTTCCGCGCCTCCGCGGAAACGCACGCCTTGATGATTGGACGGCAGAAATCCGCTGCCCCAAAGACGTGAGAAGAGCGGCTGGTCGACGTTCAGAGAATGCTGCTGCGAGAGCAGGACAACGAACGCCGGCATGTTCTGATTCTCACTGCCGAGCCCGTAGGAGACCCAGGATCCGAGCGATGGACGCCCGGGTTGCTGGCTGCCGCTTTGGATGAACGTAATCGCCGGATCGTGGTTGATCGCATCCGTGTGCACCGACCGGACCATGGTGACGTGATCGGCGATCGTTGCCGTATGCGGGACGAGTTCGCTCATCCACATCCCGCTCTTGCCATGCTGCTGGAACTTGAAGATCGACGCGGCAACGGGCAGGGAACTCTGCCCTGAGGTCATGCCGGTGATGCGCTGTCCCATGCGGACGGAGTCCGGGAGTTCGGTGCCTTTGAGAGATTGCAGGCGCGGCTTGTAATCGTATGTGTCGAGCTGCGAGGGTCCACCGGATTGATGCAGAAAGATCACGCGCTTCGCTTTGGGAGCGAAGTGAGGCAGGCCCGGGAGCATGTTCGCCGCGGCGAATCCGTCGTGCTGGAAAAGCGAGGCGAGCGCGGCGAGGCCGATGCCCTTGGCGCTTTTGCCGAAGAATTGCCGGCGGGTTTCAGCGAGTAACAGCGGGTGGTTCATTCTTTTGTGATGACCTCGTCCAGGTTCAGAATGGCGCTGGCGACCGTCGTCCATGCGGCAAGTTCTGTGGGCTTGAGTTTGTCGTTAGCCTTCGATTCGCCGACTTTGAGGAGTTCCTCGGCGGACTTGGTGTCTTTCGCGAAAGCGTCTGTTTGCTTGAGGGCAAGATCCTTGAGGACCTTCACCTCTTTCGCGTTTGGATCCCGGCCCGTCGCGGTACGGAAGGCAAAAGCGATGCGCTTGTTGAGATCCGATGTGGCGAGCATCGCATTGGTGGCGAGAATCCGCGCGGCCTCGATGTACGTCGGGTCGTTCAAGAGAATGAGCGCCTGCAGCGGCGTGTTGGTGACGGCGCGGCGGGATGTGCACTTCTCGCGATCCGGAGCGTCGAATGTGGCCAGCGTGGCGGGCGGAACGGTACGCTTCCAGAACCAGTACATCGAGCGGCGATAGAGATCCTTGCCGTGGGATGGCGTGTAGGTCTGCGCGCTGAAGCGGTCGCCATAGGCGAGTTCTTCCCAAATTCCCGCCGGCTGGTACGGGTAGACGCTGCGGCCTCCGATCTCTTTGTTCAGCAATCCTGAGACGGCGAGCGCATTGTCGCGAACCGTTTCTGCGGGGAGCCGGAATCGCGACATACGCGCGAGCAGCCGGTTTTGCGGGTCTTTTTCGAGGAGTTCTGGTGTGACCTTCGAGGACTGCCGGTAGGTCGCAGACGTCACGATGAGGCGCTGCATGGCTTTCACGTCCCAGCCCGATTTGAGGAATTCCGTGGCAAGGTAATCCAGCAATTCCGGATGGCTGGGTGGTTCGCCCTGGGACCCGAAATCCTCGCTGGTCTTGACGAGGCCGAGGCCGAAGTACATCTGCCAGTAACGGTTCACCGCAACGCGCGCCGTGAGCGGGTGGCTGGGATCCACGAGCCATTTCGCGAGCGCGAGGCGATTGATCTTGGTGTTCGATGGCAGCGGCGGCAACACGGCAGGAACCGCAGGTCCGACCTTGTCGCGTGTGTTGCGGTAATCACCTCGAGCGAGGATGAACGTGTCGCGCGGTTTCTCGGCCTCGCCCATCACCATCGTGGTGGGGATCTCTTCGTCGAGGTCCACTTTGCGGGCGCGCAGCGCCTTCAGATCAAGCCACGCTTCGCGCATTTCGGCGGGAGCCTGATACGAAAGGTAGTAATCGCGGAGCGCTTCCTTCTGCTGTTTGGTGCGCTTGTCTTTCGCGATGGACAGTAGCGGCGGCACGGGCTGGTGGACCGCCAGTTGCGTGAGTTCCGCGAGGTCGATGACGCGTGAATACAGACGCAGGTCGTCGATCTGCCCCTTGAACCGTTCCCGCGCAGTCTTGATGCCGATCTGGATCGGTTCGGTGCTCTGCATCTGGCTCAGTGGGCCGGATGCGGCGAGTTCGAGCGCGAACGGCTTTCCATCGACATAGAGGCGAATTTGTGGACCACCGTCGCTGGTGATCGCTAGGTGCTTCAGTTCGCCGAAGATCAGTTGTTCGCGAGTGCGATACCGGTTCGGTCCGAGATCGATGTGGAGTTTCGCTGCGCGGCGCAGGCGTGGGATCGCCATCGGCTTCTCATGCCAGATTTCGATCGCGCCGGGCTTGCTGAGGATCGTCGCTTCTTTACCCTGGTTGAAGCGCATCCAGAAGGCGAGGGTGAACGGACCGGAGAGTTCCGCCGGACCGACGGAGATCTGTGTGTTTTCGCCGTTGAAGTCGATGCCGCGGCCGACACCCGAGTTCGAGAACCCAGGTTCGCCGCTGATGATGCGTGCGTGACGGTAGCGTCCCGAAGTGTCGAAAACGTTGCCTTCGAAATCGTAGTGGAACTGCAGGCCGTTGCGGAGCGAGACCGGTCCAGCGAGATCGATCTGCTGCGCCGATTCCCACGTCGCGAACATCTCATCGACCTTCTTGTCGGGGAGTTCGGCTTCGCGCCTCGCGATCGCGGACTTCACCTGGTCGAGGCGGGACTTCTGGTTGTCGTCGGGCAACGCGAGGATCGGGTTCGCGTTACCGGCCATGCCGTCGAGTCCCTTTTCGTCGACGGTATTGAAGAAGGCGAAGAACTTGTAGAAGTCAGCCTGCTTAATCGGGTCGTATTTGTGATCATGGCAGCGGGCGCAGCCCATGGTCATCGCCATCCACACGTTCGACGTCGTTTCGACGCGGTCTGCGACGTACTCAACGAGATACTCTTCGGGAATCGCGCCGCCTTCGTAGTTGATCATGTGGTTGCGATTGAAGCCGGTCGCGATGATCTGATCCTTGGTCGGATTCGGCAGCAGGTCGCCTGCGAGTTGTTCGACGGTGAAGCGGTCGAACGGCATGTTGTTGTTGAACGCGCGAATCACCCAATCGCGCCAAGGCCACATGTCGCGATGTGAGTCGATGTGATAGCCGTGCGTGTCGGCGTAACGGGCGAGGTCCAGCCACTGCATCGCCATGCGCTCGCCGTAATGGGAGGAGGCCAGGAGACGATCGACCTGCTTTTCATACGCGTTCGGGGACTTGTCGGCAAGGAACGCGTCGAGTTCCGCTGGCGTTGGCGGGAGTCCGGTGAGGTCGAAGGTGAGCCGGCGAAGCAGAGTTGACTTGGCGGCTTCCGGCGATGGCTTCAACCCTTCTTTCTCAAGGCGCGCGAGCACGAATGAATCGATCGGATTTCGAACCCAGTTCTTCAACGTGACCGTCGGAGGCTGCACCTTCTTTGGCGGTTCGTAAGCCCAGTGCGTCTTCCATTCCGCGCCCTGTTCGATCCAGCGCTTCACCAACGCAATCTGCTTGTCATCAGGCCTGCGTCCAAACGCGGCGGGAGGCATGCGCATGGCCGGCTTTTCGTGACTCATGCGAATGAAGATTCGCGATTTGGCGGGGTCGCCCGGGATGATCGCTTTACCGATTGCGCCCTCTTTGACATCCAGGCGCAGTCCGGCTTTTCGATTGGCCTCATCAGGACCATGGCATGCATAGCAATAGTCCGACAGGATGGGCCGGATCTCGCGGTCGAAATCAATTGGTTTCGACGAATTGGTATCTGCAGCGGCCAGGGCGCCGGCGATCGCCAAAAGGACAGCAGTCGACATGTACTGTCAATGATACATTTGCGCCACGCACAAAAACATCTGGCGTATCCTATGACGCATGGCTTCGTTGCGTGAACTTTCCGACGCGTTGTGGTTCGGCAGAACCACCACGGAGAGCGAGTCGGACCATCCTTTTGCGATGCTGTCGGTGCTGGAAGAGGTCGCTCCCGGCATCGGGTTCTATAAGGATTTCGCGAACCAGGGCGTGGTGAAGACCAGCGACGGGCTCGTGTTGATCGACACCGGATCATACAACGTGCTGCTCAACCGGCGGGGATTTGAGCGGATTCGCAGCTGGTCGGCGGAGCGGGTGCGAGCGGCGGTGTACACCCACGGGCACGTCGATCACGCCTATGGCCTGCCGCCCTTTCTGAGCGAAGCGAAGTCCAAGGGATGGGATGCGCCGCAGGTGATTGCGCACGAGAATGTGAATCGTCGATTCGACCGCTATATTGCGACAGCCGGCTACAACTCGATCATCAACAGCCGTCAGTTCGGGCGAGCAGTGGAGTTCCCGACCAAGCCCATCCGTCCTGATTTGACGTACTCGGATTCGATGCGTCTGATGATCGGGGGCGTGCTTTTTGAGTTGTCGCACGCTCTTGGCGAGACGGACGATCACACCTGGGTGTTTTTGCCGCGCGAGCGCGTGTTGTTCACCGGTGATCTCTTTATCTGGGCGGCGCCGAACGCCGGGAATCCCCAGAAGGTGCAGCGGTATGTCATCGAATGGGCAACCGCGTTGCGCGCGATGGCTGCGAAGAAACCGGTCATGTTGCTGCCGGGGCATGGACTTCCGATCTTCGGCGAGGATCGCGTGCAGAGTGCGTTGGTCGAAACGGCTGAATATCTCGAGAATATCCACGCGCACGCGATCCGCTCGTTGAATCGCGGGGCGACGATTTACGAAGCACTGGCGACGCTGACGATCCCCGATAAGTTGAAGAGGCGTCCGTATCTGCTGCCGGTGTACGACGAGCCTGACTTCATCCTGCGCAATTTGTACCGGCTGTACGGCGGTTGGTATTCGGGCATTCCCTCGGAATTGAAACCTGCGCCGGTTGACGCGCAGGGACGCGAGATCGCGGGCCTCGCAGGCGGCATCGATAAGTTGCTGGAGCGCGCCCGGGCTTTGGTCGCGGAAGGGAACCTGGCGCTGGCGTGCCACCTCGCGGATTGGGCGATCGCTGCGGATCCGGCGAACAAGGCCGCACACACGGTTCGAGGCGAAGCGTACGCAAAACGAGTGGCGGCCGAGTCCTCGACGATGTCCAAAGGGATTTTCGGGGCCGCTGCTCGCGAGTCGAAGGCGAAGTCGTCCTAGCGCATGTAGAAGAGACTGAGGCGAGGCAGGTTGTTCGCCTCGAGCACCTTGCGTTCTAGGAACTGGCGTTCGAGCATCGACAACTGGTCGGTGCTCATCTTGCTCCGATACGGCTTCAATTGCAGGTCGAGTTCGCGACGGGCGTTGAAGAGTTGTTCGTCGGTCATACGCGAGCGGACCTGCGCGATCATTTTCTCCTCGAGCGCGGTGAGTCGTTGTTCGAGTTCTTCGAGGTTGTAGTAATGCGTGTCGATGTCCGCGAGCAGGCGCGTGATTGCTTCGGCCGTTTCGTCCAGACCCTGCTTGCGCAGGTCCGCGATGTTCTTCTCGAAGTAGGACGCCAGTTCCTCTTTCGAAAACGGCGCGTCGGGATCCTGCGTCGTCGTGCCCGCCGTGGCGGAAGGCCCGCCCTTGGCCATCGCTTCGGCCTCTGTAGCGATCGCCTGGGCGCAATAGGCCAGCGAATTCACGGCCTGCGTCTTCGTCTTCTTTGCGCGCCACTTCTCAAACGCAAGATCGATGCCGCGGAGCACAGCCGCCAGCGGGATGCCGGCATTCTTCCAGCTTTCGATCAGCGCCCAATCCAGCGGAGACAGCAGAAACAGCGCTGTGCCGCGCGCACGTTGAAAATGTTCTTCGATCTCGGTGAAGTAGTTGAAGTAACTACCTCGCCAGTTTTCGTCTAGCGGATTTGATTCCGTTGCCATATGATGCGTAGTCCGTCGAGTGTGAGGTCCTCGTCGGCAGCCTTGAGAAACTTCGAGCCGCGAACGATGAGAGGCGCCTGGCCTCCGGTGGCGACTGCCTTGGTGTTGGGGCCGAGTTCACCGATCATGCGTTCGACGATGCCGTCGATCAGGCCGATGAAGCCGTAGTAAAGTCCCGATTGAATCGAGCCGACAGTGTTCGAACCGATGAACTTCTCGGGTTCGCGGAAGTCCACCATCGGGAGCCGGGCAGTCTTGGCGAAGAGTCCGCCGATGGCGATGCCGATGCCGGGGCAGATAACGCCGCCGAGATACTCGGCGCTCGCTGAGACCGCGTCGAACGTGATGGCGGTGCCGAGGTCCACGACGACGCAGGGGCCGCCGTATTTCTGGAATGCCGCGACCGCGTTGACGATGCGGTCCGCGCCGACTTCACGGGGATTGTCGTAGCGGACGGTGATTCCTGTGTCGGTCGCCGCCGTGACGAACATCGGGTCGATGCCGAAATATCGCTGCGACATTGCCGTCAGGTTTTGTTCGAGGGGCGGAACCACCGACGAAATCACAATTCCGCCGATGCGTTCGAGCGCCAGCGAATTCAGCGCGAACAGGTTGCGCATCAGGATGCCCCACTCGTCGGCAGTTTGTTCGTGGATCGTGCGCAGGCGCCAGCGGCTGATGAGCTTGTCGCCGTCGTATGCGCCGATGGTGATGTTGGTGTTGCCTGCGTCGAGTGCCAGCAGCATGGTGGATTCCCTCATCATTCCGGACGCACGCCGCCGGCAAGGATCGTGATGCGGCGGCCGTCGTCCTTCTTCAGCATAAGAAAACCGGCATTGTCGAGGCCATCGGTCGTGCCGGTTTCACCGGTGTCTTCGAGCCGTACGCGCCGGCCGTACACGTACGAGGATGCGCGCGAGAACGCCTCGATGATGGCTTGGCGGCCCTGGTGTTGCAGGATGGCGCAGTGCGTATCGACGGATTCGAGGATCGCGTGCAGAAGTTCGCGGCGGTCGAAGGTCCTGCCTCCGGCGGCGGCGCGAAGCGAGGTTGCGATGGATGCGAGTTCCTCGGGAAAGGCCTCGTGATTGACGTTCACCCCTATGCCTGCGATGACGGCGGATCCGTGCAATTGCGCCAGGATCCCGCAGCATTTCCGGTTCTGGATGAGAATGTCATTGGGCCAG
>CAZVKC010000008.1:92574-103250 GCA_964627455.1 uncultured Solibacteraceae bacterium | reverse complement strand
GCTTCGTACATGGTCGAGTCGACCGACTCGTGCCAGTGGATCTTCGGTTCGTTCATCGAATCGGGCGAATGCGGAAGTTGATGTCAGCGGCAGGCGCGGAGTGGGTCAATGCGCCGACCGAGATGAAGTCCGCGCCGGTCTGCGCGTAATCTTTGACGGTTTCGAGCGTGACGCCACCGGAGATCTCGACGGATGCTCGGCCGTTGATAAACCGGATCTCTTCGGCGGCTTGCGAGGGCGTCATGTTGTCGAGCAGGATCCGCGAAACGCCAAGACCTAGCGCTTCGGCGAGTTCCTCATGATTGCGGACCTCGCACTCGACAGGAATGCCGCTCTTCATGGCAAGCGTGACGGCCGCAGTGACTCCACCAGCGAGATCGATATGGTTGTTCTTGATGAGAATCGCGTCGTATAAGCCCATGCGGTGGTTGACGGCGCCGCCTGCCTTTGTGGCCAGTTTCTCGACGAGGCGAAGGCCCGGCGTGGTCTTGCGCGTATCCAGGATGCGGCATGACGTGCCCGCGGTTTCGTCGACATAACGGCGGGTGAGGGTCGCGATGCCGCTCAACTGCTGGAGGAAATTCAACGACACCCGCTCGTGCTTCAACAAACTGCGTGCAGACCCGTGGACGGTTGCGATGGGTTCGCCCTTCTCGATCACTTCGCCGTCGCGGCGAAGGCGTTCGACGCGGGTGAAGATCAGGTTCAGGATGTAGCCGCCCGCGAGCACGAGCCGCTGTTTTGCGAAGAAGGTTCCCTCTGCCTGGAGGTCCGCCGGAACCGTGTTGTCGCTGGTGACGTCCCCTGCGCCGATGTCCTCGCGGAGGGCGCGTGCGACGAGGTTCGAAATGTCGTTGAGCACTTCTTTTTATCGTACTGCGTCCGGCTCGCTGAACTGATATCCTGCCGCTCACGATGCAGGAACTCCGACGCAAGCCCCAATGGCTCGAACCAATGTTCCCCTGGGAGCAGAAGGCCTTAGTCGTGAACGGCCGAACGATGGCGTATATCGATGAGGGAGATCGGCGGGGACGTCCGGTACTGCTGTTGTCCGGCAACCCCACTTGGGGATTTCTCTATCGCGATTTCATCGAGCCACTTCGGGCAGCGGGTTACAGGGCGATTGCGCCGGACTGGATCGGAGCGGGATATTCGTCACATCCCGCAGTCGATTCTTCCCTGACGCTCGCCCATCACATCGCGGACCTTGTTTCCTTTCTGGATCAACTCGATCTTCAGGAGTTCGTGATTGTGGGCCAGGATTGGGGAGGTCCTCAAGGCGTTGGCGCCGCACTGCAACGCGTCGAACGGCTATCGGCGCTGGTTCTGATGAATACCTGGCTGTTCACGGGAATGCTTTCGAAGTTCCATCAGTCCCCGAAGCCGTGGACCACCTGGCATTCACCATTAATCGGGCAATTCCTCATGTCTCGACACAAAGTTCTTTCGCAACACGGCCCGAGTGCGGTGTCGGCCCGCGGCATGTCCGAAGCGGAGGCTCGCGCGTATCACCACGTATTCGATGATCCGGAATCCGATCACGTGGTCCTGACGTGGCCGCGGACGATTCCGATGCGCGAAGGGGATCGCGGGTGGGACGACATGCAGGCGATCGAATCCCGGCTAAGAGAATTGGCGGATGTTCCCACCTTGTTGATATGGGCGCCTGAAGACGAGGTCTTCCCGCTCGAGATGGGCATGCGCTTGAAGGAGTTGCTGCCGCACGCCGAAGGCCCTGTGATCCTGGACCGCGCGCGGCATTTCCTGCAGGATGATCGCGGCGCCGACATCGCGCGAGAGATCGTTGCATTTCTGGACCGGAGGTTCCCGGCGTCATGAACTGGACGAGTCCCGATCCAGCGGAACTGCGCGTGCTGCGTGCGGATCCCGTGCTGGTGGAACAGGAACTTGACGTGCGGCCGGAGTTTGCCGAGGAGGTCGAGCGCAGGACCGGGGTTCGCGCCGGGCGCGTGTATTGGCGCTCGTCGCACGATCACCTGTATGCGCTGGAACTCGGCGATCTGGGACGGGGGCGCGCCTCGACCGCGACCGTACTCGGGTTCTGGGATCGCTTCGAGCCGCGACCGCCGGAACACGAAATCGACGGGGATCTGATGGACTTCAACCGCTGGTTGGCCGGCGATGCCGCGCCGGTTGTGGACAAAGTTGCAGCACACGCGGGCATACGCTGTTCCTGGCCGGATGGGGCCGTGTATCGCACGCCGGACAAAGCGTTCCATGCCGTCCCTGACTTCTCGTATGAACCGCGCTACATCGAGATCGAAGGACTGCGAATGGCTTGGGTCGAAGCAGGATCCGGGGATCCGATCCTGTGCCTGCATGGCGAGCCAACCTGGAGCTTTCTGTACCGGCACATGATTCCCGAATTGTCCTGCGCCGGCCGCGTGATTTGTCCGGATCTCATCGGGTTCGGAAGGTCCGACAAGCCGCTTGCAGCGAACGCATTCACCTACCGGTCGCACGCGCGCTGGGTGAGAAAATTCATCCTGGCGCTTGGCCTCGAACGAATCACTCTCGTCTGCCAGGACTGGGGCGGACTGCTCGGGTTGCGGGTGCTTTCTGAAATCCCGCACCGGTTCGCGCGACTCGTCGCGATGAATACGGGGATCCCCAACGGAGGTCCGCCGGCGCCCGCGTTTCTCAAATGGCGGAAGTTCGCGGTGTCCCAGCAGTCGTTGGATCTTGCGCGCCTGATGAAAGGTTCCGTGCGGACGCGCCGTTTATCGGACGCTGAGGCTGCGGCATACCAGGCCCCTTACCCGAATGTCGAATCGCAGATGGCTGCACGCGTGTTTCCCCGGTTGGTCCCCATCCATCGCGATCATCCGGGTGCGAACGAAAACCGGGCCGCCATCGAACGCCTTCGGACTCTCGTTGATCTTCCCGTGCTGCTTCCGTGGGCGGATAGCGATCCGATCACGGTATCGGGAGAAGGGCAGTTGCGCAGCATTTTCAGGAACTGCGCGGATCCGCTGCCGGTGAAGGGCGCTGGACACTTCATTCAGGAGGATGCCGGTGAGGAAGTCGCCGCACATATTCGCCGTTGGCTTGAGTAAACTAAGCCCATGCTTCGTCGCAACCTGTGTGTGTTCGGCCTTTCGCTGACATTGCTGCTGCCGTCCTGCGGATCCGGTGGCGGCGCCCTGCAGCCGGGACCCGATTTCGCGAAACGTCTGCAGGAAGCACTGATCACGGCCAAGCCGGGCTCTGTAATCACGATCGGCGAGGGCAAATTCGACGTCGACCGGCAGATCTCCCTGGCGATCGAGAACGTGACGATTCGCGGCAAGGGCTTGGACAAAACGATCCTCTCGTTCGCCGGCCAGAAGACAGGTTCCGCGGGGATGCTCGTGACGTCGAGCGGATTCACGATCGAGGACCTGACGCTGCAGAATACGAAGGGCGACGCGCTGAAGGTGAACGGTGCTGCGGGTGTCACGATCCGCCGTATCAAGACCGAATGGACGGGCGGACCCAAGGAAACTAACGGCGCCTACGGCATTTATCCCGTACAGTGTTCGAACGTCTTAATTGAGGATTCAGTCGCCATCGGCGCTTCGGACGCCGGAATCTACGTCGGGCAGAGCAAGAACGTGATCGTGCGCCGTAACCGCGCTGAGTTCAACGTCGCCGGAATTGAGATTGAGAACTCGACGCAGGCGGATGTATATCAGAATGTCGCGACCAACAACACCGGCGGCGTGCTCGTGTTCAACCTGCCGGACCTGCCCGTGCAAGGCGGTTCGTTCACACGCGTCTACGACAACCAGATTTCCGGCAACAACACCGAGAACTTCGCCCCGAAAGGCAACATCGTGGCGAAGGTTCCCACCGGCACGGGGATCATGATTCTCGCCACGCACGACATCGAGATCTTCAAGAACCAGGTGAAGGACAACGCGACTTCCAACGTGTCGATCCTTAGCTATCTCACGACGGGAAACCCTGTGAAGGATCCGAACTTCGATCCGTTCGTCGAGCGGATTCATATTCATGACAACGTGCTGGCGGGCGGCGGCACGAATCCCGGCGGTCGTGCGAAGGAACTCGCGCCGGTGCTCGGGAACCCCGTTCCGAGTGTGATCTACGACGGCGTGGTGAAGCCCAGGACGGACAACGCGCAGATCTGCATCCAGAACAATGGGGATGCGACGTTTGTGAATTATGACGCGGGAAACGGATTCAAAAAGGCCTCGCGCGACCTCAAGCCGCACGCCTGTTCGCTGCCTCCGCTCGCGGCTGTAAGCATTGGACCGGCATAGGCGTTGAAACAAGACAGGGCCTGCTCGTTTTACAATTGAAGAGTCCTACCTGACAATCTGTCCCTGTAACGCTGGATGCTACTGACGAGCGCGGAATACTTCGCATTTCTGGTTTTGTTGTTTCTGATCTTCTGGCTGCTCGTCCGCTGGAAGACCGTTGCAATGGGACTGATCCTCATCGCCAACCTGCTCTTTCTGGGGCGTTGGGGAGTGGTTTATCTCGCGCTCGTTCCGGCAGCAGCCTGCGCCGACTACCTGCTGGGATCTCTGATTGACCGCAACACGGACCCTGGGGTCCGGCGCATTTTGCTCTGGCTGAGCATTCTGCTGAACCTGGGCTTGATCGTGACCACCAAGCTGCCGGGTTCGCAGGTCGGCATTGCGCTGCCGCTCTCCCTTTCGTTCTACGCGTTTCAGGCGCTCACCTACACGATCGACATCTATCGTAAGGACGGCAAGCCGGCGCCGAACCTGCTGACGTACCTGTCTTCTGTCCTGTTTTTCCCCACAATTCTTGCGGGTCCGATCACGCGGATGACTTCGCTTGCGCCCCAGTGGGGAAAGCTGAAGATCCCGCTCAGCATCGAAGACGGCGGCAAGGCGCTCTTCCTCATCGGACTCGGCGGCTGCAAGAAGTTCCTCATTGCCGATTACCTGGCGGAAAACCTCGTGAACCGCGTTTTCGACACGCCGGCGCTGTATTCGGGATTTGAGGTCCTGATGGCCGCGTATGGCTATGCATTCCAGCTCTACTACGATTTTTCGGGGTACAGCGACATCGCGATCGGGAGCGCATTGTTGTTCGGCCTGAAGCTTCCGCAGAACTTCAACCGTCCGTACGAGACGCTGAATCTGGCGGAATTCTGGCGGCGCTGGCACATCTCGCTCTCGAACTGGCTGCGCGATTATCTGTATTTCTCTCTGCCCGGCTTGCGTTCGAAACACAAGATCTTTACCTATTTCAACCTCGCGATCACGATGGTGCTCGGCGGCGTCTGGCACGGCTTTACGTTGAACTTCCTGATCTGGGGAACCCTGCATGGCACGGGACTCGCAGTGAATCGCTGGTGGCAGGTGCTGCGCGGCGAGAAGAAGCCCTCGACGTTATGGATCGCGAGGTTCGCACGTGGCGTGATCACCCTCCACTTCGTGCTGCTGGCCTGGATCTTCTTCCGCGCGGAAACACTGGATAGCGCCCTGGATGTCCTGAATCAGATCGCTGGAATGAGTTTCGGCACAGGCAATATCACTCCGGGATTTGCGATTGTGCTCGCTGCTGCCGTGCTCTTCCACTTCCTTCCCAAGAACTGGTACAGCAGCAGTCTCCGTGTCTTCACCGAAGCTCCTGCGCTGGCGCAGGCAGCGGCGCTGGCCGTTGCGCTGGCCTGCATCCAGTACGTATCGAGCACGGGTTCCGCCCCGTTCGTGTACCAGAAGTTTTAGAAGAACCCGATGAGCACACTGCCCAAGAAGACACTCCTCGCTGTGCTGGCCGTCGCGGTTCTCACGCTGGTTGCCCCGTTGACGCCGTGGCTGTCGTGGATGCGTGCGCCGGGCCTGGATACGCTGGCGCGGATCGTGTTCGCTCCACAACCGGAGGGCGAGAAGATTGCACCGGGAGGCGCGGCGAAGTCCGAAGTCGCCGGCGGAAAGGCGGGCGCGCAGGCTACCGGAGGCAGCGAACCGGGAAAGGCTGTCCCGGACGATCCGGACCGCCCGATCAAGGTTCCAACCGATCTGCCGGATGTATCGTCGCCCGTGGCGATCGCCGACCCGGATGGCGCAATGAAGCCGTTTTACGAAGCGCTCCGCCGCACCGAAGCCGGGCAGGGGACGACGCGTGTGCTTCATTACGGCGACTCACCGGTGACGGCGGACTCGATTACGGCTGACGCGCGGTCGTTGTTTCAGCGGCAGTTTGGCGATGCGGGACATGGCTTCATCCTCATCAGCAAGCCTTGGAACTGGTATCAGCATCGCGGGATGGACGTGAAGGGCAGCGGATGGCGCACCGAAGCGTTGAGCCAGTCGCCGCGCGCCAAGGACAATCTCCACGGCCTCGGCGGCGTGAATTTTCAGGGATCCGCGGGCGCAAGTTCGCGCATCCGCCTGGCGGACGGAACGCACACTCGAGTCGAGGTGTTGTACCTGAAGCAACCAGGAGGCGGCGAGTTTCGTCTGGAAACACAAGGGCAGACGTTGCTGACCGTGCAGTCTGGAGCCGATGAAAAGGACAGCGGCTTCGCGGCGGCCGAGTTGCCTC
Organism: uncultured Solibacteraceae bacterium; assembly: GCA_964627455.1. Classification (GTDB taxonomy): domain Bacteria; phylum Acidobacteriota; class Terriglobia; order Bryobacterales; family Bryobacteraceae; genus F-183. The sequence goes on along the minus strand of CAZVKC010000008.1, from coordinate 96,704 downwards.
CCGGCACGACAGAGATCAAATTGACGGTCACCACAGGCACGGTTCGTATTTTTGGCATGATGTTCGAGAAGGAGCACAGCGGCGTGATCTACTCGAGCCTCGGCCTCAATGGCGCCTCGACCCAATCGCTGCTGCGTTACCTCGATACCTCACATTGGACCGAACAACTCCGGCGCCAAAAACCGGATCTCATCGTCCTCAATTATGGGACGAACGAAAGCGTGTTTCCGAAATATGTCGAGACGTTGTATCCGGCCGAGCTGAAGCAGATCCTGCTGCGGGTCAAGGCCGCCGCGCCGGCCTCTTCGATTCTTGTGATGGCGCCGATGGATCGAGGCGAGCGTTCCTCGTCCGGCGCGATCGTCACGCCGGCGATCATGCCGAAGATCGTGGAAGTGCAACGGCAGGTGGCTGCAGAAACGGGATGCGCTTTCTTCAATACCTATGAGGCAATGGGCGGCGCCGGCACGATGGCGAAGTGGTACGCCGCCAAGCCGCGTCTCGTGAATGCCGACTACATTCATCCGCTGCCCGGCGGTGCGGCAATTGTCGGTGGCTTGCTGAACGACGCGATGGTGCAGGGATACAAGCGGTGGAAGGCGGGCAATCCATGATGCGATTGACCGCAATTGTTGCGGGCCTGTTGTTGTTGCTCGCCGCCGCGGCGACTCCCGCGCCGCCCGCCCCGCCAGCCGCGACGAAGAAGTCCACGACAACGAAGTCCGTGGCAAAGAAGGCGCCTGCGAAAAAGACGGCGGCCACATCCAAAAGCCGTGCGAAGGCGCCGGTGCGGCAGGTTCGCCGAACGACGACTGCGCCGCCGGGTCCGCGCCTCTACATCAATCGCGACGCAGCCATCAAGTGGGTGATGGAAGGCATGGAACCGCAGCAGGAAACGTTCGACAACGTGCGCGGCCTGGTTCCGTTCTTCGAGCAGTTGTACCAGTCCTCCAAAAGCAAAGCGCCGGTGCACGTGCTGCATTACGGCGATTCGCACACGGCCTCCGACGACTGGCCGAACGCGATGCGGCAGTTCTTCCAGGAACGTTTCGGCAACGGAGGTCCAGGCTTTGCGTTGCCCGGGCGTCCGTATCGCGGCTACCGCAGGTTCGACATGAGTTCGAACAGCAGCGACACGTGGATCACCGAAGGGATCCTGTCGCGACGCGGGGATCCGATGCAGGGCCTCGGCGGGGTCAGCATCACGTCGATGCGTCCTGGCGAAACGGTCACGTTTTCGGGCACAGGCGAGGAAGCGGAACTGCTGTTTTTGCAGCATCCCGAGGGCGGCGCGATGGAAGTGTGGGTTGACGATTCTCTGATGGGAACCGTGTCGACCACCGGTGACCTGCGCCCCGCGACGCTGCCTCTCGCGGAAACGCCGGGCACGCATCGATACATGTTGAAGACGCTAACGCAGGAACCCGTACGTCTGTTCGGCACGGTGATCCAGAATAAGTCCGGCATCACGTGGGAGACGATGGGCATCAACGGCGCGTATGCTCCGATGCTGGCGGATTGGGACGAAGGCATCCTGGCGGCGCATCTGGCGAAGCGGAAGCCCGCGCTGATCATCCTGGCGTATGGCACGAATGAAGCGAATGGTCCGCGGTGGGATGGCGCTGAGTATTATCAGAGCCTCAAGCGGGTCGTGACGAAGTTCCGGCAGGCCGCGCCGACGGCGAGCATCCTGATGGTGGGTCCGCCGGACTGCAATATCCGCTGGCCCAAGAATCTCGATGCGGTGATCGATATCCAGTTGCGGGTCGCCATGGAAACGGGCGCGGCGTACTGGCATTGGCGCGATCGTATGGGCGGCGCCGGTTCGATGCGATACTGGGTTGCAGCGGGACTTGCGCAGGGCGACTTCGTACATCTCACTGCGCCGGGTTACGAACTGGTGGGCAAGACTTTGGCTCAGGAACTGATGTTGCAGTACCAGCGGTTTGTCGGCGCCCGCACGGAAGTGGATCAATGAAAGAAGCGATTATCAAGATCATTCAGGACGTTTCGAAAAAGTCCGATGTGCCGGGGGACGACGAGTCGTTGTTCGATTCCGGATTGCTCGATTCCTTTGCTCTGACCGACATGGTGGCGGCTCTGGAAGAGAAGTTCGGAATCAAGATTCCAGACTCGGATCTCAACCCGCGCAAGTTCGACACGATCGAGAAGATTGAAGCTTACGTGGAAGGCCGGAAGTAGATTCGATGGCATTTATACGGGGATTAGGCGCGTACGTTCCGTCGCGAATCGTCACGAACGAAGAACTCGCCACCCGGGTGGGCAAGGAAGCCGCCTGGATCAAGGATGTTTCGGGCATCGAGGAACGCCGCTGGGCGGAATCCGATGTGCCGGTGTCGCAACTGGGATTAAACGCAGCACTGGATTGTTTGCGGCGCGCGGGCGTGGAGGCTCGCGAAGTCGGCATGATCATCGTTTCGTCGGGATCCAACGAACGCCGCTTTCCGGGCGCGGCCGCGGAAGTCGCGAAGGGTCTCGGATTGACGGATGTTCCCGCTATTGATCTTCCGGCTGCGAGCGCAGGTTCGCTGTTCGGGTTGGCGCTGGCGCGAGATCTGGTGGAACGTTACGGCAACATCCTGGTGGTCGGCGCCGAGAAGATGTCGGCCGTCATCGATCGTGATCCGATGGATGCGAGTACAGGGATCCTGTTCGGCGACGGCGCCGGCGCGTGTCTCGTGAGCCGCGACACCGGACGGTTGAAGATCATCGATTCGCTGATGCGGTCTGACGGATCTTACACCGAAGCGTTGCAGTTGGGCTTGCAGGGATCGCTGGTGATGAACGGCATGACCGTGATTATGCAGGCCTCGCGGAAGGTTCCGTCTGTGATTGCGGATCTGTTGAAGCGCAATGATCGCGCGCCGCAGTCGATCGACTGGTTCGTGATGCACCAGGCGAATCAGAACCTGATCGCGCGCATCGCAAAGGCGGTCGGAGTCGACACCGAAAAGTTCTATTCGAACATTTCGCGGTACGGCAATACGTCATCCGCGTCGATGTTGATTGCCGCTTCAGAATGCTGGGAAGAAGCAAAGTCGATTTGCTTCGCGGCCTTTGGCGCAGGCTTCCATTGGGGCGCTCTGCTGGCCGAAGTCGCCGAGTCCAAGTAGAGTCTAGAGTACGAGCCGCATCGCCGTGGAACTGGCCGGGCAGCCGCCCGCCCACTCGTGCGATGCGGCAATTCCTTCCGGCGCCTCCGCGCGAGCAATTTCCCGAAATCCGAAACGAGTCCAATAATTCGCGGCCGTGTCCGTCAGCAGGTACACCGCGCGAATTCCACGATCGCGAGCCCAATTGAGGCGGTCCTCGGCGAGTGTCGCGCCCAGGCGCAAAGACCGGAATTGCTTGTCCACCGCGACCGAGCGCAGCAGTGCGTCATCGCCGTGCAGTTCCATGCCGGCCACTCCAATGATGCGATTTTCGCCGAGGACGGCAACGATGTACTGCGGTCCGAACTGAGCGCCGTCATCGAGCGGATGCAATCCGGCAGCATGTAATAGCGCCTCGACCGCGGTGCGATCCTGGTCGCTTGCCGGACGCAGATCGAGGTTTCCCGCTTGAAGTAGGTCCATTACCTGCAAGAATAGTAGAATCTTGACGCCGCATGCACGCGGCCTTCTTGCGCTGGTGATCGTGACGCTGCTGTGGGGCACGACATTTCCGTTGGGCAAGATCGCCTATCAGACGCTGACTCCTGCTTTATTGACCTTCGGACGCTTCGTGCTGTCCGCTGTCTTCATGGCGTATCGCTGGCGCGGCATGACAGTGCGGGAACTGCGTTATGGCGGCGTGCTGGGGATCCTGCAGTTCGCCTGCATCGCCTCCGTTTACCAGGGGCTGCTGACGATTCCCGCCAACCGCTCGGCCTTTCTGGTGAGTACCGCCACCATCATGGTTCCAATCGCGGGCCGCCTGTTGGGACACACGGTTGCGCCGCGTGTGTGGGGCGCGGCGGCGTTCGCATCGATCGGTATTGCGATGATGACGGATCCAGGTGTCGGCCTCACGGCCGGCGACTGGTGGACTCTTTTCAGCGCCGCAACCTTCGCTGTCTACATCTTCGTAATGGATCGCGCGAAGTCCACGCCGAGTGCGGTGCGCCTCAC
>CAZVKC010000008.1:21521-92474 GCA_964627455.1 uncultured Solibacteraceae bacterium | reverse complement strand
CGATCCACGAAACGCTGCGGCCCATCGCACTCGCGGGCGCGGGACTCGTACTGGCTGCGAATGTCCTCGCGCAGTGGAGACGGCGTTAGAGTCCTGCGGGAACCGGCGCAACGATGATCGGCGTAGTGGTCGGCTGTTCCGAGCCCGCTGCGGGTTCGACGCTGACGGCGACTGCCCCGACGGTTGCGATGTCGATCGCGCCCGCGAGCAGGTGTACTGCAGCGCCGCTTGTGTCGGACTGGAAGAGACCGGCAGGCTTCGGATTCGCGCCTTTCGGGATCACCCACATCTGATAAGTCTTGCCGGATTCGAGACGCGGCAGATTCTGCGCGATCAATAAGACCCCAGCATTGCGATTGACGAAGACGTTGCCGCGCGGAGGCCTGGTTTCTTTGCCGTCAAACCGCACCTGGCGCGTTTCGGGTTGATCCAGGAAACCGAGAATCTGCTTCGACCGTTCGAGGTCAAGGCCCTGCTTGCCGATCACCTGACGCGCTTCTTCGAGCTGTGAAAGCACTTCCTGAGAGCGCGAGTAAAAGGTGAGCGAGGCGATTGCCAAGCCCGCGGTTGCCAGCGCCCAGATGGGCCACCATGCGAAGCCTTGTTGCTTGCGATTTGCTCCGACGCTCGCCAGCACTCGATCGCGAAGGCGTTTGTCTGGCGCGACCTCAGGAGCAAATGATTCGATCACCGCGTTCATCGACCGTGCGCGCTGCACGCCGGCGATACAGTTTGGACATTCGCGGGCCAGGTGCGCGTCGATTTCATGCCGCTCCTCGTCTTCGAGTGCGCCCAGTGCGTACAGTTCGTAGAGATCCTGGAGTTCTTCGCAGTTCATGATGCGACAGCCTCCTGTTCTCCCAGTTCGTCGCGTAGGGCCTTCAGCGCGCTGCGAACCCAGGTTTTGACGGTTCCGAGTGGCTGCTTGAGGCGATCCGCCATTTCGGATTGCGACATGCCTTCGAAGTACGCGAGTTCGATCACCATCCGCTGGTTCGGATTCAGCTTATCGAATGCGCTGCGAACATGCTGGATGCGGGCGGTGCTCAGGATCTCGGACTCGAGATCCGTGAACAGGCCGGGCGTTTCAGTGCGTTCGATATCGAACGCGTTTTTCGCCATGCGGCCATCCACCGAACGAAGATAATCGATCGCCCGATTGCGGGCGACCGTCAACACCCAGGGACCCAGGGAACCCTTGTCCTGATCGAACGCGTGGACGCGGTTCCAAACACGTAGAAAGGTCTCCTGCAGTAGATCCTCGGCAGTGCTCTGATTTCGCACGATCCGAAAGATCACCGAGAACGCGACCTTGCCGTAGCGATCGTACAACTCGCCCATGGCGTCCGGGTCGCGCCGGCGCAGCCGGTCAATCAGGCTGCTGTCATCCTTGAATCGCAGGATGGTGGACAGCAGCGGAAGAACCAGCGCGTCGAGGAGCCAGGGAATCAAGCGAGCAGTTCCTTGATGACTTCGCCGCTGGTGATCGTGGGACGCTCGGCGCGTCCGTTGTGCATGAAGGTCGTGCGCAGGTGATCGAGTCCTAACAGGTGCAGGATCGTCGCGTGGATGTCGTGGACGTGCGCGGGCCGTTCCACGGCGCGCAGGCCGATGTCGTCGGTGGTTCCGACGGTGATGCCCGGCTTGATGCCGCCGCCTGCGAACCACATCGTGAAGCCCCACGGGTTGTGATCGCGGCCGTTGCCTTTCTCATTGAAGGGCGTGCGTCCGAACTCACCGCCCCACACGACGAGCGTATCTTTCAACATGCCGCGGGACTTGAGGTCCGCGAGCAAGCCGGCAATCGGCTGGTCGGATACGCGGCACCACTTGGTGTGATTGCTGTCGAGATTCGAGTGCGCGTCCCACGCCGAGCCGGATCCGCAATAGAGTTCAACAAAGCGAACGCCGCGTTCGACGAGGCGGCGCGCCAGCAGGCACGTGCGCCCGAAGGCTTCGAGTTCCGGATTGTCGAGTCCGTACAACTTCCTGGTGGCTTCCGATTCCTTCGTAAGGTCGACGGCCTCGGATCCCGCGGACTGCATTTCATACGCGAGTTCGTAAGACTGGATGCGCGCGTCGAGTTCCGTGTCGTCCTTCTTGTCCGCGCCCCAATGTTCGTTGAGCGCCTTGAGGAACTGCAACTTGCTGCGCTGCTGTTCGTCGCTGACGCCAGCTGGCGGTTTCAAGTGCAGGATCGGCGTATCGCCGGTGCGAAGTTGCGTACCCTGGTAAGTTGCCGGCAGAAAGCCTGCGGACCAGTTCTTGCCGCCGCCAAGCGGTTCGCGCTCATCGGCCATCACGACAAAGCTCGGAAGGTTCTTATTGGCGGTGCCGAGTCCGTAGGTCGTCCACGCGCCAAGCGCCGGACGGCCTGCGAGGATATCGCCGGTGTTCATCTGGCACACGGATCCGACGTGGTTCAATCCATCGGCCCAGCATGAGCGCAACACTGCGATGTCGTCGACGTGTTTTGCGATCTGCGGATACCAGTCCGACACCCACGTACCCGCCTGTCCGTGCTGCTTAAACGTCCGCGTAGACGGCAGGATCGTGTTGCCCGCGGTTCCCATGGCCGTGATGAGCTTGCCGTACGAGGCCGGGACCGGTTGCCCCGCAAGGTCCATCAACTTGGGCTTAGGATCGAAGAGGTCGATGTGGCTGGGTCCGCCTTCCATGAAGAGGAAGATGACGGATTTCGCCTTTGGCGGATGATGCGGTCCGTTGACAGGAGTCGCGCCTTGCAGCAGGCTGGCGAGGGCCATGCCCGCGATGCCGGATCCCGCTTGCGTGAAGAATTCACGCCGCGAACGAACGTTCCATCGATGGGAGAGTCGCTGTAGCATGGCTAGTTCAGATAAAGGAACTCGTTCGAGTTGAGCAGCATGTGGCAGAAGTCCGCGAGCGCCTGTTCGCGGCTGCCGGTGATGCCGGTTTGGCGCGCCAGGAACTCACGGCTCAGCTTGCGTTCGTCTTCGTTCGCCGAGCGCGCATAAGCGAGCTTGAACGCGCGATCGATCTGCGCATCCTGCGATAACCCGCTGTCGTTCGAAACACGCGCCGCGAAGCTCTTCGACCAGTTGAGGATCACCTCGCTGTTCATCAGGTCGAGGGACTGCGACGCACTGGTCGTCTGTGCCCTCCGCGCACAGGACTCGTGCGTGTCCGGCATGTCGAACGCCTCGAGCATCGGGTACCTCGTGTTTCGCCTCACGAAAATGTATACGGATCTGCGGTTGGCTTCGGATTCATCTTCCTTCGATTTCCATCCGCCACGGGTGGAAAGTCCAGGAGGCAGGGGAGGGAACACGCCGGGTCCGCCCATCTTTGCGTTGAGCGCGCCGGAAACCGATAGCATCGAATCACGAACGGCTTCGCCTTCGAGACGGCGGCGGTTGTAGCGCCACAAGTATTTGTTGTCCGGATCGATCCTGGCTGCAACTTCCGAATAAGACGAATCCTGGCGATATGCCGCGCTCGTCACCATCAGGCGATGCATTTCTTTCATGCTCCAGCCCTTCTCTATGAACGTGGCGGCAAGGAAATCGAGCAGTTCTTTGTTGGTCGGACGTTCGCCCATCACGCCGAAATCTGAGGGCGTGCCCACGATGCCGCGTCCGAAGTGATGATGCCAGAGACGATTCACCATCACGCGCGCCGTAAGCGGATTATCAGGGCTGGTAAGCCATTGCGCCAGCGCGGTGCGGCGATGATTGCCGTTGATCGTCGCTTCTGACGGATCGATGATCGAGAGGAATCCCGGTTGGACCTCGTACTGTGGCGCGGCGTAGTTGCCGCCAGTGAGAACGAAGGTCGCAGGGGCCGGGCCGTCATGCTCTGCCAGCGTCTGCGCGATCGGACGCGGTTCCGGCTTGATGTTGTCGAATTGTGCGAGTTGCGCTTCGAGCGCTTTGTACCGTTTGGCCTGCTCGCCCTTCAGCTTCTTCGCCATCTCCTCGTCGGTGAATTCGACTTGATCTTTGGCCTTGAGGTACATGTGCCACTGATAAGGCGTGCGCTTCTCCGGTGCGAGCAGAATGGCTTCTTTGATCTCCTCGGGGAACCGCGACATGCGGTCTTCCCACATCACCTGCGTCGGAGCCTTCAGGAGTTCCTTCATCTCCGCGCGGATGCCTTCCGTCTGCTTCGCCCAAACCGCATACTTCGCTTCCCAGGCTTTCGCTTCCTGGGGCGACTGCAGCACGGTGTCGTCCTGCAGTTTCGTGTTGGCGAAGAAGGCCGACAGACGGTAGTAGTCTTTGTGCAGGATGGGATCGAACTTGTGGTCGTGGCAGCGGGCGCAGGCCACGGTCACGCCGAGGAATGTCGCAGCTACGGTGTCGGTAATGTCGTTGAGCAGTTCCTGCCGGCGCAGCATGATGTTCGCTGCGTTGCTCTCGTCCGGGAAGTGGCGGTTGAACGCAACGGCAACCTTCGCATCGAGATCGCCGGGGAACATCTCGTCGCCCGCGATTTGTTCCTGCACGAAGCGGCTGTAGGGCTTGTCGTTGTTGAACGATTTGATTACGTAATCGCGATAGCGCCAGACATGGGGACGGGTCTCGTCGGCTTTGAATCCATTGGAATCCGCATAACGCGCGAGATCCAGCCAGTGACGCGCCCAGCGTTCGCCATAACGCGGGGATGCCAGCAACCGTTCGACCTGTTTCTCATACGCGTTGGGCGAGGAGTCCGCCAGGAACGCCTGCGTCTCTTCCGGAGTGGGCGGCATGCCGGTGAGGTCGAGCGAGAGCCGCCTGAGTAGTGTCACGCGATTGGCTTCCGCGCTCGGTTTGATGCCCTTATCCTCGAGCTTTGCGAGCACGAAAGCGTCGATCGGGTTGCGGGTCCACGCGGTGTTTTGCACCGCAGGAACCGCAGGTTTGGTCACCTTTTGGAAGGCCCACCAGCGCTTCTGTTGCGCAGTGAATTCCTTCTGCTTCGGCTCGGCGGCGAGCAGCGACAGGGCAGCAGCCAGGATGTAGACGGTCCAACGCATCCATCTCTCCTTACACAGTCAGGGATGTGCAGCAAATTATATCGCGTCGGCAATGTCCGAAAATGGCTAGTGTTCCGGGTGGGGGTCCGGCATACTGGAAGGCGTGATGACCCTGGATCCCGAGTCCTGCTACCGGGCAATCGAGACCCGCGACGCGCGCTTCGATGGTCAGTTCTTCACAGGCGTCATCACAACCGGCATCTATTGCCGTCCGATCTGCCCCGTGCGCCCGCCTAAGCCGGAGAACTGCCGCTATTATCCGTCGGCAGCCGCGGCGCAGGAAGCCGGATTTCGCCCGTGTTTGCGATGCCGTCCCGAAGTCTCGCCAGGACTTCCGGCGTGGATTGGAACTTCGGCAACCGTGACTCGCGCGTTACGCCTCATTGAGGACGGCGTCGTGGACGACGGTTCCGTCGAGGACCTCGCGACGCGGCTTGGCGTCGGAGATCGTCATCTGCGGCGATTGTTCCTCGAGCATGTCGGCGCGACCCCGATGGCTGTTGCGCTGAACCGTCGAGTGCTGTTCGCCAAGAAACTGCTGACTGAAACCTCACTGCCGGTGGCGGAAATCGCCTTCGCCGCTGGATTCGGAAGCCTTCGCCGGTTCAACGATGCAATCCAAAAAGTCTATGCCCGCAGCCCTCGGGACCTCCGCAAGCGCACTCTCGAAGAATCCGCCAAGGGACCTCTCACGCTCCGGCTTGGCTACCGTCCTCCATACGATTGGGACGCGCTGCTGCGCTTCCTTTCCGCGCGCGCGATCCCGGGCGTCGAGTGCGTGCGCGACGGCATCTATCAGCGGACCATCCGGCTTGGCGAGAGCCGGGGACGTTTTCAGGTGCGCCATCTTGCGGAACTGCATTCGGTCGAAGTCGAAATCGCTATCGACCAGTTGACGGACCTCAGGGTGATCGTCGAGCGCGTCCGGCGCCTGTTCGATCTCCGTGCGAACGCGATGGAAATCGCGCGCCATCTTCAGGAATCGGATCCGTCGCTCGACTACAATCCTGCGACGCGCGTGCCCGGATGCTGGGACCCGTTCGAGCTGTGTGTCCGCGCCATTCTCGGGCAGCAGGTGACGGTAGCAGGCGCCACCACCCTTGCCGGACGGATCGTGCAGAAGTACGGTGAACCGTTCGACGGGGCGTTTCTCTTTCCCACTGCGAAGATCCTGCGCCGTGCGGACTTCGCCGGTGTCGGGTTGACCACCAAGCGAGCGGAGACGCTGCGCGCCATCGCCGGCGCGTTCGATGCCGGAGCGGTTGACCTCTCGAAAGGACTGGAACACATCGAGCGCAGCTTGTGCCTGGTGGAAGGCATCGGTCCGTGGACCGCACACTACGTCGCCATGCGCGCCGCGAATGAACCGGACGCATTTCCGTCATCCGACCTCGGATTGCGCAAGTCGGCCGGCAATCTGTCACAGAAAGAACTGGAAGCGCGGGCCGAAGCCTGGCGACCCTGGCGCGCCTACGCCGCACTGCATCTCTGGAGCCGTTATGTTTGACTTCGACCGTTACGAGTCCCCGATCGGGCAGATTCTTCTGGTTGTGAAAGCAGGGCAGCTTGTCTCACTCGACTTTTCGGGTTACGAATCCCGTTTCGAGCAATTGCTCACGGCGCGTTACGGCAAGGTCGATTTCGTGGAAACGCAGAATCCCGGCGGCGTGACGGCAAGGGTCCACCGGTACTTCGCGGAGCGGGATTTTGCGGCCTTCGACGGGCTGGAAGTCGAGACGGGCGGCACGAGTTTTCAACAGGAGGTCTGGGCGGCCCTCCGCCGGATCCCGGCGGGCTCCACCTGGACCTACGGACAACTGGCCCAGCGTCTCGACCGTCCTAAAGCGTTCCGTGCAGTCGGCCACGCCAACTCGTTGAATCCCATCGGGATCGTTCTGCCGTGCCACCGCGTAATCGGATCGAACGACTCGCTGACCGGGTACGCCGGCGGACTCCATCGCAAGCGCTGGCTCCTCGAACACGAGGGCGCGCTTGCACCCTCGTTGCTCTAGATTCCGTGTTTGTTTCGACCGCCTAACTGCTATCCTGTAACGAGTGCCAGTTTCTCCGCTCACAGTTCAGGTTGGCGCGTACGAAGGGCCGTTGGACCTGCTGCTGGATCTCATCCGGAAGCAGGAAATTAATATTTACGACATCCCGATCGCGAAGATCACGCAGCAATACCTGGACTACATGCAGCACGCCGCCGAACTCAACGTCGAGTTGAGCTCGGAGTTCGTGTACATGGCGGCGACGCTCATCCTCATCAAGTCGAAGATGCTGCTGCCGCGCGATCCGGAACTGGAAAAGGAATCGCCGTCCGAGGATCCCCGTAAGGAGCTGGTCGACCGGCTGATCGAACACGAACGTTTCAAGCAGGCGGCGGAAATGCTGCAGCAGAAGCGCGTGATTGAAGAAGCGACCTGGTCGAATCCGCAGATGGAGCAGTTCGCGACGGAGGAAGACACGCAGCCGGGGCTGTCGGTGTCGCTCTTCGATCTCGTCAAGGTTTTTCAGAACGTCCTCGATCGAGTGAAGTCGAAGCCGGTTTACGAAATCGGCAAGGAAGACGTGAGCGTTCCGGATATGATCCAACATATCGGGGATCTGTTCCGGAAGAAGCGCGATGCGGTGCTGTCGGCCACCGAGATGTTCGAAGGGCAGGCCAGCCGCCGGGCGATGATCTGCCTGTTTCTTGCCGTGCTCGAACTGGTGAAGCGGCAGGCGATCATGCTGACGCAGAGTGAAATGTTCGGCGATATCGGTCTCAAGGTTGGCGAAGGCTTCGATGAAGCGTTTACATCCAAAGAAGCCATTAGCGCGATCGAACAGGAATACAACTAGAGAAGTCCAACAACAATGCAGGAACAGGAAGTAGTGGAGGCGGGTAACCCTTCTGAAACTGAGGTTGCCGCCGAAGAAACAACAGTAGCTGCCGCCGAAACTCCTGCCGCCGAAGCGGAAGCAGCGGCCGCGCCGGAAGGCGAAGAATCTGAAGCCGTCGAGATGACGGCCGAGGAAGTGCTTTCGACGGGCGAGACGCCCGAAGCTCCGGCGGCGGATGAAGCCGCGCGGTCGGCGCTGAAAGCCGTCATCGAGGGCGTGATATACATCACCGACGAACCTCTGTCGCCGCAGCAGATCGCGATGGCGGTGCAGCAGCCGATGGAGATCGTCAAGCCGATCCTCGATGAACTAGTGGCCGAGTACTCGAAGCCGGAACATGGCGTGACGGTACGCGAGGTGGCGGGTGGATTCAAGATGGCGACGAAGCCCGAGCATCACGAGGCGATCCGCACGTTCGTCAAGAACCTGAAGCCGCCGCTCAAGCTTTCGCTCGCTGCGCTCGAAACGCTCGCGGTGATCGCGTACAAGCAGCCGATCACGGCGCCGGAGATCATGGAGATCCGCGGTGTCGCCGGCGCCGGCGTATTGAAGACGCTGCTCGATCGCAAGCTGATTGCGACGGCCGGCCGCAAGAACATCGTCGGCAAGCCGATCCTGTACAAGACGACCAAGGAGTTCCTCGTGCAGTTCGGTTTGAAGGACCTTTCCGAATTGCCGACCTTGAAGGAATTCGAGGAGTTGGGCCGTCTCGCGTTGAGTGACGACGCGGACCTCGAGCCCCTTCCGGTTGAGGCGGAACAACCCGCAGCCGAAACTGCTGCAGAACCGGCAGGCGAGACCGAAACGCCAGAAACGGCCGGCGAAAATGGCTGAAGAACGGTTGCAGAAAATCCTGTCGCGCGCGGGCGTGGCGAGCCGCCGCAAGGCTGAGGAACTGATTCTTGCCGGCCTCGTGCGCGTCAACGGCAAGGTCATCACCGAACTCGGAACGAAGGCCGATCTCAATCGCGACCACATCAAGGTCAACAACAAGCTGATTCACGCGCCGAAGCGGCTGGTGTACCTCGCGCTGAATAAGCCCGACGGTTATGTCACGACCGTGTCGGATCCCGAAGGCCGCAAGACGGTGATGGAACTCATGCGCGGCGTGAAAGAACGCGTGTTCCCCGTTGGCCGTCTCGATTATCATTCTGACGGTTTGCTGTTGATGACCAATGACGGTGAGTTCGCGAACCGCATCACCGCGGCGGGGACCAAGGTCAACAAGACCTACGTCGTGAAGGTCAACGGCATGCTCACCGAGGAACAGGAAGAAACGTTCCGCACCGGCGTGCCGCTGCATGGACGGCGTACGCTGCCCTGTACGCTAAAGCTCATCAAGAAGGCCGACAACGCCTGGTATGAGGTCCAACTGATCGAAGGCCGGCAGAATCAGATTCGCCTGATGTTCCGCTACTTCGGACTGCTGGTCGAGAAGTTGCGTCGTGTGCGGATTGCGTTCCTGAAGCTCGATGTGAAGCCCGGCGAGTTCCGGCATTTGGATCCCAAGGAAATCGCGCGTTTCCGCAAGATGTTGAAGATCGCGGATCCGGCGGCTGCGGTTGAAGAAGATGACGATTGAGGAACTGCTTCGTACGTCCAAGACGATCGCGGTTGTCGGACTTTCGCCGCGCCGCATGCGCCCGAGCTATGGCGTGTCCGAATACATGCAGGCGAACGGCTACCGCATCATTCCGGTGAACCCTGCCGTGGCGGGGCACAGCGAAATTCTCGGTGAGAAGGTCTACGCCATGCTCGAGGACATCCCCGTGCCCGTCGATATCGTGGACGTGTTTCGCACCCCGGACGCGGTTCCCGAAGTGGTGGAATCCGCCATCCGCATCGGAGCGCGCGCCGTCTGGATGCAGGAAGGCGTCACCCACGAGGAGGCCGCAAAACGCGCGGAATCCAAAGGAATTTTCGTGGTGCAGGATCTTTGTATCCTCAAAGAGCACCTTAAGTTAAAATAGAGAGATCCCCATGGGTCTCCGCTTCTATAACACCCTCACCCAAAGTGTCGAAGAATTCCGGCCGATGCACGACAACGAGGTCCGGATGTACACCTGCGGACCCACCGTCTACAATTTCGTACACATCGGCAACCTGAGAACCTTCACCTTTCAGGACATCCTGCGCCGCTGGCTGCAATACCGCGGATTCCGCCTCAACCACGTGATGAATATCACCGACGTGGACGACAAGATCATCCGCAATGCCGCCAAAGAAGGGAAGTCGCTGCAGGAGTACACCGAGGTGTACACGCAGGCTTTTCTCGAAGACACAGGCAAGATGCGCCTGCAGCGTCCGGAACGGCTGGTGAAGGCGACCGAGCACATCCACGAAATGGTGGATGCGATCCAAACGCTAACTGACAAGGGCTACACGTACGAGAGCGAAGGTTCGACCTACTATCGCATCAGCAAGTTCCCCGAGTACGGCAAGCTGTCGCATAACGATTTTTCGGGCATGAAGGCTGGCGCGCGCGTCGATGTCGATGAGTACGACAAAGAGAGCGCGCAGGACTTCGTGTTGTGGAAGGCGAAGAAGCCTGGCGAGGTTTCCTGGGACACGAAGATCGGGGACGGCCGCCCGGGCTGGCATATCGAATGCTCCGTAATGGCGATGAAGTACCTGGGCGAGACGCTCGACATCCATGCGGGCGGCATCGACCTCACGTTCCCGCATCACGAGAACGAGATCGCGCAGAGTGAGGCGCTGTCGGGCAAACAGTTCGCCAAATACTGGCTGCATTCCGAGCACCTGAACATCGACATGCAGAAGATGTCGAAGTCGCTCGGCAACTTCTATACGCTGCGGGACCTCGTGGGCATGGGCTATTCGCCCGAAGCCCTGCGTTACGTGCTCGCATCCGTGCCGTATCGCAAGAAGCTGAACTTCACGATGGAAGGTCTCGCGGGCGCGCAGGCGTCCATCGATCGCTTGCGGAACTACAAGCTACGTCTCGAAACGGCGAAGTTTGCCGAAGGCGCCAACGCGGAAATGTCGAAGCGCACGGCCGATGCGGTCGCGACGTTCGAGGCGAGTCTCGATGACGATCTCAACACTGCGGAAGCTCTGGCGGCTGTGTTCGAGTACATCCGCGACACCAACAGCGCGATGGATTCGGGTGGGTTCCAGGCGGGCAACGCCAAAGAGGCGCTCGATTTCCTCGCCAAGTTCGACCAGGTTTTTGATGTGTTGCAGCCGACCGTCGCGGAAGGCGCATTGAGCGATTCCGACATTGACGCGAAAGTCGCCGAGCGTACGGCCGCCAAGAAGGCTCGCAACTTCCAACTGGCCGATCAGATCCGCAAAGATCTCCTCGATCTCGGCATCATCATCGAAGATACGAAGGACGGAGTCCGCTGGAAGCGGAAGTAAGTATCACCCATGGACATTTTTTCGAAGGCAGTGCATGCCGGGGATCGCAAGAAACCCGGTCCGGCGATCCCTACCACGACGCCTATTTACATGGCGTCGAGCTACACGTACGATTCGATCGAGACCATCGATAAGATTTTCGGTCACGAGGAACACGGCCCGTCCTACTCGCGTTACGAGAATCCCACCAATAACGCGCTCGAAGAGCAGATCGCTTCGCTGGAAGGCGGCGCCGGCGCGCTGGCTTGTGCATCCGGCATGTGCGCGTTGCAGACCGCGGTCATCGTGGCGCTACTCGACCGTCCCCGCACGATCCTCGCCGCCAGCGACATGTATGGCGCGACGATCAACATGTTGCTCAAGATCTTCGATCCGATGGGCTATGACATCCGTTGGGTGAACATCACGGATCTCGCTGCGGTGCAGAAGGCGATCCGTGACATCAAGCCTGGATGCCTGTTGATGGAAACGGTTTCGAACCCGATCCTGCGCGTGGGCCAGATCGACAAGATCGCGGAAACCTGCCGCGAAACCAACACGGCGCTGATTGTCGACAACACGTTCTCGACGCCGTTGCTGGTGCGTCCGCTGCAACTCGGCGCGTCGATGGTGGTCCACTCGGTCACCAAGTATCTGGCGGGTCATGGCGACGTGCTCGGCGGCATTGTCGTGGCGGATGAGGCGCATCTCGAACCCTTACGCGCCTACTCGCGGATCATCGGCCCGGTCATGGGTCCGTTCGAGGCGTACCTGACGATGCGCGGCGTGAAGTCGTTCCCGGTGCGCATGCAGCGGCAGTGCGAGAATGCGAACCGCATCGCGGCGTGGCTGGCGAAGCATCCCAAAGTGGATCGTGTATTCTTCACCGGCGATCCGGCGCATCCGGATGCCGAAGTCATCTCGCGGCTGTTCCCGCAGGAACTCACTGGCGCGATCATCAGTTTCGAGATCAAGGGCGCGACCGGCAGACCCGAAGTGTTCCGGTTCATGGACGCATTGAAGATGGTGGTTCGGGGGACGTCGCTCGGCGACGTGCACTCACTGCTGCTTTACCCGCTGATCGCGTCGCACCGCGACCTGCCGCCGAAGCAACGTGAACGCATGGGGATCAAAGACAACCTCGTCCGGATTTCGATCGGCATTGAATCGGCCGCCGACATCGAGGCCGATCTCGATCAGGCGCTCGCCGCCGTTTAACTCTACCGGTTCGCGGCGAAAGCTGCCGCAGTCTGCTTGGTGCAGGCGAGCGGCAGTGATTCCTGTTCGAACAGGCGCGACCGCAATTCCAGCGTCTTGCGTTCCACGATCTGTTTGCCGATCAGGAAGGTTGCACAAAGTCCCAGCAAGCCCATGGAGCATTCGGCGGCCGTCGCGAGCATTGGACCCCACTCGGATTGGATCATGCCGTTGCGATGCAGCGATCCCGCGAGGTGAGCGAGCGACATGCACCCGAGAACGAGTGTCAGGCGCCGCAGCGTCCGGGGACCATGCAGTGCAAGCAACAAGGCGAAGCCCACGGCGAGAAAGTTCGTGGACAAGGTGATCCATACCATGATTCGATTTTGCGTCCATTTCGGGGAAACGGCACGCGGCGATTCAACCTAAGGTCCGGTTCTAAATCACTCGCAGCAGTTTGGGGTGAGTACTGGACTGGGTATGTTGCCCGGTACCAGACCTCTGTCATTCCAGGTACCAAAAAGAAAACGGGCGCCCGTTACTGCCGGCGCCCGTTCTGCGTTCAGGTTTTGCTTACTTACCGAGGACCTTCTTGAATGCGTCGAGGAACATCCCAACGCCTTCTGTGGTTGCCAGCGGACCCATCAATCCGACGCGGAAGATCTTGCCGGCGAGTGGTCCGAAGCCGCCGGAGATCTCGATGCCGTAATCGTTGAGCAGCGCCTTGCGAACCGCCAGTTCGTCGACGCCTTCCGGCACGACGACCGTGTTGAGGTTCGGAATGCGATGGCCGGGCGCGACGTGCAACCGCATGCCCATCGCTTCGATCTCGCGAACGAAGAGTTCGTGCGCGGCCTGGTGACGGGCGACGCGCTTGTCGAGACCTTCTTCGTTGATGAGGGCGAGGCCTTCCTTCAACGCGTAGAAGGTGGTGATCGGCGCGGTGTGATGATAACGATGCGCGGAGCCGTAGTAGGTGTCCAGCAGCTTGAGGTCGAGATACCAGATGTCCGGCGTCGTGGTGCGGGCGCGCAAGCGTTCCATCGCGCGCGCCGACACGGTGATCGGCGACAGGCCGGGAGGACAGCTGAGGCCCTTCTGCGTGCAGCTATAGGCGATGTCGATGCCCATCTCGTCGGCGTTGACGTTCACAGCGCCGAGGGACGTGACACAGTCCGCGATGACGAGCGCGCCGATTTCATGCGCGGCCTTGCAGATCGCCGTGCCGTCCTGCAGCACGCCGGTGGATGTTTCCGCGTTCACGAAGCCCACGGTCGCAGGCTGTTCGCGCAGAATGATCTCGCGGACCTCTTCATCCGTGAACCATTCGCCCCACGGCTTCTCAGCCTTCACGACCTGTGCGCCGTGACGCTGTCCCATGTCGCAGAGGCGGTCGGCGAAGTAGCCGGCGTGGAACACCAGCATCTTCGTGCCGGGCTCTGCGAAGTTCGATACTGCTGCCTCCATGCCGGCGCTGCCCGTGCCGGAGATAGCCATCGTGAAATCATTTGCCGTGCCGTAGACGGTGCGGAGTCCCTTCTGGATGTCCTGCACGACCTCGAAAAAGTATGGATCGAGGTGTCCGACGATCGGCTGGTGCATGGCGTCGTAGACGCGGTCGGCGACCTGCGTGGGTCCTGGACCGAACAGGTACCGCTTGGGAGGTTTGACTGTCAACATGGAGTGGTGGGTGAATTTCTAGCGTAACACCCAGCGGTCCTTGCGGAACTCGCCCATCTCTTCATTCCACGTGCCGAACTTCGACGAAAGCTGGCCGCCATCGACCAGTAGAGCCGCGCCCGTCACGTAGCTCGCGAGGTCGCTGGCGAGGAAGGCCACGCAATTGGCGACTTCCTGCGGTTCGCCACCGCGGCCGAGCGGCATGTGGCGGAAGTAATCCTTCAGGATCTCGGGGCTGTCGAAGGATCCCTTCGTCAGCGGCGTGCGAATGAGTCCCGGGCAAACGGCGTTGATGCGGACCTGGTAGGGTCCGAGTTCACAGGCCGCAGTGTGCAGGATACCGAGCACGCCCGCCTTACTGGCGTTGTAGGCGCTCAGATTGGGTTCGCCGTCGTAGGAGTTGGTGGAGGCCGTGAGCACGATGCTGCCGCTGCGCTGAGCTTTCATGCGCGCGGCTGCGATTTGCACCGTGTTGTAGCAACCGGTGAGGTTGATGGCGATGGTGCGGTCCCAGTGTTCCTGCGTGGTCTCTGTGAGACCGGCGGTTGAGCCGATGCCGGCATTGGCGACCACGATGTCGATATTGCCTTCCACCGTCGCGAACGCACGCTCGAGGTCCGCTCTGTTTGTAACATCGACCGGTGGTTCTGTTTTAAGGTCGAAGACGAAGACGCGAGCGCCGCAGGCTTCAAGCGCCTCCACGATCGAAGCGCCGATGCCGCTCGATCCTCCCGTCACAATGGCTTTCCTGCCAGTGAGATCAATCTGCATCTTTTTAACTTACGCTATGTCGGGCAGCAGGAACTTCGCCTTGCCTCCGAGATGCTGCACCACCGCATCGGCCGCGCGATAGCCGCTACGCACCGCGCCTTCCATCGTGGCGGGCCAACCGGAGCGGGTCCAGTCGCCGGCGAGGAACAGGTTCGAATAGCGTGTCGCTGGATCGGGGCGCAAGCTCTCGAGTCCAGGCGCTGCAGCGAAGGTCGCGCGGACCTCCTTGACGACATGCGCCTTCTCGAGTTTCGCGTCGCGCACCGAGGGGAAGAACTCCGCGAGTTCGCGCACGGCGAGGTCGATCACCTGTTGACGCGGCATCTCGGTGAGTGATCGCGACGCGCTGACGACAAGCTGGATATGCTTGCCGCCGCCTTTGTTGAACATCCACTGGATCGTGCGATCGAGCAGTGTGGCATGCGGCAGCGACGTGATCGCGCGGTCGAACCAGAGATGGATGCCGGTGATCGGCGAATGCGAGAACGCGCTCCAGTCCGGGCCGAGATCCGGCATCAGCGTCGACAATCGTTCGAAGGGCAGGGCGCTGACGTACAGGTCCGCTTCCATCTGCTGTCCTGCTGCTCGAACCCCGGTGACTTGTGAACCGTCCGTTTCAATCGACTCGACCGCGTGCCGCGCCAGAATGCGCACCTGCGGGATGCGCGACCATGCCGCGTCCCCGTACAGTTCCGCCAGCGGGACGTTGGGGATTCCCATTTCGTAGGAGTTCGCAGAGGCGAGGAATCCGAGAAAGAAGACCTGCAAACCATGTACGGCCGCCATGCGATCCAACTCTTCGTTGATCGCGCTGACCAGCACCTGCCGCCAGAACCGTTCGATCGCATTCGGCGTCTGCTTCTTTTCAGCGAGCCATTCCTGCATCGACATGCGGTCGAGGTCCGGACGCTTGCGATACTCGCTGCGAACCGCGAGCAACGCGCGCCCGATCGCGATCTTGTCCGACAAGCTCAGGCATTGCATCCCGAGAAATGCCTCGGTGAAATGCAGCGGGGCTGGGAAGATGCCGGACTTTAGCAACGACGTGCGTCCGCCGGGTTCCATGAAGTGGAACTCGCGGTGGAACTCCACCATGCCGTCGACGCCGAGCCTGCGATAAAAGTCGATGAGGTTGACGCAGCAGCGCAGCAGGATGTGCTGGCAATTGTCGATGGTCTCTTCAGTGGATCCGGGAACCGGATAGGAGGTCGCGCGGCCCCCAAGGAATCCGCGCATTTCGAGAACGGAAACAGAATGGCCTTCGCCGCCCAAAGCGGCTGCGGCAGAAAGGCCGGCAAGGCCTCCGCCAAGAATTAGGATGGTTGCCATGAGACGACGGGTTTGCGCGATCGCTTGCCGCCGCCGGATCCGCCGTTGAATGCTTCCCAGGCCAACCACAGCACTAACGCGAAAAACACGATGTCTTGGATTTCCATTCGGTTTCTTCTAGCGTAAGCCGCAAGCGCAGTCAGAACAATATGCAGTACTTCCAGTACCGATGCTATCAACTCTTCCAGTAGCCATCCATCAATCCGATGATGAGCGCGACGATTCCGCCGGATAGCGGAAAACTCGCGACCGTCATACTCAGTTGATGCCAGAATCGCCGGCGGCGCGTGAGGTATGCGACTCCGAATTCCGGCAGCAGGACGGCCGAAAAAATCATTCCGTAACCCGCCTCGCCGTGGCTGCACCAGGGGCAGTGTTTGCCATGCTTGGCGTGGATGTTGCAATGTGTCGCCGCGCCGGCCCAGAGCGATTCACAACCGCAACCATATACGAGATTGCAGAAGTTGATGAACAGCACCGAGGTGATCAGAAACGCCACCAGGCAGATCGCGGCGGTTTTCATTACGGCGTGGCGACCGCCGTGACGCGGTTCCGTCCGTGGATCCGAATCATGTTTTCGATCAGGCGCAGCCCGCAGTCGCCTTCGAGCGTGAGGATCGACTCGGGGTGGAACTGCACGGCTTCGAGCGGCAGTTCGCGATGGCGGACGCCCATGATCACGCCGTCATCCGATTCCGCGGTCACTTCGAGCACCGAAGGCAACTTCGAAGGGATCGCGTACAGCGAATGATAACGGCCGATCTTGAACGTTTCCGGAAGTCCTTCGAAGACGCCCACGTTGCGATGCGTCACCAGCGACGGCTTGCCGTGCATCGGATACTCGAGCACGCCGAGTTCGCCGCCGAATGCTTCCACCATGCCTTGTAGTCCGAGGCACACGCCAAAGGTCGGGATGCCTTCCTGCGCTGCCGCGCGCACCAGGTCGGGGACCCCGAAATCCGACGGCCGGCCGGGCCCCGGCGACACGAGGATCAGGCCCGGATTCAATTCGCGCAGTAGCGACAGCGGGAAGGTCCCGGCGCGGTATGTGACGACTTCCGCGCCCGTCTGGCGTGCGTAATTCGCAAGCGTATGTATGAAGCAGTCTTCGTTGTCGACCAGCAGCAGCTTGATGCCTTCGCCAATTTTCGGCCTGGCCGTTTCGACCGTCGCCGCCTGCTTGGCGGGCGCCGACTTTAGCGCGCGGAAGAAGCCGGTCGCTTTCAAACGCGTCTCGAGTTCCTCGTTTTCCGGAATCGAGTCGTACAGCAGCGTTGCGCCCACCGGATACTTCGCGACGCCGTCGCGCAGATGCACCGTGCGGATCAGGATGCCGGTGTTGATATCACCGTTCATCGATATCATGCCGACGGCGCCGCCATACCAGCCGCGCGCCGTCTTCTCGTTGTCTTCGATCGCCTGCGCGGCCCACTTCTTCGGAGCGCCGATGATCGTCACGGCCCACATGTGGGTGAGAAACGCGTCGAGCGAATCGAAGCCGTCGGCAATGGTTCCCTCAACGTGGTCGACGGTGTGGAACACGCCCGCATACGATTCGATGAGCCGGCGGCCAATTACTTTTACCGAGCCCGGAACGCAGATGCGCGACTTGTCGTTGCGATCGACGTCCGTACACATCGTGAGTTCCGACTCTTCCTTGGCCGACGCCAGCAAATCGCGAATGTTGTCGGCGTCGCGCAGTGGATCTCCGGTGCGGCGCGTCGTCCCGGCGATCGGGCAGGTTTCCACCCGCTTGCCTTCGACGCGCACGAACATTTCCGGCGACGCGCCGATCAACTGTTCCTCGCCCAACTGCAGCATGAACTCGTACGGGCTCGGGCTCGCGGTTTGAATTCGCTCAAAGAGCCGTGACGGGCTTTCTGTGAAGGGCGCCGAAAAGGTCTGCCGCAGCACGACCTCGTAGTAATCGCCGCGCTTCATCCCCTGCCGGACGCGCTCGACGCCAGCCATATATTCTTCGGGCGTGTGGTCCGATGTGATATCGCCGGTGGCTTTGTTGGCAAGCTTTGCAACGGGAACGGCCGTGCGTTCCAAACCCGCCGTCGTCAGATCGCCCTGCGAAAACTCCATCTGGTAGCGCTCGATCTGTTCCTTCTTGCGATCCATGAAATAGATCTCGTCGCAGAAGAAAAGGTGCAGGTCTTTCGTGCCGTCGCGCGGCAGCTTGAACTCGATGGGATCGAACTGAAAGAGCAGGTCGTAACCAAATGCTCCTACCAGGGCCAGCTTGGCGTCGTGCTCGCTTTGGAACTCCTGCATCAGGGTACGCAGGATGGTAAACGCGCTCGGCTGCTTGCTGCGCTGCTCTTCCGGAAAGAACGGCGGCAGCGGCTTCAACGTGCCGCGCAGGTTGCCGTCAACAACTTCGAACGAGTCCCAGTGCGGATGGTTTTCCAGCACGGGGCGAAGCATCGTGTTGAGGATCCGGCCGCGCTCATTCAACGCCCGAAACTCGACCTTGTGCGCCGCCGAAACGATCTCGAGTGGGGGCGCAATCGATGCGATGTCCCATCGCGAATAACGCCCCGGGTATTCATAGCCGGAAGACAGGTAAATGCCGCGCTGGCGGTCGAGTTTGCGGAGGATTCCGCTGAGTCCCCGTTGATAGGAAACCCTCGACACCGAGCTCGTCACGGCGATACCGTGCGGGGTCGTGAATTGGATGGATCGCATGAGCGGAGAGGATGTGGATATCAGGGTACCACGCGCAAGTGGGGCTCTCCCCTGAAAATGCTTCAGCAAACAGCGGGTCGCGGCTTGCTACCATCCCGACATGATCGACGCACAAGTGTTGGCGCGACACTTCCGTTACACCCAATGGGCCACGAAGAAGCTTTTTGAGTTCGCCGCCGGGATCCCCGAAGAGCAGGTGACCCGCGACCTCGCCAATTCCCACGGCGGGATCCTGAAAACGTTTCAGCACATTTACTATGCCGACCGCGTCTGGTTGAGCCGAATGGAAGGGCAACCGCAAGCCTTCGCGGATCCGGAACCCGGACCATCGCTCGCGGATCTGAACGCCGCTTGGTGGCCGTTGCTCGACCGGTTTGAGGCTTGGGCGGGCGCGCAGGATCCGAATCGAGTCATCGAATACAAGAACCTCAAGGGCGATGCCTTCGCCAAGCCGGTTTGGGAGATCCTGCTGCACGTCGTGAATCACGGGACCTACCATCGCGGACAAATCGCCGCAATGCTCCGGCAATTGGGGCATGTGCCGCCGTCCACGGACTTCATCTATTTCGTGGACGGGCTTCGTGATTAACCGGTCCCTGCTTGTTTTTGCGGTAGCTAGTGTTTGTGTTTTCGCCGAGCTTTCGCCTGAGCAGCGGGTGTCGGAATTCCGCCAACTGGCGGGACTCTACGCCAAGAATTACGGTCCGTATGAGTGGAAGCGTGACACCCAGAACTTCGACCTGATGCACATCAGTCCCTGGCTGGAACGCGCGCGCACCGCGAAGGACGACCTCGACTTCGCGGACCTCATGATCGAGTACGTGTCCAAGCTCAATGACGGGCATGACCTGCTGATGCTGAGGTCCACGTACTGGGCGTACCTCGGTTTCGACGTTGATCAGTACGATGGAAAGCCGCTGATCGACTTCATCGATCGCGCACAGTTGCCCCGCACTCGATTTCCGTTCGATGTCGGAGATGAATTGGTTTCGATCGATGGGTTTAACACAGAAGAACTCATCGAACGCTTTCGCAAGTATTCGATCTGTGGGAATGACCTCGCGACCCGCCGCCAAGCCTTGCTCTGGTTGACCTATCGCGATCAGCGGTTCATTCCGCGCGCCCATGAAATTCCTGCCGCGGCGCGGGTCGTGGTGCGGCGTGCATCCGATGGTGCTGAATCCACGGTGAATCTCGCCTGGTTCAAGTCCGGCAGGCCGATGGCGTCGTTCGGCACATTGCCGAATCCCTTCAGTTTGAGCGCACAAACCGTTGTGAATCCGGCGTCTTTGGCGCGAGACCGGATCCGCGAGATGCAGACCTTGCGCCAGCCGCGCTCCAGATATCGCGCGGTGCAGGGCGTGGGCGTACGCGCGCCTCTGTTTGCTCCGCCGGACGGTTTTGTCCAGCGCCTGGGTAGAAGCGGCGCCGACGCGTTCTACAGCGGGACCTTCAAGTCAGGCGGGTTGACCATTGGATACATCCGGATCCCGGATTTCGATCCGGCGATCCCGTCCGTCGCCGCCAACCAGTTCGTCTCCGAAATGGTGTACTTCCAGGCAAATACCGACGGACTTGTAATCGACCTGATGAGGAACCCCGGCGGCAGCGTCGAATACGCCAACTACCTGATCAGCGCGGTGATGCCCGACTACCACCGGGTCATCGGCTTTGAGATCCGTGCGACTTCCTATTGGGTAACGGCGTTCTCGCAGGCGCTGGCGCAATCCGACGAACTTGGCGACCCGCCGTGGGTCGTCGACTGGTGGCGCGCGATGCTGCGCGACATCCGAACCGCGAATTCCGAGAACCGCGGCCGCACGGGACCTCTGCCGCTCGACAGCGGCCCGGACTTCGAGCCATCACTCATTCGTCCTCCACTTCAATCTCAGGGGCGTAACATCGCCTATGGAAAACCTCTTCTGGTTCTGGTGGACGAGTTCACCGCTTCTGGCGGCGATGCCTTTGCTGCGACGATCCAGGACAACAAGCGAGGCAAGCTCTTCGGCATGCGCACCATGGGACTCGGCGGCAACGTGTTCGGCTGGGGGATGGACGGCTACGCCGAGGTCGACCTCACGATCACCGCAAGCCTCATGGCGCGGAAGGACAACATCGATACAGGCGGTGAGTTCCCGGTCACATACTATGTCGAAAATGTTGGAGTTCGGCCCGAAATCATCAACGACTACATGACGGCGAATAACTTGCGAAACCGGGGACGCGACTACGTCCAGGCGTTCACGCAGGCGATCGTCGATCACATTCGCGCCTCCCAGCCGAAGGAGAACGAGCAATGAAAATCCTCGGAGCCCTTCTTCTTCTGTCGGCCTCGGCATTCGCTCAGCTCTCGATGCAACAGCGCATCGACGACTTCACCTATCTGTCGAGCCTGCTGAATCGCAACTACGCGCCTTATGAATGGAAGCGGCAACTGTTCGGTTTCGACATGCTGGACCTCAAGCCGTGGCTCGAACGGGTTCGGAACGCCAAGAGCGATCCCGAGTTCCACGACATTTGTATCGAATACGTGGCGAGTCTCAAGGACTACAACACCTACCTCGAATTGCCGTCCGACTTCGAAGCGTACCTCGGTTTCACCGCCGACCTCTACGACGGCAAGGCGATCATTGAGTTCATCGACCGTGCGCAGTTGCCTTCCGCGCGCTATGCGATCGCGATCGGCGATGAGGTTGTGTCGATCGATGGGCGCAAGATCGAGGACCTGCTGGCGGACTACGCCAAGTACTCCATCGACGGGAACCCGAAGGCGACGCGGCGGATGTCCATGGACTCCATCACGTATCGGAGCCAGCTTTACAACCCGCATGCGGCCGAGGTGGGCGCCACGTCGCGCGTGGAAATCCGCAAAGCCGACGGCACGGTCGTGACACTCACGCTCCCCTGGGTGACCTACGGCACGCCGATGCAGACAGGTCCGCTGCCGGATTTCACGTCGGAAAACGCGAGCGTCCCGTTCCACGAGCAGTTCCTTTCGGCTCTGGATCGCGGCGCTCCTGCGCGCAAGGCGGCGCGGCTCACGTTGTCTGCGGACATTGAGAGTTCGACGGCTGAGATCCAGGGCATCGGAAACCTCGCGCCGCTCTATGCGCTTCCCGCGAACTTCCAGACTCGCGTTGGCCGCGGACGCACGGACGCGATCTATTCCGGATGGTACGAATCCGGAGGCAAACGGATTGGCCTGCTTCGTATCCCGGCCTTCTCGAATTCGGCCACGCTGTTCGCGCAGTTGGACTCGGAGATTGCCTGGCTCAACGACAACACCGACGTGCTGATCGTGGACCAGATGCGTGACCGGCTGCAGAGCATCTGCGCGGCCGAGCGAGTCGCGGCGAGGTTCATCGGCAAGCCCTTCCGGCAGCCCGGCTTCGAGGTCCGCGCGACGTGGACCACCGTCATCAACTTCGAGCAAGCCGTCGAGAGCGCCTTCGAGAACGGCGCCGACGACGATACGATCGCGGGTTTGCAGGCGATCCTCAATGACCTGCGCACGGCGTATTCGGAGAACCGCGGCCGCACGGGTCCGCTGCCTCTGTGTGGCACGACGATCGACCGCGCACCGGTGACGGATCGCAACGGCCGCCTGGTCGCCTACACCAAGCCGATCCTGCTGGTGACCGACGATCTGTCCTCGGACTTTTTCGCCGCCACGATCAAGGATGCGGGCATCGCGAAGCAGTTCGGCGACCGCACGCGCGGCGTGTTGGGCACTGGGATTTCGGTCTTGGGTCCCGCGTACACCGAGATGACCGTCTACATCAAAGACTCGATGATGACGCGTGCAGGTCCGGTGACGAGTCCCGGATACCCGGACAGCGCTTATGTCGAAAGCACAGGCGTGCATCCGGAATTCGTCGAGGACTTCATGACGATGCAGAATTATCGCTTGCGCGGGGCTCCGTTTGTCGAGTCGTTTACGCGCGCCGCGTTGAGCCTGCTGACGCCGCAATGATAGCCTCGATCCTGATGCCGAAGACTTTCGTTCTCATTGCGTTGTTGTTGTTTCCCTTATCCGCCCAGCCGCAGCGGCAGAAACGCCAGATATCGGACGCGGAGGTGAAGAAGGTTCACGCGTCCGCGATCCTGGTCGACAGCCACAACGACGTGACGAGCCGGACCGTCGATGGTTTCGATATCGGCAAGGCGTCGCCGGATGGACACACGGACATCCCGCGTCTCAAGGCAGGCGGCGTAGGCGCGCAGTTCTTCGCAGTCTACGTGGCAGGCAGCTACGCGCGCGACAACCGTTCGGCGAACCGCACACTGCAGATGATCGACACGGTCCGGCACGACATCATTGCGAAGTATCCCGAGACCTTTGCCTTCGCCGCCAGCGCGGATGACATCGAGCGCGCACATAAGCAAGGCAGGATCGCCGCTTTAATGGGGATCGAAGGCGGGCACGCGATCGAAGACAGCCTGCGCTTGTTGCGCGACTATTACGCGCTCGGCATCCGCTACATGACGCTGACGCATTCGAACACCAACAACTGGGCGGATTCCTCAGGCGACGTCACGCGACCGGAAGGCAAGGCTCCCGGACTGACGGCGTTCGGAAAGCAGGTGGTGGCCGAGATGAACCGTCTCGGCATGCTGGTCGATATCTCGCACGTTTCCGACAAGACGTTCTGGGACGCCCTGGAGGCAAGCAAGGCGCCGGTCTTCGCATCGCACTCGTCCTGCCGCTCGATCTCGAACATCCCGCGCAACATGACCGACGAAATGATCGTCGCCATGGCGAAGAAGGGTGGACTCATCCAGATCAACTTCGGTTGCGAATTCATTTCGCAGAAGTCCGCGGACTCGTCGCGCGCCATGCGTCCCATGAATCCTGCGCCACGCACTGGCGAGGAATTGCGCAAGATGATGGCGGAGATGAGCCGGAATACCGTCCCCGCGACGCTCGATCAGGTGATCGACCACATCGACCACGTCGTCAAAATCGCCGGGGTGGATGCGGTCGGCATCGGCAGCGATTACGACGGCATCGGGTGTGTCCCAACCGGACTCGAGGATGTCTCAAAGTATCCCAACATCACGCGCGCGTTGCTCGAGCGTGGCTACAGCGCCGGCGATGTTCGCAAGATCCTCGGCGGCAATTTGCTGCGGGTGATGCGTGCGGCGGAGAAGGTGTCCGCAGCTTCGAAGTAGTGGCTACGAAGCCGCGGCTGTGATCTCGAACGTGCAGCGCAGGAACTGCCAGTCGGGCAGTTCGTACAGCCGTAGTTTGGTTGGAATGGCGGTCTCGACCTGTTTGGATTCCTCAGGTCCCAACGCAACCTTGATGTCGAATTCCGCAAGAGACGGATCCTCAGGTTTCGCGCCGGCGGCATAGAGACGGATCTTCATCGGCAACTCGCCGAGATCGGCGCCGGAATGATTCACCACGTTCATTTTGATCTTGAGCGTTCCGGCCTTGGATTCCGCCAGGCGGTAGCCGGAAATCTCGATGTACTTTGCGAGCGAGTGGATCTTGCCGTTGGTTGGGGCCGGCCGTGAGATCGGATCCGCGGGGGCAGTGGTCGTTGGACCCTTCGCTTTTCCCTTTGCATCCTCTTTGGTTTCTCCGCATCCAATCAGCAGCAGGAACGTCGCCACCACCATCAGTGTCCGCATGGCGATAGCGTAACGCGAGATAATAGGACTTTGCATGTGGGCTAATATCCGGGAACAGGTAGACACGATCTTCCGCGAAGATCCAGCCGCGAAAAGCGTCCTGGAGATCGTTCTGTGTTATCCCGGTTTTCATGCGATTCTGCTGCATCGGGTGGCGCATCGGTTGTACAAAGGCCGCTGGTTTCTTGCTGCGCGCGTCATCTCTCAATTTGCCCGTTGGATGACCGGCATCGAGATCCACCCCGGCGCGACCATCGGCAGGCGCTTCTTCATCGATCACGGCATGGGCGTCGTCATCGGTGAAACCGCGGAAATCGGAGACGACGTGCTGATCTATCAGGGCGTCACTCTCGGCGGCACAGGCAAAGACAAAGGCAAGCGCCATCCGACCCTGGGCAATCACGTGGTGGTTGGCGGCGGCGCCAAGGTGCTGGGCAATATCAACATCGGCAATTGCGTCAAGATCGGCGCAGGATCCGTGGTCGTCCACTCCGTGCCCGACAATGCGACCGTTGTCGGTATCCCGGGCCGCATCGTCAAGACCCGCAACACCGAAGCCGTGACGCAGCAACTCGAGCACGGCAAATTGCCGGATCCCGAAATGCAGGCCATCGAGGAACTCAGTGGCCGGATCCGCGAACTCGAAGAGATGGTTCGCACGATGGCCGCGGAACGGGTTCTCGAAAATACATGATGCTCGCGGCGCTGGCGATCGCTTCCGTTCTCACTGCTGCCGACTACGCGTATTGGATCGAACCCTGCGATCCCGCGCAATCCGCCTGTAAGCCTTCTGATCCGGAACTCGCCGAATGGGCGCTGCAGGCATGGCAGAAGTCGGCCGGCGATGCAGTCCTCAAATTCACGAAGGCGGCTTCGAAGTCGGACGCTCATATCCGGGTATATTGGGTATCGCAACGAACCGGCCTGTACGGCGAGGCCCGGCCGATCGTCGTCCGCGGCAAGCGCGGGGCGGAGTTGTACGTTCGACCCGAGATGGACGGACTCGGCGACGACATAGCCGCGGCGGCAAAGAAAGATCCGCTGTTGCGCGACGCGATCGTGTACCTCACCTGCCTGCATGAATCCGGCCATGCTCTGGGACTCGGCCACACCGCCGATTTCAACGACATCATGTACAGTTTCGGTTTCGGCGGCGACATTGTCGAGTATTTCGTCCGCTATCGCCGCAAACTGTCCGGCCGCGCCGACATCCCTGCTCATTCGGGAATTTCGAAGGCAGACCTCGACCGCCTCAATCGTTTGCTTCGATAAGCTTTGTTATTCTAACCGGATAGGCCATGCGCATCCCTATCCTTGCTGTTGTCCTCGCGGCGTTGCCCGTCGTCGCACAGGACACGAATTGTCCTGCCTACCCGCAGGCGGAACGCACGGAACTCAACCGCTCTCTCGAACTCGATCAACTTGCGGCGCAATATTCGGCCAGCGTCCGGCGCGCCAAGGCCGGCAAAATCGCGAACCCCGCCGCTCGCGCTAACTTTGTCGACAACTACATCTTCGACAAGATGGACCAGGACCGCGTGGTTGCGGCCCCGCAGACATCCGACGAGGAGTTCCTGCGCCGCGTCTACATCGACCTCACCGGCCGCATTCCGACTCCCGAACAGGCACGGCAGTTCCTGCAGAATGACACCCGCCCTGACAAGCGCGCGAAGCTCGTCGATGAACTGCTCGCCTCTTCCGCCTACGTCGATCAGTGGACGCTCTTCTTTGCGAACCGCTTTCAGGTGACGAGCGGTTATTACAACTACATCGGCCTCCAGGGACGCAACCTCTTCCACCGCTTCCTGCAGGATTTCATCCGCCAGGATCGTTCCTACAAAGACGTCGTGACCGAAATGCTGACCGCCTCGGGCGACGCGGATGCCAGCGGACCCGCCAACTTTCTCATCCGTGCATGGCAGGATGGCGATCCGATGCAGGACACCTGGGACACGGCCACCGATCGCGCGACGACGCGGCTGCTCGGACTCAAGACCGAGTGCATCTCGTGTCACGACGGCCGCGGACATCTGGAACAAATCAACCTGTATATGTCGCAGCGCCGCCGGCGCGAATTCTGGGGCATGTCGGCGTTCTTCTCGCGCACGTCATATCAGCGGTTGAATGTCGATGGCTTCGGCCAGCGGGCGCGGTTCTTCCTGGTCGACCGGCCCTCGGGCGCGTACTCGTCGTCCGTTGATCCCAACAATCCAGGTCCCCGGCCGGTGCGCAATGGAGGACCATACACGCCGCAGTGGATCTTCACTGGCGAGCAGCCGAAGTCCGGCGAGTGGCGCAAAGAACTCGCGCGAATCCTCACGAACGACCGGCAGTTTGCGCGCGCGACTGTGAACTACCTCTGGGCCGCAATGTTCAGCTACGGCCTGGTGGATCCCGCCGATGGTTGGGATCTCGCCCGCGTCGATCCATCCAAGCCTCCCAAGGATTGGCCGATGCAGTTGACGCACCCCGAGTTGCTCGACAGCCTCGCCGACTACTTTGTCGCCAACAACTACAGCGTGAAGGAAGTTCTGCGACTGCTCGCGAACTCCTCGGCATACCAGCTCTCGAGCCGTTACGACGGACAGTGGCGTCCCGAATACACGCGCTATTTCGCCAAACATCAACCCCGCCGTCTCGCTGCTGAAGAGATGTGGGACGCCATCAGCATCGCCACCGATACGGTGACGCCGATGGAGGTCTTCGGCTTCGACAAGCCTTTGCAGTACGCGAATCAGCTTCCGGATCCGACAGAGCCTCGCTCGAGCGGCACGATCGTCAATTTCATGAACCTGTTCGGACGCGGTGACTGGTGGACGATCGGACGCACGGCGGATCCATCGCTGCTCCAACTGCTCTTCACCATGAATGATTCGGCGGTCGTGAGCCGGACCTTCCCCGCCAACTGGGTGTCGAATCGCGTCGCCAAGGTCGCGCTCTCGAACCCTTCCGACACCGGCGCCATTCAGGAACTCTTCCTCAGTACGCTCTCGCGCATGCCCACCAATGATGAAGTGGCCACTGTGCTCGCCCGCAAGAAAGGCACACGTCTAGACTGGCTCGCAGACGTGCAGTGGGCCCTTCTCAACAAGCTGGACTTCATCTTCAACTACTAGGTACGGAGAGAGAGAGACACGACAATGGCAAAGATCTACATGGGCGATTGCGGCGGTGACCACATTCTCAGCCGCCGGCGTTTTCTCTTCCGCGCCACCAGTGCTGCCGGCGCCGGGTTGCTCGCGGCCAGGCAAAGTGAAGCCGCGCTCTTCTCGGGCTCGCCGCAGGCTCGCGGATCCGCGCGTGCGTGCATCTTCATCAACCTCGCCGGCGCCCCGAGCCACCTCGACACTTTCGATCCCAAGGATGGTCCGTGGAATCCGCCGGATCTCGACCTGCAACAGTATCCCGGCGGCATCGTACTCTCGCGCTCTCTGTTCCCGTCGCTCTCGCAGATCACTGGCGACTTGTGCCTGTTGCAGTCCGTAACCAGTTGGGAAGCGGCGCATGAACGCGGCCAGTTCTACCTGCAGACGGCGCACCCGTCGAACCCTGCCTTCGCCGCGGAAACCCCGCACATGGGCGCCGTCGTCGCTCGCGAAAAAGGAGTCACGGGACCGATGCCGCCGTTCGTCGCGCTCAATTCCGCGGGCATCCAGGGCGCTGCGTTCCTCGGTGGCAAGGCTGCTCCGTTGATGCCGCCTGCCGCCGCCAGTGGACTCAACACTCTCGAACACAACTTCTTCGGCGCGCAAAGCGAAGCGCGGTTCAACGAGAGATTCGCGCTGCTTGAAGCGCTTGACGCGCCCTTGCGCAAGACGCCGCTCAGCCAGGATATGGCGGCCTACGCCGATTTCTACGGTGGCGCGCGCAAGATGATGTACGACCCGGGCTTGTCCAACGCCCTGAAGTTCTCGAACGATGACAACCTGCGGTACGGCAACACCGACATCGGCCGGCAGATGATCATCGCGCGCAACGCCGTGCGATCGAAGAACGGCGCGGCGTTCATCACCTTGCGGCAAGGCGGCTGGGATACGCACCAGAACATGTTCGATCGCGGCTATGCGCCGAACATGTACCAACTCTGCAACGATCTCGATCGCGGACTCGGCGCCCTCGTCGCGGATCTCAAGGCTTCCGGCGATTTCAATCAGACGTTGATCGTCATCATGGGTGAGTTCGGACGCACGCCCGGTCCGTTGAATGCTCGGGGCGGCCGCGATCATCACAAGTTCGCGATGAGCGTGGCGATGCTCGGCGGAGGAGTCAAAGGCGGTCAGGCGATTGGCGCCAAGGATTCCCAGGGCGACCGCGTGATCACGCCGGGCTGGCATACCGATCGCGCCATCTTCATGGAAGACATCGCGTGTACGGTGTATTCCGCGCTCGGTATCGACTGGACGAAGTCCATCGCCGATACGCCATCGGGCCGCAAGTTTGAATACGTGCCCTATGCGATCGATCAGCAGTACGAACCGGTAACCGAGGTGTTCGGCTGATATGCGGATCCTGTTCTTCGCCGTGATTGCGTCTGCAGCAGCCGCGCTCGCGCAGACCAACGTGGAAATTGCCGCGACCTCTTCGCGGGTCACGCTCGGTGAGACGTTGAAGGCCAGCGCCGCGGCCCGCGACGCCAACGGCAACATGATGAACGTCACGTTTCGCTGGTCGTCCAACAATGACGCCATCGCTTCGGTGGCGTCCGATGGCACGATTACGCCCAAGGCTCTCGGCATCGTGCGGATTCGAGCGACCACGCCCAACAACGTCTGGAGTGAAACGCAGATTCAGATCCTGCCGGGCTCCGTCTCGATCGAACCGCCTTCTGTCGACCTGGTCGTCGGCCAGTCGCAGGAATTCAAGGTCACGTTTCGGGACGCGGCAGGCAAGGACATTGCGAACGTTCCGGTAACATGGAGCGTCCTCACCGGTGTCGGCTTCAACAGCAACGCGGCGAGTGTGCTGAACGGCCGTGTTCGCGCGCTCACTGAAGGCGATCTGATTGTTCGCGCGCGCTATGTGTACAACACCGGAATGCCCGGTTTCCAGGCCGAGATCTACGCAAACGCGCGCCTCACGATCCGCCCGCCGAAGCACTACCGTTCTGAACGTGTGCTGCGGCCCGAATCGCAGCCGGACGTTCGATTCCGCTACAAGAACGGACAGATGTTCACCGCTTCGAACGGGCAACTGCTGTTCCTCGCATCGTTGAACGGCTGGTCTTCGGGCATCGGCCTCGTCGACGAGAATGGCGCACCGTCGATGCTCGCGTACGCGGGGCAGCCGGGAATCACGCAGAGCACCTACGTCTACGACTTCACGAACATCTCGATGAACCGGCGCGGCGACATCATCGCGCAGGGTTCGATGATCGGTTCGAACAACGTCCTCTGGCGTGGCGATCGCAATGGCCTTCGTCCCGTCGTGTGGGAGAACTCGACCTACAGCGGCTTCACCACCACCAATAGCCATCGCTATTCGCGCCTCGCGCTCGGCCCCGACGGTTCCACGGTCTTTCAGGCCAACTTCCGCGACGGGGATCCGCCAGTGAATTACAACGGCATCTTCCGGATGAATCCCGACGCTTCGGCGACGCGGCAGGTGGCGGCCAACTACGACCCCTGGCCGGAACTCGGTGGTCTGCCCACGTTCGACGGCGACACGATTGCGGCGGGTCCGAACGATACGGTGTACTTCTCCGCCTACAATGGCGCGCGCCGTGGGCTATACCGGCAGACTGGCTTCAACGCGCCGCAAAAGCTTGTCGTCACGGGCGACACCCTGCTTGGATCGACAGTCACGAGCTTCTTTGGTTGGCCGCTTTATTACGTTTCCGAAGAAGGCGACGTGACCTTCGGCGTGACGCTGGCGAACAATCAATCGTTCCTGCTTCTGTTGCCCGGTGGCGATCTCAGCAAGGTAAAATCACTGCGCGTGACGGGATGGTCCGGCGTCTATGGGGCCAATGAAAACGGGGTCCTGGCATTGATCTCACCGCTCAACAAGGCGTACGGCATGTATGTCTGGAAAGGGGATGAGACGCGCGAAATCTTCATTCCGAATCGTTCTCAAGTCGACGGCGGCGTGATCCAATCCGTACTGAGCGCGACCCTCGATACGCAAGGCCGCATCACGGCGATGGTTCAGACGGACAAGAATCCCTGGGTGATTGCGCGCTTCAACGGCAACAGTGCGCCGGTGCTGCTGAAAGACGGCGATCCGTATCAGGGCGACGCTCCCTCCGCGGCCTGGGGACTCCCGCAAGGTGGCAAGAGCGCGAACTTCCAGATCATCACGGGCGGCGCCAACGGCAGTGTCTTCGAGTACGACGGTGGTGGATTCAAGCCCGTCGCCATTCCCGGCCAGCGCCTTGCTCCAACGCAGGTCCTGACGGGCATCGCCACGTGGAACTCCCGGCGTGGCCCGGATGGCGCGATCTATCTCACCTCGACTTCCGGTTATGGCATCGCGCGAGTCACAAATGGAAAAACCGAAACCGTCTCTGCCTGTAACAGGCGCAGCGACGAAGGCGTGGTGTTGAACTGCGCGTACGAAGTTCGTGTCAATGCGAGCGGCGCGATGCTGGCAACGCAAGGATCCGACAAGGGCGACACGCGGCTCGCTCTATTGACTGGCGCGACTGCAAAGACCGTTGCGACGAACAGCGCAAACCCCGCGTATGTGACGAGCGTGGAAGGCCTGGGACCGGTGGTGTCGTGGTCCGAACAGGTGCTCGACAATAACGGCCGTGTGCTGGCGATTCTCCGCAATGCGCGCGGCGCCTTTGGACTCTTCGTCTGGACGGATGGAACCTGGCGCAAGGTCGCGCTGCAGAATGAAACGCTCGACCGCTGGATGGCGCTCAACTTCGCGACGCTCAAAGCAGCCGGGGACTCGTTCTACTTCCGCGTGCAGGTTCCCGGCGGTGGCTGGGCGATCTACACGCTCGGCCCGGGCGCCGCGAACCCGCGAATCGTTCTCGACGTGGACGAAGTGATGGCGAACGGCGTCATGGTCAATACCGCGGGACTTTACGACGTCAACAACAACGGCGATATCGTCTTTCAGGCGTCTGGATTCGGCCAGACGTCGTATGCGGTGAAGTTGAGCAACGGCGACTTGAAACATGTTTACACCAACAACACAGTGACCGAGGATGGCGACATCCTCTGGCGCCTCGTCGACCTCGATATACGCGACGACGGCACGGTTTGGTCGTTGTTTGTTAGCTTGTGGGATGAGCCGGTGGTGTACCGGTCCACTCCTGAATGATTACTGACCTCGTCCAGATTAAGCGTCTGGGGGAACAAAAACGGCCGGAAAACGAGCGTTTCCGCAAGCACTTGAAGTCGCACGCTTACAATGAGCGACGCATGCGCCTCGTTGCCGAAGAGATCGAATCGCAGATCGACTGCACACAATGCGCGAACTGCTGCAGGCAGGCGACGGTCAAACTGCACGATCGCGATGTCGAGAAACTCGCGAAGTACCTGCGTATCAAGCCTGCGCAGTTCCTCCGCGAATACACGATGGAAGATGAAGAGCAGGGAACTGTCCTCAAGTTCGAGGAGGGCAAGGGCTGCATCTTCCTCGATGGCAACGACTGCACCGTGTACGACGCGCGCCCGCAGATTTGCGTGGACTTCCCGCATCTCGTGCGCGGCAACGGCACCATCCCGTTCCGCATGTGGCAGTTCATTGACCGCGCGACGTATTGCCCGATCGTGTACAACGCGCTCGAAGAATACAAGGACATGACGGGGTTCAAACGTTGAGCCTCCTCCGACTGGAGGGGCTGCGCGCCGTCGTCACTGGAGGCGCGTCTGGAATCGGTCTCGCGATCGCGCAACGATTCGAGGCCGAAGGAGCCAGCGTCATCGTGCTGGACAAGACCTCGGAATCGAATCCCTGCGACATTACGGACCCCGCAGCTGTGGAAGCCGCACTGCGTCCACTCGACCGCATTGACGTGCTGGTGAACAGCGCCGGCATCGCGGTGCGCCGCACGGTCGCGGAAGAAGACGCCGATACCTGGGACCGGATTCAGGCCGTCAATGTGCGCGGGGCGTTTCTCGCGTCCAAACATGCGATCCCCAGAATGCCGGCCGGCGCGGCGATTCTCCACATCGCATCCGTCGTGGGCATCACGGGATTTCGCGAGCGCGCTGCTTATACGGCCAGCAAAGGCGCGATCGTTTCTCTCACACGCAACATGGCGCTCGACCTCGCCGCGCAAGGCATCCGCGTCAATTGCATCTGCCCGGGCTTTGTTGCGACTCCGCTGATCGCGCCCATCCTCGCGGATCCCGTACGCGCCGCGGCCCTCGCCAGACTGCATCCCTTGGGCCGCATCGGCAAGCCGGAGGATATCGCAAATATGGCCGTGTTCCTGGCGTCGAGTGAAGCCTCATGGGTCACAGGCCAAGCCTTTGCCGTCGACGGCGGACTCTCGGCCGGTCATCAGCACGTGATCTAGTCTACTCTTGAAAAGAGATGGGTCCTCCGAGTCCAGACCAGCATGTGACATCCGCGGTGACGCTCCTCGTCGCGATCGCGAGCATTGTCGTTGCGGTCAACATCAAACCCATCCCGCTCGCGGCCGAAGTGAAAATCACTGCGGATCCCGCGGGCGCCGAGATCTGGCTGGATGGGAAACTGGAAGGGCGCGCGCCGCTGCAGGCCTATGTGAATCCGGGTCAACACCGGTTCGAGTCGCGCGCTGCGGGCTATGAACCGTCGACCGCGATCTGGCAGAACTTCGAAGATGGCGGATCCGGCTTCGTGAACATCAAACTCACGCCGATCCCCGCAGTACTGCAGGTCGCATCGGATCTCACCAGCGGATCGTTGCGCATCGAAGGCGGCAAGACCGAACTGATCCCGCGCGAGGGCAACCTGACGTTGCGGATGCCCGTCACATCGCGTTCCATCGAACTCGCCTCCGGTAGTGTGCGGATCGTGATGCCCGTCGAAATCAAGCCGGGGCAAATGCCGGAGTTCAACGGCAATGTTCTTGCCGCCAACGCGCGCGTGGCCGCGATCGCGTATGGAGCAGGCAAGGCGTACGCCGAAGCCAGTTACAGCCCCGTGGAACTCTACATCGACGGCACGCTCGTCACCACGCTCGTCGCTGATGGGCGGGACCTGCCGGCAATCCCGGCCGGAACCCATCGCATTCGCCTGGTGAGTGGCGGCAACGTCTTCGAACGCCCCATCACGATCACCGAAACGCCCGGTGTCGCCGTATTCGTGAGCGCCGAACAGAATATGGGGAATCTCAGTGTGAAGACGAACGTTGAAGGCGCTCAGATCCTGCTCGACGGAGCGGAGTTCCGCGCCTCTTCTGTTGCCGGTGAGAACTTCATTGCCAATCTGCGTGTGCGTGCAGTCAGCGTAGAAGTCCGCAAGGAAGGCTATGCTGTGGCGGAGCCGAAGATCGTGCAATTGAAGCGGGGTGAGACCGTCACGGTCGACTTCGATCTCCAAAAGGCGCAGCCACAAACCCCGCAGCAGTAACGGTTAGCAACAGCTCTCTTTGAGGATCGGGAAGACGGCTTTCGCGCGCTTCAGCACCTGATTGGGATCCCCGCCAGGTTTACGCGCGCGAATGAACATGCTCGCAAACTTCCCGTCGACGGCTGCAGCAATCTCATCTGCGTTCAGCCCGGTGGATTTGAGGAATCCGCGCGCGTCCTCGGCTGCGTAAACACGAGTGGGTTCGAGATCGATCTCCTCGAATCCCGCGGCGCTCAGCTTCGTCCTGTACTCCACCTCCTCGAGCGCGCCTGCCACACAACCGGTCCACAACTCGACGCTGCGCCGAATCGCGGAAGGCGCCTCGCCGCGAACCACGATGTCTGAGACCGCGAACCTGCCGCCCGGCTTCAAAACACGAAACGCCTCGTGCAGGACGCGATCCTTATCGCCGGACAGATTGATCACGCAATTCGAAATGATCACGTCCACCGAGTTGTCGGGCAGTGGGATGTTCTCAATCTCGCCCTTCATAAATTCGACGTTCGTTGCGCCAGCCTTCCGCTGGTTCTCTCGCGCCAGCGCCAGCATGTCGTCGGTCATATCGAGTCCATAAGCCTTGCCTGTTGGACCCACACGTTTCGCCGACAACAACACATCAATGCCGCCCCCTGAGCCGAGGTCCAGCACCGTTTCGCCGGCATTCAGTTCCGCCAGCGCGGTGGGATTCCCGCAGCCGAGGGACGCGAGCACAGCTTCCTCAGGAAGGCCGGCCGCCTGGTCACCGCTATACAGGTTGCTGGTGATGGGGTCGACGTTGGTGGCCGCCGGATCGGTTCCACAGCAACTGGTTTTGGATCCGCCCGAAGCCACGCGGCGAGCTGCTGCGCCGTAGCGCTCTTTGACGATCTCTCGTAGCTCTTTACTCATATTTCGATAATTGCCGAAATACAATCCGAATGCAAGGGGTCAGCGTGATTCCAACGGACGAATGCCTTCGCCTTCGACAATCGAGTAACTCCGTCCGGTCGCCAGCTTTCGGAACTCCTCAGCCCGCCCGCTGGGCCAGAATACTGCCACCCGGTCCACGGATTCGCGCCTGCCTGCGCCAAATGTCAGCGCCTTGTCGCTCGACGACAAATAGCTCGATCCGCTCTTCACCATTTGCACCTGCATGCCCGTCGAATCGAACACCTGCACGATGGCTCCGATGGCGTCCCGATTCGATTTCCGTCCCTCCAACCGGAAGCGAATCGACCGGTTGCCATTCGTCACGTCACAGCGGTACAGGACCGCCGGCCCACCGTTCGTAGTCACCAGCAAGTCGAGGTCGCCGTCGCGATCGAAGTCGCCGAGGGCCACTCCGCGTCCGATCTTCGGGGATGCGAACTCGCGCCCTGCCTCCGCGGCAACATCGCGAAACCGCCCGGAGCCGTCGTTCAAAAACAGGTGCGCCACCTGCGCATGCGACACGCCCCTGCCCACTCCGCGCACCGTATCATCGATGTGGCCATTCACTGCCACCAGATCGAGGTAGCCGTCCAGGTCGAAGTCACCGAAGAGGCATCCGAACCCCAAACGCTGCCGCGACGCCGCGCCAACTCCTGCCGCCATCGCGTGATCGACGAAGCCGCGCCCGTCCGGTTCGTACAGCCCCATCATCTCGTTGTCGAAGTTCGTGACCGCGATCGCCATGCGGCCGTTGCGGCGGAAGTCGCCTGTATCGACGCCCATTCCGGCGCGTGCGCGTCCATCCTCGCTGAACGCAACACCCAGCGGGAC
Organism: uncultured Solibacteraceae bacterium; assembly: GCA_964627455.1. Lineage (GTDB taxonomy): Bacteria > Acidobacteriota > Terriglobia > Bryobacterales > Bryobacteraceae > F-183. The sequence goes on along the minus strand of CAZVKC010000008.1, from coordinate 56,665 downwards.
GGCGGATTCGGTAAAGGTCCCGTTGCCGTTGTTGCGATACAGCTTGTTCGGCTGCGTGTCGTTGGCAACGAAGAGATCCGGCCAGCCGTTGTTGTCGTAGTCGAGCATCGCCACACCGAGGGACTTCGACGACGCATCGAAGATGCCGCTCTTCGCCGTCACGTCCTCGAACGTCCCGTTGCCCTTGTTGCGGAACAGCCAGCAGGTGGATCCCCGGTATGCTTCCGGCGTGCAGTATGACTTGCTCTTGCCGTCGAGAGAACAGTGCACGTCCTGGTCAGGCGACCAGCGCACGTAGTTGCAGACGAACAGATCCAGCAACCCGTCGCGGTCGTAGTCGAACCACAGGGCCGAGGTTGAAAACGCCGTGCGTGAGCCGAGTCCTGCTGCGTTTGTCACATCGACGAACCCGCCTCGGCGCGTGTTGCGGAACAACCGGCTCTGCCCGACCGCGGTGACGTACAGGTCCGGAAAACCGTCGTTATCGAAATCTCCGACCGCCACTCCGAGGCCGTACATTTCGACATCGAGGCCCGCTTCATGCGTCACATCGGTGAAGGTCCCGTTGCGATTGTTGCGGTACAGCCGCATGGTCGAGCGCGACTTCCGGTGACCCGGCCAGTCCTGGCCATTGATGATCAGAATGTCGAGCCAGCCATCGTTGTCGTAGTCGAGGAACGCACATCCGGGGCCCATCGTCTCGGGCAGGAACTTCGCACCGTACGCGCCGGTGTTGTGCTGAAACCGGAGTCCGGCGTGGGCGGTCGCGTCGGTCAGTTGAAATCCAAGACTCTTACCTTGCGCCCACATTGCGGCCGCAGGAAGACCCAGCAGCAAGTCGCGCCGTCTCATGGCAGCGAGACCAGGCCGTGCCGGATCGCGTAGACCACCAGTTCCGCGGCGTTGTGCAGGTTCAGCGCGTCCATGATGTTGGCGCGATGTACGGCGACCGTATTCACGCTCAGGTCGAGCGCCACGGCGATCTCTTTGTTCGACCGTCCCGCCACGATGTGCGCCAGAACTTCGAGTTCCCGCTTCGTGAGGCTCCGCTTGGCCCCGCTGTCGAACTTGGTCTGTTCCAGTCGCGGGTCCTGCACCCATTCCGACGTCAACACGGCCTTCACCGCGGCCACCAGTTCGAGGTCTAAAGCATTCTTCAACAAATAACCGGATGCGCCCGCCTCGCGACTGTTGGCGACATAGCTCGCTTCCGAATGCATGCTCAAGATCAGGATCTTCGCCGTGGGAACCGCCTCGCGAATCATGCGCGTGGCGAGCGCGCCGTTGTACACCGGCATCGCGTAATCCATCACCACGACGTCAGGCGTCAGTTTGCGCGCCAGTTCGACAGCCTCCGCGCCGTCGCTCGCCTCGCCGACTACCTGAATTGAAGGATCGTCTTCCAGTAATCTGCGAAATCCAAGACGAACCAGCGAATGGTCGTCGACCAGCAACACGCGTATCGTTGTTGTCGAATCAGCCAACTGCAACCTCCCGTCTGAATGCTTCGAGCGGCGCCCGCAACGCGATCCGGGTTCCGGAAGGCTCGGCCGCGCCGATCTGGATCGAGCCGCCGATGAGCGTGGCGCGTTCGCGCATCGCCGCCAGCCCAACGCCCGGTTTCATTGCCGGGGAAATCCCGGAACCATGGTCCTCGATCACCAGCGTCAATTCCTCATTCTCTACGCCGAGCGCCACACGAACCTCTTCGACGCCCGAATGCCGCGCCACGTTGTTGAGCGACTCCTGCAGGATCCGGAAAACGTGCACGGCTGGTTCGCTGCGCGCCTCGATGCGCGTGGCCGGCGGCTCGTACTTCACCCGGATCCCGGTCTGCCGCTCGAATACCGGCAAGTGCCACTCGATCGCCGGCTGCAAGCCTTGCTCGTCCAGAATGACCGGCTGCAGCGACTGCGACAGGCTCCGGATGTTCTCGAGGGTCCCCTGGACAACCTGCGCGGCTTCCTGCACCTGCTCTTTGAAACTCGTATCCGGCGCAAGTCGCGTCGCGCGCCGCAGCATCGCGCCCAACGCCGTGAGTATCTGCCCGAACTCGTCATGCAAGTCTCGCGAGATCGCACGCAGCGTCGATTCCTGCGTGGAAATCAATTGCCGCGCGAGTTCGCTCCGCTGCTCCGCCAGTTCCGACAATTGACGAAACAGCGCCCGGTTCGACCGGATGATGCCCGCACCCATCAGGATCGTCAGCACCACCGACACGGCGAGGAACCGATACGCCGTCGATTCGATGCCCGCATAGATTTCGCGGACCTGTGTTCCGCCGCGCGCTTCCTCTTCGTTGTTCGCCACCAGAAGTCGCGCGGTCAAAGCCGAGAGCGCTTCCTGCCGCGGCTGCAGCGTCCCACGCACCATCTCGCGCGCGCCTGGCTCGTTGCCTTGCATGGCCCGTTCGAACATCGCGTCGCAGGCTCGCCAGAAGTCGTCGAATGAGGATCGCAAGTACGTCGTTTGTTCGGGGGCCCGCCGGCCTTGCGCCAGTCCCGCTTCGTTGACGATCGCATCCTGCAGGTTCAGGCGGATCCGCTCGAGTGGCGCTTTCCACGCAGTGAGCGGATACCCGTCGGGATTATCGAGCATGTCGCGCATCGCAAGCGCCAGCGCGTTCAGGTCGTTCTGAATCCGGATCAGTTGCAGTGAGTCTTTGCGGTTGCGATCGACGATATCGGACTGCACCTGCCGCATCCGGCTCACCGAGTACAGCGTGTATCCGGCATAGGCAAAGATGACTGCCAGCGTAAAGAGCAAACCCGCAACCAGGCGCGGTGTTGGTGTCTTCATCGTTGGCATGCCACTCATCATTCAGCTTAGTTCGCGGGCGCTATTTGCGCACATAACCCATTGCGGCGCTGCGCTTGCCGCCTTCACGATGAGATTCTTCCGACAGCGCGTGCACGCCAGTGGCGTCAATCCAACGGTTATAGAAGTTGAACAGCGCGCAAACGGTGATTGCATAGTAGATCTGGGCGTCGGTCCAACCCGCTTCCCGCAGCGGGACCATATCATCGGGCGTAATCCGCGGCGAGTCATGGTTCACCTTGTCCACAAAACGCAGCAGGATCTTCTCCGGTTCACTCAACGAAGATGTCTCGAGATCTGCCATCACCTCGTTGACGAGCGTCTCGTTGCCAAGGAGTTCCACCGCGACCGCGGCGTGCGACTTCGTTCAAAACGGACACTCATTGCGCACCGACGTGTAGGCGGCGATCAACTCCCGCAATCCGGGAGTCAGCGGCGCCGGTTCCCGCATGATCTCCTGCGTGAACTTCGCCAGATGTTCAGTGGCCTGAGGCTGGAATGCGAACAGATGCCAGATTTGCGGATACTCGCGGCCTTGCCTGCGCATACCTTCGATCGCGTGCGACCACGGAGACGGCTGCGGATTCTCCTCGACGCCGGGCAGAAACATCGGATCCATAAGATCCGTTTACTGTATCCGCCCGGCCGCCGCTGCGCAATACTGCGAATGCACTATCAGACCTGCGCCGTGATCAGGTACGGCTCGCGATAATCGCGCGTCAGCAGCGAGTTCGCCTGCTCGTCGCCGGCGACCCGCCCGTCCGACTGCCGCAGCGTCAACTTCCGTCCCACGCGCAAGCTCGCATTGGCCAGGTGTACGAACGCGGCCGATCTCGCGCCAATCGCGACTTCCGCGTTCAGCTTGCGATGATCCCGGGACTTCACCGCGTCGATGAAGTTCTGCATGTGCGGCGTGGTCGCCCAGATTTGCCCTTCCGAGCCTTTCTCGTCCATCGTCTTCTCGTACTTCTCGAGTTGGCCCGCGCCGGCGTTCGACACCGCATCGTGACTCAGCTTCGAGGCCGCGCTGCGATACACCTGGAACCCGAGGTTATCCACCACCAGGAACCCGGTCTCGCCGAAGAAAATGTTGCAGGTATTGTTGGGCGCGATGGGCGATCCACCCTCGGTCGGCGTCGGCAGGTTGCGGACCTCGAACGTCACCATCGCGTCGCCGAAGTCGAACGCCGCCGTCTGCGTGTTCGGCGTCTCCTGGTCATCTTTCCACACATACTTGCCGCCGGTCGACGACACGCTCACCGGCCAGCCGCCGCGTCCCAGGCCCCACAGCGCGATGTCCATCTCGTGGATGCCCTGGTTGCCGATGTCCCCGTTGCCGGTGTCCCAGAACCAGTGCCAGTTATAGGCGAAGCGATTCTTGCTGTACGGGCGCATCTGCGCGGGCCCAAGGAACCGGTCCCAGTCCAGACCCGGCGGCACTGGTTCATCCGGCGTATGCCCGATCGAGAACCGGCGCCGGAAACACAAACCGCGCGCGTGATACACCTGTCCGATCACGCCCTCGTGCAGCAGTTTCATCGCGCGGACCTTGTGCGCAATCGTCCGGCTCTGCGATCCCACCTGCACCATCCGCTTGTACTTCCGTGCCGCCGCCACCATTTGATGGCCTTCGAAGATGTTGTGGCTTGCGGGTTTCTCGACGTACACGTCCTTGCCCGCCTGGCACGCCCAGATTGTCGCCAGCGCATGCCAGTGATTCGGCGTGGTGATGGACACCGCGTCGATGTCCTTCGATTCGAACATCGCTCGCATGTCTTCGAACTGCTGCGGCGCGTATCCCTTCAGCTTCTGAACCTGCGCGACGCCTCGTTCGCGGCCCGCCTGATTGACGTCGCACAACGCCGCGATGCGCGCGCTTTCGATGGTCGCGTAGTAGCCGATGTGGTCGCGCCCACGCCCACCGATCCCGACCTGCCCGATGTTCACCCGGTCGTTGGCGCCCAGAATGGGAAACTTCGCCGTCGCAATGGCGGCCGCCACGCCGGCGTTCTTCAGGAAGGTGCGTCGAGCCTGTTTCATCGTTGTTTCCTCTCTTTGCCAAATGCAAGAACTTCGTCGTGCAGCCGCTCTCCCGCGATCCGATGAACTGCCGTCGAGGGATGGCCGCTGTGATAGTAGTAATACGCGTTCGGAGTCGCGCATGGCGTCGCGTCTTCGTTCATCAGCGCGCGCCCGGCGCATTTGTCGGTGGTGTTCGTGATGCCGTACTTCGCGGGGTTGCGCATCACATCGTCCAGATAACGTCCCCAGTCGCTGTTCGCGATGTGGATGCCCGGTAGTTCCTTCGCGATCTCGCCAGGGATCTTCGCCAGTTCAGGATTGAGCCGCTTGCCGACTTCGCTGAAGTTCGGGATCGCTTCCGGCAGCACGGCGATCAGAAAATGCCGGCCGCCCAGCTCATACAGCTTGCGGACCTCGCTCTTGAGGTTCGCGACCGTCGTTTCCGACGGCAGGCGGCGATCGTTCAAGCCTCCGGCGAGAAAGAAAAGTGTGTGTTTCGAGTCGAAATGAACACGTTTACTGTTCACGAGCTGCGCGAAATCGTCGACCTGATTCTGCATCCCGTAACCGAGCAGCGCGGATCCCATCTTGCGCCCCTCGCCGCGCCCTGTCTGCGCTCCGCTCACCGCGAAGTTCAGGCTGCTGTCCTTCGCAACCTTCGGATCATTCGCGGGCAGGAGTTCGAAGCCGAGTCCTTTGGCGAGGTACGCCACCGCCGTCGGACCATTGCCGTCCACGTATCCCGCGCCGGTGTCGGAATAGCTGTCGCCAAATACATACATGCGCCGGAATGTCTGTCCCGGCAACAGGGCACAGCAAGCCAGCAAAATCAGGAAGGATCTTCTCATCGAATCTGGAACACTCATCTTATTACACCGGTCCCGTTTCGATATACTGTGGACCTCGAAGATGCACCGTCGAACGTTCCTCCAACTCGCCGCCACGGCCGCGCCGCTGCTTGCTGCCGCCGATGACTTTCCGTCAGCCGAAATCTCTAACGGAAAGATCAAAGCTCGCCTCTACCTGCCCGACGACAAGCGCGGCTATTATCGCGGAACCCGCTTCGACTGGTCGGGCGTGATCGCGAGCCTCGAATGCGGCGGACACAGCTACTTCGGCGTCTGGTTCGACAAGTACGATCCGAAACTCCACGACGCCATCACGGGTCCCGTGGAAGAGTTTCTGACGAAGGACGGCAGCACGCTCGGGTACGACGCCGCGAAACCCGGCGAGACATTCATCCGAATCGGCGCCGGCGTGCTGCGCAAGACGAAGGACGAAAAGTTCCAGCGGTTCTTCACCTACGACATCGTCGATCCGGGTAAGTGGAAGGTCGCAGCGAAGAAGGACGCCGTCGCCTTCACGCACACGCTGCGCGACGCGAAGTCCGGCTACGCCTATCAGTACCGCAAGACCGTCCGCCTCGTTCCCGGCAAACCGGAACTTATCATCGATCACGCGCTCAAGAACACGGGCAGCAAGCCGATCGAAACGGACGTCTACAACCACAACTTCTTCGTGATCGACGGCCAACCGACGGGTCCCGACTTTAGCATCACGTTCCCGTTCGAGCCGAAACCTTCCACGGACTTCCAGGGCAAGGCCGCGATCAAAGGCCGCGAACTCAGCTATACCCGCGTGTTCCAGAAAGGCGACACCACCATCGCGATTCTGTCGGGATTCGGCAACACCCCCGCAGACCATGACATCCGCGTGGTGAACCGCAAGACCGGCGCGGCCGTGCGCTACACCGGCGACAAGCCGCTCTCGAAGATCGTGTACTGGTCTGCCGAACGCACGCTATCGCCCGAGAACTACATCAGTCTCAGCGCCGATCCGGGCAGGGAAGTGAAGTGGAGCCTTCGCTACGAGTTCACTTCGCAGAAGTCCTGACCGTCGCATCTTTCCGCCACAGCCCGGGCAACAGCTTGTAGTAAAGCAGATGGCGCCACGTGCCCCAGTCGTGCGCGCCGTCGCCTCCGGCATAGTATTCGTGCCGGATCTTGTGTTTCTCAAAGACCTCGCGTGTCACGACCGTGCGTGACCCCGGGGTTTCCTCGGCCTTGCCTTGCGCAAGCAACAGGTAATCGACTTTGTCGTTCGCTTTCGGATCTCCCAGAAACTTCGGCATCATCTTTTCGACATTCAGGTCGCCGGCGCTCAGCACGCCAAACGAGCTGAAGAGGTCGAGCCCGTTCTCGAGGCCGACAAACAGCGTGTGACGTCCGCCCATCGAGAGGCCGGCCAGCGCGCGTCCCTTGCGGTCCCGCCGCACGTTGTATTGCGCTTCAACCAGCGGCACGATCGACTTTCGCAGTTCCTGTTCAAACAACGAGAACGTCAGCTCACCATGCTTCGGATCCGACCGGTGCACCACCTGGTTGTTCGGCATCACGATCACCATCGGCGCCATGCGACCCTCGGCAATCAGGTTGTCCGCGATCAGGTTCGCACGGCCATCGAGCATCCAGCCGGAAGCCAGTTCGCCGCTGCCGCCCAACAAATACAGCACCGGAAACGGAGCCCGGCGCGAACGTGGATCATAGCGCGGCGGCGTGTAGACGAACAGTTCGCGCTCGCCGCCCGTCACATCCGAATGATAGATGTGGCGCGTGATCGAACCGTGCGGCACGTTGCGCGCATCGTAGTACGCAGGTCCATCGCCGTGGACGATGACGCTGCTATATCCCGGCTGCGCGCCGAAACCCGTGAACGTGTTGTTCGGATCCGGCTCCGAAACGCCATCGATCACAATCTTGTACACGTAAACATCCGGCTTCACAGGGCCCACGGTCAGAGTCCACACGCCGCCTTCACCCTTCACAAACGGAACGGGCTTCTTCGCCTGCAGCGCCAGCAGAATCGGACCTCCGCCCAACGCTACGTCATGTGCATCCGGCGCCTTTACGCGAAAGATGATCGTGTGATCGTCGCGGACCTCCGGGGACACGACTGACGCCCCGAATGGCGTCAGGTTCTGCGTGTTCTTCTGCGGATTCCAGTCGAGGTTGACCTGCGCCTGCTGCGCCAAAGCAGCGCAGGCTGCGGCCACAAACATCCAACCAAATCTCATCATGATTCGGAACTCCTAAGCGAGCCTGTAGACGCGGTGCGCGTTTCCCCAGACCATCTTCTTATAAGCCGCGGGCGAAGCCTGCTTCTTGAGAATCGCAAGCGTTTCGCGTGCCATGCACTTGCCGGTCATGTGCGCGGCTGGCGGATTGTTCACCATTGAGATCCCCGCGCCGCGGCCGTCGCGGCAGGCGCAATCGCTGCCGTAAATCAGCTTGTCCTGATGCCGTTTGAGGAAGTCCGCCGCAAACTCCGGATCGCGTGACAACGCGTTGTTGCCGGAATATGCCGCGAGGTCCCCATACAGGTTCGGATAGTCGGAGAGCAGTTTGTCCGTCACGCCTCCACGTTTGATCTTGCCCTTGGGATAGGCGTCCTGGTTGGCGTAATCCGCGCTCACGTTCGCCCAGAACGCATCCGCATGTCCGATGAACGTCGTCTTCGGAAACGCCTTCAATACCGCCTCAAAATGTTTGAACCCGGTGGAGAACACGCCCTCATCCGGCGTATGCGGGACTTCCTGGAAGTGCACCAGAATCGGAACCTTCAACTCCGCCGCCAGCGCATACATCCGCTTCAATTCCGGACCCGCCGCCTCGACGTGGAACTTCAACTCACCGAATCCGATCGCGCCGTTTTCGACAGCCTGGCGCAATTGTTGCTCGGCTTCGGGTTTCAGAATGTTGGCGCTAGCGAACCAGCCGAGAAACCGGCCCGGGTTCGTCTGCTGCAGCGCCTTCATGTCTTCAGCGGAACTCGAACGCGCCAGAGCCATGGCGTTCGAAACCCCGCATCCATCGAGGTGCGCGATGTTTGCAGCAGCGGTCGGCCGCAGGTGATGGTGGCAGTCTACGATTGGACCTCCCCAATCCGGCTTGCCTTCCGGATACATCGGCGTCTGCGCCGCGGCAATGGCCGCCGGAACCGCAGCAAGAAACTGGCGTCGTGAAAGAGTCATGCAAAGAAACCGGCGACCAGACTATCAGAAACGTTACCGGCGGCGTGGGATAGAATCGAACACGCATGGCCCATCAGACCCGTCGACAACTCCTCGCTTCGGCTGTCACCGCCGCGTCCGCCGGAATGCTGGGCGCCCAGGCAGGATCCCGCCGGCCCAACATCCTCTTCGCGATCGCCGATGACCGCTCGTGGTCGGGAGCGTTCCGTTTGCGCGCTGGATCCAACGCGTTGCGCCTGCCTGCTGTCGAACGCATCGAGCGCGAAGGCGTCCGCTTCGAACAATCCTATTGCGCGGCCCCGTCCTGCACGCCTTCCCGCAGTTCTGTCCTCACCGGCCGCCAGATCTGGCAGGTCGAAGAAGGCGGCGTCCTGTACGGAACGCTGCAAACGAAATACCCCGTCTTCACGCATCTTCTCGAGGATTCCGGCTATTTCGTCGGGTCCACTGGCAAGACCTGGGGACCCGGGGACTGGAAGGCTGCCGGCCAAACTCGTCCACCTGCCGGGCAGCCGTTTAACACCCGCAGGATGTCGCCCAAGCCCGCGCCAGGCATCGACGAGAACGATTACGCCGCGAACTTCGACGACTTCCTCGCCGCGCGCAAGAACGGACAACCGTTCTTCTTCTGGTACGGCGGGACTGAACCGCACCGCGTTTACGAAAACGGAATCGGCAAGCGCCTGGGTAAGAAGGCCGAGGATATCGTCGAGGTCCCGCCTTTCTGGCCCGACACGGAACTCGTTCGCAACGACATCCTCGATTACTGTGCCGAGGTCGAGTGGTTCGACAGCCATCTGGGACGCATGATCGCGTCACTCGAGCGCGCCGGGGAACTCGACAACACGATCATCGTCGTCACCAGCGACAACGGGATGCCGTTCCCCCGCGCCAAGGTGAACCTCTACGATTGGGGTGTCCACATGCCGCTCGCGATTCGATGGGGCGCCAAGGCGGTCTCGCCCGGACGCAGCGTCGCAGAGTTCGTCCACCACATGGACTTTGCGCCAACGTTCCTGGAAGCTGCCGGTGTCCCGATTCCCGCGGGTACGACCGGCCGCAGCCTGCTGCCCTTGCTGACTTCCACACAACCGCAGGGTGGCCGCGACTTTGTGGTGACGGGATTCGAACGTCACACGATGTGCCGGCCAGACGGCCAGACGTATCCGATTCGCGCGCTGCGAACTTCCCGTTATCTCTACATCCGCAACTTCAAGCCGGATCGCTGGCCCACTGGCGGCGAGTTCATCTCGTCGAACAAGACCACACATGGCGACGTCGATGCATGTCCGACCAAGGAACATCTGCTCGACAGCGGGATCCGCTCGAAGTATCCGAAGCAGTACGAGTTGTGCTTCGGAAGGCGGCCTGCGGAAGAGTTGTACGACCTCCAGGCGGACCCCTGGCAGGTCCAGAACGTCGCCGGTCAAAGCGACCGAGCGGCCGACCTGCGCCAGTTGCGCGCGCAGTTGACCGGATACCTGCGCAAAACCGGGGATCCGCGCGTCGAAGGGCGCGACCCGTGGCAGGGTTACGTGTATCATCAGACGACCGGCTATGGCGCCTCGTTCAACAAGTCGCTACCTGCCGATGCCCGTGATAAGGCCCGGGGCAAAGCGACCCACAAGCCGGAATAAGCTTCAGAGGCGCGGGATCGTGCCGCCGAGTTGCAGCACAGTGGGCAGTTCATGTTCCTTGCTGCGCGCCGCCAGCATCACCTCCGTGAGCACGATGGCGAGCAGCATGGCCGCGGCGGCGGCGAATACCAGAGCGATGGCTTCAAGGGACTCGATGAGCGTCGAGTTGTCCTCGAGGTACTGGGACACGAACAGGGGCCAGAACATGAAAGCCTCCAATTGGTTTGAGGAAACCAATACGTTGTTGGGAAATGTTATGCGCGTTCTCGGCCGGTGTCAAGGGGCCTGCTGTTTCGACTAGAATAAGCGCTATGCCCCGCAACATCGGGTTCCTGGCCCTCTTCAGTCTCTCTTGCGTCTTCGCCCAGTCGAACATCACTCGCGACTACGGCCGGTCGATGACCATTACGAAATATGGCATCGCGGCCACGTCGCAGATTCTCGCGTCGCAAGCCGGCGCCGAGATGCTTTCGCGCGGCGGCAGCGCCGCAGACGCAGCGATCGCGGCGAACGCCGTGCTCGGCCTGGTCGAACCCATGATGGACGGCATCGGCGGTGATCTCTTCTCGCTCTACTGGGACGCGAAGTCCAACAAGCTCTACGGGCTGAATGCGAGCGGATGGGCGCCGAAGGGAATGTCCCTCGAGTATTTCGCGAAGAAAGGCGTCAAGTCGATGCCGGGCTCCGGAATCGACAGCGCGACGGTGCCGGGATGCGTTCGAGGTTGGGCCGCGATGCACAAGCGTTTCGGGAAACTCCCCTGGAACGTGTTGTTCGAACCCGCCATCCGCTATGCGAACGAAGGGTTCCCGGTCAGCGAGCGCGTCGCTGCATCGTGGGGCGGCGAGAACAATGTGAAGCGGCTGCGCCTGAAGGAGGCCGCTCCGGAAATCTTCCTGCCGAACAACGAAGTGCCGGTGCAAGGCCAGGTCTTTCGCAATCCCGCACTGGCGAAAGCATACGCATTGATTGCGGAGCAAGGCGCGGACGCCTTCTACAAAGGTGAGATCGCAAAGGCGATTGTCGCTGTGGAAAAGCAACTGGGCGGTGTCATGGACCTCGACGATCTCGCCGAGTGGCAGCCGGAATGGGTCGAGCCGATCTCCACGACCTACCGTGGATGGAAGATCTCTGAGATTCCGCCGAACGGGCAGGGAATCGGCGCGCTCGAAATGTTGAACCTGATGGAACAGACGGATCTCAGCCGCTATCCGGCGATGAGCGCCGAGGCGCTCCACTGGAAGATCGAGTCGATGCGGCTTGCCTACACTGATCTGCGCAAGTATGTCGGGGATCCGCGATTCGTGAACGTTCCTGTCGATGGCATGCTGTCGAAAGAGTACGCAAAGAAGCGCGCTGCCGGTATTGATCCCAATCGCGCCAACTGCAAGACGGAACCTGGCATCCCGAATGTCACCGGCAATACGACCTATCTCGCAACCGTCGATTCGGAAGGCAACATCGCCTCGTGGATCCAGAGCGTATCCGGTCTGTGGGGCTCCGCGGTTGCCGTCCCCGTTTTCGGCTTTCACCTGCACAATCGCGGCGGAGGCTTCCGCCTCGATCCCAATCACGCAAGCGCTCTGAAGCCCCGCAAACGGCCTTTCCACACGATCATTCCGGGCTTCGCAGAGAAGGACGGCAAGCGCATCGGCTTCGGCATCATGGGCGGACCCGTGCAGCCGCTGTCACACGCGCAATTCATCTCCAACATGGTCGATCACAAGATGAACCTGCAGGGTGCGCTCGAAACCGCAAGGTTCGTCGAAGCGCGTGCGGGAGGCGGACGCAAGCTCGAAGGCTGCGAAGTCGGCATCGAAACGCGCGTGCCCGCCGACGTACGCAAAGCCCTCGCCGCGCGAGGTCACAAGATCGACGAGATGGGGCTGTACAACATCATGTACACGGGCACGGGCCAAGCGGTGATGCACGATTCGACGTCGCACGTGAACTTCGCCGCCTCGGATCCCCGCGGCGACGGCGCTGCGATTCCTGAGAGTCCAAGAGGGAAGCAATAAACACATGCGGCTCGTACTCACACTGCTCGCCTGTTCGCTGCTGTTGCCTGCGCAAAAGGCTGTCGGCATCGCGGCGGATTCCGCGGATGTCGCGGGCGCTATCCGGCTGTTCGACGCCTGGATGCAGGGACAAATGACGCATCGCGCTTTACCCGGCGTCGCTGTCGGCATCGTGCATGACCAGCAACTCGTCTGGGCAAAAGGCTACGGCCTCGCGGATGTCGCGCGCAAGACTCCGATGACGCCGGCGACCCGGTTCCGCATGGCGTCGCACTCGAAACTCTTCACGGCGACAGCGGTGATGCAATTGCGGGAAGCCGGCAAACTGCGGCTCGACGATCCCATCACCAAGTATCTGCCGTGGTTCTCGATCCAGCCCGCGGACCTCGGCGACGCAGCCCCCATAACGATTGAGGAGTTGCTGACGCATGCCTCGGGGTTGCCGCGCGAAGCCGGCTCTCACTGGGTCGATTTCAACTTCCCCGACGCCGCGGGCGTGAAGCAGTACCTCGCGACACATCGCGCGCCGTATGCGCCCGAAGTCCGCTGGAAGTATTCGAACCTCGCTCTGACCCTGGCAGGGATGATTGTCGAAACCGTGAGCGGCGAGCGTTTCGCCGACTACGTGCAGAAGCACATTTTCACGCCGCTCGGCATGAAGGATTCAAGCATCGACGTGCAGGATCCGGCTCTCGCAACGGGCTACGGATACCGGCATCCCGATGGGACGCGCCGCACCTTCCCATTCATCGATTCCAAAGCGATGGCGCCCGCGACTGGCGTTACCTCCAACATCGAGGACATGGCTCGATTCGTCTCGTTCCAGTTCCGCACCGGCGCCACCGATGCCGCGCGAGGTCAGATTCTCAACACCGGATCCCTGCGCGAGATGCATCGCGTGCGCCGCCTCGAAAACGACTGGACCCGCGGCAACGCCATCGGCTTCGCCGTGTCGCGTATCAAGGATAAGGTGTGGATCGGCCACGGCGGATCGTATCCCGGATACAAAACCCAAACTTATATCCAACTCGACTCCAAGGTCGGCGTCATTGTGTTGACCAACGCGGATGATGCAGGTCCCGCGGTGATCGCCCAGCGCGCCATGGACACAATCGCCCCAGCCATTGAACGCTCCGTGCTGCCGGCGAGGAAGCTCATTGCCTGGGATCCTTCGTGGAGTCGCTTTGCCGGTATCTACGAGAGTTCGATGGGGTTGTCGCAGGTCGTCGAATTGAACCAGCGGCTGGTGCTCATGGATCCGACTGCGGAGACCCTCTCCGCGGACCAGCGCCTCGAGCCACTCGGCAACGGACTATTCCGTCTCGAAGCCTCTTCCGGAGGTTCTGCGGTTGGCGAAACCGTGCGCTTCGAAGAAGCCGGCGGCAAAGTGACGCGCATGTACGTCGGCGATTCCTACCGCGATCGCAAGAACTAGGCTTGTGCGGCTTTCAACCCAAGCCCCGGACCCGCCGGGAGTATCAGCTTTCCGCTGCGAACGAGCACGCCGTGGTATGGATCATTGGAGATCAGCAGATTGCCGTCGAGGTCTGCGTAATCCACCAGTGGCGATAGCTGCGCGGCCCCGGTGATCGCCACGCTCGAACTCACCATGCACCCGAGCATCACTTTCAGGTTGAGAGATCGCGCAATGTTGATCATCCGCCAGGCTTCGAGCAAACCGCCGCATTTGTCGACCTTCACATTCACGCCGTCGAAATGAGCCGCCAGCTTCGGGACATCCGCCGGATGCAGGCAAGCCTCATCCGCAATGATCGGGATGTGCACGCGCGACCGGATCCAGTTCATGTCCTCGAGGTTCGCCGCCGGCAGTGGCTGCTCGATCAGTTCGACGCCCTGTTTCTCCAGCCAGTTGATCTTCTCGACGGCCTGTTCCTTTGACTTGAACCCCTCATTCGCATCGCAACGCAGCGGTTTCTTAGTGGCCGACCGAACGGCCGCAATCACTTCCTCGTCGTTGTCGAGTCCGACCTTGATCTTGAGCACCGGAAACGCATCCGCCTCTTTCACCTTCTGGCGAATCACCTCGGCCTTGTCGATCCCAATCGAAAACGTTGTAACCGGCGCATCGGCGGGATCGAGCCCGAACAGGCGGTGCACGGGGACTCCGAGACGCTTCCCAGCCCAGTCCAGCAGCGCGATGTCCACGGCTGCCTTTGCCGCCCATTCCCCACTCACCCGGCGAAAGACCTCCCCCATCACCTTCGTGTACTGCCCCGCATCCGCGCCCCGCAAATACGGGGCAATCGCGTCGATCGCGGCCTTCGCCGTCTCGGCAGACTCCTTGTAGCGGATGATCGGAGCGCCCTCTCCCATACCAGTAACGCCGCCCTTTGAGTACTCGACGAAAAACGTGTCGCGATACTCGCTCGAAGACATCACCGTGGTCCACGTATGGCGCAGGTTCAGCCGGCGGATCCGGGTGTTAACAGCAGCCTCGGTCGCGGCCTGGCCTTCACAGCGGAAAACGATTGCGGAGGCTGGGAGCATTGTCAGCAGTGTGCGGCGATTCATGATGGGGTCTTGCCTACCCCACGATAGCTCACGATTCGCTGCGCAGGGCAATTGCGGGATCGACGCGCAAGGCCCGGATGGTGGGCGCCAGAGATCCGGCTACGGTCAACAGCATCGCGAACGCCACTCCCGCAGCCGCAGTCCATGGATCCCCGGCCGGAACTCCGGCCAGTACCGCCTGCATCACACCCCGGCCCAGCAGATAAGCGGCTGCAGCCCCCATCACACTTCCCGTCAACGCCAGCGCCGCCGCCTCGCCCAAAATGAGCCATGCGATGCCGGACGCCTGTGCGCCCAGCGCGCGGCGCAGCCCGATCTCCAGGGTTCGCCGGCTCACGGCAAACGAAAGCAGTCCATGGATCCCGATCGCCGCAAGCAGCAACGCCGCGGTACTGAATGCTGCGATGACCCACACCTGCACCCGGCGGCCTGCCGTGTCGGACTCCACCAGTTGCTCCACACCCTCAATGTCCGATACCGGTTGGCTCGGATCCGCCTTGGCGATGATCGCGCGAATCGCCGGCGCCAGAGACAGCGGATTCGCAAGCGCGGTGGCGACCACGAAATCCTTCGGCGCAAAGAATACGAACGCGTTATCCGGTGTCTGCGCCGCCGCGAAATACATTTGGGGCTCGTGTTGTGCCTGCTCCAACCCTCGAAACCGGATATCCGAAACGACGCCGGCTACCGTGAAACTGAGGTTGCCGAAGCGAACGCTGAAGGTCCGGCCGATGGCGTCTTCCAGGCGTCCCGGCCAATGCTCTCGCACGAACGACTGGCTGACCACCGCGACGCGCTGGCTGTTGATCGTGTCAGTCGTACGGAAATCACGGCCCGCCAGGATCCGGATGCCCATCACGTCGAAGTAGCCCGGCAGCACGAAACGGCTCGCTGCGTGTGCGTCGGTTCGAGTCTCGCCCGGAACCAGCACGCTCCAGATGCCTCCGCGCATGTCACCCATCGGCCGGAAACTGACAGCCGAAGCTCCGGTCACGCCGGGCAGCGCGCGAACACCATCGAGTACCGTACGATAGAAGTCTTCGCGACGCGCGGTTTCCGCGTAGCGGGGGAAGGCCAGCGCAGTCCGGAAGAACATCCGTCCGCTGGTCTCGAAGCCCGGATCCCGGGATGTCACTTGCACCAGCGCTCGCAACAGCAGCCCGGTCGAAAGCACGAGCGCCAGCGACGCAGCAATCTGCACGATCACCAGGCTTCGCCGCGCGGAGTCGGATCGCGCACCCCGCACGCGCAACGTCGCCGAGGAGTTCGCCGTGACGCGCAACGCCGGAAGTACGCCCGCCGCAATGCCCGTGACAATCGTAGCCGCGAAGGCGAACATCGCGACGCGCCAGTCGATCGTAGGCGTCGAGACGACCGGCAACCCGGTGGGCACGAGCCTCCCGAGCAACGGGACAGTGGCCGCGGCCAATGCGATTCCCGCGACGCCCCCGGTAACCGACAACGCGGCGCCCTCCGTGATCAGTTGACGGACCAGTCGTTCGCGTCCGGCCCCGAGCGCCGCGCGGATCTCGATCTCTTTGCGTCGCGCAGAGGATCGAGCGAGGAGCAGGTTCGTAAGATTGGCGCAGGCGATCAGCAGCAGAAATCCAGCAGCCGCCCCGAGTATCCGGATCATCGCCCGTACACGATTCGGCATGTCGCCCTGTAGCGAACCCACGTAAATATTGGCGTCCCGGTTGTCCGCCGGATATTGCTTCTCCAGGTTCGACCCGATGATGCGCATTGCCGCCCGCGCCTGTTCGAGCGTGACGCCCGGTTTCAGGCGCGCCACGCCGAACAGCGAATAGTTGCCCCGATCCGAATACTCCGTCTCGTCCATCCGGGCCGGAGTCCAGAGCTTCACCAATGGACGTGGATATGCGAACTCCGCCGGCATCACGCCAATGACCGTCGAAGGTTCGTCGTCGTACAGCACCTTGCGGCCGATCACCGCCGGATCCCCGCCAAAGTGCTGCATCCAGAAACGGTGGCTGAGGATGATCGTGCGCGGTGCGCCCGGTGCGTCATCCTGTTCGGTGAAATCCCTGCCCAGCAGCGGCGCGACCCGCAGCGTCCGGAACAAATCGAACGTCACCGAAGCGCCGGAAATCCGCACCGGCTCGGGCGCGCCTCCGCCGGAGAGGTTCGCCATCACATTGCGGTATGCGGCGATCGACTCGAAACAGGTGCTCATGCGCTTCCAGTCGCGAAAGTTCGGTGGCGAGATGTCCATTTGCGGATAACCGCGGCGAGTCTGATCCTCGTAAAGCGTGACCAGATTCTGCGGATCCGGGAACGGCAGCGGCCTCAGCAACACATGGTCCGCAATCGTGAACACGGCGGTGGATGACGCGACCCCAAGCGAAGCTACCGCGAGGGCCGTAGCCGTATATCCGGGCGCACGCCGGGCCGTGCGCCATGTATGCCGCAGGTCCTGGGTGAGGAGGTCCCGGTGAACCGCGAGGCCTGCGGTTGCGACATCCGCGACCGCCTCCAGGATCAGCCATGGACCAGCGATCCACGAAGATTCCCGCCACCGCGCCAGGAACGCGCTCTGCATCTCACTGCCGTATTCATTGCGAAACGGCGCCGGACACAACAATCCCAGCAGGAACCCGTAAAATCGCTTCATCGCGCGCCATGCCCTTTCGGTCCCAATCCCATCGCGCGCGCCTGTTCGAGCAGGCTCGCCATCCGCGCGGCTTCCGCCTTCGCCGCCTGCTTCCCTAATGCAGTAATGCGGTAGTATCGCCGGCGTTCGTCGTCAAACTCAGGATCCGGCCGCTCATCGGTCTCTATGATGAGACCCTGCTCCACCATGCGCTGCACCGAGCGGTACAGCGTCCCCGGGCTCATCCGTAACTTGCCGCCCGTTCGGGTCTCGATATCGCGGATGATCGCGTAACCGTGACGGTCTTCGTCGGCGACCGCCAGCAGGATGTGAAACGTGGCCGCAGGCAAAGGGAGCAGGGATTCCGGACTCATGAGTCCAGTATATCCACATGCGATATATTGTCAACGGTTATATTCGTGAGGAATGTAGTGTGGCGCTATCCGTTCTGCGCCAGGCCCGGAAGCGTGCGCGCCGCCTGCGCCAGGATCTCCAGCACCTCTTCATCCTCGATCTGCCGGAAATCACGGTACCACTCCCCCACCGCGTAAAACGGACTTGGCAGCGCCAGAAATACACACTCGTCCGCCTCTGCCAGCAGCCGCTGGCTCGAATCATACGCCGCAACCGGAGCCGCAATGATCAACCGCCGCGGACGCTGGCTCGTGACATGGCGCGCGGCCGCGATCATCGTCGATCCGGTGGCAACGCCGTCGTCCACCAGCACCACATCGGCGCCGCGCAAAGCCTCGGACTTGATCGCCGCCGGGGCCGAACCGCCGTGATACAGCCTCTCTCGCCGCGACAGTTCCTTCCGCTCCCGTTCCAGCACCGCCTCGATTGCATCCTGCGGGATCTCCATCGTCCGGATCAGGTCATGGTCCAGGATCCGCGCTCCATCTCCGGCCACCGCTCCCATCGCCAGTTCCGGTTGCCAAGGCACACCGAGCTTGCGCACAATCACCACATCGAGCGGACATTGCAGGGCCTTCGCGACCTCGAATCCAACGGGCACTCCTCCGCGGGGCAGCGCCAGCACCATGCGATTCCAACCCATCCGGCGACTGGCCAACTCCGCGCCCAGGAGGCGGCCGGCCTCGGCGCGGTCGGCAAACGGAAGATCGACTTTGAACACGCGTTCGGGCCGGCGCATCGCGTCCCCAACCCGGAATCGAGCAGGACCAGCAGCGGTTGTCATGTCCTCTACAAGAGCAATTCAGGCGCCATGGGGCATCCTTCGCACGGGTGTCCGCGCCAGTACAGGTGAGCCAAATTCTGCAGCGTGAAGCGCCACTTCACGCACGGGACGCCAAATGTTTCAGGAACCAGTCTCGCGTGAGATCTGCCACCTGCTCCAATTCCCCGGCGCCTTCGAACAGATGCTCTGCGCCCGCGATGACTTCAAGCTTTGCGATCGTGCCTGCCGGAAGCGCAGCCATCGCCTGCCTGTTGAGGCGCAGCACCGTGTGATCCTCACCGCCGACAATGAACAGCGAGGGCGCGTGGACATGCCGCAACGCCTCCAGCCCGGCGAGATCAGGGCGCCCGCCCCGTGACACCACGGCTTGCACCGCATCCGGCATGCTCGCCGCAGCGATCAGTGCGGCCGCCGCGCCCGTGCTGGCTCCGAAACATCCCATCGCCAAGCCCGCGAACTGGGCCTGCTTCCGCACCCAGGAAAGGATCGCACAGACCCGCCGCGCAAGAAGCGGGATGTCGAACCGGTAACACCCGGTGTCCCGGTCCGCCAACTCCTCTTCTTCAGTCAACAGGTCCATCAGCATCGTACCCAGGCCGCCGTCGCGAAGCAGCGCCGCCACACGGCGGTTCCTCGGCGAAAACCGGCTGCTCCCGCTGCCGTGCACGAACAGGATCAACCCGGCCGCCTTCGCGGGGAGGTTCACATCGGCCGCCAGCCGGATATCGCCATCCAGTGGCACAAATAACGGCGAGTTGTGGTGCATCACTACGCGAATCGCACGCCAGGGTCCAAACGTTTTTGCGTTGGTATCGCGTTTGCAGTTTGCCAAATTGCTATGCCGGCCAAACAACTGCACTTTCGTTCCAGCGCCCGTGAAACCCTGCTGAAGGGCGCGGCTGTCGTGGCCGACGCGGTTCGCGTCACGCTCGGCCCGAAATCCAAATGCGTCCTCATGGACCGTAAATACGGCCGCCCTCTCGTCTGCAACGACGGCGTGACCATCGCAAAGGAAATCGAACTCTCCGATCCCGTCGAGAACCTCGGCGCACGCATGCTGCGCGAGGCCGCCGAGCGCACCGGCGACGTCGTCGGTGACGGCACCAGCACCTCCACCATCCTCGCCTTCACCATCCTCTCTGAAGGCGTCCGCAACATCGCCGCCGGCGCCAGCGGCATCGAACTCAAGCGCGGCCTCGAACGCGGACTCCGGGTCGCGCTGGCAGCGCTTCGCGGGCTCTCGCGCCCCGTCCAGCAGCATCGCGAACAGATACAGGTCGCCACCGTATCCGCCCACAACGACGAAGCCATCGGCCAGATGGTCGCCGACGCCGTCGCCAAGGTTGGGGCCGAAGGAGCCATTACCGTCGAAGAGGCCAAAACCACAGAGACCGTGCTCGACACCGTGGAAGGCATGCAGTTCGACCGCGGCTATATCTCGCCGTACTTCGTTACCAATACCGAAACGATGGAAGCGGCGCTGGACGATCCGCTCATTCTGCTTTATGAGAAGAAGATCTCTTCGGTAAAGGACCTGCTGCCGCTGCTCGAAGAAGTCCTCCGCGTTGCCAAGCCGCTCGTCATCATTTCGGAGGATGTCGAAGGCGAGGCTCTCGCGACACTCGTGCTCAACAAGGTTCGCGGAGCCTTCCTCTGCGCAGCCGTCAAAGCGCCCGGCTTCGGCGACCGCCGCAAAGCCATGATGGAAGACATTGCCATCCTCACCGGCGGCAGGATGATCGCCGAAGAACTCGGCGTCAGACTCGAGAACGTCTCCATCTCGGACCTCGGCAAAGCCAGGCGCGTGGTCATCGACAAGGATTCCACCACCATCGTCGGCGGACTCGGCAAGAAAGAAGCCATCAGCGGCCGTTGCAACGAAATCCGCCGGCAGATCGAGGAAACCACCTCCGACTACGACAGGGAAAAACTTCGCGAACGGCTCGCCAAACTCTCCGGCGGCGTCGCCGTGATTCGCGTCGGCGCGCCGTCGGAAGCCGAAATGAAGAACCGCAAGGAAGCCTTCGAAGACGCCATCGCAGCCACCCGCGCGGCCGTCGAAGAAGGCATCGTCCCAGGCGGCGGACTCGCCCTGCTGCGGGTGATCGACGCCGTTGAAGCCGAAGAAAAGCTCTGTGAAGGTGACGAACGTGCCGGCATCCGCATGTTGCGCCGGGCCCTCGAATCTCCAGCACGCCAGATTGCCGAGAACTCCGGAGCCGACGACGGCGTAGTCGTCGACCGCATGCGATCCTCAACCGGGAACATGGGCTTCGACGCCGCCCGCGGCATCTACGTGGACCTCATGGAAGCCGGCATCATCGACCCCACCAAGGTCATCCGCGTTGGCCTCGAAAACGCCGTCTCCGTCGCCAGCACGCTCCTGCTCACGGAGGCGACCATGACCGATGTGCCGGAGAAAAAGGCTCCGTCGGCAGTTCCCCCGGAGATGGAGGCGGCCTAGAGATGACGCCGCGGGGCCGGCCGAGCGAATCGCGGAATCATTGCACACGCAGAGTAGCCGTCGCCGTCGCACCTCCCGATGAGGCCGAAAGCGTCACATCCTGGGGCAATTGTCCGGAACTCGAAGTCGTCACCGTGAACTGTGCGGACCTCTGTCCCGCCGGGATGTAATACACCACCGGGACCTGCGCCACGCCCGGCGAGCCTGTTCCCAGAAACACAGTCACCGCCGGAGAAGGCGCCGGACCTTCCAGCGTCACGGTGGCCGTCGCCTGCTCGCCGGCGCGAACCGTCTGCGGGGAAATCGTCAGCGACGCAATCCGGTCAGAACTCGCCGCAGGTTCGCGCAGCGGCGGCACAGGCGCCGTTGCCGCAAACCTCGGTTCGCCCGGTGTCGTGGTCAGCCAGCCTTCGATCGTGTATCCAGTCAAATCCCTTGCGGCACGAGGCACGCGCACCGTCTCGTTCCAGACGTTACCAATGGCGACCTCCTGCGCAGCCTGGTCGAAGGCCTTTCCGTCGGACCATTGCCAGACCGTCTTTCCGGCCGCATCCCGCAGCGCCACGTCGAATACCTGCGAGGAAGGGAAGCGCAAGCGAATCGATGGGCTGAACCCGAGATCGATGCGCAGCGTCACGCGCAGTGAATCTTCATCCGCGCTTCCTTCCGCGGGCTGATCCACGGCAACGGAGAAACGTCCCCGATCCCGCGTCTCGATGGTCTGTGTGCCGACGCGAGCGTAGACCAGGTCGAACGTTCTCGGACCCGAAATCGTGGTCACCACCCGGCGCAGCATTCCGATATTCTCAGCAAACTGTTCCGACACCACTCCCGTGTCGGCGCACCCCGCGGGGCTCTGATAGCGAACCTCCAACACACCCTGCCATCTGCCGCCCGGCCCGTCGTACTCGGCCCGTTTTTCCTGCGTCTGGCCCTCCTGCGTGACGGTGGGGCATGCGCCTCGGCCCGGAGCAGGCCACCACCGCCCATCGCGCTCGGCGA
Organism: uncultured Solibacteraceae bacterium; assembly: GCA_964627455.1. Lineage (GTDB taxonomy): Bacteria > Acidobacteriota > Terriglobia > Bryobacterales > Bryobacteraceae > F-183. The sequence continues at coordinate 34,334 of CAZVKC010000008.1, read as the reverse complement.
AGCCGGTCAGGATCTTTTCTCCGCCGCTCTCCTCGTCCAGTGCCACCAGGTTTCCGTTCGTGTCGATGCGGGCCACCGCATAGCCGGAAGCCGTGTACCCGGTCAAATAGTGGTACACGTTTCCGGCCTGCGTCGCTACCGGTTGCCCGACCCGTATGGTCAATGTTTCACCGGAGCGGGCCTCCCGGTACACCCAATAATTGCCCGTCGAGAGCGGCATCAGTTCGGCTCCTCCTGCCGCCGCAGCACTGGCCAGGCTGGCGCTGATCGAGGCGAGGATAATCAATCTGTTCATAGGTTTTCGAAATTCTCACTTTCATGCGGCCGGAGGCGCGGCCGCAACACAAAAATGCAAAGCAACAAAGAAGACAAGTTGGTATGCCGCGCGTGTTCTGTCGTTCGTGCGGACGAATGCCGATCAGGAACCTTACACACCTCGGCGGCACTCCTACTGGATACTGCGGAATCCAGCCTGGCGAAAGCTATAGGAAGGAACGGATTCCGCCCTTGACAAGTTGACACTAAGATTTCATACTAAGAACGTATGCAGAGCGCGCTGCTTGGTCGGTGCGCAATCATCCCTGACAGGATGATTCGGCAAATATTTAGAGGACATCGCAACTATGAGCAAAATCATCGGCATTGACTTGGGAACCACCAACTCGGTGGTCGCCGTCATGGAAGGCGGCCAGCCCGTTGTCATCCCCAACCAGGAAGGTGGACGCACCACCCCGTCCGTTGTCGGCTTCGCCAAGAGTGGCGAACGCCTCGTCGGCCAGGTCGCAAAGCGCCAGTCCGTCACCAACCCCGAGAACACCGTCTATTCGATCAAGCGGTTCATGGGCCGCAACTACAGCGAGGTTGGCGAGGAAACGAAACTCGTCCCTTACAAGATCGTTCGCGGCGATAACGGCGACGCCCGCGTCGACATCACCGGCAAGAAGTACTCTCCGCCGGAAGTTTCCGCCATGGTCCTCGGCAAGCTGAAGGAAGCAGCCGAAGCCTACCTGGGCGAGAAGGTCACCAAGGCCGTCATCACCGTCCCCGCGTACTTCAACGACGCCCAGCGCCAGGCCACCAAGGACGCCGGTCAGGTCGCCGGACTCGAAGTGATGCGCATCATCAACGAGCCCACGGCTGCGGCTCTCGCCTACGGCCTCGACAAGAAGCGCGATGAAACCATCGCCGTGTACGACTTTGGCGGTGGTACGTTCGACATCTCGATCCTCGAAGTCGGCGACGGCGTCGTCGAAGTGAAGTCCACCAACGGCGACACGCACCTCGGCGGCGACAACATCGACCAGCGCATCATCGACTGGCTGATCCAGGAATTCAAGAAGGATCAGGGCATCGACGTCTCCCGCGACCAGATGGCGTTGCAGCGCCTGAAGGAGGCGGCGGAAAAGGCCAAGATCGAACTGTCGACGCTGCTCGAAACCGAAATCAACCTGCCGTTCCTGACGGCGGACGCCAGCGGTCCCAAGCACCTCACGATGAAGCTGACCCGCGCCCGCTTCGAGCAGATGGTGGCGGATATTCTGGATCGCACCATTGAGCCATGCAAGCGCGCGCTGCAGGATGCGGGCCTGACGCCGAACGACATCCAGGAAGTCGTGATGGTGGGCGGTTCGACGCGTATCCCGCGCGTGCAGGAAATCGTCCGCAACCTCTTCGGCAAGGATCCGAACCGTAGCGTGAATCCCGACGAAGTGGTCGCGGTGGGCGCCGCGGTGCAGGGCGGCGTGCTTGGCGGCGAAGTCAAGGACGTGCTCCTGCTCGACGTGACCCCGCTGTCGCTCGGCATCGAGACCCTCGGCGGCGTGTTCACCAAGCTGATTGAGCGCAATACGACGATCCCGACCCGCAAGAGCGAGATCTTCTCGACCGCGGCCGACAACCAGACCTCGGTCGAAATCAAAGTCTTCCAGGGCGAACGCTCGATCGCCGAACACAACAAGAAACTGGGCGTCTTCCAGTTGGTCGGCATCCCGCCGGCACCGCGCGGCGTCCCGCAGATTGAAGTGATGTTCGACATCGACGCCAACGGTATCCTCAACGTCACGGCGAAGGATCGCGCGACCAACAACGAGCAGAAGATCACGATCACCTCGTCCTCGGGCCTCAGCAAGGAAGAGGTCGAGAAGATCGCGAAAGACGCCGAGATGCACTCGGCCGAAGACAAGCGGCGCCGCGACGAAATCGAATCGCGCAACAAGGCCGACGCCATGGTCTACAACATCGAAAAGATGCTCAAGGACCACGGAGACAAGGTTTCGCCGGAAGAAAAGAAGAAGGTCGAAGACGCCGTCGAGGCGACCAAGAAGGTGATGTCGTCGGGCGGATCGGTCGAGGACATCAACAAGGCGGTCGACAACCTCACGCAGGCTTCGCACAAGCTGGCTGAGGCCATGTACAAGGCCGCCGATACGCCGCCGGGCGCCGGCGCGGCCGGTGCGGGCCCGACGGCAGGCGATGCGGGTGCGGCCGGCAGCGGACCGAACAAGCAGTCGGATGTCGTCGACGCCGAGTTTGTGGACGTCGACGATAAGAAGAAGTAAGCGACCCTCGCTGATCGCAACTGCAGCAGTAACTCTCCAGGGCCCTGTCCGTTTCGTGATGGACAGGGCTCTGTTCAGCGGAGGTGTCCGCCATGCCTAGTCATACTCAACAAGATCATTACGGGACACTCGGTCTCGACCGTGGCGCGTCGACGGACGAAATTCGCAAAGCCTATCGACGGCTGGCGCGCAAATATCATCCCGATCTCAATCCCGGCGACAAATCGGCGGAAGACAAGTTCAAGAAGGTTCAGGAAGCCTACGACATCCTGAGCGACCCCGCCAAGAAGCAGATGTTCGACCAGTACGGCTTCTACGCGGAAGGCGGTGGTGGCGGGTTCCCCGGCGCGGGCGGCGCTGCCGGTGGACCCCACATGAACTTCGGAGGTTTCGATTTCTCGGAGATCTTCGGTGGAGCAGGCGCCGGAGCAGGCGCGGCCGGAGGCTTCCGTGGCGCTGAAACGGGTGGCGGCGGCTTCCAGGACATTTTCGGCAAGATGTTCGGGCAACAGCAGCGCCGCCAGCACCAGCAGGCCGCTCCACAAAAGGGCTCCGATCTCGAATACGCCCTGGCCATCGACTTCTGGCAGTCGATCCACGGGGCGCAGGTCCGCATCAACATCCAGAGGCAGGATGGGTGCAGCACGTGCGGCGGCTCCGGCGCGGCCGGCGGACAGTCGGTGGTCTGCAACGAATGCAACGGCAGCGGCAACGTGAACCAGATGGCGGGCGCGATGCGCTTCAGCCTCACGTGTCCCCGCTGCAATGGTTCAGGACGTTTGCGCAACGTGTGCGCCGCCTGTCAGGGCGACGGTCGCATCAACCGGCAGGAATCGGTGGAAGTCCGCATCCCCGCGGGCGTGCAGGACGGTTCGCGTTTGCGCGTCGCGGGCAAGGGCAATGCCGGATCTCACGGTGCTGCTGCGGGCGATCTCTACATCACGGTCCGCGCTCAGGCCCACAACTTCTTCCGGCGTAACGGTGACGACATCGAGATCACCGTCCCGGTGCGGGTCGATGAAGCGTACCTCGGCGCAAAGATCGAGGTCCCGACGATCGACGGGCGCGCGCTGCTGAAGATCCCGCATGGAACCAAGAATCTCCAGAAGTTCCGGCTGCGCGAAAAGGGAGTCTTCAATTCGCGCAAGAATACCCGCGGCGATCAGATCGTGGAGGTGTCGATCGAACCTCCAAAGATGCAGGACGAGCGCACCAAGGAACTGATGCGTGAACTGGCGAAGCTCCACGCGGATGATCCTCGCGAGAAGATTTGGGATCAGATTTAAGGGCATCCTCTCTAGCCGCCGCTTCACGCGGATATGATAGGGAGGATGTTACTTGGCGCAGTCACCTACAACGTCCTCAAAGACTGGGATCTCGAGACCTGCATCACGAAACTGCAAGAGGCAGGTTTCGAGGCGGTCGAACTTCGGACACAGCATAAACACGGCGTAGAAATCAGTTTGAACGCGGAACAGCGGAAGCAGGTTGCGGAGCGGTTCGCGCGATCGAAGGTCCGGCTGCTTTCGTTCGGGACGACGTGCGAGTTTCATTCGCCGGATCCTGCCGTGCGCCGCAAGAATGTCGACGAAGCGAAGCAGTGGATCGACCTCGCGCATGATACGGGCGCGTGGGGGATCAAGGTGCGTCCCAACGGATTCCCGAAGGATGTGCCGCCGCAGACGACGGTGAACAACATCGCCGAATGCCTGCGCGAACTGGGCGTATTCGGACTCGGCAAGGGCGTCGAAATCTGGGTGGAGGTCCACGGGCCGATCACGCAGATCCCGACCAACATGGCCGCCATCATGCGCGCGACGAAGCACGAGAACGTCGGGCTTTGCTGGAACTCGAATCCGACGGATGTCGAGAATGGCAGCATCGCGAAGAGTTTCGACCTGCTGCGGCCGTGGGTGAAGAACGTCCACATCAACGAGCTGAGTTCGAACTATCCGTGGCGTGAGTTGTTCACGCTGTTGCGGAAGTCCAAGTACGAGCGCTACACGCTGTGCGAGTGCGCCGAGAGCAAGGAGCCCGAGCGGTTCCTGCGCTGGTATCGCGCGTTGTGGACCGAGTTGAACCGGGCCTAGTTATGACGCGGCTGGTGTTTGCGATCTTCGCTGCCGCTTGCGCCTCTGCGCAGATCCATTCGATCGAGATGGCGTTCGAAGGCGTGGGATGTGTGCCCTGCGTCGAGTCGCTGCCGTCGCGCGCACAGCGGATCCGCGGCGTGGAGAGCGCAAAGGTCGACGCGGCAAAGGGCGTGTTGACGGTGCAACTGGCGGCGTCGAATCGCGTTCGCGTGGAACAGATCCGCGATGTGATCGAGCAGGATGGCACCAAGGCTCGTTCGGCGGTCATCGCCGTCAGCGGCGCCATCGAGAAGACGGCCGAGGGGCTGACGCTGTTGCGCGTGCCGCAGTTGCCGGCGCCGTTCCAATTGACGGGCGCCATTCCGACTACGGGCGAGCGTGTGCGCGGCGTGATCACGAATCTGCGCGCGACCCCGTATCTGCAGATCGCGGTGAGCATCGGGCTGTTCGATGGTCATTCGGATATCGGCGTGACGCTGCATCCGGGCAGCGCGGAGTTCGACGCGGCGAAGCAGAGTTATACGATCACCGGATCGGGCGATAACATGTGGGCGCGGCGCGACGACTTCCACTTCGTGTGGAAGGGGATCCCGGCGGCCGGCGATCTGGCTCTGACCGCCGACATCGCGTTTCCGAAAGCGGGCGGCAATGCGCATCGCAAGGCGGTGCTCATGGTGCGGCAGTCGCTCGATGGCGACGCGGCGTATGTCGATGCAGCGGTGCATGGCGATGGATTGACATCGCTGCAGAGCCGCGAGGAAAAGGGTTCGACTACGCATGAGGTAGGCGTGAATGCGGCGAATCCGAACCGGGTGCGGATCGAGAAGCGCGGCGACTATTTCTACATGTATCTCGCGCGGAACGGTGAGCCGTTGCGTTTGGCAGGCGGTTCGATGCGGCTGCCGCTCGACGGCAATATCTACGTCGGGCTCGGGGTTTGTTCTCACGATAAGGACGCAAGCGAGACGGCGGTGTTTTCCAACGTGACGCTCGAAACGTCGCGGTTGTACAGCACGCTCGAAACGATCAGCGTGTCGTCGACGGACCGTCGCGTGGTGGCGGTGTTCCCGGAACGCATCGAGGCCCCGAACTGGACGCCGGACGGACAGTCGCTGATCTACAACTCGGGTGGACGGCTGTATCGGATTCCGGCCGCGGGCAACGCTGCGCCGGTTGCGATCGAGACCGGCTTTGCGACGCGGAACAACAATGATCACGGCCTTTCGCCCGATGGCAAGATGCTGGCGATCAGCGATATGACCGGCGGGAAATCCGCGATCTATGTGCTGCCGGTCGAAGGATCGCGCGAGCCCCGGCGGGTGACGGCGAAGGTCCCGTCCTACTGGCACGGCTGGTCGCCGGACGGAAAGACGCTCGCGTATTGCGGCGAACGCGACGGGAAGTTCGACATCTATACGATTCCCGTCGAAGGCGGCGAAGAGACGCGGCTGACGAAGGGCGAGGGACACAATGACGGTCCTGAGTATTCGCCCGATGGACGCTACATCTACTTCAATTCGAGCCGCAGCGGCGTGATGCAGATCTGGCGCATGAAGCCGGATGGCAGTGAAGCGCCCGAGGCTGTGACAAACGACGACCGCGCGAACTGGTTCCCGCACATTTCGCCGGATGGTACGAAGATGGTGATGCTGTCGTACGACAAAGCCGTCACGGGGCATCCCGCGAACAAGGATGTCGAACTGCGCCTGATGAACCTGGCCGATCGCAGCATCCGGGTGATCGCGAAATTGTTCGGCGGGCAGGACACGATCAACGTGCCGTCCTGGTCGCCGGACAGCAAGCGCCTCGCGTTCGTGAGTTATCAGATTCTTCCTGACATGGGCAAGTGATATGGTAGTCAGAACATTCGCATGCGACTTGTTCTGACTACGACGACGATGCTGGTAATCGCCAGCGGACTGCTTGCCGCGCAAACTGTTTCCACCCGAAATGAAGTTGTGGTTCATGTGCGGACGCCGATGGCTCCGCCGGCCTGGGCGCTGCTCGAGCGCGAAGTCCTCAAGCAGAATTCTCTCGCCGTAGAGGAGTTCTACCGCAAGTTCGTCGACGAGAAAGGCTACCTGCTCCACACCCCGCGCTGGGGAACCCTCGATGGTCCGGACGACGCCATCGAAACCTTCTGGAACTGGACCCTCCTCCATGCCCAGGGCGGCTCCGGCCGCGTCCTCGAACTCTACCAGAAGGCCCAGGAAGGCCACTGGAAGCAGTACAACGAACTGCGCACGAAGCTCACCACGCTTGCGGCCAACGGCGCGTACTCGAAGGAGTTCGTCACGCAATCCGACTGGTTCCATACCGGTGAAGGGATGCGCGCGTTCCTGCTGATGGGCCTCTCGGATCCCAACAACGAGCAGTATCGCCAGCGCATGCGCCGGTTCGCGGCGATGTACATGGGCGACGATCCCGAGGCTCCCAATTACGACAGGAATCTCAAAATCCTGAAGAGCATCTGGACCGGCAGCAAGGGCCCCATGCTGCGCAAAGCCACGACCTACGACTGGGTCGGCGATCCCGTGCCCGGCACCTTCCATCTGCTGCACAATCCTGCCGGACGCGGCAAGATGCTGGACCTCGAAGCGCACTATAAGAAGATGCTCGCCCACTGCGACGAGTACCTCGACAGCACCGGTGACAACTTCCTCAACCTCGCTTCCACCATCCTCGGCATGAACGCCTTCATGCTCACCGGAGAAGAGAAGTACCGCCAGTGGGTCCTCGACTACGTCGGCGCCTGGCAGAAGCGCGCCGCCGAAACCGGAGGCATGATCCCCAGCAATGTCGGACTCGACGGCAAGCTCGGCGGCGAGCACAACGGCCAGTGGTGGAAGGGAACCTACGGTTGGAACTTCACCATCTTCGACGGCGAACTCGAAAAGATCGCCCATCGCAACTACTTCACCGACGGCACGTGGCCGGGCTTCGGCAACGCTCTCATCCTATCGGGCGACCAGTCTTTCCCCGGCACGCTCCGCAAGCAGATGGACCTCATCTACGCCCAGAAAAAAGTCGAGGGCGGCAAAACCCTGCTGCCGCAAATGTACGGGGATCCGCGCGGCTACAAGTACAACGGCGCGCCGCAATGGTATCAATACACCGAGAACACGCACGCGGACCGTCTCGCTGAAATCTACTTCTGGTCGATGGACCGCAAGGATCTCGACCGCGTGCCAATCGCCTCGACCTACACTCCCAGTGCGGGGCGCGGAGGCTACAGCGAGCCCGATCGCGGTAACACCTATCTCGGATTCCTCGAAGGCAAACTCCCCAATTACCCGGAACTCGTTTTGCAGGACGACCTGGAGCGCATCCGTCAAAAGGTGGAAATGATCCGCACCGACCAGACGTCCGCCGATTCGCGCCTGGCGGATTATCTCCTCGATCTGAATCCCGCGACCACCAACGGCCTCACCAATCTCACGATGGGTGGCTATTTTTCGAAAGGCCGCATCTGGGTTCTGCACTCGCGTTTCCGTTATTTCGATCCCGTGAAGCGCCGCGCCGGACTCCCGCAGGATGTCGGGGCGCTGGTCGAAAAACTGTCCGGCGACTCAGCGGTGTTGACGCTGGTGAATACGAGCCAGACAGAGGCTCGCGACGTGGTGGTTCAGGCGGGAGGTTATGGAGAGCACCGCTTCGATACGGTGTCGGTGGCAGGAGGCGGCGCCGCGAAGGTGGGAGGTCCCGTGCTGACGGTGCATCTGGAACCCGGCGCCGGCGCGAAGCTCGATTTCCGGATGACGCGTTACGCCTCGAAACCGACCTTCGCGTTCCCGTGGGACCGGGGCTGGTACCCCGGAACCCACTGAGGACACGACAAACGAACTAACTCGCGCGGCCGTTGAGCAGATGGCTGTTCTTCCGGCTGTAGATGAAGTAAATCACGAAGCCGATCAGCATCCATCCTCCGGCGGTCAACTGCGTGGTGGTGTCGACCGAGATGATCAGGCCGCCGCAGATCAGAACGCCGAGCAGCGGCACGATCGGAACCAGCGGCGTGCGGAAAGGCCGATCCGCCTTGGGATCCGACTTCCGCATGATGAGAATGCCCGCGCTCACCAGCACGAACGCAAACAGCGTACCTACCGATGTGAGGTCGCCCGCGAGAGATCCCGGCAGGAATGCCGCAAACGCGCCCACGAACACAAACAGCACCCAGTTGCTCTTATACGGCGTGCGATAGGTCGGATGCACTTCGGCGAACAAACCCGGCAGCAGGCCATCCTTCGCCATCGAGTAGAACACGCGGCTCTGGCCGAGCAACATCACGAGGATCACCGACGAAAATCCGGCGAGAATCGCGACCGTCACCAGCGTAGCCAGCCAGCTATAACCCGTCATGTACTTCTGGATCGCGTACACCACCGAGGCTTCCTTGCCTGCGATCTTGAATTCCTGCCAGTTGGCGACGCCCGTCAGCACGTGGCCGAACAGGACATAGAGCAGCGTGCAGATCACCAGCGAGCCGAGGATGCCGATGGGCATGTCGCGGCCGGGATTCTTCGATTCCTGTGCTGCCGTCGACACGGCGTCGAAGCCGATAAACGCGAAGAACACGATCGATGCGCCGCGAACCATGCCGCCCCAGCCGTGCTGGAAGAAACCTTCGTGTCCCGCCGTGCCTTCGGGGATGAAGTACGGAACGTGGTTGGACGGATTGATGAACTGCCAGCCCACACCGATGAACACGAGTACGATCGCGACTTTCAGGAACACAATCACCGCGTTGACGGTGGCCGATTCCTGCGTACCCTTGATGAGCAGCATCGTGAGCGCGAGCAGGATAATCAGCGCGGGTCCATTGAAAATACCGTGCACACCGGTCGGTGAAACTTCGAGCGGAGAGTGGCACCATTCATACGGTATGGCGCCGCCGAGTAAGTTGTTGAGATATTCACTCCACGCAATGGATACGGTCGCTGCGCCAAGCGCGTACTCGAGGACGAGCGCCCAGCCGATAGTCCATGCGACGAACTCGCCCATCGTGCAATAGGCGTAGGTGTAAGCGCTGCCGGCAATCGGGATCATGGCGGCGAACTCGGCGTAGCAGAGTCCGGCGAATGCGCATCCGAGAGCGGCGAGGATGAATGACACCGTGACGCTGGGTCCGGCGGCTTCACCGGCGGCGGCCGCGGTTCGGACGAACAGGCCGGCTCCGATGATCGCCCCGATGCCGAGCGCGATGAGGTTCTTGGCGTCGAGGGTCCGTTTCAGCGTTCCTTCGCCGGTATCGGCGAGCTGGCTGAGAAGGCTGGAAAGCGACTTCTTGCGAAAGATGTCCATAGTGAAGATGAATTCTTTGCGACTATACCATATTCGCGGCGTTACACCACGTATTCGTGGCGTGAAAGATATCGGACGCTGTGGCTCCCGCGGGGACCAGGGCTCCGATCACGGCAATGGAGTCCGCGCCGGCGTCCCAGACCGAACGGGCGAGGTCCAACGTGATGCCTCCGATGGCCACGAGGGGATGGTGTTTGCGCGCGGCCAGGCGCGCGAGTTCCTCTACGCCCACCACCGGATCGGGATTCTCTTTGGATGTCGTTCCGAAGATCGGGCCGAGTGCGAGGTAGGAGACGAACGGATCAGCGGAAGCCGCCACGAACTGGGCCTCGTTGTGGGTGGAAAGTCCGATGGCGGCGCCGGGGCAGATCGGGTGGACGACTTGGGGCGGCAGGTCCTCCTGGCCGACGTGCAGCACGCTCGCGCCGGCGAGTGCCGCGATATCCGCGCGGTCGTTGATCGCAAAGAGCGCCCGGTCGCGGCAGAGTTCCGCGAGGGCCTGCGCGAGTTCATAAGCCTGCCGCGTGTAAGGACCCTTATGGCGGAGTTGCAGGATCCGCGCGCCACCGTCGAGCATCGCGCGCGCGGCTTCGAGCGGCGTGCACCGGACGCCATGGCGCTCGAGATACGCAGGATCGAGAATCGGGTACAGAGGCGGGAGTGAAAACGAAGAGAGGGGCCGGAGTGGCCCCTCTGCTGCGGTAAATGACGATGTCATGAACAGTTGTTACTGACGGTTGTTGGTGACCTTGGGGGTCGCCAGGTAACCGGCGATGAAGTCCTTCTTCACTTCGTTGACCACGATCTCGTACGGCTGCCGCGCCTTCGAGGTCATGAACTGGATGGGTTCATTGATCGTACGGTCGCGCTTTTCAACGTTCTTGTCGTCGGCGATGACTTCGAAGGTAAAGCGGTTCTTCTTTGGATCCACCTTCTTGAGCAGCAGCGAAATGTCGCCGACCTTCAGCGGGGTCTTGGCCTTGGCCATCTTGAACTCGAAGTAGTTGCGTTCACCCAGCATTTTGAGCGCCTGCAGTTCCTTGCCGTTGGTGGCAATAAGGCTGCCCTGATCGCCGAGGTCGCCCTGGACGCGCTTCAGGTTCTGGATCGTCTTGTCGAGTTCCTGCTTGGTGGCGCTGACGTCGGTTTTCACGGCGCCGACTTCGGTGCTGACTTCGCCGACCTTGGTGTTGACGGCTTCCGTAGCGGTCTTGACTTCGGAAATCTGCCCCTTCAGCATCGCTTCCTGCTTCTGCTGGGCGGCGGTGAGGCGGGCGGCGATTTCGTCGGCATGCTTCTGCGCCTCGACCTTGGCGTCCCCGGCGGCGGACGCGGCTTTGCGCTGCGCCGAAGCGAGTTCGTCCTTCAGCGCGTCAATGGTGCGGCGCTGCGTTTGGGTCGAAACTGCGGACGTTTCCTTGACCGTCGCGATCTCGTCCTGCATGGACTTCTGGACTTTCACCACTTCGTCCTGCAGTTTGCCCATCTGGACATACTGGTAAGCGTTCGATCCGATCAGGCCCAGAATGCCGACCAGGAGAACAGGGAACTTCCAACCACCGGTACCGGCGTCGGCAGTAGGCTGCGGCGGCGGATTCCATGCCGGAGCAGGTTGCTGATACTGTTGCTGTGGCGGCGGAGTCGCGGGCATGCCGCCCTGCTGCGGCTGTTGATTCGGTTGATCGTCTGCAGGTTTCAGTGAAAACATGGTGTAACTCTCGCAATCTCGTGTGGGCGAGACATCAGCCCAACCTGTTTAGGATACCAGCCTGACCGCGTCAGCGTGGCGGCTGAGGCGAGGGCGGCGCCGGATCGGCGAACGGGAAATGTTCCTGTTTGGGAACCCCCGGCTCGAAACAGCGGCGGCACCGGGCCTCGTACATCCCGGCCGCACCGACCACGATCAGGTCCTCTGATTCCACCAGACGTTGCGTATGCTTCGCCGGGTTTCCACAACGCATACAAATTGCCAAAGTTTTCGTGATGGACTCGGCTACGGAGAGAAGTTCCGGCATCGGATGGAAGGGACGTCCCATGTAGTCGGTGTCGAGTCCCGCGATGATGATCTGCTTGCCGGTGTCCGCCAACTGCTGGGCGATGTCGATCAGATCCTGGCCGAAAAAGTTCGACTCGTCGATGCCGACGACCTGCGTCCGCCAGTCGAGTTTCTCGAGAATCTCCTTTGCGTTGCTGACCACTTCGGAAGGAAGGCGCTGGGCGCCGTGGGAGACGATGTCGGATTCCGAGTACCGGTTGTCGAGGACCGGCTTGAAGACCTGCACGCGCTTGCGGGCGATCTTGGCGCGGCGCAGCCTGCGGATCAGTTCCTCGCTCTTGCCCGAAAACATCGGACCGCAGATCACTTCGATCCAGCCGATGCTGCCATGAAAGATGTCCATAAATGCGAAAACCGCCATTGTATCCAATGGCGGTCTCCGGGCGTGACGAACAGTTGGGGGAGAGAGCTAGCGTTTGACGGCGCGGCGCAGGAGCGGAACCAGCACGAGCGCGCCGCCGATGAGGAGTCCGCTGGAAACTTCAGGGGTTTCGGTCGGGCCGGTCCCTCCGCCGCCACCGCCGCCGCCGCCCTGCTGGGTGGCTTGACCGCCCCAGGTGAAGTTGTCGATGATGACGCGGTTGCCGGTTCCGGAGGCTGCGAGCGTCAGGCTTGTGACGGCTACGTCGGACCGGAAGCCCCAGAAAGTTGCAAGGTTTCCGAGGTTCGGCGGGGGATTGGTCGGGTTCTGAATGGTAAGCGCGTTGGCGGTGTCCCCGTTGATGATCACGGTAACCGGAACGCCGGCGCTCGAACCAACGATGAAGCCAATCCCAAAGACGTTCGCCGGTATTGCGATGTCGAT
>CAZVKC010000008.1:0-21421 GCA_964627455.1 uncultured Solibacteraceae bacterium | reverse complement strand
GAGGAGAGTAGTTTGCCCATTTGCGATCTCTGCGTACATAGTGCCGCAGAGACCGCTTTTTGCTCACAAAACTTTAGGCCGGATTTGCCTGTATTCCATGGACTTAAGGCCTACCGTCGAGGGTCTTCCTACACCCTTCAGGCTAGGGCTTCCACGGGCTTACCCTTGCCATCCTTGGTGACATAGAAGGGACGCTTTTCGATCTCGAGGCCGGAGTCAGGCGCGATGCCCATGGTCTTGTAGATCGTGGCGTGCAGGTCCTCGATCGTCACCGGATCCTTGACGATCTTGCAGGGACGTTCGTCAGCAGTCTGCCCGTGCAACTTGCCCTTCGGCGTGCCGCCGCCGAACATCAGGACACTCGAGGCTTCGGTGAAGTGGCGATGCATGCCGTAATGCTTGATGTCGGTCATGATCGCCGGCTGTTGCACCTGGTCCTTCACCGCGAGCCCCGGCTTGCCTTCGATCATCATGTCGCGGCCGAATTCACTGGCGATGACGACCAGCGTGCGGTCGAGCAATCCGCGCTCTTCGAGATCGCGGATCAGTTGCGCGATGGGCCGGTCGACGACGCGCTTCAGGTCCACGAGGCGGTTGTGGCCGTTCTCATGCGTGTCCCAGTAGCGGAACGGGATGTACTCGGTGGTGACTTCGATGAACCGGGCGCCGGCTTCGGCCAGACGGCGAGCGAGCAAACAGCCGAGTCCGAACCTGCTGGTGTTGTACGCGTCGTAGACTTCTTTCTTCTCGAGCGCAAGATCGAAGGCCTTGGCGGCGGGCGAAGAAAGCAGGCGATGCGCGTTCTCCATCGAACGCATGAGGCCTTCCTTCTGGAACTCGCTGCCGTGCCGTCCGATGTGCGACGCCGCGACCAGATCCTTGTAACGCTTGTACCGGTTCTCGAACCGCGAGGCGCCGATCAATTCGCTTGGACGCGTCGACGCGATGGCGTCGTTGGGATCCGAGATCAGGAATGGCGCATGTTCGCTGCCCACAAAGCCGGCCGTATGGAACGCTTTCAGCGAATCGCTCTCAGCGCCGATCTCGAGGTTCTGGCCGATGTCGATGAAGGCGGGGATATCGGGATTGCGCGGACCCAGCAGCCGCGAGATCCACGAGCCCATATGCGGGCAGGCGACGGACTGCGGCGGCGCGTACCCGGTGTGCCAGTGATACTGGTGGCGCGAGTGCAGGATGAAGCCGAGGTCCCCGACGCGGTGGCTGCGGATCAGCGTGCCGCGATCCATCACCTTGGCGATTTCCGGCAGACCCTCGGAGATCTTGATGTTATCGACGACCGTGTCGATGGGCTTGAACGTCGACAGTACCTTCTCCGACGCAAGGCCGGGTTCATACGGCGTATAGCGCTTGGGATCGAAGGTTTCGGTCTGCGCCATGCCGCCGGCCATCCAGAGCAGGATCATGCAGTCGGCCTTGGCTTCGAGCTTCTTGAGGCCGTTGGGTTGGGCAAGAGCGCGCGGTGCGCCTCCTGTCAGCGCGGCCAGCGTGGCCGCGGCGGTGGTTTCCATGAAGTGACGGCGAGTGGTCATGGCAGGTATTGAAACTCCGGGTGCAGGAACAGGGTCCACAGCAGGTCTTCGACGCCGTTCGCGTCGAGGGTTGAGGTCGGGGCCGCGATCTTCAACTCGGCGGCGTTGGGTTCGCGGCCAAGCACGGCGCGGAAGAGCGATTTCGCGATAGCCTGCGCGCTTTGTCCTTTGAGTGAGGCGGGCGCGGCGAGCGGCGGCTCGCCCACGGTGCGAACCAGTTGGTCGCGGTCCGGAAGGGCAGTGAAGAAGAAGAAACGCGCGTTGCAGTTGATGTCGCTCGGCAAGGACACGTCGTCGATGACGAAGCTGCCGCGGATGCGCGTGAACTTGAGGCCTTCGAGGTTGACGACGACCGTAGATCCAATCGGCAGGCGGTTTACGCCCTCGAGCGGCTTCTTGTCGACCTTGAAGGTTTCGAGCTTCAGGTCCCGCAGGACTTTTTCGAACGGTGTGACGGCGCCCGAAGCATCTACGAATTCGACACCGGCCCAGCCGGCCACACTGCGCGAGGCATCGTAGGATCCGGCGTCTTCCGCGAGAAGCCAGAGTTTCTGCGCGCCCGCGATATCGAGGTCGAACTTCGTGACGCCCTTGCGTACGACCTTCGAGTCGAAGATGTTGGCAGGCGTCGGCGGCAGTTCACCCAGCAACCGGCGGGCGCCGCGCCGCAGCAGTTTCTCGAACGTTGCGCCGTTGGTGAGTTCGAGCGCCTGGAACGTAGTGGGCGCGTCCTCGCGCGCAGTGTACACCTGATCCCGGATCGGGCGTCCCATGGCGCGGGTCAAAGCCGAGGACTTCAGCTTCCAGTCGCGCACGAAGTTGGCTTGGTCGCCGTTAACTGCGGATCGCCATTCTCCCGTCACAGCCGAGGCCGTATCGACAAATTGTTCCGCGCTCACGCGCCGCGGCGTGGGACCCTTGAACACCGTATTCGGACCCTCGAAGGCGACGGTCTGGCTCTGGTATGCAGCCGAAGTCATGATCTGCGTGAGCAGATGCTTCAGATCCTGATTGTGCTCATCGAAGTCCACGGCAAGCCAGTCGAGCAGGTCCGGGTTGAAGGGCTCGTTATCCATTTCATCAACAGGTTCGACGATGCCGCGGCCGGTCAGTTTCGCCCAGTAGCGGTTGACGATCGTGCGCGCGACCCGGCCGTTGCCGGGATGCGTGAAGAGGTCCGCGGCGGCTTTGCGGCGCTCGGCCGTGGTGGATCCCACGTTGAGGTTCGCGGCGAGTTCGGGATACAGGAACTCGGGCTTCTGCATCTTGCCGGTCTTCATGTCGCAGCGCACGAGTTCGAGTTCGTGCGCTTCGCTGAAGAAGGCGGCGAGTCCATACGCCTGGCCCAGGCGGTACTTGTTGATGAAGCTGTCGTGGCAGGACGCGCACTTCAAATTGATGCCCAGGAAGATCTGCGCCGTGTTCTGCGAAGCCTGCATGAACGGCGTCTGGCTGGCGTTGATGTCGCCGCGCCAGTTCACGCCGATCAGAAATCCTTCGGGACCCGTCTTGGGTTCGGGATTCAGCAACTCGCGCAGCATCTGCCGGTACGGCTTGTTTGCAAGCAGCGCGGCTTCGAGCCACGAGGTGATGGACTTGCGCTCCCCGTGATACACGACGCCGATATCATTGCGCAGCAGGTCGTTCCAGTAGCTGATCCAGTGGTCCTTGTACCGCTCGTTGTCGGCCAGCAGGGTGGCAATGAGCTTGGCGCGCTTGTCGGGATCCTTCGACGACACGAACGCGTCGAGTTGCGCGGGCGAGGGTGCAAAGCCCCACAAGTCAAAGTAGGCGCGCCGCGCAAACTGCGCATCGCCAACCGGCGCGGGAGGCGTGACGTTCTTGCGCTTCCAGTAATCGGCGAGGATGCGGTCGATCGGATTCGCGGCGGATCCCGCCGGCACGGTCGGCTTGCGTGGAGCGAGCGGTGCATCCCACTTGGGGCCGGCGGACACTTCAGGCCACGATGCGCCTTCGGCAATCCAGCGGCGGAGACGGTCGATGTCGCTGTCCTTCAGCGGAACTCCGGTTGGCGGCATGAGCGCGCCTTCGCGGCCTTCGACCCGCGCGAGCAGCAGGCTGTCGTTGGGCTTGCCGGGGGTAATCGAGGGGCCGGAGCGCCCGCCCTTCAGAGCGTTGGCGCGTGTGTTCAGGAGAAGTCCTGCCTGCGGCTTGGGGCCGCTGTGGCAGGGAAGGCATTTGTTGGCAAGAATCGGATGTATCTCAGTTGCGAAATCGACAGCCTTGAGCAGAGGTGCGGCCGCGAGCACTGAGGCAAAGAGCCATCGTCCACGCATGTACCCAATACTCTATCCAAACGAACAGACATTCTGCACAGCAGCGTCCAATTGGTACCATAACCGGAAAAGGGTCTCAGCTTGATGGCTTCGGCATCGATCACAATGCCTGAAATCGACCGGAAACGGGTTGGCGGCGAAGCGTACGCCTTCATCCGGCACGCGATTCTGACCTGTCGATTCGACTCCGGCGAGCGGTTGCCGCTCGAGCAGATTGCACGCGACTGCGGCGTCAGCATGACGGCGGTCCGCAATGCGATTCAGGAACTCGCTGATGAAGGCCTGGTGGAGGTGCGCCCGAAATCCGGTAGCTATGTCGCCACCGTGACGCCCGACGAGGTCGAGGATATCTGCGATATCCGCCGCTCGCTCGAGTGCCTGGCGGCCGAAACCGCGGTCCAGCGCATCACCCAGGATCAGATGGATCGTTTCCGCTTCCTGGTGCTGGACATGGCGGCCAATCACGTGCTGACGCAGGAACAGCGCGAGGTCCACGAGCGCAAGAACACCGAACTGCACCGTTTGCTGGTGAGGGCTTCCGGCAATCGCCGGCTGGAAGAAACCTATGACAAGCTAAAGGCGGATATCCAGATCGCGCGGCTGCATTCGCTGGGCCGGCTCGATTGGAAAAAGCGCCTGCCGGAAGAGAACCTGGAACATCAGGAGATGCTCGCTGCGCTGCAGGTTCGCGACGCCACGCGGCTCAAGGTCGTGCTGCGGCAACACATCGAACGGTCGAAGAAGGCCATGCTGCAGGCGTTGTCCCCAATACGCTAAACAGGCTTTCCACCTCGGTGGATATGCCACACTGTAGAGGATCATGAAAAAACAGAAGGGGGCAAACCCCGCCGGCGTACTGGCGCCTGTTTCGCCGGTGCAGCCGCAGGCCAGGCCGAGCGAAATCCGCGGTATCGAACGCGCCGTACTGGCGAACGGAATTCGCGTGGTCAGCGAACGGATGCCGCATGTGCGCTCGGTTTCGCTGGGAATCTGGATCGCGACCGGTTCGCGCCGCGAGTCCGAAAAAGAGAGCGGTCTGTCGCACTTTCTCGAACACATGGTGTTTAAAGGGACGCGCCATCGCTCGGCGGAAGAGATCGCCAAGTCGATCGATTCGATCGGCGGCGGCTTGGACGCCTTCACCGGCAAGGAACTCGTGAGCTACAACACAAAGGTCCTCGACGAGCACGTGCCGATTGCGTTTGACGTGCTGTCGGACCTGGTGTTGAATCCGGTGTTCCGCGAAGACGATCTCGAACGGGAAAAGAAAGTCATTCTCGAAGAAATCAAAATGGAACTCGATTCGCCGGAATACACGGTGCACGAGTTGCTCTGCAACAGTTTCTTCAAAGGACACGGGTTGGGACGCTCGATCATCGGGACCCAAAAGAACGTGCGGTCGTTCACGCGTAAGATGCTGGTCGACTATTACAAGCGCGTGTACGAGCCGTCGAACATCCTCATTACCGCCGCCGGGAACCTGGAACACCGCCAGATTCTCGCACTCGCCGAAAGCTACTTCGGCGGCTTGAAGCCGGTTAAAAAGGCTGTCATGGAAGGTCCGCCGGCCCCGAAAAATCCGATCGTGCTGCGCAGCAAGGATTCGCTCGAACAGGTGCAGGTCTATGTCGCCGCGCCGTCGATTCCGATCTCGCACCCGGACCGGTTCACCTGCTATGTGCTGAACACGATCCTGGGCGGCGGCGTCAGTTCGCGCCTGTTCCAGAACATCCGCGAGCGCCAGGGACTGGCCTATGCGGTGTCGAGCGAGTTGATCAGCTATCGCGACGCGGGCATGATGGCCGTGTACGCTGCAACGTCCCAGGCGACTGCGCTGAAACTGGTGCGGAGCGTCGGCGCGGAGTTGCACAACCTGCGCACGGAACTCGTCCCGGTAGACGAACTGCGCCGGGCCAAGGATCACCTCAAAGGCTCGCTGATGTTGAGTCTCGAATCGACCTCGAGCCGCATGCACAATCTCGCGCGGCAGGAACTTTTCTTCGGCCGTTACGTATCACTGGATGAGATGCTCGAAAGCGTTGAAGCTGTGACGGCGGAACAGGTGCGCGACCTGGCCGGCAACTTCTTCCAGCCGAAATCCATGGCCATTGCGATGCTTGGCCCTCTGAAAGGCGTCAAAGTCACCCGCGCGGATCTGACACCCAGCCTCGCGGGCTAGCGCATGCGCTCCCTTCTTACTCGTACGTTGTTGCCGTTGCTCGCCGCCACTCTGGCGGTGGTTGCGCAGGAGCAGCGCGCGCCTTCCTACGACAAGCCGGAAGGTTTCGTCAGCGACTTCGCGCACGTCATCGACACGCCGAGCCGCGTGGAGATCGAGGACTACCTCGCCGGACTCCAGCGTGCGACCAACGTGCAGATTGCCGTGGTGACGGTTCCGACTCTGGCCGGCGAGCCCATTGAGGACTTCGCCAACACTCTCGCCCGCAAGTGGGGCATCGGGCAGAAGGGTCAGAACGAAGGCCTGCTGCTGTTGCTCGCGATCCAGGATCGCAAAATGCGCATCGAGGTCGGCTACGGGCTCGAACCTGTGCTGCCCGACGGCTACGTGGGATCCGTGCAGCGGTCCATTCGCGAGGAATTGCGCGCCGGGCAATACGGCGCCGGCATCGCGAAGGCCGTCAAGACCATCGGCTCCACCATTGCGAAGTCCAAGGGCATCGAAGGATTTCAACCGCCTCCCCAATCGCAACGGCGGCAACGCCGGCAGCAACAGGAGGGTGGGGGGATTCCTCTCTGGGTCATCTTTGCGATCCTGATGTTCCTGTTCCCCACCATCCTGTCCTTCTGGCGTGAGATCCGCGGCATCCGCAGTGGATATCGCGGAGGACGCGGCGGTTGGGGCGGCGGTGGCTGGGGCGGCGGCGGATTCGGCGGCTGGAGCGGTGGCGGCGGCAGCGGCGGGAGCAGCGACTCCGGTGGCGGTGGTTTCGGAGGCTTCGGCGGCGGAGATTTTGGCGGCGGCGGCTCGTCGTCGGACTGGTAAACATCGATGGAACAGCTTCTCAAAGAACTGATCGAACGGTTGAAGTCGCAATTCGGGCAGCGGCTGATTTCGGTGATTCTCTATGGATCGGCAGCGGCCGCGGATGACCGCGAGACCGAGTACAGCGACCTGAACATTCTGTGTGTCCTCGACGCCGTGGACGCCCATATGCTCGCGCAGTCGGAACCGGTGTTCCGCTGGTGGCGCGAGCAACGGCAACCGGCGCCGTTGCTGATGTCCGGGGAAGAGGTGCAAACCTCCACCGACTGCTTCCCGATCGAGTTTCAGGACATGAAGGACCGCCGCAAGGTCCTGCATGGCCGCGATGTCGTGGCGGACCTGCAGATCGACTTCAAGTTCCACCGCGCGCAGGTCGAGTACCAGCTGCGCACGAAAAAGCTGCGTTTGCGGCAGCAGGCGACGGCGTTGCTGGCGAAGAACGACGATTCGCTGGTGAAACTCTGCGCCGAATCGCTATCGACGTTTTGCGTACTCGGACGCCATGCGTTGCTACTTTCCGGCGTCCAGGTCCATCCAAAGAAGAGGGGCGTCATCGCGCAACTGGCCAAATCCGTGGGCGGGAGTTTCGATGCGTTCGAAACCCTGCTCGATGTGCGGGAAGGCAAGCCGTATCGCGGATCCGTTGCCGAGTCCCGGAGTCTGTTCGACAATTATCTGATGCAAATCCAGGCGGTGACCGGCTATGTCGACCGCCTCGAAAGGTAAACGAGAAACATGAAGGCTGCTTTGATTGTGATCGGGGTCCTCGTCTTGTTGGGACTCATGATTTTCTTCCCGTTGATGAGTTCGCGCAACGACCTCGTGAAGGCGCGCGAGTCCGTGACGGCGGCGTGGTCGAATGTCGACACCGCTCTGCAGCGCCGCGCGGACCTGATTCCCAATCTGGTCGAGACGGTGAAAGGCTTCGCCAAGCAGGAACAGGCGGTCATTGATTCGGTGACCAGCGCCCGCGCGCAACTGGGCGGCGCCCGTACGCCTTCCGAGAAGATCGCGGCCAACGATCAGTTGAGCGGCGCGTTGAGCCGCCTGCTGGTGGTGATGGAGAACTATCCGCAGATCAAGAGCAACGAGAACTACGCCCGGCTGATGGACGAACTGGCAGGGACCGAGAACCGGATTTCGGTGGAGCGGAGGAAGTACAATGAGATACTTCAGAAGTACAACACCGACATCGAGCTGTTCCCCAAGAACATCGCGGCTTCGCTCTTCGGCTTCCAGCGGAACGACGCGTACTTCAAGGCCGATGCCGGAGCCAAGGAAGCCCCGAAGGTGAAGTTCTAGAATTCAAATGGCAGACGCACAAATATTCGGCAATTACATCAACGGCGAGTGGATCACCAGCGGACCGACGTTCGAGAACCGCAACCCCGCCAATACCGACGAAGTGGTCGGACTGTTCGTGAAGGGTTCGGCAGCGGATGTCGCGGCAGCGGATGAAGCGGCTGCGGCAGCGTATCCGGCCTGGAGCGCGATGGCAGGTCCGGCGCGCGGCAACCTGCTGTACAAGGTCGCGGACATCCTCGACCGGAACTTCGACTCGATCGCGGCCGACATGACGCGCGAGGAAGGCAAGACGCTTCCTGAGGCGAAGGGCGAGGTCCGGCGGTCGATCAACATCTTCCGTTACTTCGCGGGCGAAGGTTCGCGCATGCCGGGACCGATCGTGCCGAGCGAGCGCGACCGCGTGCACATGTTCGCGATCCGCAAGTCGATTGGCGTCGTCGGACTGGTGACGCCGTGGAACTTCCCGTCGGCCATCCCCGCGTGGAAGATGGCTCCGGCGCTGATCTGCGGCAACACGATCATTGTCAAGCCGGCGTCGGTGTCGCCGTTGAGCGCGTGGCGCATTGTCGAAGCGTGCCACCAGGCGGGCATTCCGAAAGGTGTCGTGAACTTCGTCGCCGGATCCGGCGGCGAAATCGGCAACGCGCTGGTGAAGGCGAAAAACCTGAAGGCGATTTCGTTCACCGGTTCGTGCGAGATCGGCAACTGGTTGCACGGCGAGGCGTCGAAGCGCCGACTGCGGATCCAGTTGGAGATGGGCGGCAAGAATCCGACCATCGTGCTCGCCGATGCGGATTTCAACGCCGCGGTTGAAAACACGGTGAACGCCGCGATGTTCTCGACGGGCCAGAAGTGCACGGCGACCAGCCGCGTGATTGTCGAAGACGCGATCTACGACAAGTTCGTGGAAGCCGTGGTTGCGCGTACGAAGAAGCTGAAGGTTGGCGACGGCATGAAGCCGGGCGTGGACATCGGTCCCGCGGTGGATGCCGGCCAGCTCGAGACCAACCTGAAGTACATCGAGATCGGCCGCAAGGAAGCGGGCGAACCGCTGTGCGGCGGCAACCGCCTGACGGGCACGGGTCCCAATGGTGAGGATCTCAGCAAGGGCTACTTCTGCGAACCGACCGTGTTTGCGGGCGTCACCGAAGACATGCGGATCGCGCAGGAAGAGATCTTTGGACCGGTGCTCGCGATCATGCGCGCGAAGGACTTCAACGACGCGATGCGCATCGCCAACAACATCCCGTTCGGTCTGTCGGCCTCGGTGCAGACGCAGAATCTGTCGCGAGTGTTCGAATTCATCTATGGCATGGAGGCGGGGCTGTTGACCGTGAACCTGCCGTCGGCTGGCGTAGAATATCAATTGCCCTTCGGCGGGACGAAGGATTCGAGCTTTGGCCCGAAAGAGCAGGGTCCCGCGGCGATGGAGTTCTACTCCGACTACAAGACGGTGTATCTCAAGTACTGATCCATGAAACTCGGTCAAATCTACTGGAACAAGAGCGTCACGGCGGCTGTGTTCGACGCCGAAGGCAATGCCCGTCCCGTTCCCGGGCACACGGTGTACGACCTGATCGTTCGTAGCGAGAAGGAAGGCGTCTCGATTCAGGACCTCGCCAAGACGATGGCGACGGGTGCGAAAGAGAAGGCCAAGCCGCTGATCCCGCTCAAGCCTCGTGAGGTTTGGGCCTGCGGTTGTACGTACGAGATGAGCGCGTCGTTCCGCGATGCCGAGCATAATACGCGCGAAGGGTTCTACGCGGCTGTCTACCGCGGGGAACGTCCTGAAGTCTTCTTCAAGGGGACGTCGCGCGTGTGCGTGGGGCCCGATGAGCCGATCGGCATTCGCGTGGATTCGAAGTTCACGGCGCCCGAACCGGAGCTTGCGGTGATCCTGGGCACGGGCGGCAAGATCCTCGGCTACACGGTGGCGAACGACGTTTCGGCCTGGGACATCGAACGCGAGAATCCGCTGTATCTGCCGCAGTCGAAGACGTACACAGCGTGCTGCTCGCTTGGACCGTACATCGTGACGGCGGACGAGATCCCGGATGGCCGCACGCTCGACATGTCGTGCGTGATCAAGCGCGGCGATCAGGAAACGTTCAATGGCTCGACGTCGACATCGAAGATGGGGCGTCCGATCGAGTACCTGATCGAGTACCTGCTGCGTGCCAACGAAGTTCCAGCAGGAAGCGTCCTGATGACCGGCACCGGCATCATCGTGACGCAGGAAGCGGCGCTCGCGGAAGGTGATGTCTGCACGATCAGCGTGCCGCAGATCGGAACACTGTCGAATCCGGCAACGATCGTGAAGTAGTGTTAGAGCAGTCTGTAAGGGGGGCGGATCCGGTGCGGGTCCGCCCCTTTTTGCTATTTGCCGGCCGGTTTCCGAACTCGCGCGAGGACCTGCGATTGAATGTCGGCGGGCAGGGAACGGAAAATCGCGGAGTCGATCAGCGGACTCTGCTTGGCTGCAAAGAGGCGCGTGCGGAGATCCAACTTTACCCCGTAGTCATCGCGGAACGTGGAGACCCCTTCGATGGGTTCCTGCAGCGCGGCTTCGTCGTCCATGCGTAACGCTGCGACCACCGCGTCTATTGACTGCGGCGATGCCTTGCCTTTCGCGCGGATCTCGAAATTCAAGCGGTTGACGGTATTGGTCACCCGGATCCGGTGCTCCAGCACCATCAGCGACACGATGTCACTGGTGGGCGCGAGGTATGCGGTGGTCGTGAACAGGCGATCGAGGTTCTTGAGGTTCGCGCCCGATGCCGTGTCGAACGACGAGGCGGGTTCACCTTTCTCGACATACGAATTGCCCATGTGCCGGACCTTGTCGCCGTGCGTGCCGGTGACGTACCAGCCTCCCCAGCGCTTGTCGATCGGGCTGCGGTGGTCGGTGATGTAAGAGGGTCCGGGAAACAGAGGCATGCCGGCGCGGTCGGGGATTACGGAGCGAACGACCAGGCCGGGGACGCCGAGGGTCGACGGATGGTGGTGGCACTGCATGCATTCCTGCCCGCGCTGCTCGATCGCCGGCCGGCGGACCTGTTCCTGATCGAGTGTGTAGAAGGCGATGCCGAGCTTGGGGTCGAAGGCGGCGAGTTCCACCACGTCGCCTCCGCGGACCCAGCCTACGTAGACTTCGTCGCCGTGGTAGAGGGCGCGGGGCGTACGCGGCGAGATCTTGCTGGCCTGAAAACTGGTCTTGCTGAAGACGAGGACCTGCGACGATACGGGCACATGCAGGGCTTCTAGGACGGCGGGAAGGTAGCCGTGGTCCGGGTCGTAGGCGAGTTTCACTTCACCGGATTGGATCTTCGCGGCGAGGCGCGAGACCACGTTATCAGCCGGAGTCGTGGGCGACGGAAGCGGCAGGAGGTCCAGGGGATCCGACGGCGCCGCTGCAACAAGGAGCAGGTAAATCGGGAACAGTGTCAAATTCTATTCTGTCTCAAATTCGCCGATTGCATCAGTATTCGATGCGGTCGGTCTTTTTGCGCCAGGCGTCGAAGGCGGTGAGGGCGCTTTCGCGGTCCATCGCGACCATCGGGATTTGACGCTCTTCGATGCGCTTCCGCATTTCGGTGTAAATCAGCGAGTCATCGAAGCCGATCTCCGCTGCGTCCTTGTGGGTGCAACCGAAATAGACGGTCTCGATGTGCGCCCAGTAAATGGCGGCGAGGCACATCGGGCAGGGTTCGCAACTGGTATAAATTTCGCAGCCGTCGAGGTGAAAGACGCCCAGCTTCGTACAGGCCCGGCGGATCGCCGTGACCTCCGCATGCGCCGTAGGATCGTTGGTCGACGTGACGAGGTTGTAGCCTTCGGCAATGATCTCGCCGCCGCGGACGATGACGGCGCCGAACGGACCTCCGCGGCCCAGCCGCACATTTTCCACGGCGAGTTCGATCGCCCGCCGCATAAAGGGATTCTTTTCCATGAATCAGAACAAGAGCTTCAGGCCTCATGATACCGTTGATCGAGTCGGATGAGCGTCTTCTTCTTTCTAGCAGCCGTGGCGGCGATGGCGGCGGACTGGCCGCAGTTTCTGGGACCTGGACGCGACGGCGTGTATCCGGGGACGTTCGCCGGGCGCAACGCGGTCCAGCAATGGAAGATCGCGGTCGGCGCGGGATTTGCGGGTCCGGTGATCGTGCAGGGGCGCGTCATCCTGTTTCATCGCGTGCGCAATAAAGAGACTGTCGAAGCGCTCGATGCAAAGACCGGGAAGCGGGTTTGGACCTTCGACTACGACACCACCTATCGCGATGACTTCGGCTTCGACGAAGGTCCACGGGCGGCGCCGGTGGTCTCTGGTGGCAAGGTGTATACGCACGGCGCCGAGGGGATGCTGACGTGCCTCGATTTCGCGACCGGCCGCAAAGTGTGGCAGGTGGATACGCGGGCGCAGTTCCGCTTTCCCAAGGGCTTCTTCGGCGCTGCCGCCGCGCCGCTGGTCGAAGGCGACAAACTAATCCTCAACGTGGGCGGCGCGCAGGGCATCGTGGCGTTCCAGAAGGACAGCGGCAGGGTGTTGTGGAACGCGACCAGTGATGAAGCGGGATACTCGTCGCCCACCGCCGCGACGATCCACGGCCAGCGGCATGTGCTGGTGCTGACGCGCGCGGCGCTGGTGTCGCTCGATCCGGCCAACGGCGCTGTGCGGTTCCGCCTGCCGTGGCGTTCGCGGAACGATGCATCAGTGAACGCGGCGGTTCCACTCGTGATCGGGGATCTGGTGTTCGTGTCGGCGAGTTATCGCACGGGTGCGACGGTGCTGCAGGTCGCGCCGGGCGGGACTACGTACAAACAGCTATGGTCCGGCGACGAGTCGCTGTCGAACCACTACGCGACGTCGGTGCAGAAGGACGGTTACCTGTACGGCTTCCACGGCCGGCAGGAAAACGGGCAGACCCTGCGGTGCGTGGAACTGCGAACCGGCAAAGTGATGTGGGAGATCGAGGACTTCGGCGCGGGAACCGTGACGCTGGTGGGATCCGATCTGATGCTGGTGCGCGAGGGCGGGGAACTGGCGTGGTACGCCGCGAACCCCAAGGGACCAGCGAAAGCGACGGGTCCGAGAAAGCAACTGTTGCCAGGGGTCGTGCGCGCGTATCCGGCGCTCGCGGACGGAGAGTTGTGCGTTCGTAACACCGATACGCTTGCCTGCTTCGCAGTGCAGTAGTAGTGCAACACTAATCCGCTTCCCGGCGCGGCGAATGTGTATCCTGGTATCAATCGACCGTGCCCAGTCTCTTTGGTCGCCGCAAGCGCGACAAATCCCATAGCCACCCCACCAAGATCCAGAACACCTTCTACAAGAACATGAGGGAGTTCACCGCATGGAACCCCTGGGGCGTACGTCCAGACCACACCAAATACAATGATCAGTACATCCCGATCACCGGGGCGTTCGTCAAGCAGTTCGACTATCCGGCCGAACTGAAGAAGTTGATCGAACACAGTTGGAAATCAGCCAAAGCCAGCGGACCCCGTCACGCGGGCGGCCTCATCATGGGCGGCAGCCGCGCCGGCGGAGCGACGATCGACCTGACCCAGAAGGGCGCACCGTCGCTCTTGCGGAAAGGATTCGGACGCTCCATGGCCGGCGACTACGACCACATCAAACAGTTCGAACAGGTTGCGGCCTACGCATTCCGTGGGGACACCCGTCCGCCTGAGATGATCCATGCGGCGGGTGGCTTCTACCCGCCGAATACGAGAACCGACGACAGCTACGTCAACGCCATCGCGAGAGAGTTCTACTACTACTTGAGCCGGCGCGAAGGACTGAATCTCGCCGGCGCCGAGTTCGACGCTTTCATTCGCGAAGTCGAAGAGTTCGTGCGCGGCCAGTATGGCGGCGACAAAGTGAAGCTGTTGGCCGAATACCAGTTCTGGCGGAACATCATGGATGGCGAAGCGATGCATCTTCGCCGGATGACCAATGACTCATTTCTTAAGGGCTATATTTCCGGGACGCGCGATCTCGACATCGCGAAGGCCGGCTCGACTGGAATGCTGGGGGGCACCGGCGCCGGCAGTGCTTCCTTCGGCTGGGTCTACGTGCTTCGCATCAAATCCGGATTCCTGCTCAAGACGGGCATCGGTGGCATCACCAAGAAGGAAGCCGAGATCGCACACCTGGGTCCGGTGTTGTGGCAGGACATTGTGGGGTTCGCCGGAACCGCGCCGGACATGCACGAGATCTACATCCGCAACATGCTGGATCAGACCGACTATCCGGCGTTCAAGATGATTCTCGGTTCGTTGAGCGCGCTATAAGCTCAGTTGCCTTGGCGCGGCGGGCGTCGATACACTTGCGAACGATGCGCCGCGCCCCGCTATTCCTGTGTCTGTTGCCGCTGCTGCTGCTAGTGCTGCCGGCGGCAGTAGAAGAGGAATGGTCGCGCTTCCGCGGACCCAACGGTTCCGGCGTGTCCGGCGGCAGCGGGTTCCCGGTCGAGTTCGGGCCCTCGCGCAACCTGCGCTGGCGGACGCCCGTTCGCGACGGCAAGTCCTCGCCGGTGTTGACCAGGTCGCGCGTCTTTCTCACCGGAGCCGACAGGGACAAACTATACACGCAGTGCTTCGACCGGTCGACGGGCAAGTTGGTGTGGGAACGTTCGGAACCGTTGATTCGCACGGACGGCGTCAACCGCCTCAACCATGCGGCCGCGATCACGCCCGTCACGGACGGCGAGAACGTCTATGTCTTCTTCAAAGACTTCGGACTGATCTCGTACGACGGCGCCGGCAAGGTGCGCTGGCGGGTTCCCCTGGGACCGTTCCACAACACGATGGGTCTCGGCGCGTCGCCGATTCTCGCCGACGGCTTGTTGATCCTGCAGGTGGATCAACTCGATCATTCGTTCCTCGCCGCCTATTCGACGCACGATGGCGAGTTGCGTTGGAAGGCGACACGCGAAGTGTCCGAGAGTTGGGGCACCCCGCTCGTGTCCGGGGACCAGATTGTGACCGTGGGCGCGGGGCACGTGATCGGACACCGCTTGCGGGACGGACGGAAGACGTTCGACTTCGGCGAAGTGAGTCCGCTCATGGTGGCGAGTCCCGTGTTGCACGGCGGCGCGCTGTACGCGTTCGGCTACGGCATGGCGGCGCGAATTCCATTTGCCAAAACGCTGGAACGTCTCGACCGGAACAAAGACGGCGTGCTGACGCCCGATGAATTCGGTCCGGAATCGATGTACGCGGCGACTGCGAACTATCTCGGGAATCGCGACGGCGTCATCACCGAAGACGAGTGGAACGCGTGGGCCGATCACGTCGGCGGGTTCACCGGAATGGTCGCCCTGCAACTCGATCCCGGCGCGCGTCCGATGTGGCGCTTCGAAAAAGGGTTCGAAGGCGCGATCCCGTCGCCGATCGTGTTCGACGGACTCGTGTACGCGGTGAAGAATGGCGGGATCCTCACGGCCTGGGATGCGAAGACCGGCGAGCGCGCGAAGACGGGCCGAATCACGGGAGCGCCGGGCGGATACACAGCGTCGCTGACAGCGGCCGATGGGGGTCTATACGCGGCGAGCGAGGAAGGGAAAGTCTCGGTGATCCGGCCGGGCCGGGATTGGGAAGTCCTGCAGGTGAACGACATCGGTGGTGAAGAGATCCACGCGACGCCGGCGCTTTCAGGCGGACTCATCTTTGTTCGAACGCATGCCGCGTTGTACTGCTTCGGCGCCA
Source organism: uncultured Solibacteraceae bacterium (assembly GCA_964627455.1). Classification (GTDB taxonomy): domain Bacteria; phylum Acidobacteriota; class Terriglobia; order Bryobacterales; family Bryobacteraceae; genus F-183. Next base: position 5,555 of record CAZVKC010000008.1, on the reverse strand, counting down.
GGTAACGCCAGGTTGACGAACCTCTGAATAATCTGTTAACTTTTTGTATAGGCCTATTAGGGGGAACAGCGCTCCCTGGCGGCTGGCTCTGACATACAAGTGAAGATCTTTCCCTGCGGTACCCCAAGCGAACCGTCTCAGGTCGCGCATGGCGCGCTTTTGCGCCCCATGCGCCGGGTGCCCCTGTCTTCAAACATCGTATCTTCGCCGCAATCTCTTTATCTTTATAACTCTCAAGGTTGGATGTCGCCGTACCCGATGTGCGCGGCGAGTCCCGCCAGGAATCAAGCAGTATATCAACTCTCTATCCGGTCGTGGACCGAGGTAAGTCCGGCCTCCTGACTCTGGGCTCGGATACTGCCACGCAGCGCACGATCGCACGCCGCCGACGCCAACACGGCCCCTGAATGACTGAAGTTGGCAGCTTTTGGACGCCTGAGCGTCCGAAGCCAAAGTGGAGTGAATTGAATGGAATTGAATTCGAACGCCGTCGTCTCCCGGGAACGCGTCGACTTCTCCAAGATCAAGACTTCGGTGCCCATTCCGAACCTGATCGAAGTACAGAAGAAGTCTTATGAGAAGTTCCTGCAGATGGACCTGCTGCCCAGCGAACGCGATGACGCGGGCCTGCAGTCCGTTTTCACCAGCGTCTTCCCGATCTCGGATTTCCGCGGTCTCAGCCAGCTCGAGTTTGTCGATTATTCGATCGGCAACTGGGAGTGCAAGTGCGGCAACCTGAAGGGCCTGCACCACCTCCGTTCCACCTGCCGCAACCCTGCTTGCGGCGCCACGATCCAGACGGACCCGTTCCACCCCGGCGACGTCCTCTGCCACAAATGCGGAACGTTCAACAAGAACATCGTGACGTTCTGTAACCGTTGCGGCGACCCGGTCGGCCTGCAGTTGAAGTACGACGTGCCGGAGTGCGAAGAGCGCGGCATGACGTATTCGGCGCCGTTGAAGGTGACGATTCGCCTCACGGTGTACGACAAGGATCCGGAAACCGGCACGAAGTCGGTTCGCGACATCAAAGAGCAGGAAGTGTTCTTCGGCGAAATCCCGCTGATGACGCAGAACGGCACGTTCATCATCAACGGCACCGAACGCGTGATCGTCAGCCAGTTGCACCGTTCGCCGGGCGTCTTCTTCGAGAAGGTCGCGGCGCAGGGCTACTTCCTCGGCAAGATCATTCCGTATCGCGGCAGCTGGGTCGAGTTCGAGTACGACAACAAGAACCTGCTGTATGTCCGCATCGACCGCAAGCGCAAGTTCTACGGTTCGGTGTTCCTCCGCGCGCTCGGCCTGAAGAGCGATTCGGAGATCATCAAGGCGTTCTACCGCGTCACCGAACTGAACCTCGCCGGCAACAAGATCCACTGGAAGGTCAACGATTCGCTGATCGGCCTGAAGCTCTCCTACGCGATCACCCAGAAGGGCGAGACCGTGGTGCCGCAGGGCCGCAAGATCACCGCGTCGGTGTACCGCGAAATCCAGAAGCAGAAGGTCGAGCAGGTGGAAGTCGCGGTCAACGATCTCGACGGCGCATTTGTCGCCGCCGACGTGATCGACATGGACACCGGCGAAATCCTCGCCGAAGCCAACCATGAATTGACCCCGGCGACCCTCGGCCGCCTGATGGAATCCGGCGTCAAGACGCTCGAAATCTTCTTCCCCGATCGCGACGATGTCGGCAACGTCATCTCCGCGACCATCCGCAAGGATGCGGTCAAGGCGCAGAACGAGGCGCTGCTCGAAATCTACCGCAAGCTGCGTCCGGGCGACCCGCCGACTCTCGACACGGCCACCCAGCTGTTCCAGGGCATGTTCTTCGACGCGCGCAAGTACGACCTGTCGCGCGTGGGCCGCATGAAGTTCAACATCAAGCTGTACGACAACGCGGCGAACTCCTCGCTCGACAAGCGTACGCTCGATCATACGGACTTCATCGATACGATCAAGTACCTGCTGCGCCTCCGCAAGGGCCTCGGCGCGGTGGACGACATCGATCACCTGGGCAACCGCCGCGTCCGCGCGGTGGGCGAACTGCTCGAGAACCAGTTCCGCATCGGCCTCGTGCGCATGGAGCGCGCGATCAAGGAAAAGATGTCGGTGTACCAGGAAATGTCGTCGGCGATGCCGCACGACCTGGTGAACGCCAAGCCGGTCATGGCCGCGATCCGCGAATTCTTCGGCAGCAGCCAGCTGTCGCAGTTCATGGACCAGACCAACCCGCTGTCGGAAATCACCCACAAGCGCCGCCTGTCGGCCCTTGGACCGGGCGGTTTGTCACGTGAACGCGCCGGCTTCGAAGTCCGCGACGTGCACCCGACGCACTACGGCCGCATCTGCCCGATCGAAACGCCGGAAGGTCCGAACATCGGTCTCATTTCGTCGCTGTCCTGCTTTGCGCGCATCAACGACTACGGCTTTATCGAGTCGCCGTACCGCCGCGTGAAGGAAGGCCAACTCGCCGATGACGTGAAGGTCCTGAACCCGGGCGACAGCCAGTACAAGGTCGGCGACGTGGTGGAACGTTCGGCCATGGACCAGACCAACGATGGGCTCGTCAAGAAGGGCAAGCAGATCGTCGAGTTCGAGGCGCATTGCGATTACCTGTCGGCGTGGGAAGAGGACAAGTACCTCATCGCGCAGGCGAACGTGCAGGTCGATGAAAACCTGAACATCGTCAGCGACCTCGTCAACGCGCGCAAGACCGGCAACTTCCTGCTGGTGCACAAGGGCGAAGTCGAGTACATGGACGTCAGCCCGAAACAGCTCGTGTCGGTCGCCGCTTCGCTGATTCCGTTCCTCGAGAACGACGACGCGAACCGCGCGCTCATGGGTTCGAACATGCAACGCCAGGCTGTGCCGCTGCTGCGCGCGGACGCTCCTTATGTCGGAACCGGCATGGAGAAGGTCACCGCCCGCGACTCCGGCGCCGTGGTTCTGTGCCGCCGTTCGGGCGTGGTGGATTCGGTTGACTCCGAACGCATCATCGTCAAGCTCGAAGGCAACATCCACGAAGGGCAGATGTCGCGCGAAGTCGGTAGCGACATCTATCAGCTCACCAAGTTCAAGCGCTCCAACCAGAACACCTGTATCAACCAGAAGCCCATTGTGAGCAAGGGCCAGCGGGTGAAGAAGGGTGACGTGCTGGCCGATGGTCCGTGCACGGATCAGGGCGAACTCGCTCTCGGCCGCAACGTGCTGGTGGCGTTCATGCCGTGGCGCGGCTACAACTTCGAAGACGCGATCGTGGTCAGCGAGAAGCTGGTCAAGGAAGACTACTACACGTCGATCCACATCGAAGAATTCGAAATCGAAGCCCGCGACACGAAGCTCGGACCCGAGGAAATCACGCGCGATATTCCGAACATCTCGGAAAGCTTCCTGCGTAACCTCGATGAGAGCGGCATCATCCGCATCGGCGCCGGCGTCAAGCCCGGCGACATTCTGGTCGGCAAGGTGACGCCGAAGGGCGAAACCCAGCTCACGCCGGAAGAGAAGCTGCTGCGTGCGATCTTCGGCGAAAAGGCCGGCGACGTGAAGGATGCGTCGCTGTACTGCCCGCCGGGCATCGAAGGCATCGTCGTCGACTGCAAGGTGTTCTCCCGCAAGGGCGCCGAACTCGACGAACGCAGCAAGGCGATTCTGGGATCGCAGGAAGAGCGCCTGCACCGCAACCTCGACGACGAAAAGCGCATTCTTAACGATGAACGCGCCAAGCGTCTCGAGTCGTTGATGGGCAACAAGGAAGTCCTCGCCGATCTGCACGACGAGAAGACGAACAAGAAGCTCATCGGCAAGGGCCAGATGCTCACCCGCGACATCATCGAGAAGATGAAGTCGCGCGACCTGAAGCGTGTGCGTCTCGCGACCAAGGATCCGCACCTCAATGAGCGCATCGACGAAATCGAAGAGATGACGTCGCGCCAGATCACGGTGCTCGAGAAGATCACCGAGGAGAAGATCGCCAAGCTCCGTAAGGGCGACGAACTGCCTCCTGGCGTGATCAAGATGGTGAAGGTCTACATCGCCATGAAGCGCAAGCTTTCCGTCGGCGACAAGATGGCCGGACGCCACGGTAACAAGGGTGTGATCTCGCGCATCGTGCCGGTGGAAGACATGCCGTATCTGCCGGATGGAACGCCGGTCGAGATCGTGCTCAATCCGCTGGGCGTGCCGTCCCGTATGAACGTGGGACAGATTCTCGAAACGCACCTCGGCTGGGCCGCAAAGGGCCTCGGCGTGCGCTTCGCGACCCCGGTGTTCGATGGCGCAACCGAAAAGGACATCAAGGCCAAGCTGAAGGAAGCGGGTCTGCCGAGTTCCGGCAAGATCCAGCTGCACGACGGCATGACCGGACACAAGTTCGAGCAGCCGGTGACGGTCGGATACATCTACATGTTGAAGCTGTCGCACCTGGTCGACGATAAGATTCACGCTCGCTCGATCGGACCGTACTCGCTGATCACCCAGCAGCCGCTGGGCGGCAAGGCGCAGTTCGGCGGCCAGCGCTTCGGCGAAATGGAAGTCTGGGCGCTCGAAGCCTACGGCGCGGCCTACATTCTGCAGGAACTGCTGACGGCGAAGTCCGATGACGTATACGGACGCGCGAAGATCTACGAGGCGATCGTGAAGGGCGAGGCTGCGGCCGAACCCGGCGTTCCCGAGTCGTTCAACGTGCTGATTCGCGAATTGCAGTCGCTGTGTCTCGATATCGAACTGATGAAGAAGCCGAAGGACGTCGTGGACACGGCGCTCGCGGCGGACTAACGGAAGTAACAGGGTAGAACACAGAGGAACAACGAAAACATGTATCGTGCTACTCCCTACGATCGGGCCAATCTGATCGCCGACTTCGATTCCATCCGAATCAGTCTGGCGTCGCCCGAGAAAATCCGAAGCTGGTCTCACGGGGAAGTGACTAAGCCCGAGACGATCAACTACCGGACGTTCAAACCCGAACGCGACGGCCTGTTCTGCGCCCGTATCTTCGGTCCCATCGCGGACTGGGAATGCCTCTGCGGCAAGTACAAGCGCATGAAGCACCGTGGCGTGATCTGCGACAAGTGCGGCGTCGAAGTGACGCTGTCGCGCGTGCGCCGCGAACGCCTGGGCCACATCGAACTGGCGAGCCCCTGCTCGCATGTGTGGTTCTTCAAGGGCCTGCCGAGCCGCATCGGCTACCTGCTCGACATCACGCTGCGTGAACTCGAGCGCGTGCTGTACTTCGAAGCCTATGTCGTCGTCGATCCCGGCGAGGGCACCGGCCTGTCGGTCGGCGAAGTGATCGCCGACGACCGCAAGCGCCAGCTCGACCAGGAGTTCCCCGGCAAGTTCATCGCACTGATGGGCGCCGAGGGCATCAAGGAACTGCTGCGCAAGGTCGATACCGAGTCGCTTTCCGTGGAAATCCGCGAGCGGATGAAGACGGAAACTTCGGCACAGAAGAAGCTGAAGTTCGCCAAGCGCCTGCGCGTGACCGAGAGCTTCCGCAAGTCGGGCAACAAGCCCGAGTGGATGATCCTCGACGTGATCCCGGTGATCCCGCC
>CAZVKC010000007.1:122511-137445 GCA_964627455.1 uncultured Solibacteraceae bacterium | reverse complement strand
AGATTGTTAGCGTCGGCAAGGATGAATCCGCATGGAAGGCGATGCTGGAACAGTAAACTCACGCTGTTCTAGCGGTTGTCGTCGAAGAATTTTTCACCTGGAAGCATTGACTGATGTAGTACTCGCCAAACGAAGATTCGATCATCGAGGACTCGATAGAATATGACGTGCTTGCCGATTTCCTTTCGCATGAGTCCAGGCATGATTTGACTACAGGGCCGGCCGATCAGAGGCTGCGTACACAGCAAACGACAGCAATCATCGATGAGCTTCAAGTAGTGGACCGCTTGATCCTCGCCCCAGTTGTCGAGAGTGTAACCGCCAATCGACGCCAAGTCTCTCCGCGCGAGGCGCGAAATTTGCAGCTGGAACACCGTCTTAGTCGTGCCGAAGCGGGAGTCCAAGTTCCCTTCGGACATCGTTGAAGGCATCGCCTTCGTATATGCCGCTAGCTTCGCCGTCTGCTAGTGCCTTCCGAAGTGCCTCCAGCTTCTGCTCATCGGTGGTTTCCGAGTCCTTCAGATTCCACAGTGCTTCCTGCACCACTTCGCTCGCGCTTCGGTAGCGACCGCTGCTGACCTTCTCGTTTACGAACGTCTCCAGTTCCGCAGGGATATGAATGCTGTGGATGGACATGCGGTTTCAAAACCACAATAGCAGAGCTAGTGATCTCGCTCGGTGACGAGTCCGGTGACGGCGAGTAAGGCGCGCTGATACCGCGAATCCGGGAACTCGCTCAGTAGCGCACGAGCCTTATCCGTGAACGCCTGCGCCTTCTCCATCGCCTGCTCGATACCACGGTGCTTGCTGATGAAGTGCAGGATCTTCAGGAATGGAACTTGTTCGTAATTCCCGTCCGCCAGCACGGTCTCCACCAGTTTCCGCTCTTCCGCCGTCGCGTGGGACAGCGCGTGGATCAGCGGCAGCGTCACCTTACCTTCGCGGAGGTCGTTCCCCACCGGCTTGCCGAGCATCTTCTCGCTGGAGGTGAAATCGAGGATATCGTCTACCAACTGGAACGCCATGCCAAGATTCCAGGCGAACTCGCCCATCCGCTGTTCCGCCGCCTCATCCCCGCCGCCGACAATCGCGCCCAGGCGCGCGCAGGCCGAAAACAGGCTGGCCGTCTTGCGATCCACCAGTTCCATGTAATCGGCTTCGGAAATGTCGATCTTGCCGATGCGCTCGAGTTGCAGCAGTTCGCCCTCGACCATCATCTGCGTGAGTCCGATGAGCAGGTCGAGGATGTGGAAGTTGCGTTCCTTCAGTGCGACCGCGAACGCCTGCATGTACAGCCAGTCGCCCGCCAGAACCGAAGTATGGTTCCCCCAGATGACATTGGCCGAAGGGCGGCCGCGGCGTGACTTCGCGAAATCGATGACGTCATCGTGGACCAGCGTCGCCGTGTGGATCATCTCGACGACAGCCGCCATCCGGATCCCGGCGTCGGTCGTCTCTTTCCCCATCAGCCGCGAGGACAGCAGCACGAGAATCGGCCGCAACCGTTTGCCCCCGCCCGCCTGCAGGTATTGCGAGATGGTCGTCACGGTCTCCACCGAAGCGACCGAGTCGAGTTGGATCTCCCGCTCGACGCGCTCCAGGTCGTCCTTGACGAGGTCGTGGATCTCCTTGGCCGTTAACTTCTGTGCGATTTTGCCCAGCATCTGACGTAATTAATGAATTTCCCAGTTTAGCAGCCGCCGGGCGTTCGCCGTGGTCACGGCTGCGACATCCCGTACGCTCATGCTTCGCACTTCGGCGAGCTTAGCCGCCGTGAGCGCTATATACGAAGGTTCGTTGCGCTTGCCCCGGTGCGGAACCGGCGACAGGTAAGGCGAATCGGTCTCCAGCAGAATGCGATCGAGCGGCGTTGCGGCCGCCGCTTGGCGGACCTCCTCCGCCTTTGGATACGTCATCACGCCTCCAAAGGCCAGATGGAATCCGAGCCCCACTGCCTCCCGCGCCTGTTCCGCGTTGCCGGTGAAACAGTGCAGCAAGCACCCCAGGCCCGTCGGAACCCAATGCTCCCGCAACAAGTCCATGGTTTCGGCCCACGCCTCGCGAGTGTGAATGATGATCGGCTTCGCCGCACGCGCAGCGATCCGCATCTGTTCGACGAACACCTCCCGCTGCACCTCGCGCGGCGAGAAGTCGTAGTGAAAGTCGAGGCCGATTTCACCTAGCGCCACAACTTTGGGATGCTGCAGCAGGGCTTCGAGGCGTGAAAATGTTTCGACGCCCGCGACCTTCGACGCGTCGTGTGGATGCACGCCGACGGTCGCCGAAAAGCAGGTGTATTGTTCGGCCAGGCGAATCGCAGCTTCGAGATCCGGCGGACCCTCGCCTGTCCCGATCGCCACCATGTGGGTGACGCCGGCGTCGAGGGCCCGCTGGATCGCTGCATCGCGATCGTTCTGAAACGTCTTGCCGTCGAGATGGCAGTGACTATCGACCAGCATTTACTTGAGGCGCGCCCCGACGGGGATGTCCTCGTTGAAGCCGGCGAGTACAGGCAATCCACCCTCGACCGAGGCCGCGACGATCATGCCCTGCGACGTGAGTCCGCGGAGTTTGCGCGGGGCGAGGTTGGCGACGATCACCACCTTACGTCCGATGAGTTGCTCGGGCTTGTAGGCGAGCGCGATGCCGGCTACGATCGAGCGCGGCTCGGGTTCGCCGATATCGATCTTCATGTGCAGCAGCTTGTCGGCGCCCTTCACGTTGACGGCTTCGAGCACCTTGCCGACGCGCAGGTCGACTTTCACGAAGTCGTCGATCGTGATCTCGGGCGACATCGGCGCCGCATCGGATGCGGCTTCTTCGGCCTTCGGCGTCGCGCGTCCCAGCAGGACATCCTGGCGATGCCGTTCCGCAAGTTCGCCTTCCACCAGCTTTTCGACGGTTGCCTTGATGTCGAGGCGCGGGAAAACCGCAGCCGTCGGACGCAGTTGCTGTCCGGCCGGCAGATGTCCCCAATGCAGATCCTTGGCGCGAACCGTGTCGGCTTCGGCTTCGAAGCCCATCTGGTGCCAGATCTTCGCGATCGATTCCGGCATCACGGGCGTGAGCAGGCCGCAGCAGATGCGCAGCACTTCGGCGACGCTGTATAGCGTGCGATCGAGAAGTTCGGCCGACTCCGGATCCTTCACGAGCTTCCACGGCGCGCGTTCGACGATCAGTTTGTCGGCGGCTGAAATGAGGGCCCAGATCCGCTCCAGCGCGCGGTTGAATTCGAACTTGCCGTACGCTTCGAGCACGAACTCGACGGTCTCGGTGGCGAGTTGCGCGACCTGTTGATCTCCGTCCGACTTCGGAATTTTTCCGTTGCGGTACTGGTGAATCATGCTCAGCGTGCGCGAGGCGAGGTTGCCGAGTCCGTTGGCGAGATCCGCGTTGTAGCGCGTGACCAGCGCTTCGTAACCGAAGTTGCCGTCCTGTCCGAAGACGACTTCACGCAGCAGGTAGTAGCGCAACGCGTCGAAACCCATGGTGCTCGCGATCGGCAGAGGCCGAACCACGTTGCCCTTGGTCTTGCTCATCTTGTCGTTGTCGAACAGCAGCCAGCCGTGCGCCCAGATCTGTTTGGGCAGCGGGAGTCCAGCGGCCATCAGGAACGCGGGCCAGTACACGGCGTGGAAGCGAATGATCTCTTTGCCGACAAGATGGAGTTCGGCAGGCCAGAGTCCTTTGCTCTGCCAGTCGGCGCCGCCGGCGGCCGTGAAGTACGCGATGAGAGCGTCGAACCAGACGTAGAAGACGTGCGGCGCCTCGCCTGGCACAGGGATGCCCCAGCTAATGCCGGTGCGTGTGATGGAAAGATCGGTGAGTCCGCCTTTGACGAAGCTGATGACTTCGTTGCGTCGCGCGTCGGGCTGGATGAATTCCGGATGCTTCTCGTAGAGTTCGAGCAGCTTGTCGGTGAAGGCGCTGAGCTTGAAGAAGAAGTTCTCTTCGGTGACGGCCTCGAGGATGCGGCCGCAGATCGGGCAGGGTTCGCCCGGTTTGGCTTCGGTGGCGAAGAGATTGTCGGATACGCAATAGGCGCCCGTGTAGTGGCCTTTGTACACGAACCCGTTCTTGCGGCACTGTTCGAACATCCACTGCACCGTGCGCTGGTGTTCCGGGCTCGAGGTGCGGACGAACGCGTCGGCCTGAATGCCGAGCTTATCCCAGTGCATGCGGAACTCTTCGGCGATGGTGTCCACGAAGTCCTTGGGCGTTTTGCCCATGTTCTTGGCCGCGCGCTCGACGTTTACTCCGTGCTCGTCGGTTCCGGTGGTATACGACGGATTGTTGCCGATCAGCCGCTGGTAACGGCGGAGGACGTCGGCAACGAGCGTGGTGTAGGTATGGCCAATGTGCGGCGCCCCGTTCGTGTAGTAGATCGGGACCGTGTAATAGTATTTCATCGCGATACTTCCAGTATGATGGATGGACTGTGATGCTGGGGTGTGCGGCGGTGTTGGTCCTGCTGGAGGCGGCAGGGATCGTATCAGGCGATTGGAAGAATCTCATCGGGAAAGCCGGGTTTTCGCAATGGCGTACGCCTTCGGGTAAGACTCCGATTGACGGCGCCTGGGAGAACCGCGATGGTGTGTTGACGGTGAAGCCGTATGTGCACCGGCGCGCGGACCTCTGGAGCGTCGAAGAGTACTCGGACTTCGAACTCGAATGGGAATGGATGGCGCAGAAGGGCGCGAATTCCGGCGTCAAATACTGGGTACAGGATGCGGTGACGCTGGTGATCGTGAAAGAGGATGTGCGCTTCCGCCGGATCCTCGATGTGAGCGAAGCCACACCCGAAGAGGTGACCACCGAGTACTCGCGCGGGCTCGAGTATCAGATGGCGGATGACGAGTTCGAACCGGTGTCGATCCAGCGCCGCGACTCACGCGCCGGCGGCCTGTATAGTCTCTTTCCTCCCGACCCCGAATCCGTGAAGCCCCACGGGCAATGGAACAAGAGCCGCCTGGTCGTGAAAGACGGCCGCTTCGAGCACTGGCTGAATGGCGTACTCGTCGTATCGTTCGATCGTGCGAAGCTTGCCGCGCAAATGGAAAAGACCCCGCCGAACTACAGGATCGTTCGCGAGCGGGGTCCGATTGCTTTGCAGTATCACCAGACGGTTGTGTCGTTCCGCAACATGCGGATCCGCCGGCTTGATTAGCACCACCCGGTCCCAAAGGGACATTCCGGAATGTCCCAACCATTGCCCCTTCTGCCCTGCCGGGAATGGCCTATTTCCTTAGCCCAGCGGGCTACTGGATCCCCGCCAGGCGACGGATGACATCGAGGGTGCGCCGGCCATCCGGCGTCGACGGAAAGACCAGGTCGAAGTGGCCCGTCTTCTCGAGGATTTCAATTGAGATGTCGTCGCCCTTCGCCTTCGACACATAATCTTTCGCGAGCGCCGGCGCCGCGTTGAGCAGGCCCGCCGAGATGATGACCTGCTTCACTCCGATCGGAAGGAACGACGTCGCGGACCCATCGCGATACCGGTCCGGAACCTCCGCCGGGGATCCGCCCATGAATCGCGTGATCGCCGGAGGCGGCGGGCAGAACTTGCGCTCGAACGGAACAGCGGCTTCCGCGTCCGGAGGTCCATCGAGATTCACCACGGCTTGGACCCGCAGCGGATTCGTCGCATAAACAGGGCTGCTTGCCGGGATCTTGTGCCGCGCCGCGACCCATAACGCCAGATGCCCCCCGGACGAGTGGCCGGCGACCACGACATGCCGAAGGTCCAGCCGTTTGGATTTCGCAATTTTGCGCAAATAATCCACGGCGAGGGAGAGATCCTGGTAGGTCCCAGGCCAGCCGCCGCCCGCATCGCCTGCCCGCCGATACTCGACGTTCCATGTCGCCACGCCCGTGTCATGCAGGGCAACGGCAAGCGGACGGAATGGTTCGTACGACGTGTCTCGAGGATCCCGGTTGCCGATCTGGTTGGCCCAGCATCCTCCGTGGATGAGGATGACAACCGGATGTGGACCCTTGCTGGAGGCAGGAACCCGCAATTCCCCGAACTGCAGCTTCTCCGGCCCGTACTGCAGGAGTTCGCCGGGTGGGAACTCCTGCTTCCAGGCTTCGGAAATCTGCTTGCTTTGCGCCACGCACGACGGCAGCGAAGCGGCGAGGAACACTGCTGCTGCGACAGCAACGCGTGGCGACATTACCAGGAAACTACGCTGCCTTCTTCTTCATCGTCGCGCCGAGAGCGAGGTTGATCACAACCATCACAACGGCGAACGCGGGGAAGAGCATCAACGCGGCAGGCAGGTTAGCCTTGTCTTCGCCGGCGATCGAGCCGATGATCGGCGAACTCACCGTGAGGCCGATCCAGCCGCAGGTGATCACGATGCCCATCGCGGTGGCGGTCGCCTTCGGGAACGCGTCGCCGACCATCCCGAGGGTCGTCGGGAACACCGGAGCCATCGCGAGACCCGCGCAGAAGACCGCAATGCCGGCCGTCGAAGCGTCCTGCGCCTGCAGCATCCAGTAAGTCGTGCCGGCCATCAGGATCGCGGCGCCGAGCAGCACCAACTGCGCGCGGACCTTGATCAGCACGGGCGCAACCGCGACACGGCCGATGAGCAGGCCGAGTCCGAAACGCAGCGCCATGATATTGAGCGCTTCGTCCTTCGGGATTCCCTTGGCGATCAGGTAGCTGGCGAGCCAGTTGGACACGCCGACTTCGCAGGCGACATACAAGAAGAGGAAAGCGGAAAGCAGCCACAGCGTCGGCCGGCCCAGGACTTCGCCGGCTTCGGAAAGCTTGAAGCCGCGCTCACCCGTCGGTCCGGGGACCTTGGCCAATACGTGCACCACAAAGGTGAGGGTCGCGAGTCCAGCCGCGAGGTAACAGAGTTGCTTCGCATCGTTGCTGACGACGTTCGCGCTGACCCAGGGCGTGATCATCAGGCCGAGGCCGAAGAAGAGATTCATGAAGTTGAGAACCGTCGAACGGTTCTTGTCGCCGATGTCGCTGACGAGCGCGTTGGCGGCCGTGACGATGATGCCGCCGCCGAGTCCGAGGACAAACAGGAGTACGGCGACGATGCCGAATTCGGCGACGTTCGGCAGGGTCCAGAGGACCGCGGCGATCAGAAACAATCCGGAAACGAGCGCGGTCTTCTTGCCGCGGTTGTCGATGATCGGGCCCGCGGACAGCGAAGCGATCACGAGGCCGATGGACTGCGCGAGAGCGATGGTTCCGCTCTGACTCCCGGAGAAACTAAAGGTGGGTAGGAGGGTTCCCAGCATCGCGGCAATAATGCCGTAGACGAGGATAGCGAGAATAGCTGCGGCGATAAGCATCCGAGGCAGTGTATCAAATCCGCACCTGTGTTATAAATCAAGCACTGTGACAAAGCAGGAAATCCTACTCGCGCAAAAAGAATACCTGTTCCCGGCGGTGTTCCACTACTTTCCGGAGCCTCTCATTCTGGATCACGCCAAGGATCAGTATGTCTACGATATCGACGGCAACCAGTATCTCGACTTCTTCGGCGGCATCGTTACGGTCTCGGTAGGTCACTGCAACGAAACAGTTACGGCGAAGACGCGGGAACAGTTGGAAAAGCTGCAGCATGTATCGACCGTCTTTGCGACCGTGCCCCAATTGGAACTCGCTAAGAAGGTCGCATCGATCACACCGGGTGGAGGCGCGTTGCGCAAGTCGTTCCTGACGAACAGCGGAACGGAAGCGAACGAAACCGCGATCCTGCTCGCCCGCATGTACACGGGCTCGAACGAAATCGTGGCGCTGCGTCACAGCTATCACGGCCGGTCGGCGATGGCGATGGGCGTCACCGCGCAATCGACGTGGAGGATCCACGACACTCTGCCCGGCGGCGTGGTGCATGCGCACAACGCGTACTGCTATCGCTGCCCGTTCGGCCTGACGTATCCGAATTGCGAAGTTCGCTGCGCCTCCGACGTGAAGGATCTGATTCAGACCACCACGTCCGGCAAGGTCGCGGGATTCATCGCCGAGCCGATTCAGGGCGTCGGCGGCTTCATCGTGCCGCCCAAAGAGTATTTCAAGATCATTACGGATGTGGTCCGCCAACACGGCGGCATCATCATCTCAGACGAAGTGCAGACCGGCTGGGGACGCACGGGCAACAAGTGGTTCGGCATCGAGCAGTGGGATGTCGTGCCGGATGTCATCACCGCCGCGAAGGGCCTGGCCAACGGCCTGCCGATCGGATTGACGGTCGCAAAACCTGAGGTTGCCGACGCGATGAAGGGCGTGACTCTGTCGACCTTCGGCGGTAATCCGGTGTCGACGACGCAGGCGAAAGCCGTGATCGATTTCATCGACGAGAATCAGTTGATGATCAACGCCGCCGAGACCGGCGCGTACCTGCAGGGCCGTTTGCTCGAGTTGAAAGAGAAGTATCCGCTCATCGGTGATGTCCGCGGCATGGGCCTGATGTGGGGCATCGAACTCGTCGAAGATCGCGTGTCGAAGAAGCCTGCGGTCGCGGAGACCGCTCGTGTCATGGCGGCCGCACGCGACAACCGGATCCTCATCGGCAAGGGTGGCACGTTCGGCAACGTCGTCCGCTGCACGCCTCCGCTCAACATCACGCGTTCGGATGTGGACGAGTTCATCGGCCGCTTCGATCGTGCGTTCGCGGCTGTTTGCGAACCGGCGTTGCGAGGCTAAAGCATATGGACGAGCGGGATTTTTACCGGGAATCGAAAACGACCAAGCCGGCGACGCTCAACTGCCCGTATTGCAGGACGGCCGACACGTACGAGTTGACCTGGATCGTACGCAAGAAGGTGGAGCGGCTATCGGGACGCGCCGACGAGCGCGACCGCGCGAAGTTCGCCAAGTGGATGAGCTACATGGTGCTCGTCGACGACAAGGTGAACTGCAAGAACATCCGGTGCCGGAAACGATTCGACATCTCCGGCATCAAGACCACGGCATTCCTGTGAGACTTCTTTTCCTCTTGCTGTCCACCGTCGCACTGGCTCAGGATCGAATTCCCGTTGTGTTGTCGACCGATGTCGGTAACGAGGTCGATGATCAATGGGCCGTTACGTATTTGCTGGCGAATCCTCGCTTCGAGGTTCTGGGCATCGCCTCCGCCCATGCCCCGTCTTTGCGCCCTCCCCAGGGCCGGACCTCGCTGGTGATCCTGCGCGAGTGGGTCGAGAAGGCGATGGGGATGCGGGTGCATCCGCCGTTGTATGCGGGCGCCGATGAGCCGCTCGCGGACGAAAAGACGCCGCGTGCGAGTGAGGCCGTCGACTTCCTGTTGCAGGCTTCGCGCGGATTCAATAAAGACCGGCGCCTGACGGTGCTGACCATCGGCGCCGCGACTGACGTTGCGTCCGCGTTGATTCGCGACCGCGGATTTCAGGATCGTGTCCGCGTCGTCCAGATGGGCTTTCAGAGTTGGGCTGCCGGCGGTCAGGAATTCAACATCCAGAACGATCCGATTGCGGCGAAGGTCCTGCTCGATTCCGATGTTCCGTTGGCCGTCGGCGCCGGCGACATCTGCCGCCGCGATCTCGCGTTGGGCCTCGAACAGGCGCGGACAATGCTGGCGAATCGCGGACCCGTGGCGGAACGGCTCTGGGAGGAGTTCGACGCCTGGTACTGGCGGTTTGTGAAACCGCTTCGCAAGGCGGACTTCTCGAAGCCGTGGATCATCTGGGACAACGTCGTCCTCGCGCACGTTCTGGGGATGACGGAATCTGACGAACGCTCTCGTCCCAGCCTGTCCGCGGACCTCAAATTCGAGTTCTCGGCCTCGAAGCGCACGATCACCTGGATCACCAGGATCGACAGCCAACGCTTCTGGGCGGACTTCCTCGACAAACTCGACGCGTACACCCGGACCCACTCGGCCGGACACTAGCCGCTATTGCCGGGTGAGCGTCTTGCGCGACGATAAGTTCTTCTCGAGTTCCGCGCGGCGCATGAAGTAGGTCGGCTTCGCCTTCGACTGGCTGAATAGCTTTTCCATCTGATCGTCGTAGTGCGGCGACTTCGGATCATCGCTCTCGCCGAGCGGGATCACCATGAACGATTGCGGCGGCTTCGTCAGGAACACGATCTGCGTCGAGGTCTGTCCGCCTACGCCGACCATCAGGTTGTCGCGCTTGTTGAAGCTGATGGCGCGAGGCGTCGCCATGCCGGCTTCGCGGACCGTCCCTCCGCTCACCGGGAACGTGCGCGTCGAACCCTGCCGTCCACCGCGGAACAGCGTGCCATAGGTCGCATCGGCCGGGAACTCTTTCGCGAGCCGCTCCATCGCCTTCATGACTGCCTCGCGGATCTCGTTGTCGCTCAGCGAATCCGGCGGCTCCGTCGCGCGTGCGGCTTCAGCGGGCAGGGAAGTCTTGAACAGGTAATACGCGAGCGCGGCGCGTGAATCCGCATCCGCGCGACGGTTCCACTCGATCAGCAGCTTCGCCTGCGGCGCTGCGCGGCGGATCCGTTCCTGCCAGAGTTCCGCGTGCCAGACTGCAGGAGAGAACGCGTACTGCAGCATGTCGTCCATCGTGACGGACGAATCGGCGTCGAGTTCTTCCACCGTCATGCGGCCGCGCTGGTGCACCGGCGGATTCGGGGCGTTGTACAGATAGTTGACGTACTTCGAGGGAACCATGGGCGAGTTCTTCATCATGAATTCCGGCGCGATGTTGTTGTTCTCCATGTACCCCTGCGGCGGGTTGTGGACCTGCACCAGGTCCTCGAGCTTGTGAAAGCCCTGCCACTCGCATTCGCCCGTTGCGCCCGGCATCGGCTTCGCCGGTTCGCATCCCTTGGGGCGGATCGGAACGCGGCCGTTGCGCAGATAGTAGATGTCACCCTGCACCGTGCCGATCATGATGTTCTGCTGCATGAGTTCAAAGGCCGATAGCGCCGTCTTCATTTCCGCAAGATTGCGCGCAGTCATCATGCGGTAAGACTGATCGATGAGGCCGGCGGCCTTCGCATACGGGATCGCGGCGGCATACGCCTTGCCGTTCTTGCGCGCAACGATCGGGCCGTGATGCGTTTCCTCGAACGTGACTTCCTGCCACTTCACACCCTCGCTCGTCTTGACGCCGATCTTGTCGGCGCGAATGGTGAGCGGCTTCCACTCGCCTTTGAACTTGTACTTGCCGTCGCTGACCTCTTCTTCGTAGACGTCGGAGGTGTCAGGTCCGCCGGTGGTCATCGCGATGGACGCCCATTGCGAGTGTCCCAGCGAGGGGAACGTCAGGCCGAGAATCGCGGCGCCGGAAACCTTGAGCTTGTCGCCATAGATGCGGACCTCGTAAAAGCGAAACTCGCCATACCAGCTCAGATGCGGGTCAATGACGGCGATCGGGACCTTCAACGCTGAGCGAGCCGGTGCGACCAGCATTTGATTGGATCCGCGATAGGCGGCGGGCTCGGGACGGATACCGACGGCCTGCAGGTCCCCGGCGACTTCGCCTTCCGGCCAGCCAAAGATGATGAAGCGCGTGAGCGCGAGTTGCATCCACGGCTCGAGCTTCTGCGCCCATGCGGGAACCTTCGACGGATTGTCGCGCATGTACTGTTCGACGCCGGCCTGGAAGGCCTCGATCATCTGCCGGATGTGGGCGGGCAGTTTCGGGTACGTCTCTTTGGCTACCTCGCGGTGCCGCCACAGGCGCTGCCGGTAATCCTGCTGATAGAACTGCGGACCGAAGACCTCGGACATCGTGCCTTCCGCGCGCCGGTAGTTCTTCAGCAACTCTTCCAGGCGATCCTCCGCCTGCGCGTAGCCGACGCCATAGGCCGCGTCGGCGTCGGTTTTGCCGAAGATGTGGGGCACGCCGAACGAGTCGCGCAGGATCTCGACTTTGGCGCCGGGGGCCGCCATGGCAGTGGCGCTATACAGCAGGAAAACGAGCAGGAAAGGGCGGGACATGATGTAAAAGCTTATACACTGAAGTTTACTCGTGTCCACCAAGAAGAAACCTTCACTTGCGCAGCTTGCGTATGAAAGGATCCGCGAGCGGATTCTGAAGGGCGACTATCCGCCGGGGGCTGCGTTGTCCCGCCGCAAGCTGGCCGAAGAACTGGGAATGAGTTTGCTGCCGATTTCGGAAGCGCTGCAGCGTTTGGAAGCAGCCGGGTTGATCGAAACGCGGCCACGCGCGGGAACTCGCGTGCGGATCCCGCCCAAGCAGGAAGTGCTCGAACGCTACCTGTTGCGTGAGGCGCTTGAAAGTCAGGCCGCGCGCCTGTTCGCCGCGAACGCAAGCGCCAAGGAGCGCGAAGATCTGATCCGCGCGGGCGAGCAACTGGACAAGTTATACGCGATCTGCGACGAGGGCGACGCCGAGCCTGAGTTTCTGTATTCGGTGCGGTTGAAGCACGTGAAGTTTCATCTCAAGATCGCCGAGGGCGGCCGCTGCGAGTTGTTGCGAAGCGCCATCGAGCGTGAGCAGGACCTGATGTACAACTGGCTGTCGGACCGGGTGGCGCAGATCCGCCCGCTGCCCGCCGGATATCATGGCAAACTCGCGGAAGCCGTGGCCTCCGACGATATTCTGCGCGCTGACGAGGCGGCCCGGGAACACATCCGGTATGCGATGGCGCAACTGATCGACGTGATCGAATTGCCGCCGAGCGAACGCTGGCGAAGAAAACGGAGTGTGAGTTGAAGACAAGACGGTTTGTCCTGCAGTCACTCGGCGCTGCTGCTGCGGCGGGCGGCGGAGGTCCGGTTGCCGCACAGGCGCAGCAGGCGGGTTGGAAGCATCGATTCTGGGAAGTTCCAGGCAAGGACGTCGAAGGCTACATCAAGGCCGCCCGCCTGGCGATCCTGCCATTGGGCGCGGTTGAGTACCACGGTCCGAGCGGACCCACCTACACCGACTGTTACCTCTCAACCGGTATCGCGGACCTGCTGGGGCCGAAGCTGAAAGCGGCAGTGTTCCCTGTTGTGAGTTACACGCATTGCCCGGCGCACACGGTGCGGTTCCCCGGCACGATTTCGATTCGTCCCGAAGTGATTACGATGTATCTGGCCGATGTCCTGCGCGGCATGGCGGGGATGGGGTTCACGAAGGTGTTCGTGCTGAACGGGCACAGCGGGAATACGGGGCCGGCGCAGGCTGCGATTTCGCAGGTGACCGGCGAGGTGAAGACGCTGCAGGTGCTCAGCGCGAACTGGTGGGAGACCCTCACGTTCGATTTGCTCGACAAGATGAAGATCTTCACGTCGGGCAACGGCGGCCGGGGACATGGTGGTCCCCTGGAGTTATCGTCGGCGGCCGTGTTTGCGCCGGACGGCAGTGTGGTTCCGGGCGCGGGCCCCGACCTTCCCGCCCTCGAACGCATGGCGGATTTCCCGCATTACCTGGAGAAGTACGAAGGCCGCAACTGGCCGGGGTACTCGGGCAAGCAGAGCGAAATCAGCCGCGAGGCCGGATCCAAGCTGATCGCCATCGCATCCGATAGACTGAGTTTATTGGTCGAGGCGTGGCTCAAGGATCCCGCCCGGCCCGGGAGTTGGTAAGTTTACATGACAAGACTTTTGCTGGGATTCTTCCTCGCGCTCCAGGTGTCCCTGTTTGCGCAATCGGCTGCTATTAACGGGCAAATCGAAGGTACGATCACCGATGCGTCGGGTTCCGTTGTTGCGAACGCCGATGTGGAAATCGTGAATCTGGATACGGGTTTCAAGCGGGAAGCGAAGACGGACTCCGCCGGATTCTACCGGTTCGTCACGCTGCCGCTCGGCAACTATGAAGTGAATGCGAAGTCGGCGGGTTTCCGCGACGTGAAGGCCAAGGGTGTCGTACTGTCGGCAGGTTCGACGGCGGTGGTGAACCTGACTCTGACCGTCGGCAACGCGGCGACCGTGATTGAAGTCGCGGCTTCGGGATCTGTCGTGGAACCTGGCCGCACGGATCTCGGCTATACGCTTGGTACGAAGGCGATCGTGAATCTGCCTCTCGTCACGCGCAATACGTACAACTTCATCCTCGTGCAGCCGAACGTCAGCGGGCACCCGCAGAACACTTTTGGGGTGCCGCGCAAGATCAACGCGAACGGATTCGCGGGACGCATCAATTATCAGTTGGATGGCAGCAACAACACGCAGAGCGACCGCGCGGGTATCCGGCTGATGCCGATTTCAAATACGTTCCTGGCGGAGATCCAGCAGGTGAACAACGGCTTCTCGCCGGAGTTCGGCAACACCGTGGGTACGGTGTTCAACGCGATCACGAAGTCGGGTACGAACGAGTTGCACGGCGAGGGTGCGTACATCTTCCGGCGAGGTCTGCTGAATGCGCGTCCGACGCTGCTTGGGCCGGGCACGGCGAAGCCGAAGGGCTTTCTGGATTCCGTATATGTGAACACGGGCGGCACGTTGAAGAAGGACAAAGTGTTTTTCTTCGGCGCCTTCGAGCATGTTCGCAACGACTTGTCGACACCTATTACCGTTCCCGCGGCGACCATCGCCACACTGGGACTCCCGGCTCGCTATGCCGACGTGCTGCCGACGGTCGAACAGCCGTACTTCTATTTCGGCCGCGTCGACTGGCAGATCAACCGGAACAACCAGTTCTTTGTTCGCTACAACCACTTCCGCAACGAACAGCCGTATAACAATGGCGGCGGGCAGACGGTGGAATCGCGCACCGTCCTGTTCTGGGATCGCGTGCATGCCGTTGGCGCGCAGCTCGTGTCGACCATCAATCCGACGACGGTGAACGAATTCCGCTTCCAGTTGCCCTACCGCAGCCAGCAGAACCGCCGCGCGGACTTCTCGGGCACGGGGCCGGCGATCACGATTTCGGGGTTGATCAACTTCGGCTCACCGACTGTGGCGGGGACCAACTTCACCGAAAAAATGCCGGAGTTCTCGGACAACATCAGTCTGAACCGCGGCACGCACAGCTACAAGTTCGGCGCCACGATCCGCAAGATCCTGGATAACA
>CAZVKC010000007.1:84033-122411 GCA_964627455.1 uncultured Solibacteraceae bacterium | reverse complement strand
CGCGGCACGCACAGCTACAAGTTCGGCGCCACGATCCGCAAGATCCTGGATAACAACACGCAGGCGACGGCGGCGACCTACACGTTCGCGAACCTCGCAGCGTACCAGGCTGCGGTGGCCGGCACGGCTCCTCGCGGATACCAGTCCTTCGCGCAGACCGTTGGCGAACCCGCGCTTGTGTACGACTCGCTCTTCACCAGTTTCTTTGCACAGGATTCCTGGAAGGTGCGTCCGAATTTCACGCTGGTGTACGGCTTGCGGTACGACCGCTACCGGGTTCCGAATGCGGATCCGAAGTCGCCGTACGAGTTGTCCCGGTCGTTCCGAATGGACAACAACAACTTCGCGCCTCGGCTCGGTTTGTCGTATGCGCTGGGAAAGCAGCAGAAGACCGTGATCCGCGTCAACGGCGGTATGTTCTACGATCCGCCGCAGATCGACGTGTACCGCCGCGCGATCCTGAGCAACGGCGATCCGCGTTTCTTTAACGTTTCGACCGGGCCTACGAGCTCGTTCGCGCCTGCGTTCCCGAACGTGTTCAGCGGCATCCCGTCGGGCTTCACGGTTCCGGTGCAGGACATCATCAGCGTGTCGCAGGACTTCCGCACGCTGTACTCGGCGAATGCGAACTTCCAGATCAGCCACGAAATTACGCGCACCACGGCAGTGAGCGCGGGCTACCTGTTCACCAAGGGCACGGGGCTGCCGGTGTATCGCAACATCAACCTGATCCCGACCGCGAACCGGTTGGCGGACGGCCGCGTGATCTTTGGCGCAGGACGCATCGACACGCGGTTCAACAATATCCTGATGGCGGAGTCGACGGGCAACTCGAGCTACAACGGCATGAACCTCGGCATCACGCGCCGGTCGGCGCAGTTCGAAACGTTTGCGACCTACACGTGGTCGCATGCGATCGACGATGCGCCGGAACAGAACAACCTGGACAGCGGCGCGCTGTTGCCGCAGGATACGTACAACCGCCGCGGCGACCGTGCGAATTCGTTCATCGACCGGCGGCATGTGTTCGTGTGGAGCGGCGTGTTGACCCCGACGTTCAGCGTCACCTCGGGCGTGCTGAGCCAGTTGGTGAATCACCATCAGCTGTCGCTCCTCTACAGCGCGCGCAGCGGCGACATCTTTTCGATTGGCAGCAACCGCGTACTGAATGGCGATCAGCAGGTTCCGGCGGCACAGCAGCGTCCGCTTTACATCGGCCGTAACACGATCCGCGGACCGATGATCAATCACCTGGATGTTCGTTACTCGCGCAGTTTCCCGGTGACCGAGCGAGTGCGGATCGAGTTCCTCGCCGAGAGTTCGAACTTCCTGAATAGCTCGAACATCACAGGGTTGAACACGATCGCTTCGGTGGATGCGGCCGGCGCGATCCTCACGCAACCCAACCTGTTGCGGACCGCCTCGCTGCCGCCCCGGCAGATCCAGTTCGGGTTCCGGGTGCGCTATTGATCCCGCCGCGCATAAATAGGGACACTCCGGAATGTCCCTCCCATCCCCCCTTCTGCCCTTACGGGATTTCCGGGGGAGATGGCTATGAGGGATACCTCGGGGGACCTCGCTAGTGGATCTCTCAATCTACTTGTTACTCGCCGTGTCGGCATTCTTCGCCGGCGCGGTCAACGCCATCGCCGGGGGCGGCACGTTGCTGACGTTCCCGGCGTTATTGAGCGTCGTGAATCCGGTGGCGGCCAATGCGACGTCCACGTTCGCGTTGCTGCCCGGTTCGCTGGCCGGCGCTCTCGGCTATCGCGACGAGTTGAGCGCCGCCCGCGACATGCTCAAACGTTTGTGGCTACCGAGTCTAGTGGGCGGAATCTGCGGCGCTTTGGCGGTCACACGATTTCCAGAGCGGGTGTTCGAGAACATGGTCCCGTGGCTGCTGCTGGGCGCAAGCGTGCTGCTCGTGCTGCAGCGTCCGATCGCTCGCTGGGCGCAGATTCATCCGCACACGCAGCCGACTTCGTCGACCATCTGGTCCACGATCTTCTTCCAGTTCCTGGTTGGTGTTTACGGAGGCTACTTCGGCGCCGGCATCGGGATCCTGATGCTGACGTCGCTCGCATTCCTCGGCTTGCCCGACATTCACACGATGAACGGGCTCAAGTCGGTGCTCGGATTCCTGATGAACGCCATCGCTTCGGTCGTATTCCTGAGCGAAGGCGCCGTGGTCTGGCAGTACGCTTTCGTGATGGCTGCTGCGTCGATGGTCGGCGGGTACGCCGGCGCGCGTGTCGCGAAGAAGATGCCGCAGCACGTCGTCCGCGCCATCGTGATCGTGATCGGTTTCGGTGTCGCGGCCTTCTCTTTCTACAAACGCTTCGCGAAGTAGCGCTGCGACGGCGCTATTCGTGCGCGAGACGATCGATCAGGAGCGCCGCGCGTTTCGCCTGGCGCGGGATGCTGGCGAGGTCTGCGTATTCGCCGACTGCGTGTGATCCAGTGCCGATGAGTCCGAGCCCGGATAAAGAATCGACATAGGGCGCGATGAAGGAGATGTCGCCGGCGCCGCGCTGCATCGGGTCGAGTTCACCGACATCCGGCAAGCCAGCGGCGAGGTTGCCTTCGTTCAACAGCCGCAACAGGCGGCGATTGCCGGGCGTGGGCGCCATCGGCGGATATCCCTCTTCGAACGTGATTTGCGACCGAGTGCCCGGAAGACTTTTCGCCACGATGCCCTGCATGCGGTCCTTCACGCGCGCCACCTGCTCCGGTGATAACGCACGAATCTCACCGCGAGCCAGCGCTTCTCCCGGGATGATGTTGTCCTTGCCCGATACCGTGCTCTGGCCGGAGCGATCTGCTTTGGGATCCGCGCCGCCGAGCATCAGGCCGACGTTAAAGGTCATGTTGGGTTCGCGCAGGGTCTTTTGGAACTCGTCGAGGATCCGGCTCATTTCAAAGATCGCGCCATAGCCGAACTTGTCGGTGAACATCTGCCCGGAATGACCCGCCTTGCCGTAGGAACGCAATTCCCAGCCCGTAAATCCGCGGCGGGCGGTGGATACCGCGTCTTCCGTCACGCCTCGCACTCCTGTCTCGAAACACAGCGCCGCCTTGGCCTTCTTGCCCTGTTCGATCAGATCCTTGCGGGAGATCGCGATATCGCCCGGCGCCTCTTCATCGGCAGTCAGGAAGACCGTGATATTGAGGTTGGTCCAGTCATCGGACGCACGCAGGGCTCGCAGGGCGGTCATCATTACGACCAGTCCGCCTTTCATGTCGGCCGTACCCGGACCTACCGCGGTGCGCCCATCAGGCTTCAGTTCAAAGCGCTGGAACGGGCTTGACGGTTCAAACACCGTGTCCATGTGTCCGATCAACAGCACCGGCTTGGCCGGACGTGATCCCTTTTTCACCGCAAGAATGTGGGGTCCGCGATGGATCGATTCCATCGACAGCAGTTCGACGTTGAAGCCGAGTTCCACGAGTTCGGCGACCATGAAGGCCGCAACGACCTTGACGCCTTCGGTGTTAAACGTTCCGGAATTCTGATTGACGAGCCGTTCAAGCAGTGTTTGCGCCTTGACCTTCTGCGCATCGACCGCTCGCATCATCGCGGCTTGCGAGGGAGTGAGACCGGACTGAGCAGGAAGCAGCAGGCTGGCTGCGATCGCCAGGGGAAGGATCACATAACGACGAGACGGCATCTGGAATCAGAGT
The DNA here is from genome assembly GCA_964627455.1 of uncultured Solibacteraceae bacterium. Taxonomy (GTDB): domain Bacteria; phylum Acidobacteriota; class Terriglobia; order Bryobacterales; family Bryobacteraceae; genus F-183. Next base: position 118,730 of record CAZVKC010000007.1, on the reverse strand, counting down.
AGCGCCTCAGCCGCGTTGGTCACCACTCGGAATAGGGCGTGCCTTCGAGGCTTTTGGCGTCGGATCCGCTGCGGACGTCGAAGATGCCGGGCTCGGTCTGGTTGACGCTGGTCATCGCGTCCTCCATCACGACGCGCCAGCTATCGGCGCTGCCGGTCATCGGGTCCACGGGCACCGCGCGCAAATAGCCTTCGGTGACGAGATCATTCAACGATTGGGGCGCCTTCTGCTTGTCATAGGTGAACTCGTCGATCACGGTGCGCAGCGTGAAGAGATTGTTCTTGAGGACGGCTTCCTTGGCGCGGATCAGCGACTTCTGATAGATGGGCACGGCAATCGACACGATGATCGAGATGATCGCCATCACGATCATGATTTCGATCAGCGTGTAGCCGAGTTCGCGCCGGGTTTTACCACTCGGCGTAAGACGAGCCATCACGCGCCCTTTCCGTGGTTTTTGTGTACACGTCAAAAACATTCTGCCCACCCCAACTCGTCGACTTCGGATCGTCCTGCCAGCTTCTCTTGCCCCAATCGGTGTTGTTGGTGAACGGGTCCCGCGGAATCCGCCGCAGGAACTTGATCTTCTTGTCCACCTGCCCTGACTTCTTCACGCCCTCCACCAGCATCTCGAGCGTTTCGGGGTAGCCGTCGGCCTCGACCTTCAAGGGTCCGATCTCGCCCTTATCCGCGGCGTCTTTGTAGTTGTCGATCGCCCGGCGGATCTCTGCCAGCGCCACGCGCAGATCCCTCTCTTTGTCCCGGCGCACCTTGTAGCGCGCCAGCGGAACCGACATCGCTGTCAGCAGCAGGAGAATGGTGAACGCGACGATCAGTTCGACCAGCGTCATCCCCCGCTGCTTCTGTTTGCGCATCATACCGGACACCTGCTATTGCAACCGTACCGTAACCTGCGGCGCCGGAGCCGTCTCGACGCCCTGCTGTTGCGTGTTCTTCAGGCTGATCTCTTCCACGGTCACCTGCGAAACGCCACGTCCCATGGCCTGGAATGTCAGGTTCAGCAAAGCTCCCGATCCGGAGACGGCGGCCGCACCGGGCAAACGTGAGAGCGTGATCGTGGCTTCGCCGGAATCATTCCGAATGTCCTTGCTGAGAAGCACCCGCTGGCCGTCGCGTCCGAGCAGGTCGCCCTGTGCCGCATCATTGAGCTTCAGTTTCGAAGCGTCGAACTTGATGCGGATCGGGTTCGCGGCAAAGAGATCGTGCCCGTTCGCGATCTGGAGCGAGACGTTCAACGTACTGCCGGGCGCGGCCACAATTTCTCCGCCGGGGGAGAAGGAGAGGATCACCTGGCCTCCTGCCGCCGGAGCCGCGGGCGCCGCAGCAGCCGCGGGTGGAGCCGTCACGATCGCGGGCTTCGGCGACGAGGCCGCAGGGGGCTGGGGCGCGGCTGCGGCAGCCGGAGGAGGCGCGGCCGTTTCCTTCTTCGGCGCCAGGTTCACGCGGACCGACTGATCCGTGCCGGCGTATACCGCACGCATGTTGTCGATGCTGTAGCCCGGCGTGCGCACGATGTGCGGCACCAGCGCGATAAGCAGTTCCTGCTGGTTCTTTTCGACGTTTTCGCTGCCGAAGAAGCGTCCCAGGACAGGAACATTGACGATGCCCGGGACACCGGAGATCAACCGGGAATCCTGTGCATTCGTCAAGCCGCCGAGGATATTGACTTCGCCCTCGCGCAGGCGCAATTCCGTTTCACTCTTGCGCTGGCCGATGACCGGCTGCGAGATGCCGCCGAGGTCGACGCGGTCACGCACCGTCGAGATTTCGACGCTGATTTTGAGCGTGACTTCTTCCGTCCCGTGGACTTGCGGCGTCATATCGACGTTCACGCCCACTTCGGTGAAGTTGAACTGGGTGCTGACCAGCGGGCTGACGCCGGCGCCGACGCCGCCGAATCCGGGCTGGAAACTGCCCGTTGCGATCGGGATCTTGTCGCCGATGCGCAGGGAAACCTTCTGGCCGTCCGAGGCGCGCACTTGCGGAGACTGCAGAACGCGAGTGGAGCGGTCCGTCAGCATCGCCTGCAGCAACATGCCAGGCAGCGTGGTCGAGTAGTCGCGCGCGTCGACTTTGCCGAGGTTGCTTATTCTGATTGCCGACGAAGTTGTAGTTGTTGTCGTGGTAGTGCCGGTGCCCGTACCGGTCCCGGTTCCGGTTCCGGTACCTGTATCGCTGCTACCCGAGGACGGTACGCTCAAGAATGAGCGGGGCGTAAAGGCGACCGGCAGTTTGATGCCGGAGGTCGAACCACTGGTCAGCGTCGAGGCAAGATCGCGGGTGCGGCCGCGGTTGGCTTCCATCACGATCACGTCCACCACGACTTCCGCCTTGGGCTTGTCGAGATCGCGGATCAGTTTTTCGGCCAGCGCCACCTGATCGACCGTACCGCGGATCAACAGCGCCTTCTGCGCGTTGTAGGTGTACACGCGGCGGATTTCGGTGAGAGACCGGACGGCGGTCGCGATTTCCTGGAATTCCTGCACCGAGGTCGCGTTGGTGACGTAGAAGACCTTGACCACATCGTCTTCGTAGTCGCGGCGTTTGGTGACGTTGTCTTCCGCCACGAAGACGGTGTTTTCCGTGAGCGGTTTCCAGAAGGTCTTGGTGAGGACCCCGAGGTAGTCGAGCGCATTCTCGATGGTCGAGTTGTTGAGTTCGACGTTGTAGTTCTGGCGTCCGCTGGTGTTCTGATACTGGGGATCGAAGACGACGTTCAGCCCGGCCAGCTTGCAGAGCGTCTCATACAGCACGCGCGGCGGCTGGTTATTCATCTTGAGGCTCTGAATCACGCGGTTGACCGGCTTCAATTCGGGAGGCGGCATCATCGAGCCGATCCGCTCATCGCTTTCTTTTTGAGCGACCTGCGCTGAGGTGAGGCCCTTGGACCCGGCATTGGCGCCGGCGGCTTTGTCGCGCTCGATGATCTCCTGGGTCCGCTTCCATTCCTGCATGGCGATCGAGGAGGACGGGTCTTTTTGAACGGCCTTCATGAACTCGTCCAGCGCCTTTTCGGTCTGCCCCTCGGCCCGGAGCTTCTGGCCGAGATCGGTGTGATACTGGCTGGAAAAGAAACGGGTTCGCTGCACCAGGATCCGGTAGCCGGCGTCGGCGGGGTCGAGGGCGAGGGCCTGCTCGTAATACTCGAGCGCGCCGTCGTAATCTTTTTTCACCTCGAGCGCCTGCCCCTGCTTCATCAGTTTGTCGGCTTTCCGGTTGCGGGCAGCCAGCGGGGGAGCCGTCCCGTTGAGGGCGACAATCACCGCCAGAATTCCGCATGCGCCACGTAAGTCACTGATACGAAACATGTTGAGTTTGACCAAGAGCCGTTGCAGGCAAATCCCGCACACTGCCGTCTACGAGATAAGACGCAGACGGAGGTCAAACTGTGGAAAGGAAAGTGCTAGCGGGTCCCGCCGCCGGCTGCCGGGACGGACGGGGCGGCGCAATGCATTTCGAGTCCCAGGGCCCAGCGGCGCTGGAACCCCTTCCAGTACCCGGAACCTTCGCTGAACTTGCCGCCCGTGGACTGCCCCTGGGGAACCACCCATTTGCCGTCGTTGGACTTCTCCGACGACAACTCCAGGTATGGACGGCGGCTCTCGTCGCCCTTGACGTAGAGGTCCAGGAAGGCGGTCACGAAGTGCTGGTTGATGGCGTTCAGCCGCTCCTTGCGCCAGACTGGTTCGTCGAAGAACTCACGGGTGACGAAGGAGCCGAGGGCGGCGTCGGGCGCCGGATTCCCTCCGACATTGTGGCGCGCGTTCTGGAAGACGAGCATGCAGCGTCTGGAGTTGACGGCCTTCTCGAAGGCCGGTTTGACGCCCCGGGCGTAGTCGGAAACGTCGTCCTGATCGCCGGTAATGAACAGCGAGGGGATACGGATCTCCGCGAGACCCGCTTCGTTCCAGCTGTTCATCGGCGGCTGGCCTCCCCAGGGCGCGATCGCGACGACCGCGCGAATCTCCTTGCGGCGAGTCGACTGGAAGGTTTCGCTGCCGGCCGTCAGGCTCTTCATGTACCCGCCGGGGACGAGCGCGGTGACGATCGGCGACGCCGGATTGTAGCCCGCGCCGGCGCTGGCGAGTGCTCCGTATCCGCCCATTGAGTAACCGATGACGGCGGCGCGAGTGGGATCGACGACGCCCTGCAGGAACGGCAGTTTGCCGACAGCATCGAGGACAAAGTTCTGGTCATTGGTCCGGTTGTACAGCGTGCTGGGGAAGGCGGCCTCTGCGCCGAAGACCGAATCGGTGTGGTCGATCGCCGCGACGACGTATCCCTTGGAGGCGAGGTTCTCGGACAGGTAGCTCATGAAGTAGCGGGATCCGGGATAGCCGTGGGAGACGATCACGAGCGGCCAGCCTGCGCCCGTGGGCGCCGCGTCGCGCAGCGCTTTGCCGGGGATCCGGAAGCGGGACTTGCCTCCGCTGCGCGGCATCGCCATCTCGTAGGTGATCGCGTCGCTGGCGCCGGCGGGAATGGTCGCGGGATACCAGATCTCGACCTGCAGGTGACGGTCGTAGAGCGGAGCCTTGCCGGTGGTCTTGTCGAACTTGAGGATGTCCGGCTGGCCCGGGTTTACGAGATCGACCGTGCGAACCCCCACGCCGTGGGGGCCGCGGGCGGCGAGTTCCGGGGCATCGGCCGGCGGGACGCCGTAAGAAGGATCCTGCGCAAGAAGCGAAATGGTGATGAAGAGTCCGACCACGTAGACTATCCTGCCATAGTCCGGCGTGTGGATTTGGAGCGCTGGAATACCATGGTAAATAGCGCATGGCTTCCGCGGACACAGTGGCGATCAAGATCCTGAGCGATAACCGCCAGGCCGGGCACAACTATTTCCTGCTCGACCGGTTCGAGGCGGGAATCGTGTTGACCGGCACCGAAGTGAAAGCGGCGAAGACGGGCAAAATCCAGTTGAAGGACGCCTACGGCGATATCAGCGGCAACGAAGCCTGGCTGGTCAACGCGCACATCAGCGAGTATTCGCACGGCAATCGCGAGAATCATGTGCCGGTCCGCAAGCGCAAGCTGCTGCTGCATCGCAAAGAGATCGACAAGCTTCTCGGCCAGACGCGTGAGAAGGGACTCTCGCTCGTTCCCACCAAAATCTACCTGAAGAATGGGAAAATCAAGTGCGAGGTCGCGCTCGCCAAAGGCAAGAAGTTCCACGACAAGCGGGAATCCGAGCGCGCGCGCGAAGCGGATAACGAGGCGAAAGCGGCGATCGGCCGCCGGGGCCGCGAGTAGCGTTGTACAGCGACATCGTCATCGGAGAAAGATCGAGGATGGAAATCAAGACCCAAATTGCCGCCATTCAACAGGCGGACTGCGATGTACTGGCGATTTTTGCATTCGAGCGCCAGGGATCAGAGAATCTTGCCGGGCTGGCCGCCGGCGTCAACGGACCTACCGGCGGATGGGTGGAAGAAGTGTATGCTTCCGGCGAATTCGCGGGCAAGCTCTTCGATATTGCCGTTCTGCACCGGCCGCACGGTTTCAAGGCCAAGAAGATCGCGCTGATCGGGGTGGGGAAGCCGGCTTCCTTCTCGGGTGTAGAGGCGCGCAAAGCCGCGGCCTGCGCCGTCCGCCACTTCAAGACCCATGCCGCGAGCCTGACCATCGCAATCGATGCGGAAACGCAAATGACGCTCGCGTCCGCCATCGCCGAAGGTCTTCAAGCCGGTCTCTGGGAACAGGATCTTCACAAGAGCGCCAACCGACGCGAGAACAAGTTGCAGGGCCTGACGGTGCTGGCCGAGCGCGACGGTGATTCGTTCCGGGCCGATGTCGAACGCGGCAGGGTGATCGGCGAAAGCCAGAACTTCGCGCGGGACATTATCAACGAGCCGGGCAATATCCTGCCGCCGCGTGAACTGGTTCGCCGGGGCCGCGAAATGGCGGTGGAACTCGGGCTCGAAGTCGAGGTCCTCGATCAGGACCGGATGCGGCAGCTTGGCATGGGTTCGCTGCTCGGCGTTGCGATCGGCAGTGCGGAACCGCCGTTCCTGATGGTGATCCGGTACCGTCCGGCTGTCGAACCCGAATCCGTGAAGGATCATCTGGCGCTCATCGGCAAAGGTGTCACGTTCGACACCGGCGGCATTTCGATCAAGCCGTCCGACGGCATGGAGAAGATGAAGAACGACATGGCCGGAGCGGGCGCGATGCTGGGCGCGATGCGGGCCATTGCGCAGTTGAAGCCGCGGATCCCCGTGACGGCGTTCATCCCGACGGTCGAGAACATGCCGGGCAGCAAGGCGCAGCGTCCCGGCGATATCGTGACTTCGCTGGCGGGTAAAACGATCGAAGTGCTGAATACCGACGCGGAAGGCCGGCTGATCCTGGTGGACGCCATCACCTACGCGAAGCGGCAGGGTTGTACGCATCTGATTGACGCGGCGACCTTGACGGGCGCGATCGGTGTGGCGCTGGGCGGGGTTCACGCGGGCGCGTTCACCAACAACGACGGCTTCATGGGGCAGGTCCTCGCGGCGTCGAAGAAAGGCGGCGAGAAGTTGTGGTGGATGCCGGCCGATGAGGATTATCGCGAGCAGTTGAAGAGCGCCTACGCGGATATCGCCAACATCGGCGGACGTGCGGGCGGCGCGTGCACCGCGGCCGTCTTCCTGAAAGATTGGGTCGAGGACACGCCTTGGGTCCACCTGGATATTGCTTCGACGGCGTACCTCGACGACGCGAAGCCGTTCCTGGCCAAGGGCGCGACGGGGTTCGGCGTGCGGACCTTCGTGAATCTGGCGCTCGACTGGTAGATTCCGTCTGAACATGCAAAAGGCCGGATCTGCCGCGCAGGTGGCGGGGATCCGGCCTTTTAGTTTTTGACCGAGACTACGAACGCTCGAAGTAGCCGGCCGCGAGTTCCGGCTTGAGGTCGAGAGCCTGCTTCCACAGCTTGCGGGCTTCGTCCTGCATGCCCTGCGTCTTCAGCGCATGACCCAGGTTGAGCATCGCCTCGGCGAACTGCGGACGCTCGTTCAGCGCCTCGCGATAGAGCCGGATCGCGTCGTCGATCTGGCCGGACTTCTGGAGCAGCAGGCCGGTGTTGTAGAACAATTCCGGCGTGCGCTCACCGGCTTCGATCATGCGAGCCTGCATTTCCAGGGCCTGCTCGAAGTCTTCCTTCTCGATGGCCATTGCCGCCAGGCCCCGCAGGGCGTCGAGCGCGTTGGGATCCTTGGCCAGGACGGCTTCGAACGACTTCGCGGCTGCTTCCTGGTTGCCGCTGTTCCAACTGCACAGCGCGAGGTTCATGTGCGCTTCAATCCAGTCGGGACGCCGGCGGATGCACTGCTCGAAGGCTTCGGCGGCAGTCCGGTAATCGTTGCGCTGGATCCGCAGGTGGCCCAGCCGGAACCAGGCGTCTTCCAGATCCGGATTACGCGACAGAAGCTTCGCGTAGGTCCGTTCGGCGTCGTCAACCGCGCCGGCCTGCTCGTAAACGGAGGCCAGGTTATACTGAACGTCCGCGAGGTCGGGCGACAGTTGCAGGGCCTTTTCGTAGGCCTGTTTCGCCTGGACGAGATCGCCGGATTCCTGGTAGACAATGCCGATGTTGACATGCGCCTGTTTGGCGTCCGGACGGATTTCGAGGGCGTGGCGATAGGCTTCGGCGGCCTTGTCGTAACGGCCCGTCTTCTGGTGGGCGACGCCGAGGTTGAACCAGCGCTCGAAGTGATCGGGCGAGGCCTCGACCAGTTTGCTGCAGAAGGTGACCGCGGCCTCGTGATCATTGGTCGCGAAGGCGCAACTGGCAAGACCTTCAAGGGCCGTGAGCGAGGACGGACGGAGCGTGAGAAGCTTTTCCGAGAACTCGCGGGTGGCAGCCTCGTCCTTGCGCGCCATGCTGATGGTGACCATGTTGGTCAGGCACTCTTCCGACTTCGGATTCTTGACGAGGATCTTGCGATAGATCGCAGCCGCGTCGTCGTACTTCGCCAGAAGCTGGAGTGAAACGGCCTTCCCGAACAGCGCCGTGTCGTTCTTCTCGTCGCGCGACAGGACCCGGTCGAACTGTTCGAGCGCCTGATCGGCTTTCTCGGTGTGCAGAAGGCACACGCCGAGGCCGAGACGGGTGTCGATGCGGTCCGGATCGTTGACAAGAGCCCGCTGGAAGAATCCGATGGCGTCGGGCCAGCGGCTCAGTTTTTCCAGACAGATCGCCAGGTTGAAATTGGCGGTCGGGTGGTTCGGGACGAGTTCCAGGAGCCGCTGATAGGACTCCACTGCCTCTTCGAACCGGTTCAACTCATAGAGGAGGTGTCCTCTGGCGGAATGGACCTCGGGGGAATCCTCTCCGGCCTGCACGGCATTCTGCAATTCCTGCAGCGCCTCGGGGCGTTTGCCTTCCAGGTGCAAGGCTACCGCACGCGCGAGGTAACTGGAAATCGCGCCGTCTTTCTTTTCTGCCGCTCCCTTACTCATGTTCCTTTAAACCTCTAGCCTTCCAGTACACACTGGAGTACTTGATTTGCCGGACCGGCGCGGAGGCTAGCTGGTTTTAGGAGCGAGCCAGGCGCAGATCTTGCCAAGCAGGTCGTTTTGATACGTCACCTGCACCCATCGGATCCGGCTTTCTTCGCCACGGCCAGAGAAGAATCCCATGCCGCCAAACTCAAACCGGTTATCCGACCAGGAGTCCACCACCGAGTCCTGCACGAGGAGCGAGTAGTTGGACCCTCTAATATCCATTCGGATGCGGAAGAGAGTGTCTTTATAGAGATTCAGCGGTAAAGGATGCTCAATTCGCGGTCCTTCGCGTCCGTCGACCACCGTGTAGCGCACGATCGTGTAGCGGGGGAGGGGGCCGCCGCCACGTTGAACGATCTTCACCGCATGGTAGTTATTGTGATCCATCGCACGGATCGCCCAGCCCACAGCGGAGGCGTCGATCTTGGCGAGGAACTCAACAGTATAGTTCGTGAGGCTCATCGACGGCCGGAACAGGGCCAAGCCACGAGGCCGGATAAATCCGGTCTGGTCGTAGCTCCAGGTCAGGCTATTGGCGCTGTTGGAATCCCAACTGTCGAGTCCAAACGAAAAGTCATCCACGAGTTCGACGGCGGCGCGCGCCAGCAACATCCGGTCCATGTTGGTCAGGCGGGGTTCGACCGTTGCGATTGGAAGATCCGGCTTGACGATCGGCGGCGCGCTATCCTGGCTGGCCTCGGCCTGCGGCGGGGGCGCGGCGGCGCCCTGAGCCGAGGAGACGGGCTTATTAAACGGTTTGGCTCCGCGTTCGGCAGCCTGTTCGCGTGACGGCATCCGGCGCAGGACAGTGCTCGCGGGCGGCGGCATGGTCTTGGCCAGCACCACCGGTTCCGAGAGTGAACCATCAAACGAAGGCTTCAAGGCGATCAGGGCCAGAACCGGGATGGCGAAGACCAGAGCCCGCACCAGCCAGGATTGGGCGTCCCAAAATGCCAGCGCCGGGCCGAGAACCGGGATCCGGTGCAGGAGCGGCGCCTGAGCCGGGCGAGGCGTCTTGTGCTTCGCGGTGACCGAGGATGTAAACGCTTGAGCTGCCTTGGCCTTCTCGGAAATCGCCGGATTCGCTCCCGCAGTTGACGACTCGAAATCGGCCAGGCGCGCGATGAGTTGCGCCCAGTCGAACTTGCGCAGGTCGCCGCTCCAGCGGGGATTCAACGGCTTCACCGTCGCCACACACACCGCGACAGAATCCGCTTTCGGAGAAGCAACGCCCGACGGGAGGCTCCACGAGATGCTTTCTACTCCCTGGATCGGGACCAACGCCGTCGCCGCTGGAATCTCTCCCGCGCCATCCGCCGAAAGCTGCAGATTCGCGAAGCATTGCGTTGTCAGGTCGGCGATCGGTTCGAGGGCAGCTTGTGCCCGGCTCGCAGCAGAGAACTGTGCAGGCTTGGGTTGCCCGAACGGGACGGGATCCGTCGCCATCGTCAGGGATGGCTCGGTTGTACACGAAGCCACTGCCGAGATCGAGAGGCCCTGGACCTCGGATTCGACGGCAACCGCCACATAAGATTCGCCTTCACGCGAACCGGCAGATGGTTTCGCCGAATCAGGAGTACGAACACACGTCGAGAGATCGAACCGGAGCACGGCGTCCACGAACGGTGGCGGCTGAATTTCCGGGACGGATGGTTCCGGAACCGGGGCCAGTTTCAGCAGCGACATCACTCGATGCCGCCCGGTCAGTTCCGCTCGATCCTTTGGATGGAATGGTTTAGAGACGGAGTTTGCGAGATTTGCCAGGGATGGAGCGTCTGTGCTCACAACGCCGAAATATTCGCGCGCGTGCACAGGCGAGCAGAATTCCTCCCCGATCCGGGGGTAGAACTCTTTACCGCAACGGAGGCAACGTGCTGACTCCACTACCATTCCCTTACATAATGAGTCTCCTGGGACAAGATTACTACCGAGCGAATCCCTGATTTCCTCTAGTGAATTCCTAAGTAATACTCTTAGGTGCGCATGGAGTACGTACTACACCATGTGGAAATCACCTGACTTTCATTTGGCGAAGTAGCTCCGGACGGGCGCCGGCGACTGGCCTCCGCGGATCGCCACCCACAGGATCTCGTTCAGTTCGTCGTCGTCGATCGCATCCTCGCGGGAGAAATCCATGCGCATGCTGCGGGCGGACGTCGCCGTCTTCTGCGGATTCCGCTCATTGAGGTCGATGCGCGGCTTTTCCGGCACGTAGGGTTTGGCATCGGCTGTCGAGGCGAAGGCTGGCCACATCGGACGGGCGGCAGCGTCGAACTGCGTCATCGGTTTGAGGCCGAGGATCAGTTCCATGGTGCGCAGGATCGAGGTCTGGTTGTAGAAGGTCGAATCGACCACACCGCGCCGGGTGTAAGGCGACAGCACAAACGCCGGGGACCGGTGCGAATCGACGTGATCCGCGCCGTTCTGGGCGTCGTCTTCGACTACGAACACCGCCATTTTGCCCCAGAACTTCGACTTCGACAGGCCCTCGATGATCATGCCGAGCGCGGCGTCGTTGTCGGCGACCGCCGCGAGCGGCGCGTACTTGCCGGGCGAGGTTCCGGACGTATGGTCGTTGCCGATTCGCAGCAGAGTCAGCGACGGCATCGAACCGGCACGTTCGAACTCCGCGAGTTCTTCGAGGAAGATGCGGGCGCGTTCGATGTCCTGGATGTCGAGGTTAAAGCCCGGGTACTTCATGTTGGTGACTTTGGCGAGTGTCGGATCCTTCACGCGCGCCACCCAGGTTCCATCCGCCGCGCGTTCCTTGCGCGTCTCGACCCAGAACCCGTAGTTGCGCATGGAAATGCCGGCGCTGGCGGCGTTGGTCCAGAGGTATCCGGCGGGGGGCAGGGCAGCGGGTTCGCCGCCTTCGTAGTCGTACTTCTTGCGGCGTCCGCCATAGGAGTTGGGCCACATGCGCTGGACGTAATCGGGCGCGATGGCGGCGGTCGACCAGTTGTGACCATCGGCGCTCACGTCCGCATTCACATAGAAGTTGTCGAGCAGCACGAACTCACGGGCGAGTTTGTGATGGTTGGGCGAGTACTTCTCGCCGAACAGGCAGAGCGACGGATCGGAATTGCCGATGCCGATGTCGCCGAGCACCTGGTCGTAGGTCCGATTCTCTTTGAGGATGTAGACGACGTGCTGGATCGGACCCTTGACGCCGGGGCGGGCCGGAATCGGGTTGCCGGCGGGGATGTCTTTCACGCCGTCGAGTAACTCGTCGCGATAGGGCGAGTTCGCGTAGGTGAGTTTGGTGTACTCGGCGAGCTTTTCCTTGTCGAGGGGATCGATGATGGAGATCGACCCGATCTGGATGCGGCCGACGTATTCGTCGGACTTCACGCCCTGGTGCACGGGAGAATCGCCGGTGACCGGCTTGGGTCCACCGGGGTTGGGGAAGCTGCGGAGTCCGCGGCCGTTAAAAACAAGAAGACGGTTGTCCTTGAGAACGCGGGCGGCGGTTGGATACCAGCCGGTGGGAACAAAGCCCTTCACCTGCGACTTCGCTTCCTCGACCTCGACGACGGCGACGGCGTTGGCGTCCGAGCAGACGACGTGTAGCGTCTCTTCGTCCGGACTGAGCGCGAGCGCGCTGGGTGTCATGCCGGCAGGCTGCCGCGGCGTCATGGCGAGGTTGATGGTCTCGATGAGCCGCATGTCCTTGGCTTCGGAAAGTCCGACGACGTAGACGTGATTGGTGTTGCCAGCCGTGATGAAGATGCGCTGTTTCCAGTCGGGCTTCTTTTCGCCCTCTTCGCCTTCTTCTGCTTTGACGGCCTTGGCCGACAGCAGCATGTCGGTCGTGTGCGGACCCAGGCGCAGGAAACCCAGGCGTTCGCCGTCCGTCGCGCGGTGATGATAGAGCGTGCCGTCGGCCCAACTGGTGACGAAGTACGACTTGCCGTCGGGATGAAAGAGAATGCGATACGGGCGGCGCCCGGTGGGGAACTGCTCGATCACGCGGCCCGATTGCGGATTGATGACAATCACGCGATCGCGATAGAGGTCCGCGGCGTAGATGAGCCTGCCGTCGGGCGAGATCTGGACGTCTCCGATGAAGTCTTCCGGTTTGCGATCCGCCTGCGCGACGGCTTCGAAGGTCCGCGCGGGGGTGACTTTGCCGGTCGCGGCGTCGAACGCGAATTCGAAGACGGACGCACGTGCGCCGCCTCCGACGTAGAGGAACTTTTCGTCGCGCGTCATGGCGAGTCCGAGCCAGCCGTCGGATACCGGCGTGCGCGAGGTCTCTTTCATTGTGGATGTGTCGACGACGCTGAGTGATGGCGGCTTGTATCCACCGTTCAACACCACCATGTACTTGCCGTCACGCGTGATGACCGACGCCATCGGGAAGGTGTCCAACTGCAATTGCGTGCCGACTGGTTTGATCTTCCAGCCGTTGGGGATCAGATAGCCGCCGTCTGCCGTGGGGCCGAGGGTTTGCGGCTTGTTGGCGGCGGGTTGCGACGTGAGCAGCCAGGCGGATCCCCCGATGCCGGCCGCGAGAAGTGCGGCGGTCGCGAGAAGGCGGTGGGTCGTGATCATTGTTCGGAAAACCTCTGTGCGATGGGGAAGCGGCGGCCGATGCCGAAGGCCTTCGAAGTGACCTTCAAACCGGGCGCAGCCTGCTGGCGCTTGTACTCGTTGCGGTCGACCTTATTGATAATGTCTCGCACGAGCGTGACGGGCTGATGAATCTCGTCGGCGATCTCCTGCGGCGTCTGATATCGCTCGATGTAGCCTTCAAGGATCGCGTCGAGCACGTCGTATTCGGGCAGCGAGTCGGTGTCCTTCTGGTCGGGCCGGAGTTCCGCGGACGGCGGCTTGACGAAGACGTTCTCGGGGATCGCGTTGTTGAGACGTTTGTTTGCGATGCGCGAGATCTGATAGACGAGCGTCTTGGGGACATCGCTGATGACGGCGAGTCCGCCGCACATGTCGCCGTAGAGCGTACAGTAGCCGACGGCGAGTTCGCTCTTGTTGCCAGTGGTGAGGACCAGCGCGCCCCACTTGTTCGAGAGAGCCATGAGCGTCACGCCGCGCAGGCGCGATTGCAGGTTCTCTTCGGTGACGTCGGGTTTCGCGCCGGCAAAGACGGGGTTCAGCGAGCCGAGCATCGCGTGGTAGCCGTCGTTGATCGAGATGAGTTCGAAGCGGATGCCGAGGCGTTCCGCCATGTCGCGCGCGTCTTTCACCGAATGGTCGCTCGAGTACGGACCCGGCATGCCGACGCCGATCACGTTCTCGCGCCCGATCGCTTCGACCGCGATCGCCGCGGTGATTGAAGAGTCGATGCCGCCGGAAAGTCCGATGAGGACCTTTTTGAAACCGCACTTGCGGATGTAGTCGCGCGTGCCGAGCACCAGGGCTTCGTAGACGGCTTCCGTTTCGTCGGAGGTCGTCTCGTGGATGTCGCCGGTGGATTCGAAGGCGTTGCAGAAGACGAGGTCCTCGGCGAAGGATCGCGCCTGCGTGATGACGTTGCCGTTGGCGTCCATCGCGAACGAGGATCCGTCGAACACCAACTGGTCGTTGCCGCCGACCTGGTTGACGTACACGACCGGGATCTCGAAACGGCGTGCGGTGGCGCGATACAAGCGGCGGCGCAGGTCGCGCTTGCCCATCGCATAGGGCGACGCGTTGATGCAGATGTGGATCTCCGCGCCCTGCTCGAACAGTTCTTCGACGGGATCGCGTTTGTAGAGCCGGTGTTTCCAGAACGTGCGGTCGTTCCAGGCGTCCTCACAGATGGTGAGCGCGACCTTGCGGCCTTCGAAGTCGAACAACTGCCCGCGTTCGCCGGGGACGAAGTAGCGCGCTTCGTCGAAGACGTCGTAGGTCGGCAGGAGCACCTTGTTCTGTCGCAGCAGGATCTCGCCATCGCGCAGCACGGCCGCGGAATTGAGGGCTTTGTTCTGCTCGGGCGCCTTGCCGACGTAGCCGGTGATGATCGCGATGCCGCGCGGGGCGCGGACGGCGAGGTCCTGCAGCGCGGCCTCGGTGCGGGCGAGGAACGACGGTTTCTCGACGAGGTCCCGCGGGGGATACCCGTTGAGCGAGAGTTCAGGGAAGACGATCAGTCCGGCGCCGGAGTCCGCGGCGCGGCGGGCGTAATCGAGCATCAGGGAAACGTTGCCGGAGAGGTCGCCGACAGTGGGATTGATCTGACCCAGGGCGATACGCATGTAGAAACCTCCATTGTATCGGGAGGTTTCACGGTCTCACTGTGAAGAAGCGCAACGAGACGAGGTGCTGGCCCCGCGGGAGGATGACCATCGGGCTGTCGCCGGCGGGCAACGATGCGGGCGCGCCGTCGATTTCGAGACTGGCCAGCTTGACTCCGGGCGCGAGGCGGCAGTAGTTGCGGGCGGAACTTTCATAGGCGAGATCGATCGATTTCGCGGTGGAGGTCAGCGAAAGAATGCGGCCGTTGCAGCCGGTGAGTTTCGCGGGCGCATCGACTGACGTCGGTGTGAGCGTGTGTTTGCCCGCGGGGAGCCAGATGGTCTCGCCGTCGCGCACCGGCCATTCCTGGCCGTCGACCGTGACGGGTTTGCTGACGGGGATCCCGACGCCGTCGCGCGAGGTGATGGTCATCGATTCGCCGTTCTGCTCGAAGTTCGTGACACCGGCGGCGGCCGAGCCGATCCAGGGTTCGTCTTCGCGGCTGATCGAATTCTCGAAGTACAGTGCGACGCGTGCGAAGGCGTTCGACGCGAGGTGCAGTAGCTGAAACAATTCCGTGCCGGTTTGTTGTTTCGTCGGATACACGTCCTGGTAGCGTTCGACGATGTTGATGTCGATGGCGAGTTTCGCGGGGCGGCGGGTGAGGGGCTGATACTTGGCCGCGATCTCGGGATAGCGCTTGGGGCCAAGGTTCCAGATCGTTGCGGGATCCTCGATCAGGAACGTCGCGTCGCGCTGCTCTGTTACCGGAAGTAGCGCCTTCGCATCCGCGCCGAGCAACGCGCGCATGCGTGTGTCGAATTGATCGTCGATATGCGTGACCACGACGTCGAGCCACGGCTTCGTTTTGCGCACGCCGCCGATCACGTCGAGCCACTCGAGTTGCTGGCGGCGCGCGAGGTCGACGCGGTATTCGAGAAAATCCTTGCCGGCGTAGGCGTGGTTGAGCGCAGGATCCACGCCCTTCAACTTCTGGAACTCCCGGCGCACATCGTCGTTCATCGGCGTGAAGCGCGCGGGGTTCGCCGCGCCTTCGAGCGACTCGAAGTACAGTTCCGCGAGGTTGACGCCATCCCAGTCGTACTTGCCCAATAGATCACGAACGCCGCGCGACACTTCAGCGAACGCGTCGCGATTGGTGAGGTTGATCAGTTTCCGCCAGTCGAGTTGGGCATCCTGCAGGAGCGCGGTTTTCTCTCGCCATTCCGGATGCCGGTTCCAGAAGCTTTCGCTGACATGCGGGAGTTCGAGCCAGGCGTAGACGAGGATCCCCTCGCGGTGGCAGGCTTCGATCAATCGCTTCAGATACTCGGGATCCGTCGCCCCGTCGTAGAAGTGCCACGCCGCGACCTGCAACGCCGCAATGCCGGACTTCCGCCAGCGTCGCGCGAAATAGTCGAGGTCCACGCGCAGGCGGTACGACGAATCGAAGAAAGCCCACAGCTTCTGCGAGCGAAATGGTGTTTGCAGGCCGAGGTCCGCGAGTGCGTGCAGAAGATACGGGAAGCGTTCGTATCCTTCGGCCCCCGGCGTCACGGCGACCCACAACACACCGCCGAGTCCGATTTTGAGGCCTGCGACGAGGGGCGCGTTGTTCCAGCGTTCCGAGCTGAAGACCTGCGCTTCTTTGGGGATCGACCAGACTGGCAGTTCGACCGGCTTTTCCCAGACAACCGACAGATGCGGGGCGCGTTCTTCGCGGATGCTTTGCGCGACGACGCGTTTGGGGCCGGGATGAAAGCCCAGGGATTCCGCGATGGCGGATTCGCCTTCGAGCACGAGGAACATGCCTTTTTCGACACGCTCGCGCCACGCCGCGCCCGAGCGCTCGCTGCCGCGCCGCAATACGACGACGCCTGCCGCGCCTCCCCGGATCGGTTGAAATCCGGCCGACGCGAAAATCTTCGGCCACGCTCCAGGATCGTCGCCCAGAACGTGATACGTCGGCGGCGGGATTGCAGCGAAGACAGTCGGTCCGATGAAACAGACCAGAAGTTTAGCGAGCGAAGGCATACCAGAACCCCGCGCGAAGGTCATTGTAATCACGACTCGTATTTCCGGAATCAATCAGCCGGTGTCCCCGCAGGCCTTGCAGGATGAAAAACATCGACGGCGGGAGTCCGTTGAAGCGGAAGCGGACGCCCGGACCGGTTTCCACGAAGTTCGCCCACGCCTGCCGCTTGATGTCGGTGGTGACGTTCCAGTTCCAGAATCCCTGCAGTTGAAAACCGGTCTGCTCGCCGCGGGCGAACGTGTAGCCGGTCTTGTTTTGCGAGTACAGAAGAAAATCGCGATTGAAGCGGCTGACGAAGACGAAGTCGTTGGCGGACTCTCCGAACCAGCCTGCTTTCGACGCGCCCAGGTTGCGGCCAAACGAACGGCTGGCCGAGATGCCGCCGCGATAGTCGGGCGTGACGAGTCCGGTGGTGCTGCTGCGGCCGAGATAGCGCAGGGATTGTCCTGCCTCGCCCCAGGCCATGACGCCCTTCCAGACGATCGTCCGCAGACCAACGGCGAAGATGAGCGAGCTTTCCGAGAGATACTGCGGTAACTGCGCTCCCTGCGCAGTGTATTGGCGGCGGAGGTCGCCGATGAAGCGCGTCGACAGGTACGGGCGCAGCGGGATCCTGCCGAGATTGAATTCCGTTTTCACCTGCCCGTATCCGAACGCGTCCTTCCATCGCGATGAGTAGAAGGGGAACATCCAGATCGAGGTGTGAAAGCGCTGCAGCGACGGCGCGAGGTTGCGATACGCGCGGTCCGCTTCGGCCGCCTGTTTCGGATCCGGCGAGTTGCGCGCCAGGCTGAACCACTTGATCGCGGTGCGGTCGTCTTTGAGGATGTTGTTGGTCCAACCGAGCTGCAGCATGACGCCGAAGTCGATGGGATCGGTCTCATGCGCGACCTCGAGGTATCGCACGGCGTCCTTCAGGTATCCAGCATCGAGGCTCTTCTTTGCGAGATCACGCGCTTCGTTGTTGACCTTGGCCTGCGGCGTTTCCTCGCGGCGCTTCAGCGTTTGCGGCATCTGCAGCGTCGATCGCACGCGATCGGCGAGTTCGTCGTCCTCCTGCAGGACCTTGTCCAACAACGGCCGCGCGCTGCCTGCGAGTTCCTTCTCGGTCAGCCACAGGAACCCAAGCTGCGCGGATGCCAGCCGGTCTTTGGGTGTTTTCTCGGTGATCAGCCGGAACTCGGCTTCCGCCTCCTGCTTGCGTCCCATTTCGAGCAGCAGGTAGGCGTACTCGCGGCGCAGCGGCAGGTTCGTGTCGTCGAGCTTCAACGCGTTCTGGAATTCGTACACGTATGGATATCGCGGAGGCAGCAGCGCACGGGCTTTGTCGGCTGTGCGGGGTTCCGCGCCGCGGGATGCGGCGAGCAATGCAGCCGTGGATTCTTCGTCGCGATTGAGTCCCTTCCAGACGCGGCCGAGGTCCAACAGGAAGGACCTCATGTCGCGCCGCAGCCGCCACGCGTATTCGTAATGCTGTGCGGCAAGCGCGAGTTCGTCGCGATTCTCGGCGAGTTGGGCGAGTTCCTGATGGGCGGAAAAACTTTGCGGGGTTTCGAGCACCGCCGCGCGCCAGCGCGCGATGCCTTCCCGCAGCGGGCGATCGACGTTCTCGAACGCTTGCGCTGCAGACGCCTTCACTCCCTCGTCTCGCGACTCTTTGGACAAGCGCAGGAATGTGCGCCGGGCCTCGACCGGCTTGCGGGTTTCATAACAGAGGTACGCGTACTCGAGCGCGAGACTGTCGTTGCCGGGCGATTGCCCGAGCACGATCTCGAACTGGTCGCGCGCGGCTTCGGTGTCGCCGGCTTTGAGCAGGGTGTATGCGAAGTCCTGCCGCAGGCCGGGTTGCACGGGGTTCGCCGCCAGGGACTTGCGGAACAATTGCAACGCGGTCTCGTAATCCCGCTCGCGCAATGCCGGGTAGGGATCGGGGGCGGCGGCCTCGGGGACCAGGCTCAGTAAAGTTGCGAAGGTAACGGTCGCGAGGTGTACCACCGTCAATATAGTGGAATCACCTCCGGAAAATTCTCACCCGATTTGGGTTCGGTAGACTAAGGCATTGCGAAAGAAGAAAGGATTCGCGTGGATCGCCAGCCTGGCGCTCCTCGCATTGACAGGCATTTCCGGTTACTGGCTGCAGCGCACGGCCCGCGCGATTGAACGTCAATCGGTGCTTGACGAGGCGAAACCCTCGGACGTCATTATCGTTCTGGGGGCCGCCGCCTATCGTGGCCGGCCGTCACCCGTTCTCGAAGCCCGCCTCAACCACGCCCTGTATCTTTACCTGCAGAAAATGGCTCCGAAAATCCTCACCACCGGCGGCGCGGGCGGGGATCCCGACTTCACCGAAGGCGAGGTCGGCCGTACGTACCTGAGCCGCCGCGGCGTGCCATCCGAAGACATCCTCGTCGAGCCCGAGGGCGAAAGCACGGTCCACTCGATCGCCGCCGCGAACGAGATCATGCAACGGTTCGGCATGAAGACCTGCATCGTGGTGAGCGACGGGTATCACATCTACCGCGTAAAACGGATGCTGGAGCGTCGCGGATACGTGGTGTACGGATCGCCGCGGCCGGAACGCAGCGATCCGAAAAAGGGCTGGCTGTATTACCGGCAAGCCATCGCCTACGGCCTCTGGCGCGTGGGCATCAATATCTAAGCGGACAGCACAGCCTGCAGCATCGCCTTCGTATAGGCGATGTTGTAGACCTCGCCCACGGGACCTCCGCCGCCGACCTTCGCGTAGCCGCCGGTGATCCAGTTCACCTTGCGGTCGAAGTCGAGCGCGCGCGGATGCTCGGGATAGAGTCCGCGTGAATACTTCTGCCGCACCAGTTCCTTCATCACGGCGTACATGTTCACGACGCCGTTGTCGAGGAAGACCTCGGTGTAATCCACATATGGCTTGCGGACCACGACATTGCGGAAGTGCACGTGATTGATGCAATCGCGTGCGCCCATCCACTTCAGGACCTCCAGCGGATCCTCGCCCAACTCGCGCGACACGCCGCAATCGTAGGTCATGCCGTTGTACGGACTCTTCACCAGGTTGAGGTAGCGCTTCCAGTTTTCGAACGTCCCCATCATCTGTTCGGATCCCCGGCTCATTGGCGCGGGCGGGTCATTGGGATGCAGCGCGAGGCGCACGTTCGCCTTCTCGGCTTCCGGCACGATGGCCTTCAGAAAGTAAGCCGCGCGTTCGAACAACTGTTCGCGCTTGTGTACGCCTTCTTCGGGCAGAGGCGGCAGATCCTTCACGCGGTCGTTGTTGAAGGCTGTGTATCCTGCGCCGCCGCGGCCGAGTTCTTCGTAATAGCCCTCGACAATGCGATGCGCGTAGAAGTTGTATTCGATGACCGGGAGTCCGGCCTTGCCTGCTGCGCGGATCGACTGGATGACTTTCTCGATCTGCTCGTCACGCTTGGGTCCGCCGCGGATCACGTCGTCGAAGCCGCCGATCATGAGGTTGATCAGTTCGACGCCGTTCTTTCGATAGCTTTCGATCAGGCCGCGGAGCTTTTCTTCGGTCCACGGGATGGGACCGGCCCCGCCGCCGATCACGTGATCGATGCCGAGTTGTTTGATCTCGCGCAGGTGGGCTGGATCGGTTGCGCCCGCGATGACGCACATTTTGGGCAGGCCCGGACCGGAAGTCACGGGAGGCCACTCCGGGCCCTTGGGCGCCGCAATTGCTGAGGCTTCGGCAGCCAGGAACGCAGGCGACAATCCCGCTGCTGCCACAGCGCTCCGGCGCGTGAATTTACGCATGGAAATCCTCCTGCCCGGAGATTGTTTCACATTTCGGGCAGAGGCGTCTTATTGGATGCGCTTCAGTTCTTCGATGACTGCGTTGATGCCGCGGCGCTGGTACATCTTGACGAGGCGCTGTTCCTCGGGCGAGGGCGCGACGACGCCGCGCAATGCAGGCTGGTTGCTGATGAGATCCCGGCTGGGGATCCACACCTTGCCGTCGCTGTATTCGACGTTCTGCACATAGCCGGACATGCCGCCGATGGTCGTGCCGCCGCTGGTGAAACGGACGAGCGTATCCTGCGTCACTTGGGACTTCTGACCGGGGCTGATCCTGGCGTCCGACGCCACGGATCCCGCCAGGAACTCGCGTCCTGTCGAATCCCGCACGATCCAGCCAAGTTCGACGTGGCTGATCGGACGATCCGACTTGTTGCGTACTTCGAACCACGGCGCCCGCGCTTCGTTGCCGGACACACTCGCCGCGCCCGCCAGCGCTTCGACCGGAGAATCCGGAATCTGCAGGAATGCGAACTGCAACCGGCGTTCGGATTCGATATTCGAGATCCGCCCGCCGCGAACCATCTGCACGCCGCCCACCTGCTGGCGATCCTGAATCCGCTGTGCCGAAGCCATCAGTTCCCCACGCAACGCATCGGGACCGCCGCGTTCGAGTATGGCGCGGAAGTGCTGGCGGTCACGGCGCGCTTCGAGTTCCCAAATCGTGAGCGTCCGCTGGGACTTCAAGTGATTGGGACCCGCAAACGACAAGTCGTCGAACAGTACGCCGTCGAGTTTGACTTCGACCAGTGGTCCGGAACCCTGCTGCAAGGGCCGCAGCAGGTTTAAATCAATCTTGACTGGAAATGTTTCGCCCGGCGCGACGTCGAGACTGGGCAGGGAAACAGATCCCTTGCCGCCCGGCGCCGATTCCGGCGCGCCCACGCCGACCACGAGCGTGATGCCTCGAATTCGCCGTCTGTCGAGATTCTTGAGGACCATCGCCGCATGCACGTCGATGACGAGGGCGCCGCCGCGAGGTTGCGCTGTCGAGCCAGTCCAACTGGTGGACATCGGCGCGACCGGAGAATTGGGTTCAAACGCGACGCTGCCCTGGAAGTTCGACGAGGATCCGGGAACCTGCGCCCACAGAGCCGCCGCCGCTGAGCACAACGCCGCGAAAAAGACTCTATTGCGCGTAAACATTCGTCACCGTTACCTGCAGCGAGTCGTCATCGACATACTGCGCGCGAACCGATCCTTCGAGGTTGACGGACACCTGCTCCGGCCTGTGATTGCCGACCAGCAGTTTCATTTTCGTGCGAGCCCCGCGGCGGACCTCGATGCCGCTCGACGAAGTTTCGAGTACGACCGACGGCGCTTCGTTCACGCCGCGCGAGACGCCGCGCCATACGCGTTGAAAGACGTCCGACTGCAGGGACACCAGCGCAAAGACGACAACCGCCATGCCCGTGAGGATCCCGGCAGCGGGCTTCCAATACCAGTTCGGCCGATGCGCGGCTCCGATACTCAGTGTGCGGGATGGAGCGGGATCCGTATCCCGGATGCATTCCGATGCTTCGAGACCGAGCCGGATGTTGGCCGTCATCTCTTCGGCGAGTGCGTCCCAGTTGGCTGGCAACGGCATTGTTTCGGCGCTCTCGATGCGGAGAGTCCGGTCGGCTTCATATTCTGTGATTCTGGTCCGGCAGCGTTCGCAACGCCGCACGTGCCAGGCCGCCGCGAGGCGTTCGCGCCAGTCGAGATCGCCGCCCGCATATAGGGCCAGGGTCACTTCGGAAGGATGCTTCGAAGACGACATGGTTACGAATCCCTCCTTCCGCCCCGGCGTTCGAGATAGCGCCGGAACTTGATGCGGGCGTTCGCGATGTGCGACCGCACGGTGGCTTTCGAACAATCCAGTTGCTCGGCGACTTCTTCGGCGGAGTAATCCTCGACGTCGCGAAGCAGCAGCGCGAGGCGTTCTCGCTCGGTCAACGATTCGAGTCCCTTATCGAGGTACTCACGCTGTTCCGTGCGCAGCACTTCTTTCTCGGGAGTGTGCGTGGTGGCGACCAGCGGCTCGGGGATGTCGGCGATGTCAGAGAAGCTCACGCGCCCGTGGCGGCGCAGAAAATCGATGGCGGTGTTGGATGCGATGCGCGACAACCAGTGCGCCGCCTTCGCTTCATCCTTCAATTGCTCGCCGCGCTGCAGGGCTTTGATGAAGGTCTCCTGCGTCAGATCCTGCGCGTCCTCGACGCTGCCGACCACGCGGTAGATCTGCAGGAAGATCCGGCGCATGTTGTCCTGGATGAATCGCGCCTGCAGGTCGGGATCGACGGTTTGAGGAGCGGTTTTGGAGGTCCGGTCAGACATAAGACACAGGTCGCCGGCCTGCCGTTGCCGCGGTTCGACAGTTTCCGCCGTCAGACTGGAGACAAACGCCCTCACATAATTGATGACGGCGCATCCCGCGAAAACGTGCAGACAACTTCATCTTAGCCCGGACGGATCGGGAGTGGGATGAACCGGAGGGTCGCGCTTCGGTAAACTGAAATGGTGTCTGAGCCGTTGAATCGACGTAGTTTCCTGAAAGCCGCCGCCACGGTGTCCGGGGTTTCCGCCTTTGCGCAGGGAAAAAAGGACGCGGCGCCTGCCGCCTCCGGACCCTCTCCGAACGTGGTCCTGATCATTGCCGACGACCTCGCCGCCTGGATGGTGGGGTGCTATGGCAATCAGGAGATCAAGACGCCGAACATCGACAATCTGGCGCGCCGGGGTGTCCGCTTCCAGAACGGCTTTGTGTGTACGCCGATCTGCTCGCCCAGCCGCGCGACCCTGTTCAGCGGCCGGACCCCGATGCAGCACGGTGTGCACGACTTTCTGACCGATTCGCCGGTCGCGAATCCCCCGCAGGGCCAGAAAGAAGCGCCGGCTTCGATGGCCAGTGAAGTGCTCCTGACGGACCTCGCAGCTTCGAAGGGCTACGACGTCGGATATGCCGGCAAGTGGCACATCGACAACAACAACGCGAAGCCGGGCCATGGTATCCGGTGGTCCTACACCATGCCGGGCGGATCCGGGGTGTACCAGGATCCGGACATGTTCCTCAATGGCGAGCCGGTCAAAGAGAAGGGCTATCGTACCGAGTTGATCACCCGCAAGGCTTGCGAGTTTCTCGATCAGCAAAAGGCCGATAAGCCGTTCTTCCTCACGGTCAGCTACCCGAATCCGCATACTCCGTACGCCGGACATCCGCAGAAGTACTACGACATGTACGCCAATACCAGCTTCAACACCGTGGGCTGGGAACCTCCTGCCCCCAACGCGTTGCGGGAAAAGGAGTTGTTGAAGGATACGGTGGGCAATATCCGCCGTTGCGCGGCCGCGACGACCGCGCTCGACGACCAGATCCCGGTGTTGCTCGACAAGCTGAAGCAAAAGGGCGCGTATGACAACACGGTGATCCTCTTCGTGGGAGACAACGGCTATCTCTTGGGCCGCCACGGGCTCTGGAGCAAGGGCCTCGCATCGGATCCGCCGAATATGTACGACGAAGTGGTCGCGGTGCCGATGATCATGACTTGGCCGGGCCGGATCCCGGTCGAATCGGCGCGTCCGGAAATGATCAGCTTCTACGACGTGATGCCGACCTTCTGCGAAATCATCGGCGCTGCCGTTCCGTCGCGTAACCTCTGTGGCCGCAGTTTCTTACCGCTTGCGGCGCGGAAGGCTGGGGTGAAGCCTCCGGCCTGGCGCGGCACGGTGTTCGCCAACCTGCGGAACACCGATATGGTTCGTGACAACCGGTTCAAACTGGTCCTGCGGAACAATGGGCAGGGACCCAACGAACTGTATGACCTCCGTTCGGATCCCCGTGAAAAGGTGAATCAGATCGGGAATGCGCAGTATCTTACGGTCAAGGAGCGATTGACCAGGGAATTGACGGATTGGAAGGCCCGTTATTCCACTTAGAATCAGTTCTATGTAAGACCGCCTTGTGAAAAACGTAAAGGCCTGACCTCAACCCGTCGATAAAACGGTATACCGACGGGTGTCGGCGGGAATGAACTCCAAGGCTAAACTGTACATTTCGATCATTTGTATTGTTGGCTTTCTTACTGCCTGGAGTGCGCTCTATCGCTGGAACTCGCCAGATCCAGTAAGGTTTCTTACGTTTTTGGTTTTGGCGGTTGCCTCGGCAGGCTTGCGGGTCAGCCTGCCGTCCGTTCCTGGAACGCTCTCTGCAGTTTTCGTGTTCCAGTTCATCGCAGTCCTGCAGATGACGATCTCAGAGGCTCTCACCATCGCCTGGTGCGCGACTCTGGCCCAGAATCTGTGGATGGCGAAGACGAGGCCTAGTGTCGCGCAGGCCCTGTTCAATCTTGCCACCGTAACCCTCTCGGTTCAACTCGCGTACGACACCTACTCCGTGATGCGGCATATCGACGGAGGCTGGGGGCTTCCCCTGGGATTGATGGGGGCGTCGCTCGTCGCCTATTTCATCAACACGGTGACGGTTGCGACCGTCATTGCGCTGGTGGAAGGCGCGGATCCGTTCGGGACCTGGCGGCGGAACTACCTCTGGTCCTTCCCGTATTACCTCGCGGGCGCCGCTCTCGCCGGTTTGATCAGTGTCGTGTCAGACAAGCTCGGCTGGCAAACGTCTCTCCTCATTCTGCCTGTGGTCTTCCTCTTCTACCGCTCGTACTCAACCTATACCGGGCGATTGGAGGACGCCAAGACACATGCCGAGGAGGTGTCTGCGCTGCATCTGCGCACGATCGAATCGCTGGCGCTGGCAATTGAAGCGAAGGACGATACGACCCACGCCCACCTGCGCCGGGTCCAGACATACGCGCTGGCATTGGGAGAAGAGTTGGGATTGAAGGGGGACGACCTGGCAGCTTTGCGCGCCGCGGCGATCCTGCACGACATCGGGAAACTCGCGGTTCCCGAACACATCATCTGCAAGCCGGGCAAGCTGACCCACGAAGAGTTCGAGAAGATGAAAATCCACCCGGTGGTGGGCGCTGAGATCCTGGAACATGTGAAGTTCCCGTATCCGGTTGCGCCGATCGTGCTCTCGCACCACGAGAAGTGGAACGGCACCGGTTATCCGTACGGCTTGAAGGGTGAACAGATCCCGATTGGGGCCCGGATCCTGGCCACGGTGGACTGCCTGGATGCGCTCGCGTCCGACCGGCAGTATCGCAAGGCCCTGCCGATCGACGAGGCGATGAAAGTCGTCGTGGCCGAATCCGGCAAGAGCTTTGATCCTCGCATCGTGGACCTGCTGCATCAGCAGTATCAAGAGTTGGAGAAGGCGGCACAGGCGGCCTGCACCGACATCGTCAAGCTGTCGACCAACCTCAAGATCGAACGCGGCGATGCGCCTGCGGCAGGTTTCGAGGCGTCGAAAGTGAAGCCCACGGATGGAAACGGTTCGCTGCGCGCCTTGTCCTCGATGCAATCGATTGCGGAAGCGCGGCTGGAAATCCAGTCGCTGTTCGAGCTTTCGAGCCCGACTGGCCATACGCTCCACCTTCGCGAAATCCTGGCCTTGGTCGCTTCGCGCCTGAAGTCGTTGATTCCGCACGAGGCCGTCGTACTCTGGATTCGATCGGGCCAGCACCTGGAAGCCTACTATGCCGAAGGCGCCAACCGTGCGCTCTTCGAATCTCTGCGCATCCCTCTCGGGGAAGGCTTGGCCGGTTGGGTGGCCCAGAATGAAAAACCGATCTTGAACGGCAATCCGGCGGTCGAGGCGGGATACCTCAACGATCCCAGCAAGTTCACCACCTTGCGTTCGGCTCTCGCGGTGCCCCTCGTGGGTCCCGGCGATTTCTCGGGCGTCCTGGCGTTCTACGACGGCGAGCGGGATTCGTTCCAGAAAGATCACCAGCGGACCCTGCTGGGGATCGCCTCCAAGCTCGCTGCATCCATCGAACAGGCGCTTGCGAGCGACCAGCGCAACCAGGAATCCCCTGCTGTGGTGCCGCCCCTCAACTCGTTGCTCGAACGTTTCGACGGAGAGATCGCCCGCTGCAGCCGGAATTCGCAGTCGCTGGCCGTGCTGGTTTGCGACGTGGATCAGTTCCGGTCCTGGAATGACCGCTTCGGATACGCCACGGGCGACCGGATTCTGCAGGAATTCGGGTCCGGCTTGCGTACCATGTTCCGCGAGTACGACCTGATTGCGCGGATGGGCGGCGACGAGTTTGCCGTCGTCATACCCGAAATCGGCGCCACGGACGCGCAGTCGAGAATCCGCCAGATGCACCTGCTCGCGATGCAGGTTGGCAGGGCCGTCTGCGGCATCGACGACCTCTCTATCACCATCGGCGACGCGTATTTCCCGCAGGACGGCGTTTCGGTCGAAGAGCTATTGAGTCAGGCGGACCGGAAACTGTTCCTCGCCAAACGGCAGAAGGCAGCCCCGCCCGCCGAAGCCCGCTCGTTGACGTCAACTCCGCCCCGCCTCGATCCGATTCCTGTCGTTGCCAGCTAATTCGCTGACCAACGGACTTGCAGGGAATCTTTTTCCCCTCGCCGACATCCAACAGACAGCGCCATGCTGGGCCGCTGGATCAAACAGATGTTCGCAATGGATCAGACCAAGACACAAAGCGAGGAAGTCCCTCAACCGGAAGGACTTGACCCGTCTATCATCGTGAGCGGCGATACCCATCGCGCCAACCGCATCCCGCCCGGGCAAAGCCGGACGCTGAAATGGCCGATCCTCGACGCGAATGGCGCGCCGGCGATCGACCTTTCCAAGTGGAAACTTGTGCTCTCGGGCTGCGTCCAGAAAGATGTGGACCTCACCTGGGACCAGTTCCTGGCGCTGCCGCGAGTCAAAGTCTTCTCGGATTTTCATTGCGTGACTCGCTGGTCGCGATTAGGAAATCTCTGGGAAGGCGTTTCCACGCGGACGCTGGTCGATCTCGTGGGCGGACTGAAGCCTGAGGCGCGCTTCGTGCTCGCTTACGGGTACGACTACGGTTGGACCACGAACCTCCCGATCGACGAATTCCTGTCGCCGGACGCGCTGGTCGCCATGAGCCACGACGGCGAACCGCTGAGCGCGGAACACGGTGGTCCCGCGCGGTTGATCATCCCCAAACTCTACGCCTGGAAAAGCGCCAAATGGCTGGGTGGACTGGAGTTCCTCGAAAACGACAAGGCCGGTTTCTGGGAACGCAACGGTTACCACATGAACGGCGACCCCTGGCGTGAGGAACGGTTCGGCAATAACTGGTAATACATGAACTTACAAGCCCACTGGCTGGGGCACAGCACGGTGCTCCTCGAAATCGACGGGATGCGGGTCATTACGGATCCGGTTTTGTCGCGGCGCATTGGTGTTTACGTCGGAGTCGGGAACATCGGCCCGCGGCGGCTGACGGACCCGGGTTTGACCGCGAAACAACTGCCTCCGGTCGATCTGATCCTGCTTTCGCACGCGCACATGGATCATTTCGACATCCCGACGCTGCGTAGGCTCGAAAACCCGCGCACGACGGTGGTGACCGCGCTGCATACCAGCGACCTGCTGCGGGTGCGCAAGTATCGCAGGGTTCAGGAACTGGCGTGGAACGAGCACGTGCAGGTCGGCTCTTTGCGAATCCAGGCGCTGCAGGTCCGGCACTGGGGCGCACGGATGGTGACCGATCGCCATCGCGGATACAACGGCTATCTGATCGAGTCCCAGGAATCGAAGCAGCGGATCGTATTCGGCGGCGACACGGCGTATACGACTGCATTCCGCGAGGTTCGTGCCGATGTGGCCATCATGCCGATCGGCGCTTATGATCCGTGGATCCATCACCACTGTTCGCCGGAACAGGCATGGCGGATGTCCTGCGACATGGGCGCAGACCTCTTCCTTCCGATCCACCACCAGACGTTTCCCCTCGGCCGGGAAGGTTTTTACGAGCCGATCGAGCGATTTGTCGACGCGGCGGGCAACTCGCGAAGCCAGATCATGGTCCATCAGGTCGGCGAACGCTGGCAGGCTGCCTGAAAGTTATAATGGTCAGATAGCGCGGCGCGTCCTTTCCTCCCCCGGGAACGTCGTCGTACAGGTTGTAGCTGTACTTTTCGAGAACCTGCGATGTCGAACACGCCATTCGTCCACCTGCACTGCCATACCGATTACTCGCTGCTAGACGGCGCCTGCGAAATCTCGCAGCTCATGGACATCGTCGCCAAGCAGAACATGCCGGCGGTCGCCATGACCGACCACGGCAATCTCTTCGGCGCAGTCGAGTTCTATAACAAGGCCAAGGAAAAAGGCGTCCAGCCCGTGATCGGCTGTGAAGTCTACGTCGCCCAAAAAGGCCGCACCGACAAGAGCGACGCGAACCGTTACAACCACCTCGTCCTCCTCTGCCAGGACCAGGAAGGCTACCGCAATCTCATCAAGCTCGTGTCGACGGGCTTTCTCGAAGGCTTTTATTACAAGCCGCGCATCGACAAGGATGTCCTCGCGCAGCACGCCAAGGGACTTATCTGCCTTTCGGCCTGCCTTCGCGGCGACCTCAACGAGGCGCTCACCGCCGACAAGTACGACGAGGCGCGCCGCCTCGCCTACGAGTACCAGGACATGTTCGGGAAAGGCAATTACTTCCTCGAACTGCAGGAACACGGACTCGAGCAGGATAAAATCCTGATCCCCGCGGCCACGCGCCTGTCCGCGGAAAGCGACATTCCGCTGGTTGTCACCAACGACGCGCACTATCTGCAGCGCTCCAGCGCCCACTCGCACGAAATTCTTCTCTGCATCCAGACCGGCAAGACGATGTCCGACGTGAACCGCATGAAGTTCAACGCGCCGGAATACTATCTCAAGACCAAAGAAGAGATGATGCAGCTCTTCGGCGACTACGAACCTGCGCTCGACCGCACCTGGGAAATCGCCCAACGCTGCAACGTCAAGCTCGAAAGCGTCAAGGAACCCTTCCCGAAGTTTGACGTGCCGGGTGGGCAGACCATCGATTCGTACTTTGCCTACGTCGCCCGCCAGGGCTTCGAGAAACGCCGCCCGCGTCTCGAAGCGATGGCGAATTCCGGCGCCCTGCGCAACCCGATGCCCGCTTACTTCGAACGGCTGGAACGCGAAATCGCGATGATCCAGAAGATGAAGTTCAGCGGCTACTTCCTCATCGTCTGGGACTTCATCCGCTTCTCGAAATCGCACGGCATCCCGGTCGGCCCGGGCCGCGGATCCGCCGCCGGATCGCTCGTTTCCTACGCGATGCAGATCACGGACATCGATCCTCTGCAATACGGGCTGCTCTTCGAACGCTTCCTCAATCCGGAACGCATCAGCATGCCGGATATCGATATCGACTTCTGCACGCACCGCCGCGGCGAAGTCATCCAGTACGTGACCGAAAAGTACGGCCGCGAGCAGGTCGCGCAGATCATCACGTTTGGAACCCTCGGCGCCCGCGCCGCCATCAAGGACGTCGGTCGCGCCCTTGAAATCCCGTTCGGCGACGTCGACAAGATCACCAAGCTGATCCCGACGCAGCCGCTCAACATCAAGCTGAAGCAGGCGATCGAGATGGAACCGAACCTCGACGCGCTGGCCAAGAGCGACGCACGCGTGCAGGAGGTCCTCGACGTTTCGCTGGAACTCGAAGGCATGGCGCGCAATGCATCGGTGCACGCGGCGGGCGTCGTGATTTCGCCGCAGCCGCTGCGCGAACTGGTTCCGCTGTATAAAACAAACCGGGATGAAATTGTTACCCAGTACGACATGGTGGGGCTCGAGAAACTCGGGCTCCTCAAAATGGACTTCCTGGGTCTCACGACGCTCACCATCATCACGGACGCGATCAAGCTCATCGAGAAGTTCCAGGGCAAGAAGATCGTGCTCGAAGACATCCCGCTCAACGAGCAGAAGACTTACGACATCTTCGGCAAGGGCTACACCTCGGGCGTGTTCCAGTTTGAATCGCCCGGCATGCGCGACATTTTGCGGCGCTACCAGCCGGACCGCCTCGAAGACCTGATCGCGTTGAACGCGCTCTATCGGCCGGGTCCGATGGACATGATCGATGACTTCATCGATCGCAAGCACGGCAAGAAGGAAGTCGTCTACGAACTGCCCGAGATGAAGGAGGTTCTGGAAGAAACCTTCGGCGTCATGGTGTACCAGGAGCAGGTGATGCAGATGTCCAACCGCCTCGCGGGCTACTCGCTCGGCGACGCGGACATCCTTCGCCGCGCCATGGGTAAGAAGAAGAAAGAAGAGATGGACAAGCAGCGCGAACGCTTCATCAAAGGCGCGCTGACTCTCGGCTTTCCGAAGAAGAAGATCGAAAAGGTCTTCGACATCATGGCGAAGTTCGCCGGATACGGATTCAATAAGTCGCACTCGGCGGCCTATGCGTATCTCGCCTACGTCACCGCGTACCTCAAAGCGAACTATCCGATCGAGTTCATGAGCGCGTTGCTCACGTCGGAAACCGGCAACACCGCGAAGGTGGTGAAGTACATCGCCGAGTGCCGCGACATGGGCATCAAGGTTCTGCCTCCGGACGTCAACGAGTCGCTGTTCAGCTTCGCCCCTGCGGGCCAGGCGATCCGCTTCGGACTCGGCGCCATCAAGAACGTCGGCGCGAACGCCGTGGAAGCCGTTATCAAGGCGCGCGAAGAGAAGGGACCCTTCCGCTCGATCTACGAATTCTGCGAGCGGGTCGATATGGCGGCCGTCAACCGGCGCGTCATTGAAAGCTTCATCAAGGCCGGCGCGATGGATACGCTCGAAGGCACGCGCTCGCAGAAGTTCGCGGTGCTCGATGGCGCGATCGAAACGGGCGTCAAAGCATCGCGCGATCGTGAAAGCGGCCAGGGTGGACTTTTCGGCGAGATGTTCGCCGCCGAAGACGACGGTGCGTCCGCTTCGGTGGCGCTGCCGAATGTGAAGGACTGGACCGACAAAGAAAAGCTCTCCGGTGAAAAGGAAATGATCGGTTTCTACATCACCGGGCATCCTCTCGATCAGTACGCGGACAAGGTGTCGGAGCTGAATTCACATTCGACCGATCAACTCGAAGGCCTCGAAAAGGGCGTCGAAGTCAAAATCTGCGGCATCCTCACGGGCGTTGCGAAACGCCGCACCAAAGAAGGCAAACCGTGGGCGTCGATGAGCCTCGAAGATCGCAATGGCGCGCTGGAGGCGATGGTCTTCAGCTCCAACTACGATCGGCTTGTGCCACTGATCGAGGAGGACAAGGGGGTGCTGGTCCGCGCAATGATTCTGCCCGAAGATAACGCGCCTCCGAAGTTGTCGATCCAGGACATCACGCCGCTCGATAACGCGCGGGTCAACTTCCCGTCGGTGATCTCGATCAAGTGCTATGTCGGGGTGCAGAATTCGCACTCGGGGCTGGATCCGCAGGTGAAGGCCGAAGAGTTGAATAAGCTGTTTGCGCGCAAGCAGGGTCCGACGGAAGTGCGCCTGCGAATCGAGCGCCCGAAGGATTTCGCGGTGGTCATGGACCTCCCCATTCGCGTGCGTCCGGACCGCGAATTTACGGCTGAAATCAAGCGGATCTGCGGTAACGAGACGCTCGAAGTCCTTTCCGGATGATGAGTGGGATGCACAATCTTCTTCTGCAAACGTACGCCGAGCGATACCGCCGGCATCTCGACGAGAACATTCTTCCCTTTTGGCTCGAGCATTCGCCTGATCATGAGCACGGCGGCTATTTCACCTGCCTCGATCGCGAAGGCCGGGTTTACGACGATCGCAAGTACGTCTGGCTGAATGGCCGCGTCGTGTGGACGATGAGCCGCTTGTGTCGTGTGTTCGGCGTCCGCGAAGAATGGCGCGCGTTTGCGGTGTCCTGCCTCGAGTTCCTGCGGCGGCATGCGTATGATCCAGAGGGCCGCGTCTACTTCAGTCTCACTCGCGACGGCAAACCGGCGTTCCAACAGCGCAAACCATATTCTGCCGTTTTTGTTTCGCTTGGATTGATCGAGTACGGCAAGGCTTTCGGCAACGAGCAGTACTTGCAGGAAGGCATCGATCTGTTCTGGAAGATCCGCGCGTGGGTGGATGATCCCGAAGCGCTCGGGCGGCCGCTTTACGGCGGCAAGCCGATGAGCCAGCTGGCGGACATCATGGTGATCGCGCTATTGGCGCTCGAGATCGCCGAGGTGTCCGATGATCCTCGCTACGGCGAGCAGTTGCAGTGGTGCCTGCGGCAGGTCTGGCATCATTTCGACCCGGACCTCGGCGTGCTTCGCGAGAACGCGAACCCCGACGATGTGGTGGGATTCCGCAAGACTCCCGAAGGCCGGTTCTTCTGTTCGGGAAGCGCGGCGGAGGTCGGGTGGTTCCTGTTGCACGTGCTCGAACGGCTTCCCGATGCGAAGACACAACAGATGCTGCTGACTGGGATCGAGAAGTCGCTCGAAGCCGGTTGGGACACGGAGTTCGGCGGGCTGTATTACTTTCAGGACCTCGAGAACCGTCCGCTGCTGCAACTCGAAGCCGACATGAAGTTGTGGTGGCCGCACACCGAGGCGATCTACGCATCGATTTACGGCTATTCGCTGACGAAGGACGAAAAGTGGCTGCGCTGGCTCGAACGGCTCGACGCCTACACGTTCGCGAAGTTCCCCGATCCGCAGGGGCGCGAATGGTTCGGCTATTGCGACCGGCGCGGCAATCTGACTTCAACGCTCAAGGGCAATAACTACAAGGGCGCTTTCCATATCCCCCGTTTTCTGTTGTTCAGCTGGCAACGGATCGAAGGGTTACGATAGGAGAGTCCCGCCCGGCAATGCAGCAGCATTACTCCTCCTTGCAGGCGAAAGCCGAACATCTGCGCGAAGAACTGCGCCGCCACGAGCATTTGTACTATGTGCTCGATGCGCCGGAAATCACCGACGCCGAATACGACGCGATGATGCGCGAATTGCAGGCGCTCGAAGCCGCGCATCCGGAACTGGCGGCCGCGGATTCGCCGACGCAACGCGTGGGCGGCAAGCCGCGCGAGGGATTCGTCAAGGTCCGGCACTCGTCGCCGATGCTGAGTCTCGACAATGCGCTCAATGAGGGCGAGTTGATCGACTTCGACCGGCGCGTGCGCGAGTTGTTGGGCGATCAGCCCTATCGCTATACGGTCGAGTTGAAGATGGACGGGCTTTCGCTGGCGACGCACTATCGCGACGGCAGGTTCCACCAGGCGATCACGCGAGGCGACGGATCCGTCGGCGAGGACGTGACAGAGAATGCGCGGACCATCAAATCGTTGCCGTTGAAGACCGCCAGGGCGCACTGGCCGCAATACGAAGTTCGCGGCGAGGTGATCATGAATCGGCGAGCATTCGATCGTTTGAATGCCGAGCGCGACGCCGAAGGGCAGCCGCGCTTTGCGAATCCCCGCAACGCCGCGGCGGGCGCGTTGCGCAACCTCGATGCCGCGATCACCGCTTCCAGGCAACTCGACTACTTCGCGTACTTTCTGTTGGTCGACGGGGCGCCTGCGTTCGACAGCCATTGGGAATCGCTCGATACGTTGGTTTCGCTGGGATTCAAGGTCAATTCGCATCGCGTCGTATGCGAGGGCATCGACGATCTGTTGCAGCAATACCGAAGCTGGGAAGTGAAACGCGATTCGCTGCCTTATGAGATCGACGGTCTCGTGGCGAAAGTCGATTCCATCACGCAGCAGCGCGCGCTCGGTTGGACGGCGAAGGCTCCCCGCTGGGCGATCGCGCTGAAGTTCCCCGCGCGGCAGGAACGTACGGTGGTCGAAGACATCGGTGTGCAGGTGGGACGTACCGGCGCATTGACTCCTGTCGCACATCTGCGTCCGGTTGTCGTGAGCGGCGTGACCGTTTCTCGCGCGACCCTGCACAACGAAGATGAGATCGCGCGGTTGGGACTGCAGATTGGCGACACTGTTCTGATCGAGCGATCCGGCGACGTGATCCCGAAGGTCGTGCGCGTGGTACAGGAAGGGGCGGAGCGCCGGCCCTTCAAAATGCCGCATCAGTGCCCGGTTTGCAGCGGCCACATCGTGCGGCAGGAAGGCGAAGCCGCGTATCGCTGCGTCAATACGAGTTGCCCTGCACGGCTCAAAGAATCACTGCTGCATTTCTCGGCGCGCAGTGTGATGAACATCGACGGCATGGGCGAGGTCCTCGCCGATCAACTGGTCGACAAGGGCATGGTTCGCAGCATCGCGGACCTCTACGA
>CAZVKC010000007.1:81647-83933 GCA_964627455.1 uncultured Solibacteraceae bacterium | reverse complement strand
TCGCCGATCAACTGGTCGACAAGGGCATGGTTCGCAGCATCGCGGACCTCTACGATTTGACCGTCGATCAGTTCGCGTCGCTGGAACGCATGGGGCGCAAGTCCGCGGAGAAGGTGATCGCGAATATCGAGGGATCGAAAGCCAATGCGCTGCCGCGCGTAATCAGCGGCCTTGGCATCGCCTTCGTGGGCGAGCGTACCGCGCAACTGCTCGCCGATGCATTCGGCAGCATGGACGCGCTGATGGCAGCTTCCGAAGACGAACTGCAAAAGGCCGATGAAGTTGGGCCGCGCGTGTCGCAGAGTATCCGCGCGTTCTTCGATGAAGAGCGCAACCGCGAACTGATTGAACGCCTGCGCGCCGCAGGATTGCAGTTTACGTACGAATCGCAGCGCAAGGAAGGCGGACGATTGAGCGGCCAGGTGTTCGTGATTACCGGAACCTTGCCGTCGCTGTCGCGCGAGGATGCGAAGGCAAAGATCGAAGAAGCAGGGGGCAAGGTGACGGATTCCGTCAGCAAGAAAACCGACTATGTAGTCGCCGGTGAAAAGGCCGGGTCGAAGCTCGAGAAAGCGCAAAAGCTGGGCGTTGCCGTCATTGGCGAGGAGCAGTTGCTGGAGTTGATCGCCGGATGAAGGCGTTCGTCGATAAGCTCATAGCCTGGGGTCCACAAGGGCTCTTTTTGCTGGCGTTCCTCGATGGCATCGGCGTGCCGCTGCCGGGCGGGGTCGATTCGCTGCTCGTATTGCTTGCCGCGACCAATCCCGAGAATGCGTATCTGTACGCGGCGGTCACACTGGTTGCCAGCCTGCTCGGCGGCGTGTCTCTGTTCCTGATTGCACGCAAAGGCGGACAGAAGTTGCTCGACAAGCATACGGCTCGCGGGCGCGGCGCGCGGTTCAAGTTGTGGTTCCTTAGCTATGGATTGATCACCGTTTTCGTGCCGGCGTTCGTTATCATCCCGATGCCGCTGAAGGTCTTCGTGGTGTGTGCCGGGACGATGGGGGTCCCGCTGCGATGGTATGTGCTGACGCTGCTGCTTGCGCGCATCCCGCGCTTCTTTGGCCTCGCGTGGCTGGGCGCCAACTACGGCAAAGATGCGTGGCCCTGGATCAAGTCGCATGCCTGGCACATGGGCGGAATCGCCATCGCCCTGTTCGCCGGGATCTATCTTGCGATCCGGTTCCTGACGCATCCGGAGCGAAAGGCCGTCGCCGCAACCGAATAGAATTGTACGGATGACGCAGCAATCGCGCCGCCGTTTCCTTGAATATCTCGCCGCCAGTCCGGCTGCCGCGATGTTTGCGCAGAAAGCGGACTTCGTGCCTTCGAGGCCGGATGAAGCGATCAACGTGATGGACTTCGAGTCCGCGGCTCGAAAGAAGTTGCCGCCCGCGCACTACGGCTACGTCGCGACTGGCGTCGAGGACGACTTCACGTTGCGCGCAAATCGCGAGGCGTTTCAGCATTATCATTTGCGTCCACGCCGGCTCATCGACGTTTCGAAAGTCGATACGTCGGTTTCGATCTTCGGCCGCAAATGGGACCATCCGATCGGCCTGTCGCCGACCGGCAGCGCGAAGGCGTTCCACCCGGAAGGCGAACTGGCGGTTGCACGCGCGACCCGCAGCCGCAAGGCTCTGCAGATCCTCTCGACGGCGACTACGACCTCACTCGAGGACGTCAACGCAGCCTATGGCGAGCCTGTCTGGTATCAGTTGTACGCCACGACGAAATGGGCGGTCGCAGAGACGCTGGTGAAACGCGCGGATGCTGCCGGATGCCCGGTGCTGGTGATCACCGTCGACATTCCAACCGGCCGCAAGACAGAGACGGAAGTCCGCTACCGAATGTTGGATACGCGCGAGTGTGCGGCCTGCCATCCACCGGGAGCGATCGGAGCCGGCGCGTATTTCAACCGCAAGCCGATGTTCAAAGGCATCGACATGACGGGCGAATCATTGTTCGCGCCCCGCCTCACGTGGGACGCCATCTCGCAAATTCGCAAGATGACGAAGATGAAGATCGTGCTGAAGGGAATCGTGACGCGCGAGGACGCAGCATTGGCTCGCGAGAACGGCATCGACGGAGTAATCGTGTCAAACCACGGCGGCCGCGCGGAAGAGAGTAGCCGAGGATCCATCGACTGTCTCACTGAGGTCGTCGAAGCAGCCGGCTCGAACGTCACCGTTCTTGTGGATGGCGGCTTCCGGCGCGGATCCGATATCTTTAAGGCGCTGGCCCTCGGCGCGAGAGCGATCTGTATCGGAAGGCCGTATTTATGGG
>CAZVKC010000007.1:70129-81547 GCA_964627455.1 uncultured Solibacteraceae bacterium | reverse complement strand
AAGGCGCTGGCCCTCGGCGCGAGAGCGATCTGTATCGGAAGGCCGTATTTATGGGGTCTCGCGGCGTTCGGTCAACCGGGCGTGGAAGCCGTCATCGACATGCTGCAGAAAGAACTTCTACTCGTGATGCAGCAGTGCGGCGCCACATCCGTCGCCGGCATCCGGCCGTCGATGGTTGGGCGAACGTAGCAGCTTAGCGGATCCGGAACGTGCCGCGATAACCGCGCAGCGACATCGTGGGACCTCCGCCATTCACCGTGGCGCGAAATGTCTTTCGGTCGCGGCTCGACCCTGCGGGCATCAACAGCTGGAACGACGAATCGACGCTCGCGTGGCGTCCCACGTCCGAACTCAATTCGAATCGTGAGTCGCGGGGCAGGGAAATGTCGTACTCGCCGCGATAGGTTTCGAACGACGAGCGGTCGCTGAAGCGCGCGAACGAAATGCTGGCGTCGCTCTTATACGTCTTCACATTCACGCTGCCGTCCTGCCGGCGCACGCGCACATCGCCCTTGTACGTGTCGATGTTCAACGCGGCCGACAGTCCATCGACGTCGATCTCGCTCTTGTAGTCTTTGATGCGCAGTTCCGCGGTGCGCGGCATACGGATGGTGTATCGCACCAGCGGCAGGCTCCAGTTGTTTCCGAACCAGCCTCCGTAGCTCTGTCTGGGATAGCGAGTCTTCATGCGCACCGAATCCGTACCGGCGTCGAACTCGATATCGGTCGATTGGACGAGGTTGCGGTCGTTCATACCCCAGCCGTCGGGTTCGATACGAACCTGCACTTCGACCTTCGGCTGATCCCAGGTGGTTACGCGGACCAGACCCTTGTAGGTGTCCACGTAGACCCGCCCCTTGGGATTGATGCTGACGGTTTTGTTGAAGTCCTTGACGGAGTCTGCCGCAAAACAGGATCCGCTGGCAAACGCCAGCGCCACAAACAGGTATCGCGTCATAGCAACTACCTACTACGCGCGAGTCCGGTTGAAAGTTCAGAAAGATTTGCGCGATCCGCCGAAGCCGATATACTGCACTTCTTCTTCGAGATCGAAGCCAAACTGCTCGTGGACCCGCCGCTTCAGTTCGTCGATCATGCGGCAGATCTCGTCCGCCGTGCCGCCGCCTTCGTTGTAGATCAGGTTTGCGTGATAGTCGGCATTGACGATGCCGCCGATCCTCATGCCCTTGGCTCCAACCATCTCGAGGAAATGCGCCGATGGCACCTTGCCCTCTCGCACTTTGGACGGCGGAACCTGCGCCTGCACCGCGGAAGGCAGACGATCGAACAGCAGGTTCTTGAAGATGCTGCCCGCGCATTTCATCGTCGGTGGATACTTCTCGTCGCGGACTGCCCGGATCTCTTCCGCCTTCGCCCGCAGCGCCGCGGCATCGCCCGGAATCAGTCGCAACGTTGCCGAGAAGATCGTCCAGTCTTTATGGCGTTTGAAGACGCTTTCGCGATAACGGAACTCGCATTCGGAGTTGTTGAAGGTTCGCACCAGGCCTGCGCCTGCGTCATAGAACCTCACCTCCTCGATCCATTCGTGGATCGAATGTCCGTATGCGCCGGCATTGCCGTATACAGCGGCGCCGACAAGCCCGGGGATCCGCGTCATCGTATGAATGCCGCTCAAGCTTGCGTCCAAGGATGCGTCGACCAATGCCTGCAGTTCCGCGCCGGCGTCCGCGCGAATCACTGAGCCACGCGTCTCGATGCGATTCGCAATAAACCGCAGCACCACGCCCCGGAATCCGGCGTCCGAAACAATCAGGTTGGTTCCGCCGCCGATGACCTCGAGCGGCATGCCGGAAGCCCGCACGGCCGCGACCGCTGCGCAGAAGGATTCCTCGCTGCCGGTCTCGCATAAAAGATCCGCCGGACCACCGACTCCGAATCGCGTGTAGTTGCGCAAAGGAGCGTCGCGCAAGACGCGCAACGAAGGAATGGCACGAAGCGACTCGTGCACGGACTCTAAAACAATCACTTCTCCGATTGTATTGCGGCGACCCTCATCGGTTATGCTACGGATAATGCCGGCCGAACCTTTCCAAAACGAAGAGAGTCCGGACGTAACAGTCTTGCTGCGCAAGTGGCGGCAGGGTGATGCGGACGCCGGCAAGCAGGTGATGGAGCTGATGTACGAACAGCTCCATCGCATGGCGGGCCACCAGATGGGACTCGAGCGGAAAGAACACACGCTCCAGGCCACAGCGCTGGTCAATGAACTCTACATCCGCATGGTGCGCGGCAATCACGTCGACTGGCAGGATCGCGCGCATTTTCTCGCGGTGGCTGCGCGGCAACTTCGCCGCATCCTCGTGGATCACGCGCGCAAAAAGAATGCGGCGCGCCGGTCGGGCGTACGCGTAACAGTCGATGATGTCGATATCCCGATCGCCGCCGACCAGGATGTCCTCGATGTGGATCGCGCCCTCGACGAACTGGCCAAGGTCGATGAGCGAGTGATGAAGGTCATCGAATGCCGCTACTTTGGGGGTCTTTCGGAGGAGGAAACCTCCGCAGCCCTCGGCATTTCGAGTGCGACTGTCCGGCGTGATCAAACGTTTGGCCGCGCCTGGATTCAGCGCAAGTTGTCATCCTCTCGCGCGGACGGCGAACGGTGAAACCGTTACGCGGCGTCCTGTGCGGAGGAGGCTTCTTCGCGGCGTTTCATATGGACGCCTGGCAGCGGATGCGCGATCGCGCGACGATCGAAGCGCTCGTCGAACCGGATCCTGTGCGGGCGCAGGCATTCGCTTCGCGATGGTCGATCCCGAAGACATACCCGACCTTCGATGAGATGCTCGCGGTTTTGGGCGGCGAGAAGCCCAATTTCGTCGACATCGCAACGCGGCCCGACACGCATCTTCCACTCACGGTCTCTGCCGCCCAAGCCGGCATGCACGTCATCTCGCAAAAGCCAATGGCTCCGACTCTCGAGGACTCTATCGCGATGGTCGACGTGTGCACCAAACACGGCGTGCGTCTACTGGTCCACGAGAACTGGCGATGGCAACCCTGGTATCGCGAGATCCGGCGGCACGACATCGGAAGTCCGCACTACATCGGCTTCCGTATGCGCACCGGTGATGGCCGCGGACCCGCGCCCTATGCGTCGCAACCTTACTTCGCGACGATGCCGCGATTGTTGATCTACGAGACGCTCGTTCACTTCATCGATACCTGCCGCTACCTGATGGGCGAAATCGAGGAGGTCTACTGCCGCACGCAACGTCTGAATCCGATGATCGCCGGTGAAGACGCTGCGCAGATCCACCTTCGGTTCGCGAACGGAGCTATCGGAGTGATCGACGCCAATCGCATCGCCGGCGTGACGCCCTCACCTGTTGCGTTTGCCGAAGCGTTGATCGAAGGCAGCGACGCTCGCATCACGATGACCGACACAGGGGCCCTCGCGATGCGCCGCCACGGCGACGCGCACGACACTCCGATCGTGTTCGACAAGCCGCAGGCCGGCTACAAGGGCGACAGCATCCTCGCGATGCAGCGTCATTTCGTCGAATGCCTGAGTACTGGTGCGCGGTGCGAGTCCGAAGGCGAGGATTACCTTCGAACGGTCAAAACCGTGTTCGCCTGTTACGAGTCGGCCGCGACGAACCAGCCCTGTCTCACCAGGTAGACAGACACGTCGTGTCACTCGTGACACGCGAGTCGAAGTCGAGTTGTCGAATTCTCAATGAGTTAGCCGTATGGTGTCGCAAGTGCACGGCAAACACCCGAAAATGATTGCTATTCTGCTGTTTGCTTTGGGTTGTGTTTGCGGGCTGGCGATGGCCGGCGGGATGTTGCAGCTCCTCTTCTGGGCGGTGTTTCGCGTGCGATCCTAAGCGTGACTCCTCATGCGCTTGCTTCTCCTTTTGTTCGCCTTCTCGCTGGTGCTGTCCGCATCAGACGCGGAAGACGCCGTGCGGCGGCTGACGCAGCGTCTGCCGAAGGGGCCGTTCGCGGTGCTGTGGCAGAACTATTCGACCATGCCGGCGGAAGAGATCGAGCGCCTGCGAAAAACACTCGAATCCGGGATCGACGCCCAGCCCGCCGGCGGGGCGCTGGAATTGAAGGTCACGTTTTCTGAGAATCCACGGGGATACCTGGTGATCGCACAACAGATCTCGGAAGGCCGGGTATGGATCGAGTCCTGGCCGAAACCCGCTGCGAAACTCGAGAAGCCTCCATATCATCTGGTGCGCACGATGCTGTGGGAACAACCGGCTCCGATCCTCGACATCGCGTCGGCCGGCGATGCTTTGTATGTTCTCGAGCCGATGCGCATCACCGGCCGCAATGTGCGGACCACGGGGTTGACGCTTCCGCGCCCCATGCCGCGGGATCCGCGTGGGCGCATCGATACGGCTGCGAACGGTGACGTCCGCGTGTTGCTGCCGGGCGTTCGCTGCAATGGTCCGCTTGCGCGCCTGAGTTGTGCGATCGCGAAAGAGCCGTGGATCGTGGCTGGACGCAATTATTTCGAAGGCGCCCGCGGACGTTACTACACGTCTGCCGAATCGGGCGGCGCCCTGTTCCAGGCAGAGACCGATGGGCGTACGAGGATTTATGCCAACGCCGGTGACGCGGCGCGTGTGCTCGAAGGCTGGGGCAGTGAGATCGTGACGGTCGATTCCGGTTGCGGGATCCACGTTATCGCGAGTCTTGAAGGCGATCAGGTGCAGGCGTTCCAATATGCAGCTGGCAATGTTCGCGCTACTACCGTGCCTCTGGTGCTGGATGGTCCGGTGACCGCGATCTGGCCGAGTGAAAAGAAAGATGAGGTGACGGTGATCGTTCGCAACCGCACCACGGGGAACTATGAAGCGTCGCGCGTTTCTGTTTCGTGCTCTCAGTAGTAGCGTCTGCGGGGCCTTGGTGCTGCAAGCCCGGCCGCGCTACGGCGGTGTCCTGCGATATTTCCCTGCGCTGCCGTCGTTGGATCGCGAGCCGCTGAGCCGCCTGGCGTCGAATGTCGCGCCGGATGCCGATCGACGCACATGGCGCATCGCGCTGCGGCCCTACGTGATCCTGCATGACAACACGCCGCTCAACGCCAACGTTGCCGTCGACGCCATTCGCGCGGCGGCGCCCGGGTGGACAGCCAATGCGGTCAACAACTGGAATCTCACGGTTGTGGCCGACAAACCGCTCGGCAACCTCTTCTCAGTTGCCGATCCTGCGTTTCGATGCGGAGCTTTCGAAAGGGTGGAAGGTCCGCGCCCATCTTTGAAGGCGTTCGATCTGTACTGGGACCGGCGTCCCTACGTCGATGCGATCGAGTCTGTCGCGAATCCGCAGGACGCTGATGTTGCGGAACTGCCTCTCGCCGGCGCGCGCCGGCCGCGCACGGATACGCATCGCCTGTGGTCCACTGCGCCCGTGGAAACTGTGGTCGTTGACGCGTCGAAGACGCCGGGTCTGCGGGATGCGCTTTCCCTGGCGATCGATCGTCAATCGATCGTGAAAGTTTTGTTTCAGGGGCGCGGCGAAGCAGCCGGCGGACTCCAGCCGCAATGGGCGTCAGGCTATGCGT
This sequence comes from uncultured Solibacteraceae bacterium, assembly GCA_964627455.1. Taxonomy (GTDB): domain Bacteria; phylum Acidobacteriota; class Terriglobia; order Bryobacterales; family Bryobacteraceae; genus F-183. The sequence goes on along the minus strand of CAZVKC010000007.1, from coordinate 76,005 downwards.
TTCTTTTTCCCACACAGCAGGATCTCGTTCGCGCTCGTGCCCTCGCTGCATCGCACAAGGCCGGGCCGCTCGTGCTTGGATATCCACCAGCAGACACGCTCGTTCGCCAACTCGCTGACCGTGTCGCGGTGAATGCGAGGGATGCGGGCATTCTGTTGCAGGTGAAGCCGGGTGCGGGCGATCTCAACATCTTTCGCGAACCGTCGACTGCGCCGGCCTTCACAAGCTACGAAGCCGAGCGCGCCGCGATCGACGAGCGCAAGTGGATCCCGCTCGTTCATGTGCCGCGCCTCTTTGCGATCCACTCGCGCGTGCGTGGATGGGAAGCCGTTCATGACGGCAGGTCCAGCGAAATCCATCTCGAAAGCATCTGGCTGGACTCATGAGCATCCGCTGGAAAGTGCTGCTTGCGATCACGCTCACCGTCGCAGCCAGCGTGTGGCTCGTCGCGTGGCTGGTCACATCCACGATCACTCGCACGTTCGAAGAACGGGACAAACGTCGCGCGGCGGCCGTCGTGGCGCAGTTTCGAAAGGATTTCGAGCGGCGCGGCGAAGAACTCGTGCAACGTGTGAAATCGATTGCGGCGTCGCAGTCCGTTGCCGGCATGAACGGGCAAACGGACTTCGCCCCGTTCGTCAACGAAGCCGAGCAACTGGCGTCCGAGCAGCGGTTGAACTTCCTCGAACTGCTCGCGCCCGATACGGCAATCATCAGTTCCGCGCACTGGCCGGCGCGCTTTGGCTACAAGCAGGAATGGATCCGCCAGCGCGACTGGCAGGGCGTTGGAGCGTTCCTGCATTTCGAGGAACTCGCGGAAGGACCCGCCCTGGGAATCTTCGCGGTCCGCAGAACAGCCACAGCAGACCCGGCTGCATTTGTTTGGGTTGTCGGAGGCTTCCGGCTCGATGACGAGTTCCTGAAGGCGCTCGCCGCGCAGGACGGCATGCAGGTGTCGTGGAAGCGTGAGTCCATTGCCGCGGATTCGACCGTCACTGCGATTCCGTTGCATGATCCCGACGGACGCACACTCGCCACAATCTACGTTGGTCAATCGCAGAAGGAACTCGCGGAGATCCGCTCGACCATCCGGCTTACCGCATGGTGGGTTGGCGCGGCGGGCGTCGCGCTGGGAGCGTTGCTCAGCTTGTGGGCGTCGTTGCGTGTGACCCGTCCCTTGCAGCGTCTTGCCGAAAGCGTGCAAGCGGTCGCGCAAGGCGAATGGCAAGCGCGCGCCGAGGTTGGTTCGAACGACGAAGTCGGCCGGCTGGCGCGTGACTTCAATCTGATGACCGAGCAACTGGTGGATCAGAAACGGCGCATGTTGCAGGCTGAGCGAGTCGCGGCTTGGCGCGAGATCGCGCGACGCTTGGCTCACGAACTGAAGAATCCGTTGTTCCCGCTGCAAATCACCATCGAAAACCTGCGTAAGGTACGCGAGACGAAGCCGGAGCAATTCGAAGAAGTCTTCGAAGAATGCACCCGCACGCTGCTCGCCGAACTCGACCAATTGAAGTTGATCATCGGCCGCTTCTCGGATTTCGCGCGCATGCCCGCACCGCGCTTCGAGTCGACTGACGTGAATGAAGTGGTTCGTGAATTGACTCGCTTGCAGATGAGCGAGTCCGTGCAGGTGCAGACCGAACTGGCGACTTCGCTGCCCGCGGCACACGCGGATCCCGATCAGCTGAAGCGCGCGATCCGTAACCTGACGTTGAATGCGATGGACGCGCTGCCCGAGGGCGGCGTCGTGACGATCCGCACGAAGGAACGCAACGGCCGTGTCTGCGTCGAAGTTTCCGACACTGGCAAGGGACTCACGGCAGAAGAATGCGAACGTCTGTTTACGCCCTACTACACGACGAAACAGCACGGCACCGGACTCGGTCTTGCTATTGTGCAGTCCGTCATCAGCGACCACAAGGGCGCGATCTCAGTGGAAAGCCAGCCCGGGCAGGGCACGACCTTTCGATTGGAGTTGAACCGATATGAGCAAACTGCTGCTCGTGGATGATGATCCGAATACGCTGGCGTCGCTCGCGCGCGCGTTCCGCCTCGCCGGGCATGACGCCGTTGTGTGCGACTATGCGGACCGCGCCCTCGAACTGGTTCGGGCCCAACGCTTCGACCTGATTCTGTCGGACGTCGTGATGCCGGGCAAAGACGGCATCCAGTTGCTTGAAGAACTGCGCGCCGCGGGAGTGTCGACGCCGGTGGTGATGATCTCCGGGCAGGCGACGGTCGAGATGGCCGTGAAATCCACACGCCTCGGCGCGGCGGACTTTCTCGAAAAGCCCCTATCGACTGAGAAGCTGTTGCTGACTGTCGACAACGTGGTCAAGTTGTCGCGCCTCGAGCACGAGAACAAACAGTTGAAGCGCAAGGTCGGGCGTCACGAGATGGTGTGGCAGTCGCCGCTCATGCAGTCGGTGATGTCGAAAGTCGAGCGCGTTGCAGCGTCTGAGACTCGCGTGTGTATCCTCGGCGAAACCGGCACCGGCAAGGAACTCGTCGCGCGCACGGTGCACGACAAGAGTCCTCGCCGTGAGGGTCCATTCGTGACGCTCAACTGCGCGGCTGTGCCCGCGGAACTCATCGAATCCGAACTGTTCGGGCACGAGAAGGGATCCTTCACCGGCGCTGCGTCACGCCATCTGGGAAAGTTCGAACAGGCGCAGGGCGGAACGCTCTTCCTCGACGAAATCGGCGACATGCCGCCCGTGATGCAGGCGAAATTGCTGCGGGTTCTCGAGCAAAAAGAGATCGAACGCATCGGCGGCGACCGGACGATCGAAGTCGATGTGCGCGTTGTTGTCGCCACGCATCGCAATCTGGATGAACTCGTGCGCAAAGGGCAGTTCCGCGAGGATCTGTACCATCGCATCTACGTCTTTCCGATCGTGCTGCCGCCGCTGCGCGAACGCCGTGAAGACATTCGGATCCTCACCAATCACTTTGCTTCCTCGATCGCGCACCAGAATGAATGGCGACCCCTGCCTTTCGTTGAAGACGCATACGCCGAGTTGGACCGCTATCCCTGGCCCGGCAACGTTCGCGAACTGCGCAATGTCGTCGAGAGGTTGCTGCTGTTGGCCGACAGGGAGGTCGACGCGTCGACTGTACGTCTCGCGTTACCGGCGCAGATCCCCGGTGGAGGCGCGATTCCCGAACTCGCCGGCACGCTTGCCGAGCGCGTTGAATCCTATGAACGGTCTGTCGTGCTTGCGGAACTCGAACGGCATTCGTATCGCATGACGGAAACAGCCCGGATTCTCGGGCTCGAACGCAGCCATTTGTACAAGAAGTGCCAGCAGTTGGGGATCGATTACAAGTCCGCGTAGTGTGACGCGATGGTGCGTCCCGTGACGGGATGCACGAGATCCGGCGCGATCTCGTGCAAGGGTTCCAAGACGAAGCGCCGCTCCAGCATGCGCGGATGCGGGAGCTGCAATTCGGGATCTTCGAACACGGCGGGTCCAAACAGCAGAATGTCGAGGTCGATGATGCGCGGCGCGTTACGGAACGTGCGGACGCGGCCCAGGTCCTGTTCGATCTCGAGCAGGCGCGCCAACAGTTCGTGTGGCGACATGGAGGTTTCGACCGCCACCACCATATTCAGGAACGAAGGCTGGTCGAGATAGCCAACCGGATCCGTCTCGTAAATAGAAGATCGCCGCAGGACCCGCATCGTCTCCGGATGCGCATCCATTGCGGCGATCGCTGCGTTGAGTTGGGCCTCGCGATCTCCGATGTTGGATCCAAGGCCCAGGTATGCGATCAGAACGGTCCACCACCCATCGGGCCGCCGGCGCCTGCAGGGCGCGGCTTCGGCAGCGGCTTGCGCGGCAGCAGTTCATCGCGATTCGCCGTGTTGTACACGAACGAGGCGATCACGGCCGCGGCCTGCATCAGGTCGCCCTTCTGCACGTGGTCGTACACGTCCATGTTCGAGTGGTGCGTGCGCGTCGAGTACTCGATCGGATCCTGAATGAACTGGAAGCCGGGGAGTCCCACGGCGTCGAACGACTGGTGGTCCGTGCCGCCCGTGTTGCGATTCGTGACGGCGGTCGCGCCCAAGTCGTTCAACGGCTTCAGCCACGCGTCGAACACCGGTTTCATCATGTCATTGCCCTGCGCGTACACGCCGCGGATCTTGCCAGTACCGTTGTCGAGGTTGAAGTAGCCCGCGAACTTCGCGTGTTGTTCGGTAAGCTTCATCGTTTCGCGATCTGCGAAATGCTCCTTGACGTAGGCGCGCGAACCGAGCAGGCCCTGTTCTTCGCCGCCCCAGAGCGCGATGCGGATCGTACGCCGCGGCTTCAAACCGGACGCCATCAGCAGGCGGACCGCCTCGAGCGCCGAAGCACAGCCGGCCGCGTTGTCCGTCGCGCCCGTCGCGCCGTGCCACGAATCGAGGTGCGCGCCAACCATCACGATTTCGTCGGCTTTGTCCGTGCCGGGGATCTCGGCGATCACGTTGAAGCCATCGACGGCATCGACGAATTCTGCCTTGATGTTGACTTCCATCTTCACCGGGACCTTCTTTTCAATCAGACGAGCGATGCGGTTGTAGTGCTCCGGCGTGACCGTGAACATTGGCGGCGGAACCGGATCCTTCTCATTTCGGGATCCGCCAGAGGTCGCAAACACCGTGCCGCCGTCACCCTTCGCCCCATAGTTCATCACCGCGACCACACCCTCTTCGGCGAAGAACTTGTTCACCTTCTGCCGCAGTGCGCGCATCTGCATGAAGCTGCCCATCGGCGAGATTTCGCCAGGAGCCCCGGCCGCCGGAGTGCCCGGCGCGCCGACCGCTGACGGAGGCATCCCACCGAACATGCCGCGGCGGCTCGGATCCGGCGCGGACATTTCCTGGTTGAGATCGACGTCTGTATAGCGGCGAGCCATCGGCGCCGTTGCCATTTGCAGGTCTTTGATCGGCATGTCGAGCACGATCTTGCCCTTCAGCTTGCCCTTGTACTTTTCCATGTCCGCTTCCGCGCGGATGTTCACCAGTACGGGTTCCGCCTGCACGGGGCCGTTGGTGCCGGGCGTCCACGCCTGCGGGAAGCCGATGATCGGCATGTAGGTCGGCTCAATCATGTGTGCTGCAAAGTGCGTGTAGTTCCAGCCCTTGCCGAACGGACCCCACTTTTCGAGGCGGGCGCTCTTCAGGCCCATTTCCTGCAGCTTCTTTACGGCCCATTCGGCCGCCATTTTGTGGTTCGCCGAGTTGGTCAGACGCGGACCATACACGTCGGTGAGGTAGAACAGATGATCCATCACCTTCGAGTTTTCGAAGGCTTCGTTCTTGATCTTGTAGATTGCGTTGAGGTCGACCTTTTCTTCCGCAAGAAGGGAAACTGGCAGGACGAACGCCAGGATCAAAGCGAGAGTGGACTTCATTGTTTTCGAGGATACCCGATTGTTCTATTGGCCAGCCGTTGCTGCTGCTTCCTCGGCGGGAAGCGGCTCCGGCATGGGTTTGCGCGGGAACATCTCTTTGCGAGTGGCCGCGTGATACACAAACGAGGACATGATCGCCGACGCCTGCATCAGGTCGCCCTTCTGCACGCGATCGTAGACGTCCATATTGGAATGGTGCGTACGAGTCTGGTACTCAATCGGATCCTGCAGGAAACCGAAGCCCGGCAGTCCGATCCAGGTGAATGAGGTATGGTCTGTGCCGCCGGGGCGCTTCGTTGTCGGCGAGGACGCGCCGGAAATCGTGGTGAAGCCCATGTCCTTGAAGGGCTCCATCCAGGCTTCGAAAATCGGCTTCGCCATCAGGTTGCCGCCCGCGCCAATGCCGCGATACTTGCCCGTGCCGGTGTCGGTGTTGAAATAGACGGAAAGCTTCGCGAATTCCGGCTTGA
>CAZVKC010000007.1:67945-70029 GCA_964627455.1 uncultured Solibacteraceae bacterium | reverse complement strand
AGGCGATAGATACGGTTGTAATGCTCGGCAGTGAGTACGACCGTGCACGGCGGAACCGGATCCTTCGCGTCGCGCGAACCCTGGGCCGTGGCGAACACCGTGCCGCCGTCGCCGTTGTAGCCCTGGCGCAGCGCCACCAGGACGCCTTCGTCGCGCAGAAATTTGTTGAGGTCGTTGCGCGTGAGATCGGTGAGGAACGATCCACGGTTGCCCATCGGATAGCCCATGCGCGAAGGATCCTGCACGTTCGCGCGCTCTTCCAGTTCTTTGTCGCTGAGACGTTTCCCCATCGGCGCCTCGCTGAGCGCCAGTTCCTTCAGCGGGTCGATCAGCACGATCTTGCCCTTCAGCTTGCCGCGGAACTTTTCGAGATCCGCTTTCTTCTGCAGCACCGCGATGATGGCGTCGCCCTTCGCCACGCCGTTGGTGCCCTCGCTCCACGCCATCGGATATCCGATCAACGGCGAGTAGGCAGGCGCCAGCATGTGGCCTTCATACCTGGTGAAGTTCCAACTGCGGCCGAACGCCTTGAACGGTTCCAGGCGCACATTGACAAGTCCATACTCTTTGAGTTGTTTCATCGCCCACTCGGCTGCCGCGCGATGGCCGGGCGAGTTGGTCAAGCGGGGACCGTGGACATCAGTCATGTAAAACACGTGATCCATGACCTTGGAATTTTCAAGGGCCTCGTTCTTGATTTCGTGAACGACCCTCAGGTTGACAGGTTCCTGCGCAGCGGCGAACATGCTGCCGGCCGCGAGCGCGGCCAGAATTCGAAAGAACATAACAGCGGGATCCCCCAGGTGATTCATTATAGGCGCTGGCGCTTCGCCGGGAGTTACGCGATATCCTGTAAAGAGTCCACCCTTGAAGCAAATGACGACTTCCGCAGAGGCCGCGGCCGTGCTCGAAGGCGGCCAGTCCAAGTCTGGCCGGATGCTGCTTTCGATTCTGATTCCTGTTTACAACGAGCGAACCGTTGCCGAACGCTCATTGGGGATCGTGCTCCAGGCGCCGCTTCCGGAAAACATGGACCGGGAACTGATCATCGTCGATGACCGTTCCACGGACGGAACCTGGAATATTCTGGAGCGCCTTGCGCAACAACATTCCTGCATTCGTTTGTTCCGGCATGAAAAGAATCAGGGCAAAGGCGCGGCCGTTCGAACCGCGATTCAAAAGGCTACTGGCGACTTCTGCCTCGTGCAGGACGCTGACCTCGAGTACGACGCGAACGAATATCCGAAGCTTTTGAAACCCCTTCTCGAAGGCCATGCGGACGCCGTGTTCGGATCCCGCTACATGGCGGGCGAGCAGACGCGGATCCTGCCCTTCTGGCATTCGATGATCAACAAGTACCTCACGTTGATCTCGAACATGTTCTGCAACCTCAAGCTGACCGACATGGAAACCTGCTACAAGGTTTTCCGCACCGATCTGCTCAAGAGCATCCCCGTGCGCTCGGACCGCTTCGGTTTCGAACCCGAGATCGTGATGAAGTGCGCCAAGCGCAAGCTTCGCATCTACGAGGTCCCGATCAGCTATCACGGACGCACGTACGAAGAAGGCAAGAAGATTGGCTGGAAGGACGGCGTCAAGGCCCTTGGCGTGATCCTCTACTTCTGGCTGATTGACGATCTCTACTCGGAGCCCTACGGCCGAGCGTTCCTCAACAATCTCACCGGAACCCCGCAATACCTGTCGTGGATTACTCGCCTGCTGCGCCCCTACATGGGCGACACCGTTCTCGAAGTCGGCGCCGGCATTGGCAATTTGACGGGCCGTCTGATGGGCAAGAAATTGCGCTACGTCTCAGCCGACCGCGATCCCCTGTATCTGCACTCGCTGCGGAACCGCTTCCTGCGCACGCCCAACGTCGAAGTGCAGGCCATCGATCCCGACAAGCCCGAGGACTTCGAACTCTTCCGCGATTCCGTGCAGACCGCTTTGTGCGTCAATGTCCTCGAGTACGCCTCGGATCCGGCGCAGGTTCTGAAGTCGCTGCGGTCTACGGTGCAGTCCGGCGGAAACATCATTGTCCTTGTGCCGCAGGGCGCGGGATTGTTCGGCAAGCTCGACCAGAC
>CAZVKC010000007.1:57803-67845 GCA_964627455.1 uncultured Solibacteraceae bacterium | reverse complement strand
GGCCTCTCGCTGGTTGTTGTCGCGCGCGCAAAGGATTGATCGTAACCATGTCCGATTACCAATTCCGTCACGCCATTTGTAACGAAGTGTTCCAGGGCTGGAAGTTTCACGAAGCCTGCAAGAAGATCCGGGAAATCGGCTACACCGGCATCGAGATCGCTCCGTTTACTTTGTCCGAGGATCCTGCGACGATCACCGCCGATGAACGCCGCCAGTACCGCGCCATCATGAACAGCGAAGGTCTGCTGTTCGTTGGTCTGCACTGGCTGATGATGGCGCCCAAAGGGCTGCACGTCACGACCCCAGATGAGGCGTTGCGCCGCAGGAGTTGGGATCACGTTCGCAATCTGATTGACCTCTGCGCGGATCTCGGCGGCGCCTCGGCGAGCTCGAACGGCGTGATGGTGTTCGGCTCTCCCTTCCAGCGCAACACCACCGGAGGCGCGACTCGCGAAGAAGCCGCCAAGCGCTTCCGCGATCTGTTTGCCGAGATGGCGTCGCACGCGGCTGCCCTGCACGTGAAACTGCTCGTCGAGGCGCTCCCCAAGGCACAGTCGGACGTGATCAATACGCTTGCCGAAGCGGTGGACATTGTGAACTCGTGCAACATGCCGTCCGTGAGGACGATGTTCGATACGCACAATGCGGCCGACGAAACGGATCCGCACGCCGATGTGGTCGATCGCAACTTCGGCTACATCGAACACGTACACGTCAACGAAATGGACGGCAAACACTGCGGCAAGGGCGATTACGACTTCAAACCCGTCCTCGCGAAACTGCGCGAGAAGAACTATCGGGGTTGGATTTCGCTCGAAGCGTTCGACTTCTCCTTCGGTGCCGAAACGATCGCCACCGAATCGCTCCGCTATCTCGAATCGGAGATCCAAAAGATTTCATGAAACGTCACGTAGTCACGGGCGGGGCCGGATTCATTGGCTCCTGCCTGGTGCGCACTCTCTTGTCGGAAGGCGACTGCGAGGTCGCCGTCATCGACAACCTTCTGACCGGCCATCTCGAAAATCTCGACGAAGTTCGTTCGCGGATCGAGTTTCACCGGGTGGACATCTGCGCATATCCGGATCTCACCAACGCGCTGAAAGGCGCAGATACCGTTTTTCACCTCGCGGCGATCCCCTCGGTTCCGCGTTCGATTCAGGATCCGGTTCCTTCGCACGAAGCGAACATCAACGGTACGTTCAATGTGCTGCGCGCAGCGCAGGCCAACGGTGTGCGTCGTGTTGTGTACGCCGCGTCGTCGTCCGCATATGGCGATACGCCCACGCTGCCGAAGGTCGAGACAATGCAGCCGAATCCCAAGTCGCCTTACGCCGCGCAGAAGCTGATGGGCGAATACTATTGCAGCGTGTTTTCGTCCTGCTTCAATCTCGAGACGGTGGCGTTGCGCTTCTTCAATGTCTTCGGTCCACGACAGGACCCCTCGAGCCCGTATTCAGGTGTGCTGTCGCTGTTCATGAAGCATCTGCTCGCACGCACACAGCCCACGATTCATGGCGACGGGGAACAGACTCGCGATTTCACGTACGTCGAGGACGTCTGTAATCTGCTCGTGAAGGCTTCCAGGGCGGGTTCGCATGCTGTGGGCAAGACCTACAATGCCGGTAATGGCGATCGCTTTTCGCTCAACCTGATCTGGAACCTGCTGCAGGAAATCGAAGGCGTAAAGATCGACCCGATTTACGGCCCGACGCGTGAGGGTGATGTTCGCGACTCCCAGGCCTGCACCATCGCCGCCGTCCGCGACCTCGGACACGCCCCGCAGTTCAGCTTCGAAGAAGGACTTCGCCGCACGCTCGCCTGGTATCGCGCCGCTTCCGCCGCGTGATAGCATCGCCGTTGATGCGACTCGCTCTCCTCTTCGCTGCTCTTTCCATATCGTTGTTCGCCGCCAAAACCCTCGATGTCTACTTCATCGATGTCGAGGGCGGCCAGGCGACTCTCTTCGTTTCCCCCTCCGGCCAGTCGATGCTTGTTGACACGGGATGGCCGGGTTTCAACGCGCGTGACGCCAACCGCATCATCGCAGCCGCCAAACACGCCAAGGTCAAGAAGATCGATTACGTCGTGATCTCGCATCACCACGCCGATCACGTTGGAGGCGCCAGGCAACTCGCCGAGCGCATCCCGGTCGGGATGTTCATCGACAAGGGGCCCTCGGTCGAAACCTCCGCCCAAGCCCGTGAACTTGCGCAGATCTACCAGGATGCGCTGGCGAAGTCGGAACATCGCGTGGTGAAGCCCGGCGACACGATCCCGGTCAAGGGACTCGACATTAAAGTCGTCGCCGCCAACGGCGACCACATCAACGATTCCGGGCCCGCCAACAGCTTCTGCGAAGGCGTCAAGAAGGACAAGGAAGATCCCAGCGACAACGCCCGTTCGGTCGGCATGATCATCGGCTACGGCAAATTCAAAATGATCGACCTCGGCGACCTCACCTGGAACAAGGAACTGGAACTCGTTTGCCCGAATAACCGGCTTGGCACGGTTGACGTCTACCTCACCACGCACCACGGACTCGCCGCGTCGAACGCGCCGCCGATCGTGAACGCCTTGAAGCCCCGCGTCGCGATCATGAACAACGGTTCGCGCAAAGGAGGCATGCCCGAAGCCTGGAAGGTGATCAAGGCCGTTTCCGGACTCGAAGACATGTGGCAGGTCCACTTCGCTGTCGCCGGGGGCAAGGAAACCAACGTTCCCGACATGTTCATCGCGAACCTCGGTGAAGGCGGCGACGACCAGGGCAACTACATCAAGCTCTCGGCCAACGCCGACGGATCCTTCACCGTATACAACGCCCGCAACAAGTATTCGAAGACCTACCCCGCCCGCTAGACGCTTCCCCTTGACATTCTACAGGAAGGCGCCGTAACCTTCCTGTAGAACGTCTAGGAGAAGTCTGTGCCCCCTCGCGAAAAAGACCAAACCGCCCTCCTGCAGGGAACCCTCGATCTGCTGATCCTCAAAACACTCGCCCTCGAACCCATGCACGGCTTTGGGATCTCGCAGCGCATTCAGCAGGTGTCCAAAGACATCCTCACCGTCCAGCAGGGATCCTTGTATCCCGCGCTCTACCGCCTCGAACACAAAGGCTGGATCGCATCCGAATGGGGCGCCTCCGACAACAATCGCAAAGCCAAGTTCTATTCTTTGACCCGCAAAGGCCGGCAACATCTCGAGGCTGAAACCGAAAACTGGCGACGCTTCTCTCTCGCTGTCGGACTCATCCTGGACGAGGCCTAGAACCAACATGCGACTCGACGACGAACTCCAGTTTCACATCGAAGAGCAGACGCGGCTGAACATCGCCAAAGGCATGGATCCGCAGGAAGCCGCCCGCGAAGCCCGCGCCTCTCTCGGTTCCATCGCCGCGATCAGGGACGACGTGCGCGATGTGCATCCGCTCGCCTTCCTCGACGGCATCCGGCAGGACCTCGCCTATGCGGTCCGCACGCTTGCCCATTCACCGGCCTTCGCTCTCACTGCGATCCTCTCACTTGCTCTCGGCATCGGCGTCAACGCGGCCGTCTTCAGTTCCATCCGCGAAATCCTGCTGAAGCAGCTTCCGGTTCGCGACCCGCAGCAACTGGTCCGCATCGAAGCCGGTTACGGCGAATGGTCGTATCCCGTGCTCGAGGATTTCGCGCGCCTGCAGCAGAACGTCTTCTCGTCGATCTTCGCGTCGACGGTCAGCGAAGTTCGTGTACGCAGCGTCGAACGCGACCTCGGGCCGCTGCGCGTCTCCTTCACCACCCCGGAATACTTCGCAGGCCTCGCGCCGGATCTCGCGCTAGGCCGCGCCTACGAGCCCGCCGAACAACACCAACCCCTCGCGCTGATCCACTTCGACGTCTGGGATCGCGACTTCCAGCGCGATGCCTCCGTCCTCGGCAAGCCGCTGCAAATCGGCAAACAAATGTTCCAGATCATCGGCGTCACCGCGCCTTCATTCCACGGCGAACAGCCCAATCAGCGCGCCGCTGTCTGGGTCCCGCTGCCGCAGATGTCCGCCGTCATGCCCACCAACGAGGCGCTGTGGAACGACCGCCGATTCTTCACGCTCCAGCCGATGGCGCGCCTCGCTCCCGGCGTCACGATCCAACAGGCCGATGCCCACGTGAAAACCGTCTTCCCCCGCGTGATGGAACTCAACGATGCCGCGCTCAGCCGCCCGCACAAACCGGATCCCACGCTCAAGGTGAGTGTCCTCCCGGGATCCGCCGGCATGGCGCAATTGCGCGATCGCTACAGCAAGCCCCTCATGCTTCTGCAAGGCGCTGTCGTACTAGTCCTCGCCATCGCTTGCTTCAACCTCGCGAACCTGCTCTATGTACGCGGCTGGGCTCGGCAGCGCGAAATCGCCGTACGCCTCGCCATGGGTTCCCATCGCGGCCGCCTGATCCGTCAACTGCTCATAGAAGGCGTCGTACTTTCGCTCGCCGGCGCGATCCCCGCCTACGCCATTGCCGCCGCAACGTTGCGCCTGCTCTCGCCATTCCTGCTGAACGGCGAAACCCTCGAACTCGATCTGCCCGTACTCCTCGCCGCGATCCTCCTCGCGACGTTCGCCGGCGTTCTCACATCCATCAGCCCTGCACTGCGAGCCACGCGCGTCGATATCAACGAGTCACTGAAGTCGTCCACCAAGACCGCGACCGCCAACAGCCGCCGCCGCCGCTCCAGCCGCGTACTCATCGCTTCGCAAGTCGCCCTCTCGCTGACCCTCGCCGCCGCGTCGACGATGCTGCTGCAAAACCTCCGCCGGATCTATTCGTTCGACCTCGGCTTCGAACGCCAGAATCTGCTCCTCACCGATCTCAACGGCTCCGGAATCGGCCTCAAAACGCCCGAAGCCCAGCGCGCCTTCCACGACCGTGTACTCGAGACCGTCCGCTCGATCCCCGGTGTTGCCTCCGCAAGCCTCTCCGCCTGTGGACTCCTCACTGACTGCGCCTGGGGAGCCCGTGTCCAGGTCGTGGGCAAAACGCCGGATCCCAGCATGCGCCCCACGTCGAACCTGATTCTCGCGACGCACACCTTCACCCGCAACATCGGCTTCGCGCTAACCGACGGACGCCACCTCGCCGAAACCGACAACGCCGCGGGACCTCCGGTCGTCCTCGTCAACCAGACTTTCATCGATAAGTTTCTGCCCGGCGAACGCGCCGTCGGCCACGTGGTGGAATCCGAGATCCTGCGGTCCAAACAAGCGACGATTGTCGGCGTGGTGCGCGACGCCGTGTACATCTCGATCAATCGAGAACACATCCCGATGATCTTCGTGCCGTTCGCGCAGATGCCCGCCCCGCTTGGATCCCTGGAAGTCCGCACGCAGGCCGGCGCGGACCCTGCAGCCGTCGCCCCCGCGATCCGTCAGGCGCTCGCCGGCATCGACCCGCTGCTGATCGTGAAGGGACCCAAAACCACCAATGAACAACTCGCCGGGTGGATCTCGCAACAGCGCCTGCTGGCCCGCCTCTGCACCATTTTCGCGATCCTCGCCCTGACGCTTGCGGCCATTGGTATCTACGGCGTCACCGCATTCGGCGTCACGCGCCGCACCAGCGAAATCGGCATCCGCGTGGCCTTCGGCGCCGATCGCGCGTCCATCCGGCGCCTGATCCTCGCGGAAACGGGCTGGGTCGCATTTGCCGGACTCGCCGCCGGAATCCCGCTCTGCTCGATCGCTTACCGCCTTCTCACGTCGTATCTCTTCCGCGCGCAAGGCTTTGATTACATGAGTCTTGTCGCGGCCGCCGCGATCCTCGCCGGAATCGTGATTGCCGCCGCCTGGATCCCCGCCCGCCGAGCCGCAGCCATCGACCCGATCACGGCTCTCCGTTACGAGTAGCGCGATAAAGATTATAAATTTGCCAAATCGAAAGTGGCCGGATGATAATATCTCAATATGGGCTAGCTAACCGGCACGGCCCTATCCACGCATCAACGCAGCGAGAGGTCTATCATCACCATGAGCAATCGCGTTTACATCTTTGATACGACGCTGAGAGACGGAGAACAGAGCCCGGGATGCAGCATGACAGTCCCCGAGAAGCTCGCGATGGCGGCGAAGCTCGCCGACCTTGGCGTCGACATCATGGAAGCCGGCTTCCCCATCGCCTCGGAAGGCGACTTCGAAGCCGTGGACGCCGTCAGCCGGCAGTTCCCCTGGATGCAGGTCGCAGCCCTTGCCCGGTCCAATAAGTTGGACGTGGAGCGAGCCGCGCAGGCCTTGAAGCACGCCAAGCGTCCCAGGATCCACACCTTCATCGCCACGAGCGATATCCACCTCGAGTTCAAGCTCAAGAAGACGCGCCAGCAGGTGCTCGAAGACGCCGTCAACGCCGTGACTCTCGCCCGGCAGTATGCGGACGACGTCGAGTTCTCGGCCGAAGACGCCTCCCGCACGGACCCCGCTTATCTCGAAGAGATTTCGCGCGCCGTCGTCGCAGCCGGCGCCCGCACCGTGAATCTTCCGGACACCACCGGTTATAGCGTCCCGGCCGAATACGCGAAACTGATCGGCCGCATCGTCAAGGCCCTCGGCGACACCGCGATCGTTAGCGTACACTGCCACGACGACCTCGGCCTTGCCGTCGCCAATTCCATCGCCGCAGTCGAAGCCGGCGCGCGCCAGATCGAATGCACCATCAACGGCATCGGCGAACGCGCGGGCAACTGCTCGCTCGAAGAAGTCGTGATGGCCTTCAAGGTCCGCAACGACCAACTGCCGTACGAAACGCGCATCGTTACCGAGAACATTTTCGAGGCGAGCCAGTTCCTGTCGTCCATCATCAGCTTTGGACCTCAGCCCAACAAAGCGATCGTCGGCGCCAACGCCTTTGCCCATGAGGCAGGCATCCACCAGGATGGCTACCTCAAGAACAAGTCCACCTACGAGATCATCGACCCCAAGAGCGTCGGCGTGCCGGAAGGCAAGCTGGTGCTGGGCAAGCACAGCGGCCGCCACGCGCTGCACAAGCGCTGTGAGGATCTCGGGTTCCAGCTTTCGAAGGAAGAGTTGCAGCAGGTTTACGAGAAGTTCACGCATCTTGCCGACCACAAGAAGGGCGTCATGAACCATGAAATTCTCGAGATCATCGCGGAAGTCAACGCCGCGGTGGATGCAACGACGACCAACCAGTAATCGCAACCACGAAGTTTACAAATGAATCTGAACATTCTGATCCTGCCTGGTGACGGCATCGGTGTCGAAGTCACCCGCGAAGCCGTACGTGTGCTCGAGACGGTGTCGAAGAAGTTCGGCCATACGCTGAACCTCACCGAAGGTCTGATGGGCGGTATTGCCATTCACAAGACCGGGACGCCCCTTCCGCAGGAAACCGCGGATCTCGCACTCAAGGCCGACGCGACGCTGATGGGCGCCTTCGGTCTCCCCGAATTCGACAACTGGCCGCCGGAAAAGCGTCCGGAACGCGGCCTGCTCGCGTTGCGCAAGTTGCTCGGCGTATACGGCAACCTGCGTCCTGTCCGTTCCTACAAGTCGCTGCTCGATTCCTCGCCGCTCAAGAACCACCTGATCGACGGCGTCGACATGATCATCCTCCGCGAACTCACCGGCGGCATTTACTACGGCACGCCGCGCGGCATCGAAGGTGAAGGCGAAGAAGAACGCGGCACCAACACCATGACGTACACGCGCAAGGAAATCGCGCGCGTTACCCGCATGGCGTTCAAACTCGCCCGTGGCCGCCGCAAGAAGGTCGCGAGCGTCGACAAGTCGAATGTCCTCGAAACCTCGCAGCTCTGGCGCCGTGTGGTCAACGAAGTCGCCCCCGAGTTCCCGGATTGCGAACTCGAGCACATCCTTGTCGACAACTGCGCCATGCAGTTGATTCTCTCTCCCAAGCGCTTCGACGTCGTGCTGCTCGAGAATATGTTCGGCGACATCCTCAGCGATGAAGGCGCCGTTCTTGCCGGATCCATCGGCATGCTGCCTTCCGCGTCGCTCGGCGATGACAAGGGTTTGTACGAGCCCGTGCACGGATCCGCGCCGGACATCGCCGGCCAGAACAAGGCGAACCCGATGGCCGCCATCGGTTCGGTTGCCGCGATGCTCGAATACAGCTTCAATCTGCCCAAGGAAGCCAAGGCTGTTTATGACGCGGTCGAGAAGGTCCTCGACAGCGGCCGCGTGACCGCCGACCTGCGTCCCAAGGGCAAGCCCGCAACTACCGAAGAAGTCGGCAACGCCGTCTGTGAGGCGATCTAGGAATCCATGTCGAAACCACGCACGATCATCGAAAAGATCTGGGACCAGCATCTGGTCGCCGAAACTCCCGGCGCACCTCCGCTGATCTACATCGATCTCCACCTCGTTCATGAAGTGACGTCGCCGCAGGCCTTCAGTGGCTTGCGCGCCCGTGGCCTCAAGGTCCGCCGGCCGGATCTCACCTTCGGCACGGTCGATCACTCGAGCCCCACGCATTCGTTCTCTCTGCCGATCGTTGACAAGGTCGCCGAAGCGCAGATCAATCAGTTCGAGAAGAACTGCACCGAGTTCGGCATCCCGCACTTTGGCTACAAGCACGAAAAGCAGGGCATCGTCCACGTCATCGGACCCGAGCATGGCCTCACCCAGCCCGGCATGACTGTCGTGTGCGGCGACTCGCACACCGCGACGCACGGCGCGTTCGGCGCACTCGCGTTCGGCATCGGCACCAGCCAGGTGGAACACGTCCTCGCAACGCAGTGCCTGCTGCAGGCGCGTTCATTGACGTATGAAGTACGCGTCGACGGCGTGCTGAAGCCGGGCGTATCCGCCAAGGACATCATCCTCGCGCTCATCGCCAGAATCGGCATCGGTGGCGGCACCGGCTGCGTCTTCGAATTCACCGGATCGGCCATCCGCTCGCTAAGCATGGAAGAGCGCATGACGGTCTGCAACATGGCGATCGAAGGCGGCGCGCGCGCCGGACTCATTGCTCCCGACGACACGACCTACGAGTTCCTCGCCGGACGCACCTACTCGCCGAAAGGCGCCGATTGGGATGCCGCCGTCGCCCGCTGGAAGCAACTCCCGACCGATCCCGGCGCGACCTACGACAAGTCGATCACCATCGACGCCAACACGCTCGAGCCGATGATCACGTTCGGCACCAACCCGGGGATGGGCATGCCGATCAGCGGCGCGATCCCCGATCCGTCGTCCGTGTCGGATCCGCTGGAACGCGACTCGCTCGCCAAGGCGCTGCAGTACATGAATCTCGAACCCGGCAAGCCGCTCGCCGGCCAGCCGGTGAACGTGGTTTTCGTCGGAAGCTGCACCAACTCCCGCATGTCCGATCTCCGCGCCGCCGCGTCGGTCCTCAAGGGCCGCAAGGTCGCGCCGGGCGTTCGCATGATGGTGGTTCCCGGTTCGCAGATCATCAAGCGCCAGGCCGAATCCGAAGGTCTGGACAAGATCTTCAAGGAAGCCGGCGCCGACTGGCGCGAAGCCGGTTGCTCGATGTGCATCGCGATGAATGGCGATCAGTTGAGCCCCGGTGAATACAGCGTTTCGACTTCGAACCGCAATTTCGAAGGCCGGCAGGGTAAGGGCGGACGCACCTTCCTCGCCAGCCCGCTGACTGCCGCCGCCTCGGCAGTGACCGGCAAAGTGACCGACGTGAGGAGTCTGTAAGAAGCCATGGCCAAGTTCACGACACTCGAAGGAAAGTTCGTTTCCATGGGCGTCGACAATGTCGACACCGACCAGATCATCCCCGCGCGCTTTTTGAAGACGATTTCCAAGGACGGCCTCGGCGACCAGTTGTTCTACGACTGGCGCTATAACGCCGATGGATCCGAGAAGCCGGAATTCATTCTCAATCAGGCGGCATCGAAGTCCAAGCAGGTGCTGCTCGCCGGCGATAACTTCGGTTGCGGATCCTCGCGTGAGCACGCCCCCTGGGCGCTGACGCAGTACGGTTTCCGCGCGCTGATCTCGACTTCGTTCGCGGATATCTTCCGTCAGAACGCGCTCAAGAACGGCCTCGTGCCGATCATCGTTCCCAAGGAC
>CAZVKC010000007.1:2024-57703 GCA_964627455.1 uncultured Solibacteraceae bacterium | reverse complement strand
ACGAAAAGACCATTCTGTCCGCGGACACCTTCAAGACGATCCGCTTCGAATACCCAGCCACAGAGAAAACCCGCGGCGACGCCTTGGTCAAGTCCATGGTCGCCTCTTTCAGAGGTGTCCGCTAGATCCTGTCAGTCGATCATATTCTGCGTGGGTTCCGATCCAGACCCAGAGCATGGAGTCGGAGTTGATCATCCGACCAATTGCGCGATAGTGGTCGCCTATTCGAACAGTGAACCGATCTCGGCTGCCTTGCAGGCGTCGGAATCGGAGTGATGGATGATGGGGATCCCGGAGCCAAAGTTCGTAGTTCTTAACTGCGAGATCCTGGATCTCGGAAGGAAGTGTGTCAAACAGACTCCAGAAACGGGTGCTGGCGTAGGAATTCACTGCCTTTTCGGCCATAGCCGTCGGGAGCCGGTGTTGAACTCTGCTTCGGCTTCTTCAAATAAATGATCCAGTTTGCCTGCGGCGGAGTCGAGATCCATTTGCTGATCCCACTGTGCTTGCTCGATCTCGTGAACACATTGGGAGATTCGCCGGAACTCGTCCGGCGGCAAATCCCGAATTGCAGCTTCGATCTCTTCGACGCGGCTCATAATCCAAATCTACCATCGGCCTTCCTCTTCTTCGACATCTCCCCGCGAACGAACCGGTATGCGCCCATCACCAGTTCCCGCAGCGCATCCCCGCTGACCCGAGACAGCCGCACCAGTACGTACGGATGATCCCGGTAATGGTCAGTCAAGTAGTAAACGTCGGGAGCATCCGCGATCAACGCATCCCGCTCGTCGATCTCCATCCGCACGACCAGCGTATCCGGCTCCGCGGACTTATGCGCCGACAGGCACACGAACATCTTCCCGCGGACCTTCAACGAGGGCTTGCCCCACGTCGTTGTCGATTCCACATCCGCGAGCGCACGCCCGATGGACTCGACATCCCGAAACGTCATCAGCAGATCACGCCCTTCCGCACTGCATACAGGATCAACTCCGGCACACTATGCAGATTCAACTTCTGCAGGATGTTCCCGCGATGTGTCTCCACCGTATACAAACTCAGATTCAGCAGATTCGCGATGTCCTTGTTGCTTTTCCCTTCGGCGATCAACTGCAGGATCTCCCGCTCGCGGGGCGACAACAATTCGTAACTGTCCACCGCGTCCTTGTCGCGCAACTGCCGCACATAATCCTCCACCAGCAGCGCGCTGATCGCCGGACTGAAGTACGCCTTGCCGCTATGCACCGCGCGCAGCGCCGTAATCAGATCCGCCTCCGACGAGGACTCCTTCAGCAGATACCCGCGAGCCCCGGCCTTCAAGGCGCGCAGCACGTACGATTCATCCGAATGCATGCTCAGCATGATCACCTTCACGTTCGGATGCTTCGCTGTGATCTGCGCCGTCGCCTCTGTCCCATTCAGGTTCGGCATGCCGATGTCGGTGATCACGACATCGGGTTCCAGCTTCACCGCCATCTGCACGAGTTCGCGACCGTCGGTCGCTTCCCCCACTACGGCGATATCTTCGTGCCGCTCCAGAAGCGCGCGCAATCCGCTGCGCAACACGGCATGATCATCGGCCAACAAGATACGAATCATGAGGACACAATCTCCAATCTGTCTACGGGCACCGGCAAGCGCACCAGCACCGCGGTCCCTTTCCCGGGCGAGGACTCCAGGTGAAACGATCCTTTCAATCGCCGTACGCGCTCCTCCATGCCCAACAAGCCCAACCCCTTCTCCGTCGCCGGGTCGAACCCAGCGCCGTCATCCGACACCGCGACCTCCAGCATGTCGGACACCTGCCGCAGCGTCACCTTCGCCACCTGCGCCCGCGCATGTTTGGCGCAATTCTGCAGCGCCTCCTGCACTACCCGATACACGCACGTGCGATGCGAATCCGGCAGTTGGTCGCCGGTATCCTCCGCCTCCACGCGCACCCGCAATCCCGTCCGGCGGGCCACTTCTCGACCCTGCCACTTCAGCGCCGCCACCAGTCCCAAATCGTCGAGCATCGAAGGACGCAGCAACAACGCCATGTCCCGCACCGATCGCACGCTTGCCTCCGCCTGCGCCCGGACGGACTTGGCCCGTTCCTTCAGCCCCGGATCGCTGGATGCCGGCAGAATCGCCTCCAGCCGTCCCAGCTCCACCAGCAGCGCGGACATCGACTGTCCGACCTCATCGTGCAACTCGCGCGCCAGCCGTTTGCGCTCCTCTTCCTGCGCCGTATCCAAACGCTCGGCCAGTTCTCGCAGTTCCCGCCGTGCCTGCTCGACCGTGCGATACTGCGCCTCCGCCGCACGTTCCAGGCGCTGATTGCGGCGTGTCGCGAACACCGCCAGCGCGCATCCGATCGCCAGCGCCAGTCCGGACGCCACGATCAACCGTGTACGCAAACTCGAATACTCCGCCTGAATCGCCTGCTCGCCTGCATCCAACTGCCTCTCGTTGATCCGGGTGATCGCCAGCGACAGTTGCAGCACCTCTGCCCGTAGCGGACCAATCGCATCCTGCCGGTACGACGCGCCCTTCATTCGCCGTGTCGTGGCATTCCAACGCAGCACCGGTTCCAGCGATTTCCAATAAGCGCTAACACCCGCCTTCAAATCTTCGAACGCCCGTGCTTGTTCCTCGTCGACAAGCCCTTCCTGCTGGTCGTAGATCTCGATCAGTTCCGAAGTCCGGCCTCGCGTACTTTCGAGTTCCGCGCGCAACGTCGCGCCGCGCTGTTCATCGGTCTCAGACAGGTAATCGCGGATCGTCGACCCCGACCGGATCACGGCGTTCCGCAACTCATCCAGAATCTGATCCCGTTCGCGAAACGACTTCATCAGGGCCGTATTTTTTTCCGCCGCCGTCTGCAGCGAGTGCGCCACATCCACGCCGATGACGGCCATCAACGCCAGGATGCTCGCGAATCCGGTCCATAAAATGCGGCGGCCGGCCGCAAGGGGACGCTCGATATCGATGGATATCGAAACCTCCTCCTCGCGCGCCGGCCGTTTGGGGCTAAGTGGGAATTCTGTCATCGTTTTATTCAGCGCCGTGGCTCGCCACGGCCGGTTCGCCAAGGTGGGCGCGGATCGACTGTTCTTCACCCACCAGGTGCTCGTATTTCAGGTAGTCGTGGAGCGTCCGTTCGATATTCGCGGACTCATCGCGAATGTTCGCAGCCATGGCGCTGTATTCCGGAGTCCAGAGATGGGTCCGGTTCTGGTTGAAGTACGCGATAACCCTGGACGTATTCGCGGCCGCCTGCTGGACCAATGGTAGAACCCGGTCCGCCGCGTCGCGCTCCCATCCGCTCAGCGAATCCCGCCTGGCTTCGAGCGCGGCGATCTCTTTGCCCATCTGATTGACATCCGCCTTGAGCGAATCGATCTTCCACAACTGAGCCTGGTCGCTGACCCTCCCTTCCCGAATCATGCGCAGCAAGGTGGTGGCGTCGTCGGATGCCGTTCGCGCCTGCTCCTGCATGTCCTGCAACATCACGAGTGGCGCTGCTTGAGCCACGCTCGCGTGATGCCCTGCGAACGCGCTGCTGCCGAACGCCGCTGCCGCCGCCAGTACGGCCATTGCTCTCTTCTGGATCTTCATAGTCTTGTCTCTCCTTTGGTAGATCGCTCAGTGGACTTTCCTTCAGTCCGTTCACTCGTTGAGACGCTTGGTCCCCCTGGATGGCTTCTACCGTCCACCGGGGATCTTTTGGCGCTTCATGGAGGGATCTTCATGTTTGCATCTTTAACAAAGCAAAACAAAAAATGAGCCCGTCTGAGGATGCAGCCTCGGACGGGCTCTGGGAGGTTAGGCAGGAGTTCAAAGTTCGTTCTTACGATTCTGTGATGGGGGAAAGCCGGCGTATGTCATCCCACGTAGGCTTCCGAAGGCGGCAGCCACTCCCTGCGGATTTGCACCACGCCGCGCTTCATGAAGCTCCGCACCGCCGCAACTTCGTCCTCATAAACCTCGAAGACCAGATGCAGCTTCGCGACCACCAGAATGTCGAGGACCCTCGATCCGACGTTCGCCAACTTCAACTGGCCGCCCGCTGCTTCGACGTCCCGCAGCGCGGCGATCAGTTCGCCCACCGTCGCGCTGTCGATGTAAGTCACCTTCTCGAGATTCAGTACGACGCGCCGCTGTTGTCCTTCCCACATCAGCGACTCGATCGCGTCGCGGATCATGCGAGTTCCCCGGCCCAATGTCAGGCGCCCCTGCGCATCCAGGATGGTGACGCCATGATGTTCGCGCACGGTAATCGTGTTTTCCATGTTTTGTGGTCTACTCGTCATCTCTCTCTTCTCTCTCTTCTCGCTTTCGATTCGGCCCGTGCGGACCCGTGTGCCACAGGCCCGCCGTTTCTATAAGAGATGACGAGCGAACACTACAAAACGCGTCTACAGCCGGCAGGGTAGATTGCGCGGACGCAAAGAGTAGACGTCACTCGCCGCGCAGCACGAGATAGCGCAGCATCCCCTCGCGCTGCACTTGCACGACCAGCGGATCCGTCTCCCGCGAGGCGGCAAGCAGATCGCGCAAGGCGCTGAGGTCGTTGGCGATCTTCCCGTTCACGCCGTACACGATATCCCCCGCCTGCAGCGGTTCCTGAAATCCATTGGAGGTCTGCAGCCCCGCCACCACCACGACCCCGAAGTGATAGCGCGGTTCGCCGGTCACCTTTGCGGTGTCCGCATCCAGAGGAACGGCCAGGATCCCCAGCGCCGGAACCGGCGTTGCGCGATCCCGCATCTGTTCCGCCAGGATCTCAGCCGGATCCACGTGCTCCTGGAACGGAACCTGCACCTGCACGATCTCCCCGGCCCGCACAATGTCGAGCTTCAGCATCCCGCCCAGATGCGACCGGAACAGGCTATTCGAAAACTGCCGCACGTTGCGTACCGTGCGCCCTTCGATGCGGATCACGATATCGTCCGGTTTGACGCCCGCGCTCGCGGCGCCCTTTCCCGGCACGACGTCCTGAATCAGCACGCCATCCTCGCGAGGCAGCCCCAGTGCAGCCGCCAGCGTCGGAGTCACGGATCGCACGATCACGCCCAGTTCGCCGCGCCGCACTCTCCCATACTTCTTTAACTGCGCGTAGACGTCGCGAACCAGATTGCTCGGAATCGCGAAGCCCAGCCCCTCGCTCCCGCCGGATTGCGACAGGATGAAGGTGTTGATCCCGACCACTTCGCCGCGCGAGTTGATCAGCGGACCTCCGCTATTGCCGGGGTTGATCGGCGCGTCCGTCTGGATGAACACCTGCGCCGCATCCGGACTGATCTGCCGCGCCGCCGCGCTCACCACGCCCATGCTGATCGAGTTTTCGAGACCGCGTGGATTGCCGATTGCAAACACCACCTGTCCCTGCCGCAGCGCCAGCGAATCACCCAGGCGCAGATGCGGCCATGCGGTCCCCGGGGCCTTCAGCAACGCGAGGTCTGTGTCCCGGTCCACGCCTACGATCTCGACGTCGATCAGTTTGCCGCGATTGCGCGGCGTGTCGTGCATGCGGACCCGCACCTTGCGCGCTCCAGCGACGACATGCGCGTTCGTGATCATGTCCCCATCGGCAGTCAGGAAGACTCCGGTTCCGAGCGCCTTCTGACGGGTGACAACGCTCGCGTTGCCTCCGCTGTCGCCCTCCGCCGATCCATAGCTTTCCGACACAATCTCGAGCACAGCCGGATTCACCATTCGAGCCAGCTTTTCCACGCTGTCGCTGAATTCATCGATCGGCGACTTGGCCGCCGGTTGTGTCTGCGTTTGCGCGGCGCAAACGAGGGTGAACAGCAGAAATCGGATCCCCATACTTCCAGTAAAGGACCTTCGATTCGCGGCGTAAAGCCTCTGGATCGTCTAAATATTGCCCCTGTATGGGGGACGCCGGAGTCTTTGTACGACAGATCGCAGGAGGCACAACGTGAGGCCAATCGCGATCGCAATCATCAGCGCCACAAGCCCACCGGTGTAGAGCCACGTGACCACGTCGTGGAACACCGGCTCAAGTTGAGTTCGCAGCCGGTTCATGTGGGTTGAGACGGCTGCGGCGATGTCCTGGGAAACTACTGCCGGAAGGGTATTTTCCGCTCTCTATTCGTGGCGCAAAGCCTCGATCGGATCCAGATAGGCGGCCTTGCGCGCAGGATAGAAGCCGAAAAACACGCCAACCAGCGCGGAAAACAGAAACGCCACTGCTACGGGACCCGCGCCGATCCGCACCGTCCAGCCCGCGAACTTCGCAATCAGCATCGACGTCAGGATCCCGGCCGCGATCCCCACCAGCCCGCCGAGCGTCGACAGGCTGATGGCTTCCACCAGAAACTGCGTCAGGATGTTCTTCGTCTTGGCTCCGACGGCCTGCCGCAGTCCGATTTCACGCGTCCGCTCCGTCACCGAGACCAGCATGATGTTCATGATCCCGATGCCGCCCACGATTAGAGACACAGATGCGATCGAAGCCAGCAGGAACGCCATCACCTGCGCCGAAGTTTCCTGCGCCTGGAAGACCTCCGACAAATTTCGTACAGTGAAGTCGTCCTCCTGCGCCGGTTGCAGACGATGGCGTTGCCGCAAGAGTTGCTTTGTCTCCTCTTCTGCCTGCGAGATCAAGGCGGGACCCCGCGCCTGCAGCATGATCGCCCCCACCGATCCCGCGCTCGACTGCCTTGCGCCCAGCACCTTCTTCTTTGCGGTCGATATCGGCATGAGGATCAGATCATCCTGATCCTGTCCGGTCGGCGACTGTCCTTTGGGGGCGAGCGTCCCGATCACTGTGAAAGGAACCTTCTTGATGCGGATCACCTGTCCGGTTGGATCCACGCCCGGTCCAAACAGATTGTCCGTCACCGTCTTGCCCAGCAGCGCGACCTTAGTTGCGCCGTCCACGTCCTGCTGGGAAAACGCACGTCCCGCCTCGACTCCCAGATCTCGGATCGCCAAGTACTCAGGAGTTGTTCCCTGGATCGAAGTCGCCCAGTTGTTGTTGCCGAACACCACCTGTGCGCCGCCGCGGCTGGTCGGGGCAGCGGCGGCAAGCGCCGGACATTCCTGCATCAGAGCGCGGGCGTCGTCTTCCGTCAGAGTGGCGGCGATGCCGCTCCCCAGCCGGATCCCGGAGGTCGTCATGCTGCCGGGCAGCACGATGATCACATTGCTGCCGATGCTCGCGATCTGCTGCTCGATCCGCTCCGTCGCGCCGGATCCGACGGCCACCATCGCGATCACCGCGCCGACGCCGATGATCACGCCCAGCATGGTCAGCGCCGACCGCATCTTGTTGACGCGCAGCGCGCGAAACGCAATTCGGATACTCGACAGAATGAGTTTCATGCCGCTGCCTCCAGTTCCGCATTTCGAGGCTTCGTGACCGGTTGATCGCTGATCACCAGTCCGTCGCGAAAGAGCACAACGCGCTTGGCGTACTCGGCGATGTCGCGCTCATGCGTCACCACCACGACAGTGATCCCTTGCACCCGGTTCAGCCGCTGCAGGATCGCCATGATCTCGATGCTCGTCCGCGAATCCAACGCCCCGGTCGGCTCGTCCGCCATCAGGATCTTCGGGCTCGTCACCAGCGCGCGAGCGATCGCCACCCGCTGCTGTTGTCCGCCCGACAACTGGTTCGGATGATGATGCTCCCTGCCTGCCATGCCTACGGCCGCCAGCGCATCCGCGGCCCGCCGGCGATGCTCGCCTTCCGGGATCTCGCTGTACAGCAGCGGCAGTTCCACGTTCTCGATCGCGCTGGTCCGCGCCAGCAACTGGTAGTTCTGAAAAACGAACCCAACCTTACGATTGCGGATCTCCGCCAGGCGGTCGCGATCCAGCCCGCTCACGTCTTCCCCATCCAACCAGTAGGCGCCGGATGTCGGCCGGTCGAGGCATCCCAGGATGTTCATGAAGGTCGACTTGCCGGATCCCGATGGACCCATGATCGCCACGAAGTCGCCGGCCTCCATCGCAAACGTCACCCCGCGCAGCGCCTGCACCGTCGTCTCGCCCAGGCGATATGTCTTCACAATGTTCTCGACACGGATGAGAGGCGTCTTCGACATACCTCCTCCTCTTCAAAACGCCGGACCTCGCCCGCCGGGACCCCGGGGCGCCGCGGTGGACGTCGGGTTCCGGGTGCCGCCCGTTGCCGCCGCCCCGCTGCCCGCCATTCCGACGATCACCAGATCACCTTCCCTGAGATCGCCCTCGCGGACCTCCGTCACGCTGCCGTTGCTGATGCCGGCCGTCACGCGGATCACGCGCGCCTTTCCGTCCTTGTCCAGCACATGCAGCGTCTGCTTCTGCGACTTCGAATCTGGCGCAGGCGCGTCAGGCATCCGGAACCGGAACGCGGCATTCGGCACAAGCAGCGCTTTCGCCACCGAACTGGTCAGGATCCGCACGTTGGCGGTCATGCCTGGAAATAGACGCATGCCGCTCTTATCAACCGCGAGCACGACGTCGTAAGTAATCACGTTCTGCGTATTGATCGGCGCCTGCCGGATCTGTTGCACAGAGGCTTGAAACACCATCCCCGGAAATGCATCGACCGTGAACGTCGCGCGCTGTCCGGCTTGCACCCGTCCGATGTCCGCCTCATCGACGTTGGTGTCTACCTGCATCTGCGCCAGATCCTGCGCGATTTCGAAGATCGTCGGCGCCTGCAGCGATGCCGCTACGGTCTGCCCCTCGTCCATGTGCCGCGAAATCACGGTTCCCTCGACGGGCGCCACGATGCGCGTATGATCCAGGTCCAGTTGGGCCTGTGACAGAGCCGCCTCCGCCTGCCGGACCTGCGCCTTCGCCGTCTCGATCTGCGCCTTCGAAACATCAAACTGCGCTTCCTGCGAATGCTCGTTGTTCACAGCCGCGTTGTACTGCGCTTCCGCCGCCTGCTCCGCGGCGACTGCGGAATCATAGGTCGTCTGTGCGGTGTCGAGATCTTCTTGTGGAATCAACTTCGACCGGAACAGGTCCAGGCGCCGGTCGAGCTTGATCTTTGCATCCCGCGACGTGACCTTCGCCCGCGCGATCTCCGCCTTCATGTTCGCGACCGACGACTTTGCGCTCTGGATGTCCGCCTCGATCTTGTGGGACACGGCCTGCGCATTCAACAACGAAGCCCGCGCGCTGTCGAGGTTCGCGGTTGCCTGATTCACCCGCGCCTGAAAAATCGCCGGATCGATCAGCGCGATGAGTTGTCCCTTTTTGACCCGTGTGTTGAAATCCGCGTACAGCGTTTTGATGTTGCCGGACACCTGGCTGCCGACCTGCACCGTGACTACGGCATTGCAGTTGCCGGTGGCCGCAATCGTCGCGTCGATGTCGCCGCGCGTGACCCGTGCTGTCGTGAATTGTGGTTTGCCGGGACTTCGCAGCCAGTACCAGGTCCCCGCTGCGGTGGCCGCAGCTGCGAAGGTGGCAAGCAGGACGCCTGCAACGCTCTTCCGCGTGAAGGTCATACATACCTCCCTGCGAGCGCCTCCCGATAGTAGAGATTCAGAAAACCCGCGGCAGGTAACGTCGTCGTGAGAGCTATTTCGGCTGGCGGATTCGGGATCCCAGGCGCAGGAAGCAAAGGACAATCCCGATCGAAATGCAGACAAACAACCCGGTTAAACCACCTTTTTGGAGGGACCCGACCGCCGCATGCAGCACGGCTCCGAGTTGTGCACGCAGTAACAGCATGCCGGGTCCCTCCCTTGCTTCACCCTTGCTATGCCTGTACTGACGGATGCCGGCCGGCTTTCGGCAACTACCGTCCAGAGGGTATTTTGCAGTGGGGATATCCACGAATCCTCAAGCGTTTGGCCCTCATCTCAACCAGCAGGCCAACATGAAGATCCTCGCCGTTTCCGGTAGCCTTCGGGCTGCCTCGTCGAACTCCCTTCTGCTCCAGGCGCTCGCCGCGGCGGCGCCGCCGGAACTCGACGTTTCGATCTTCGAAGGCATCGGCGACCTGCCCCATTTCAATCCCGATCTGGATCCCCCGGAGGACCCTGCCCCGCACCCCGCCGTTGCCGAATGGCGCCGCCATCTGCGCGCTGCCGATGCCGTAATCTTTTCCACGCCCGAATATGCGCACGGAGTTCCCGGCGTCCTCAAGAACGCCCTGGACTGGGTTGTCGGCAGCGGCGAACTCGTCGGCAAACCGGTCGCGCTTTTTCAGACGTCTGCCACGCGAGGCGAATTCGCCCGCGCTTCTCTGGTCGAAACCCTCACCGTGATGTCGGCCCGGGTGACCCCGGTCGGCCCCACGCCGGCAAACGATCCTGCAGCGCTCGGGGGCGCACTTGCGGCGCTGGCAGCCGCGGTAGTACCGGAACTCAGGTAAATCCACGGATCGAATTCCGAAACAAAAGTGCTACAATCCGTAGTAGCCCGCTGGTACCGCGACGCGTCCTAAAATTGCCAAAAAGGTGGTGCTCTCAGTGCGTCGCACCGTGTTTCCGCTCTTGTTGTCCTTATCCTGCGGTCTGCCGCTCCTCGCGCAGTCGCTGGAAGTCGCGTCTGGCAACGGGCAAATCGTCCTCGAATATTTCAAAACCCAGGAGTTCATGCAGGTTCGGGCCCGCGATCAGTTCAGCCGGCCGCTCTCTGGAGTTTTCGTCAATTTCACGGTCAGTTCCGGGCAGGGAAGCCTTGTTGATGTATCGAACACCACCGATTCCGACGGCATCGCGCGAGCTAAGTTCCTCGCCACCGCTGTCCCGGGCGGCAATTCGATCCAGCAATCCACCGTGCGCGCGGACTCCAATGTCGGATCCGCCCTCTTCTATGTCACCACCGCGCTTTCCCGCCTTCCCGGTGGCGGCGGCGCTGGCGCGCTTCCTCTCGTCCAACTCGTAAAGCCCTCGCTCGAGGAAACCGGACGCACCATCTCCGGCGACGCGGGGTCCACCATCACCGGCGCCGTCGTCGTACGCGTTGCCGTCCAGGTGGGACCTGAAACCGGGAGCCCGATCCCCAACGTCGGTGTCCGCATCCAGCCCACAGGCGATCCTTCTTTTTCTCCGGCCGCATCCTGTCGCAGCAACAACGGCATGGTTCTCACAGACGCTACGGGAACCGCCACCTGCGATCTCGTGCTCAATAACGTAACCGGCCAGAACACGATCACCGCCATCGTCGGCGAAGTCAATCAGACCCCCGACATGACGCTCAACATCCGGACCGCCATCCCCTGTACATTCACCTTGCAGCCCGCCACCAAGGCGTTTCCGTCCACCGGCGGCCAGGACTTCTTCGGTCTCACCGCCAATTCCGCCACCTGCGCCTGGAATGTGACGAGCAATGTCCCCTGGGTGCAGCCCACCGGCACGCTCAGCGGATCCGGCTCTGCAACCATCACCTATTCCGTGCTCACCAATACGGGCCTCGCGCGGGAAGGCCGTATCAGCGTCGGAGGCCAGACCTTCCTGGTGACGCAAGCCGCTGCCGGAACCACTGGCGCCTTGACCATCACTACGCCGTCGATCCTGCCCGCCGCGATTACCGCACAGGTTTACAATTTTCCGCTCATCGCCAGCGGCGGACGTTCGCCTTACCGTTGGTCTGCCGGCTACGGCGTTCCGGACGGACTGTCTCTGTCTCTCGATGGCCGCCTCACCGGGACCCCCATTCGCGCCGGCGACTTTACCTTCCCGGTTGCCGTCTTCGACTCCGCCGGTTCAACCTACGTTCGCGATTTCTCGCTCAAGGTGTCGAACGTCGTCCAGAGTGGGGACCTCGTCATTTCGCCTGGGGCGTTTCCGGCCGGAACCGCCGGCATCGCTTACCGTCAGGTCGTATCGGTCGCAAATGCCTGCTCGAGCCTGGTCTCGGTGCCGCAATTTCGCATCGCATCCGGTGTGCTGCCGCAAGGCCTGACCCTACGACAGGAAGGCGCCACCTGGGTCATCGACGGCACTCCCTCGCAAACCGGCGCCTTCACCTTCTCGCTTGGCGTGACCGATCCTTGCGGCCGCTCGGCAAGTTCGTCTTATGTCCTGAACATCGCCGCGCAAGCCGGCGGAGGCGGTGGCAATCCCATACCCGGCGGGTTCCCCATCTCCTTCTCGACTTCTACCCTGAACTTCAGCGTCCTGGCCGGAACCCAGGTTAGCCCGGTAGATCAGTCGGTCTTCCTCAACGGCGGATCCCAACAGGTCTCCTACAACGCCAGCGCGACCACCGCCAACGGACGCCAGTGGCTCGTGATCCGCTCCGGAAGCGCAGGTACGACCCCTGCCTTTGTCACCGTCGGCGTCCAGGACTTCCGCGATTTCGCGCCCGGCATCTACACCGGCACAATCCAGGTGACGTCTCCCGGCGCCTCCGCACCGGCCGCAATCACCGTCAACCTGGAAGTGCGTCCGTCGACCTTCACCACTCTGCTCGTCACGCCGACCAGCCTGACCTTCAACCTCGTGCAGAGCTTCTTCCCGGTGACGGACCTCGCCCGCCAGACGCTGCGCGTGACGCAGCCGGAAGGCGCGCAGGTCCGCGTCGAATGGCGTTACACCAGCGGCAACGTCGGACAGCAATGGCTTCGGGCCACACCCGCCGCCTTGACCGCTCCCAATACGATTGACGTTACGGCAAACCAGCAGGGCCTCAGCCCCGGCTCGTATACGGCCGAGATCGTGATCACGCCTGTGACAGGCGGAACCGCGACGATCATTCCGGTCTCGATGATCGTGGTCAACCAGCCGCAGTTCGTCTTCAGCCCGAGTGGCTTGTCCTTCAGTGTCAGCTCGCTCGATCCGGCGCCGGCTGCGCAGACGGTCAATCTTTCCACCAGCCTGCCGGTGCGCGTCAACGTCACGGCGCCGACTATCTCCGGCGGAACCTGGCTGAAAGTGACGCCCTCGACTGGAACGACGCCGATGGCGCTGTCCGTCTCCGTCGATCCCACCGGACTCCGCGCAGGATCCTACAACGGTGAAATCGTGGTGCGGGCTGCGGACAATACCAATATCCCGGCATCGTCCATCCGAGTGATCCTCATTGTTACGGAAACCACTCCGACGATCACTTCGGTTACGCACGCGGCGAGCGGTGTCACCGGACCTCTCGCACCCGGCAGTTGGGCGGTGATCAACGGGACCTTCCTGGCGAACTCCTCCGATGCCGTGCCGTTTAAGGTAACGGACGGCAAGGTGGATACGACCCTCGCCGAAGCCCGCTTCCTCGTCGATGGCGTTCCGGCCCCGATTATCTCCGCGTCCTCGCGCCAGGCGACCATCCAGATGCCTTATGGCATCGCAACCAAAGACCGGGTCGCCATCGTCGCGGAGTTCCGCGGCGTGCGCTCGGAAGCCTATGTTGTGCCGACACTGCTGATCAATCCCGCTCTCTTCGTCACCGAAGGCACGCAGGGTTGGATCACGAATCAGGATGGAACGGCCAACCGCATGGGCAACGGCGCGGCGCCCGGCGCGGAAGTGATCATCTACGGAACGGGTGAAGGATTGACGGATCCGGCAGGCGTCGATGGCGCCATCGCCGGCGACAATCCGCCCAAACCCACCCTTGCGCCGGTGCAGGTATGGCTCGATGGCAAGGAAGCCGAGGTCCTGTCCTACGGCGGCGTGCCCGGCCAGCCTGCCGGCCTCTTCCACGTACGCGTGAAAGTGCCTGCCGATGTGACTCGCGGTGTCCCGGTGAATGTGACCGTCGGCATCGCCGGCAACTACACGCCGGATCTCGTCACTCTGGCAACGTTGCCGCCGCCGAATCAGGACGATCCGCAAGAGTAGTAAGCAACCGCTCAAGCTGATCGAGCAATCCAATCTGGCCCGGGTGGATCTTCTCCGCCCGGGCTTTTTCAATGGAGAACCAGCCGCCACGGTCAGCCTCTGGAAACCGGCCTTTTCGCCCGGATTTCGGAGGCCACTCCATTTCGAAAAGGTTGCTTTGCAGCTTCGACGGATCCGCGTCGCCTTCGATCGCCCACGCGTAGATGGTCTTCCCGCTTGGAATTGTCACCGGCAGCAGCGCAATGGCCCCGGCTGTTTCCGGCGCCTCGAATCCCGTCTCTTCGCAGAACTCTCGAATCGCAGCCTGGAACGGATGATTCTCTCCGGGATCCAACTCGCCCTTCGGAATCGACCAGACCCCGGCATCTTTCTTCGTGAAGTACGGTCCCCCGGGGTGAATCAGAAACACCTCGATCGTCTTCTGAAACGTCCGCCGGTATAGCAGAATTCCGCCGCTAATCGCAGTTGACTTAGCGCCCACTATTCATATTCCGCAGGTCCTTGAATGCAATCGCCAGGCCCGGAACGATCGTGATGATGAACAGTACCGGCAGAATGAAGATGATGATCGGGAACAGCATCTTGATGCCGGCCTTCGCCACCGCTGCTTCTGCGCGCAACCGCCGCCGCTGCCGCAGCGCATCCGCGTAGACCTTAAGAGCCTGCGACAAACTCGTGCCGAACCGCTCGCTCTGCAGAATCATTGCTGCGAGCGATTTCAGGTCCTCGATACCGGTGCGCCGCACCAGGCGGTTGAACGCCTGCGCACGCTCCTGTCCCGCGCGAACCTGCATCACCACGATGCCGAACTCACGAGCCAGTTCGGGATACGTGAACTGCAGTTCTTCGCTCACCCGCAGCATCGCCTGATCGAGGGCCAGTCCCGTACCCAGCACGATGCCCAGCAAATCGACGGTATCCGGCAGCGCTTCCTGCAGCTTGTCGCGATACCGCCGTACGAGCCGATGCAGCACCTGCGGAGGAATCACATACCCCAGCAGCGCTGCCGCCACCATGCCGCCGAACATCTGGCTCGCGTCGTTCCCCTGCATCTGCTGCAAAAACACCATCCCGCCCAGCATCAGCAGCATGAAACAAATATGGCCGAAAATGTACAACGCCGTGGCGTCCTTGTTTCGGATCCCCGCCTGCGCCAGTTCACGGTCGGTCTCGTTGATCCAACTCTCGCCGCCGAGCGAACTCACCAGGAACAGAAAGCTGTTCCAGAATCCGCCGCCGCCCACGCGCCGCGACGCGCGGAAAGCGGCCGATTGCGCGGAAGTCTGCAAGCCTTCGAGACGGTCCGATAGCGGATCTTCCTGCGGCGTCATCAGCGTCAGTCCTGAATACATCAGTCCCGCCAGCACCAGGAACGCGAGTACGAAAATGAGGATGAAAAGCATCGCAGGTCCTTAGAACTTCGGATTCGCCATCTTTCGGATCACCAGGATCCCGATCAATTCCCAAACAATCGCGAATGTCATCACGTTCTGCCCGGTCTCATCGGTGTAGAACCACCGGATGTACTCGGGCTTCAATAGCCAGAACACCAGCGCCACCACGATCGGCAGCGAACACAGCAGGCCCGCCGACAAACGCTGCTGCGCCGTCGACGCCTTCAATTTCTCCGCGAGATTCAAACGTTCGCGCACCAGCAGCGACAGGTTCTCGAGCACAACCACCATGTTTGCGCCCGTCTGCCGTTGCAGGATCAGGCCGATGACGAAGAATCGCAAATCGATCAGCGGCACGCGTTCGCCGAGGTTATGCAGCGCGTCTTCGATCGGAGAGCCGAGCGACAGTTCTTCTATCACGCGCTTGAATTCGCCCTTCACCGGTTCCGATGTTTCACTCGCCAACGTCTCGAGTCCGCTCTGGATGTTGTGGCCCGCTTTCATCGAGCGGTTGAACAGGTCAATCGCATCCGGCATGTTCAATTCGAACTTATGCAGCCGCCGGTTGCGCAGCCAGATGATGTAGAAAATCGGAATCGCCGCAATGCCCACGCTGATCAGGGCTCGCACGGCGTAGTTGTCCATCCCGAAGAGCCCGAAGAACACGAAGAACGACAGGAAGATCACCACGCATAGTGTGAATACTTCCGTCGCCCGCCACTTGCGATCCGCCTGAGTGATGTACTGCTGCAGCCGGTGCAGCGGCCGGATGAACGCAAAGAAATCCCCGATAAACGCGAGCGATCCGCGCTGTTCCGTGCGGATCAGCCCGGACTGTTTCCGGCTGCGCGACGACCCGATCGCCTGCGCCCGCAACTGCCGCAGGCGCGTCAGCAGGACCTCGTTTTCCTGCTGCTGCGGGATCACCCACGCGTAGTACGCCGCTCCGAACATCGCGCCCGAAAAGATGATGAAGGCCACGAAGAAGAACATCGCGCTAACCCCGCACCTCGTGGACTTCCTGGAAAATCGCCGGATTCAGTTTGACGCCGTACGCCTTCAACCGTTCGAGCGCCAGCGGCTGTACGCCGGTCGCGCGGAACGAGCCCTGGACATCGCCCTTCGCGCCGACGCCTGTGCGATCGAACGAGAAGATGTCTTCCATGATCACCTGATCGTCTTCGACCCCGCGCACCTCGCAGATACTCATCACTTTGCGCGAACCATCGGTCAAACGCGAGCACTGCACCACGATCTGCACCGCCGACACCAGCATCGACCGGATCACGTAATCCGGGATATTCTGCGACGCCATCATCACCATCGTTTCGAGCCGCGTGAACGCGTCGCGAGCGGTGTTGGCGTGCGTGGTCGTCATCGATCCGTCGTGGCCCGTGTTCATCGCCTGCATCATGTCGAACGCTTCGGGACCTCGGCATTCGCCAATGATAATGCGGTCCGGACGCATACGCAGGGCGTTGATCACGAGGTCGCGCTGCGTGATGGCGCCCGCGCCTTCGATGTTCGGCGGACGCGTTTCAAGCCGCACAAGATGTTCCTGTTGCAGAACGAGTTCCGCCGTATCCTCGATCGTGACGATGCGTTCGTATTCCGGGATGTAGCGCGACAGCGTATTGAGCAGCGTCGTCTTGCCGGAACCGGATCCGCCCGACACCACGATGTTCAGTCGCGCCTTCACGCATCCGCTCAGGAATTCGATCATCCCGGGCGTAAACGTTTCGTTGCGCACCAGGTCGTCCGGGGTCAACATCTTCTTGCCGAACCGCCGGATGGACATCACGGGGCCAATCAACGACAACGGTGGAATGACCGCGCAAACGCGCGATCCGTCTTTGAGGCGCGCGTCCACGATGGGCGACGAATCGTCGATGCGGCGTCCGATGTCCGATACGATGCGGTCAATCACAAGCCGTACATGCTGCGCATCGCGGAACCGCACGTTGGTCTCGACGATGCGGCCCGCGCGTTCGACGTAAATACTCTCGTGCCCGTTGACCATGATGTCGCTGATGGTCGGATCCTTCAGCAGCGGTTCCAGCGGACCCAGCCCGAACACTTCATCGAGCACTTCTTCGATCAGCTTCTCGCGATCGTTGAGCGTCATCGGGATCTTCTGTTCCCGCACGATGCGCTCCAGCACGTTCGCGATGTTGTCGCGGATGCCGTCCTTATTGAGCGAGCGCAACTGATCGGGCGTCAGCGACGACACCAGCCGCGAGTGCAACTGCTGTTTGACTTTGAACCAGCGGTCGCTCACTCCCGCGCGGGGCGGAAGCGGCTGGCGTGGCGTCATTGGCCTCGATCCCATTGCTCGTTAGCTCGCCTTTGTTTCCTTCTTCTGCACGCCGGTCGCTTTATCGACGAAGGCGCGGAAGGCCCGGTCGAAGTCCGGAGCGCCCTGCCGGTCCGTCACCACGGGCCGGCCCTTGTTGATCATGTTCAACACTGCCGGCGTTGCAGGAATCCCATAGAACACGGGCTGGTTCATCGTCCCCTGAATCTGCTCGAGCGTCGCCAGTTGCGGCGACGGCTTCTTCGTGTACTGATTGATGACGACGCGCAACTGATCCTGGTTGAATCCCAGATGCATCAGCGCCGCCATGTACCGCTGCGCGTTGCGCACCGCGGGGAACCGCTGGTCGAGCGTGAGGAAGATGCTCGAAGAACTCTGCAGCGCCCCCAGCACGACTTCATCGGAAATCGAACGTCCCGCGTCGATCACAATGGCGTCGTAATGTTCGACGAGAAACGTCAGGAACTCGCGCAGCATCGGCTCGGTGAAGTACGGCTTCTGATCCAGCGAATCCGGAGGACCCACCACAAAGAATCCCAGCGGATCCCGCGCAATGAATCCCTCGAAAAGCGACTGATCCATGCGATCCAGGTTCTCGCCGACTTCCTGCAGCGTGTACTGCGGCGCCGCGCCGATCTGCATGCAGCAATCGTTGGCGTTCCAGTCGAGGTCGATCAGCACGACATTCGATTTCCGCTGCGCCAGCACGCTCGCAAAGTTCACCGCAAGAGTCGTCGTGCCAACGCCGCCTTTGCAGCCGAGAAACGTATAGACTTTGCCGAGTCGGCTCTGCACGGGCGACGTGTTGCGCGGCGCGGATTCGAGGCGCGACATCGCATCGCGGAAGTCCGCGCGCTTCATCGGCTGCTCGATGTAATCGTTGGCGCCCGCGCGCAGCGCCGAGATCACCAACTCGCCTTCGGTCGAGTAATCGGTCGCGATCACGTACAGATTCGGCGCGGCTTTCTTCGTCTTCTCGAGCGCCTTCAGTGCGGCTTCGCGATCACCGCCGAGGTCGATTACCAGCGCGGCGTCCGGATGCCGGTCGAGATCCTGCAGCACGCGGATGTACAGGTTCGGTCCGACTTCGGTGTATTCGGCCACCACGCGCGCGCCGGAAATATTCAGCAGGTTGTCGCGAACGAGGTCCCGCAACTGTTCGTCGGATGAAGCGATGAGCAAGGATACTGACATAGGTTCGAACCCGTGCGACGCACCGTCAGGGCGTGCAGGAATTGGCCTCCGGATCGCAACCCGCCCCTTCGATCGGGGCGGTCGTGGAAAAATTCGGCATCTGAATCGGCGACAGGCCCAGATAGGCCATGAACCGCCGGAACTCGTAATTGTTGACGCGCACCGTCACCAGGTCTGGCACGCAGTTCGGCGAACACTCGCTGTCGCACGAAAACTCGCTGAGCGTTCCGGTATCGGCGTCGCGCGCGTAAAAGAGGACTTCGACGTCTGCCTGCCCGCTCTGCAACTGCTCCTGGTCAACGTTCACCGGAACATTCGAACGCATGTAGTTGATGACGTTCGATCCGCCCGGCTGCCAGCAGTGCGTCGCCGCGTAACGGGCGCCTTCGCGGGTCCACTCGTTGATGCTGTGCCAGAGCCACAACATCTGCGCGGTGAAGATGATCGCGAACGTGATGGGGATGATGAGCCCCACATAGACGAGTGCGAACTCGGCCAGCGCCTGTCCGTTCTTCTTGCGTTTGACGGGAGGAATCATCATCGTTATGTCCCCCCAAACGGCAGCCGCACGCGCGGCCGCAACAGAAATGGATCCACCTGCAGGATCGGGAACACGGGCCGCACCTGGTATCCATCAGGCAGCGAAACCACGATGAAATCAGGTGGCAGCGCGCCCGCTCCGGAATCGCAGCCGTCGATCGAACACACACACTGATTCAAGTCTCCGGAATCGGGAGCATAGCGCTCGACGCGGATCTGCACCTGCGCTGCCGTCAATCCGTTGATGAGCGGCGTGCCTTCCCCTTCCGGCGTCCCGGTCAGCACGACGTTCTTGATCTGCGTCACCACAGTGTCGTTATCGTCGCAGAAGTTCGCGCCTTGCGCCGTGCCGGCATAACGCGCGATCGAGTACATCGTTTTTTGCAGCGAGAAGTACACGATCACGACCTTCGCCAACTCGATCATGCCGACGAGCAACAGCAGCAGAATCGGCAGGAACATCGCCGTTTCAAGCAGCGATGCGCCTGATTGCCGTAACTTGCGCCTGCGTGTTGTGAACATCCTCATCACCGGTGCAACACGATCTTTCCCGGACCCGCCGTCTGCGTGCATCCGCGCGTCGAACCCTGCTTCAACGGCGCCACGCTGCCGATGTAGGTCACGATGAAACGGCCGTTCTGGTCGGCCGGGTTGATGTTGGTGGCGTCCTGCGCCGGCTGCACCAGAAACTGGCGAAAGCCCAGCGTCGTCATCGCGCTCAGATTCGTAATGCTGTCGACCACCGGAACCGTAATGATGCGCTTGCCGTTGCCTGTGTACGCCGCATAATCCGCGGCATCGGCGACATCGGTATCGGGCGTGTAAACGGCCGAAATCGTGTCGACCTCGGGAATCGCGCTGCACACCCCGTTGAGCGTCGAGTCGAACCGCATCGCTACGCCGCAAAGAAAATTCTGCACCAGCGCGGGCACCGAGTTCTGCAGGCAAGGCAGCGGTTCCGCTCCGGCCCAGATGGTTTCCGCGTTATTCACGTTGAAGCAACTCAACGCCTGATTTGTGCCGGGCGGAAGTCCCGCCGCGCCCGAGCGAAACAACTGCGTCGACTCGGCCGTGAAGATCTGCGTCTCGCTGTTCAGCTTGTTGAGGATCACGTAATCGACGCGCGGACCTCCATTGGGCAGCACCGCCGGCGTGCCTTGTCCCGAACAGTTGTATCCGAATGTATAGCGATTCCCCACCACGAAGCCGAAGTCCGTCGTATCAGTCGCATCCAACGCCGGAACCGCAATTGGCTCGATGCCGCAGGCCTGGCACAGCGGCGCACTGCGGCCCGCAATGGCCGTCACCTGCAGCGGAACTTTGCGATCCTGCGCGAGTGGCAGAAAGCCCCAGAACACGATGGGAGTTTCGCCTGTGATGTTGACCCGAACATAATGTGCAGCCGACCCGCCAGTCGTCGCGCCGCCTTCTCCGCTATCGCCGATCGCATCGGCGAGCGTGCCGTAAAACTGCGGATCCGGCGCTTCGCTCAATAATGCGCCAGTCGTCTGTCCCACCGGATTTCCGCCGAAGTCGTAACGGTTCCCATAGCCGGACGTGTTCTCGATCGTTAACCGTGCGCGCACCGTCGCCGCGTCTGTTGAAGCGTCTGTGCCGAGCAGTTGCGATGCAGCTGCCAGCGCCATTGCATTCGCCGCCGTCTTCAATTCACTGCGCGCCGAATACAGGCGTCCCAGGTCGATGGCAAACCCCATCATGCCCAGAAACACAGGCACGAAGACAGTCAACAACTGGATCGCAGTCGCGCCTCGCTCTCCCCGTTTGCTTGCGGATACAAGCCTACTGTTTGGGCTTCTGGTAGCCACTTTCTCCCACGGTTTGCGGTTTCTTCTGCTTGGGCTTCTTGATTTTCGCGGCCTGTTCTTCCGCGACCGTCGGCAGGAACGTTTCCTGCATATCCGGCATCTTCACTTTGTCCGTCGCCGGAACCGGCTTCACGAAGCGCGGCGTCACCACGACCAGTAATTCGTCGTTGGTCTTCTTCATCGATTTGCTGCGGAAGAAGAAGCCGAGGATCGGGATGTCGCCGAGTCCGCGCACGCGGTTCAATACCGACTGCACGCGGTTGTCGATCAACCCTGCAATCGCGAAACTCTCGCCATCGCGCAGGATCACTTCCGTTTCCGCCTTGCGCGCGGAGATCGCCGGGATGAGCGTGCCCTGCACGGTCACCGCATTCTGGAAGTCGAGCGCCGTCACCTGCGGCGCGACCTTCAGGTGAATCGCTCCCGTGGGTGTCACCGTGGGAGTAAATCCGAGTTCCACGCCGAAGTTCTTGAACTGCACCGTGATCACAGGAGCCACAGCGCCGCCGGTTGTCGTCGCGGTCAGCGTCGGGAACGGGAACTGTCCGCCGGCGAGGAAACTCGCTTCCTTGCCTTCGAGCGTGATCAGGTTCGGTTCCGCGAGAATCTGCAGCAGATTGCGGCCGGCCAGCGCGCGGATCGTCGCGCCGATGTTCAAATCAGGCCGGAAGACGAAGAGATTCAGCAGGTCCGCGAAGTTGATCGTGCTGTTGGCGAACTCCTGATTCTGGAACTGCAGCTGGCTGAAGCGCGGCGCCTGGAACTGCTGCGTCGTGCCCGTGCCCAGCATGGTTGGATCACGGCTGAAGAAGTTGAATCCTATTTCAGACAAGGCCGTGCGATCGATGCTCGCGAACCGCACCTGCAAGAGAATCTGCCGTGGATCCGGCGGCGGCGGCACCGTGATCATGTTGATCACCTTGCGTGAACGCGTCGCCGCGAGCGCTTCAGCCTTCTTCGCGATCTCCGGATTCGGTGCGTTGCCGGTCAACACCATCGTGTCCGCGTTGCCGTTGAACACGACGCTCGCGTCAGCCGTGACCGCCTTTAATTCAGCCGCGAAGTCGCGTTTGAATTTCTCGGAATCGTCCGTGTCGGCCAGCACGTTGATCTCGTAGCGGCGCGGCGATGCGCCGGTTTCCCAGATTGCGACCGTTGTCTTGCCGAGTCCCTTCGCTGCGATCATGACTTCTCGCGGCGACACCACGATCGCGTCCGCGACCTTTGGTTCCGCGACGGCCACGCGCACAATGTCATTTGAGAACTGCACCAGTTCCCCGCGCCCCAGCGTGAGGCTGACCGTCTTAACGTCCTGGGTCCATGCGACCGCTGCCGATGCTGCGATCATCAGCAGGCAGGCCGTTGTTCGATTCTCTAGTCTCATTGAAAGATCTCTTGGACGTGCTTCTCTCCGCGATAAACGTCCACTACGAACCGCGGCTTCGGCGGTTCTTTCTTCTCGGTTTCTTTCTTCGCCGGCGCAGCCTGCCCGGCCGGCGCGGGTTCGCCGGTCAGCGAAGCCCACAGGTTTCGATTCATGCCCGCGGGCGCGCCCTTCATGAAGGGATTCTGTCCGGGGCGTTTCACCGCGGTCGGATCATACAGGTTGATCGCGGTCGTCGGAGCGTTGGTCTCTGCTGATGATTTATCGAGAGGATTGCGCAGAGCCAGGCTGATCTTGCCCTGGTTCTTCGCGAGTTCCAGTTTCTCGGCCTGCTCCGGCGTGACCAGTAACGTGACCGCGCGGCTTTGCGTCGACGATGTTGGACTCGGTGTCGTCGCAGTAGTCGTGCCGGACGCGGGCGTTTGCGTCACTTCGGTGACGCGTCCGACCGACAGCACCGTGATGTCCTGCAAGACTGTGGTGGTCGCTGCTTCGGCCATCGATCCCGTGCGCGTGAACAGCACATCGACGTGCGACCGTGGACCCACGAGTCCCGCGACGCCGGTCGTGTCGTTGATGCTCACCGAAACCGCGCGCTTGCCGGGTTCGATAATCGCCGCGACGCCTTCGACGCCCGACGAACTCGCGAGTTTATTCACCGTGATCGATTCGTTCGAGTTCAGCGGAAAGAGCAGCACGCGATCGAGCAGGATCTTCTCTTCCATCACCGCGCCGCGCGGAATGTCTTTCTCGACGACGCTGACTTTCTTGATGTCGGTCTTCTTGATGCGTGTGCCGGCGGGGAGATCGTGCGAGGCGGCGAACACCGCCACCAGTTTCTGTTGCTTGCTGCCTGACGTCATCGAATACAACAGCCAGGTCAGCAGCGCGGCCCCTGCGAGCGCCACGCCGAAAATCATGAGGACGCGATTGCGGTCCAGGTTCATTCGCGCGCCCCCTCCTTTGCTAATAATGTTGCGACCGAATCGCGATGGATCGTCTTCCAGCCGAGTTGCTGCAAGGCTGGGATCAGGGAATATTGATTGGGCAGCAGCGCGTGGCTGAACTGCCAGGAAGCGAGTTCTTCGCGCCAGCCCGGCCGGACTTCGATCAGCTTGATGTAGCGCTTCATGAAGTCGCTGCCGTAGAAATCGCTGCGTCCGTCGAAGAAGACTTTGCGCTCGCCGGCGAACCGATAGATGAGGTACCCGCCGAACTTGTCCGGCGCGAGCAGGCGTGCGGCGGCTGGCAACTTCGCAACGGCATCCGCCGCTTCGACGGGAAACTGGTCGCGCGGGAATCCGGCAGTCTTTGCCGAACCCAATGCCGCGAGCGTTGCGAGCGCAAACACTGGCACGACGAGAATCCAACCGCCTTGCCGCTCATCGAGCATCCGCAGCCGTTGGGAATACTGCAGGGCCGCGCCGATGCGCGCCTGCAGTGCAGGGCGTAGGCCGGCGATCAGTCCGTTGCGCAATGCGGCCGTGACCGCTGCGCTGGCGAATGGCAAAGCCGCGAGAGCCGCGATCGGAAGTCCACGAGCCGATCGCAAAGCCAGAGCCAGCAAGCCCGCGATGAGCAATGCCTCCGCGATCTTTCCCTGCGTCAGAGCCAGCGAACCGCCGAGCGCGATCCAGCCCATCAGCAGTACGATCTGCCAGGCGCCTTCGACATGAAAGTTGAACGTCTGGAACTCACCGACGCGGTCGAGCAGTTCCGAATTCAGCAGGTAACGAAGCACGTGTTGATGAACCTGCCACCCGAACGGATTGACCAAAGTTGCGGTCGATGCAATTCCGGCGTAGACAAACAGGGCGCGTACACTGTCATGTCTTGTGTCGAGCAGCGCATTTTCGATGAGCCGCCCGCACGCGAACAGAATGAGGATCGCCGGAAACAGAAAGAAGCTTGCGTGCAGATTCGTCCATGCGATCGACAGCGCGGCGACTCCCAGTGCGCCGGGCAAATGCAACGTCACGTGGGAACGCGACGCGAACAGCAGGGCCCCCAGCAGGCACAACCATCCGAACACGTGTGGACGCGCGAGCCAGTGGAGATTCGCGGTCGACAGCATCGGGATCGCCGACACGCACACCAGCAGGAAATCCGTGCCCGCCTGCCAGTTGAGGCGCACCCATAAGAAAGTCGCCGCGGCAATCGCCACGGCGAACAACAGCGCAACTCCTGCCAACCCCATCCGGCGGTGCGCGGCGCCCATGGCGACATCCGACGCCCATTCCCACGCAAACCAGCGTTCGCCGGAGCGTGTGAATGAGTATGGATCGGACACGGGCAGATGTTGGGTGGTCAGGATTGCCTCCCCCGTGCGGATGTGCCAGCCCGTGTCGGAATCGCGGAACAACTGCCGCCAACCGTCGAACACAAACAGGCAATACAGCAGGGTAAAAACGGAAAGACACAGCGCAAGGTCCGGGAACCACAAGCTCTTGCCCGCGCGAAGCGGGCCGGCGGCGGGTGCAGACACTTCGGCTGTGTACGTTTTCCGGGCTTCGAAGCCGGGCCTTACTGGCCCGTGGCTCCGATGCTGGTCAGGCCTTGCGTGATGCTCGAGTAGAGGCTCACGACGGCGGTCGACAACTGATTCACTGTGGTGATCAGCGCGAGACCGACTGCGGCCACGATGAGCGCGTATTCGACGAGATCCTGGCCCTGTTCATCCCGGACTAACCGGAGCAGAAACTGTTTCATCATCCTTCTCAACCTTCTTCCTGACTAAACTCTACCGCCTCTCCGCGGCGGTTTGCTGTTGTTGTTGTGCTGAGGTCACGGTCCGCCCGCTATGCGCAGACGAGCCCTTGAAAAACCGGCCCAGCGCAGCAGTCACCTTGGCCCAGCCTTGCGGCCTCTGCTGCGAAGCCATATTGGACTTCATTGTAAAGGACGGCGCCTTGCCATCCAATTCCGACACCAGTTGCAGGTTGCGCAATGCAGCCGCATTATGGCGGTCATACTCGAGAGCGGTTTGGATCTCCTGCCGCGCAGATGCAAAATTACCCTGTTCGATCCAGACGGCCGCGAGATTGTTGTGCGCCGCCGCGGGGCCCGAAATCGCGGACCATTGCAGAATCGCTTCCTCGCCCTTGCCGAGTCGCGCCATCGCGAATCCCAGGTTGTTGCGTGCGGCTTCCGATGTTGGATTCAACTGCAGCGCCGCGCGAAACTCGTGCGCCGCGTCTTCGTACTTGCC
This sequence comes from uncultured Solibacteraceae bacterium, assembly GCA_964627455.1. Taxonomy (GTDB): domain Bacteria; phylum Acidobacteriota; class Terriglobia; order Bryobacterales; family Bryobacteraceae; genus F-183. Next base: position 32,101 of record CAZVKC010000007.1, on the reverse strand, counting down.
CTGCTGCAGAAAGTTGTAGCCGAGGTTGTTCCGCAGCTTGTCGTCTTTCAAATCGGCGGCAATTGCGCGCCGGTGGAACCGTTCGCCTTCGCCGAGCGCTCCGGTCTCGTCTTCGAGCATCGCGAGTTCTTCGACCAGCGCGGCGGATGCGCCGGCATGCGTTTCGCTGAACTTCGCCAATACGGCAATCGCTTCAACCGCCTGATCGTTTGCTCGCAAGGCGCGGGACAACCGCGTTGCGGCCTCTTCCGAATCGGGCATGCGTGATGCCGCGATGCGCAGATGATCGATCGCCAGTTCGTAGGCGCCCTGTTTCTGGTACTGCTGCGCGAGTTCCAAACGCGCCGCTGCGTTGTCCGGCTCCGCGGCGACCTTCTGCCGCAGCGAGCGGATCACCAGATCGCCTTCGCCTGCATCGAGCGCGTTGTGCACCTGCCGGTCCATCGCAATGGCCACGGCTTGCGGCCTGTGGACCTTGATGGTCTGGACAGCTTGCGGGTGTCCGCGGTGGGAGCAGGCGGTCACGCCAACCAACAGCGCCCCGATGACGGCGGCTTTACGCATCGTACTTCTCGAACTCCAACTGATCGCCCTTGACGGTTCCGGTGCGCCTGCATGTGCCGGCCGGCAGTTCCAGGACCGTACGGGCCGACAGCGACCCGGCGATGCGCCATGCGCCCATATCGTGGCGCACTTTGACGACCTGCTTCTTTTTGTCCAGGAACACGACATCGATCGGGAACTTCATAAAAAACGTATGTACGGCCTCACACGGCGCGATCCACAAACCTTCGCCTGGTTCCAGCCCGGTGTGCTTCAACAATCCCGTACGCCGAGTCTCGCTGCTGTCTGCGATGTTGGCGCGGTCGGCGAGTTGCACGTCTCGCGTCACGTTCCGGACTCTCAATTTCGGCAATCTGGTTCAACCCCGATTCTGTCTCTGAGTTGCGCCCGAAGGCGGTCGTATTTGCTTCCAGCGAGCAACTTGTGTTGAGCTGAAGGGTTTAGAGTATCCGAGTCCGAGGCAGCTTTGCAAACCAAATCGACGATCTGTTATCTCGCACTAGCGTTGTTCACCAGTATGCAGGCGTTCGCCCAAACACAGGGCGCGACCTTCGGGGAAGTGGTCCGGCTGGGCGGCACGCCGAGCGATGCAGTGCTGGATGAATCGCGGCAGCGCATCTATCTGGTGAACTCGAACGCCAACCGCGTCGACGTTTACAGTTATGCCGATAAGCGGCTGCTGGGAAGTGTTCCGGTCGGATCCCTGCCGTTCGCGGCGGCGATGTCGATGGATAACGCCTGGCTGTATGTCACCAATAACGGCAGCTCTTCGCTGACTGTGATCGACCTCGGCTTGGGTTTTGGATCTCCCAAGACCACGATTTCGTTGCCTGCCAGGCCGGAAGGCGTCGAAGTCGGCTTCGACGGGCGTGTGCTGATCAGTACGCAGGGCTCGGGCACCAATAATCTGCAGAACGTTCTTCTGATTTACGATCCTGCGCAGGACACCTCGCAGCAGGTCCGCGCGGTGGACTTCCCTCCGCTCCCGACCACTCCAGTCACGTTGGCGCAGACGCAGTTGCCGCGCCCGCAAACGATCTTCCGCGGCAAATTGCTGCGTACTCCGGATGGACGTTTGATCGTTGGCGTCAACAATGTGAACAACGGCGCGCAGACGGCGCTCTTTGTCTATGAAGCTGCTTCCGGCGTGCTGTTGCGCAGCCGGCAAAGCGCGGGCCAGTCGACGACGCTGTCGATGTCCCCGGACGGATCGCGCTTCATGGCCGGGTTCACGATGTATGAGACCAACACGCTGAACGTCATCGCGCAGCAGGACAACCGCAATGCGGATTTCGTCTTCGGCACGGTGTTCAACGTCACCGCGAACATCGGCGGCAGCACGTTTTCGACAGACGGCAAGTCTCTGTATAGCGCCTACAACATCGCGAGCGGATTTCCATTGCCGCGGCCGAGCGCCTCGACGCTGCTGATTTCGGATGCGACGAATTTGAGCATCCGGCTGGGCATCAAGGTTCCCGAAAGCATCGTCGCGAAGATCATCATGACGTCCGACGGCGCCAACGCCTGGGCGATGTCCGAATCGGGCCTAGTCTATCTGCCGATGTCGATGCTGTACGATTATCCGATCATCATGCCGGACACGACCACCGTGTTCCTCGCCAACGATGAATGCAACAAGGGCATCGCGAAGGCGGCGGTGAAGATCAACAACATCGGCGGCGGCAAGCTGACCTTTTCTGTTCCGTCGACCGGCGCCGCGCTGATCGCCGAAGCGACCAGTGGGCTTGCTCCGGCGGACATCAACTTCACGCTCGAACCCGGACGGTTCGGCGTGGCGCGCCAGCCGGGAACGAATCTTTACAACGGCAACAACGGCAACGCGATCAATGTCACGCTTGCGACTCCGGAGGCGATCAATCTGCCGCCCGCGATTCGTGTCTTCATGAATGTCCGCCAGCCGGATCAGCGCGGGATGATTTTCCCTGTGCCGACGGTCCCCAACGGTGGACTCGCGGCCTACGGTTTGCAGGACATCCAACTCGATGAAGCGCGCGGCCGGCTGTATATCAGCAACGCCGGCTATAACCGCATCGAAGTTTTCGATATCAAGAAGCAGTCGTTCCTGGATCCGATTCCCGCCGGGCAGTTCCCCAAGCAGATGGCTTTGGGACTCGATGGGTATACGCTATATGTCGCCAATGCCGGAGGCGAGTCGATTTCGATCATCGACCTCGAGACGGGCGTCCGGACTGGCAGCGTGTCGTTCCCGCCGATCCCTCGCAATTCGACCAGTTCGCAGGCTTATGCGATCGAGACGCTGGCGATGGGCTTGAGCGGACTGCAGTTCATCATGAACAACGGGACCCAGTGGAAACTGGTCGGCGACGTCGCGGTTCCGCGGGCGGCGAGTTCGATCATCAACGGCAACACAGCATTGACGCAGACCGCGATCCCCGCGCCGCGCACGATGATCGCGTCGGGCGATGCGGCGAGCATCCTGGTGCTGGGCGGCAGCGGCACGGGTTATTTGTATGATGCGCTGTCGGATAGTTTTACGAGCGCCAAGTCGTTGTTCAGCGCGCCGATCCAAAGCTACTACGGTCCGATGGCGGCAGGGCCGAAGCGCAACTACTTCCTGACCAACGGACTGATCCTCAACGATTCACTAACGGTGATCGGCGGCGTGGAGCGTCCCGGGCAGACGCAGGTTTCGGCGCCGGGCGCGCCGGGGCAGCCTCCGACGGTAACGATCGTGAGCGCAGGGCAGCGCAACGTGGCGTCGGTCGCGGCTGTGGATGAAACCCGTTTCGTCCGCTTGACGACGCCGGTGCGGAACCAGTTGAATTCGGTGACGCGTGACGATCCTCGCACGACGCTCGAGTTGATCGACCTGAAGACGGGTGGCGAGCAACTCGCGGGCGTTGTGCCTGAGAATCCGCCGACCACGGTGTTGGGCACGGCGCGCAACAACATCTCGCCGCGGCAGATGGTGGTGGATTCGAACGGCACGGTTTACGCGATCACCTTGTCGGGGTTGAGCGTTGTTCCGCTGACGCCGTCGGGTCCCAACACGCGGCCTTCGGTGCCGCAGGGCGCGCGTGCGATCGTGAACTCTTCGGATGGTTCGCAGAACTTCCGGCCGGGGTCGTTCATCACGATCACGGGTGTGAACCTCGCGTCAGCCGGGCAGGCGGATTCGACGAAGCCTCCGACGGTGCTCGGTGGAAGCTGCGTAGTGTTCAACGACGTGGCGATTCCGCTGCTGCAGACCTCGCCGGGCCAGATCTCGGGGCAGATCCCCGCGACGGTTCGCTCAGGGACCAACGTCGTGCAGGTGCGCTCGCTGGCAACGGCACAGTCCAGCGATCCAATCGTAGTCACCGTGCAGCGTTAAGGCTTGGGAACAGCGGGATCCGGGGCGTAGCCTTTCGGCGTTTGGAACATCCGCACGATCTTCCTGTCTTTGAGCGAGACCTGGTAGACGCGGTCGAGGTTCTCGTTGGAGGCGTAGGCGTACTGCCCGTCGTGGCTCAGGTGCAATGACACGATCTGGCCGAGCGGGGCGGGGAGGTCGACGCGTCCGGCGATCTTGCCAGTTGCCGTTTCCATCCATTCGATCGCTTTTTCATTCAACAGTCCGTAGACCGCGTAGCGGCCGTCCGGCGTGATGTCGATGCGCACGGGACCTCCGCCGGCCTTGTACGTATGTGCGACGGTGAGGGTCGCGGTGTCGATCACGGAGACCTGCGAGGCGTCGCGGTTGCCGACCCAGACCTGCTTGCCGTCCCGCGTGACGACGCTCCCTTCGGGCCGGGCGCCGGTCGGGATGAGCGTGATCTTGCCGGTCTTGAGATCAATCGCCGATACGTTCGACGACACGGAGTTCGAGATGAACGCGTAACGCCCATCCGGCGTGGCCACGACCATGTGGGCGGTCTTGCCTCCAGTAGGTAGCGTGCGGACGACCTTGCGCGTCGTGGGGTCGGCGATGAGGAGTTGGTCCGGCAGTTCGGTGGAGATGAGCAGTTGATTGGTGGCGCGGATGAGGTGGATGCCGTGCGGGCGGCGGAACTCGCCGGTGCTGATTTCGCCCACTTTGCGCCGTTCCTTGAGGTCGATGATGGAGACGGCGTTGCCTCCCGTGCCGGGTTGCTCGATGCGCATGGTCCCGTTGTCGGTGGTGTAGGCGTAGCGGCCGTCGTTGCTGAAGACCATTTCGTGCGGATGGGCCGTCACGGCGACCGTGGTGATCAGCTTACCTTCGTCGGTGTAGAAGCCGAGGGACATGTGTCCCTTGTGGAGGACCAGGAGTTCTGCGTTGGCGGCTACCGGCACGAAGAGGCACAGCAGAGTGGTCAGTGTTGTCATGATTGCCTCCATCATGCATATCACCTTTTCAGAGGTGGCGCTTGGGTTCGTTTTCGGGTTCGATCCCCGTTTTGGGACCCAAGGGAACCCGAATCTTGGGTTCGTTTTTGGTTCGGCTCCGGGGCGAAGCTCTCCAAGTTATTGATAAGAATAGATCAATGTTTCGGTTCTCGGGTTCGTTTCGTTATTTCATTTTTCCAGTTTCAGCTCTGATCCTGTCTAAGTCATTCAAAGGAAGTGGGTTGTGCTCCGATCCCGCGTGCGGGTCGTGGGGTGGTGAACCCAAATCCTCAACAAAACAAAAGAGTTTTCCAGGTGTCAACAAAAAACGCTTGCCGGATTTGTTTCGCGGCAAGCGTCCACCTGCGACTTCATTTTATCAGCGGCCTCATCTCGCCACCAAAAGGTTGTCTGTAAACTATTGAGCGGATTGGAAATATAGGTTGAACCGAGCGCGCAGGATCCCGATTATGACAAAATGGTGACGGATGCGCCGTTCGATTCTGGCTCTTGTTCTCGCGGTTTTCCCCCCAGTGGCTTCGGCGCAGTTCCACGGCAAGTTGAATCCCAAAACGGTAGCCGCCTTCGACCAATACCAGAGTCAAGTCGAATCGAAGATGACGCCGCAGGCGCGATTTGCGAATCTGCGCGCCGGAGAAGTGAAGGTGGAGCCGACGACTGGGTCCAGCACGGTGGAGGCGCCATCCGGGCTGATTCATGACTGGACCGGGGCGACTGTCGTCGAGCACGCGACCGTGCATCAGGTGATCGCCGTGCTGCAGAACTACGCGGCCTATCCGAAGAGCTATGGTCCGGAGGTGGCGGATTCCCGGGTGATCAGCCAGGAGGGAAACACCTATCGCGTCTTCCTGAAGCTGATCAAGAAGAAGATTTTGACCGCCGTGCTTCACTCGGAGTACGCCGTCGAGTACCGCCGCATCGACGACGCCGTCTGGACGGTGACGTCGCGTTCGACACGAATGGCTGAGGTCGATAGCGGCCACGAGAAGCCTGAGGGAACAGGCTTCGGTTTTTTGTTGCGGTTGAATGCATACTGGCTGGTCCAACAGCGTGGCGACAACGTGTATATGGAATGCCGGTCGATTTCCTTGACGCGCAACATCCCCACCGGGCTAGGTTTTGTCGTTCGGCCTTTCGTTCGCGATCTGCCGATGGAGTCGCTCGCCACGACCTTGCGGCAAACAGCCCAAGCTGTGCTTCGTAGCGGACGCTGAGGATACTTACCGCCGTCACCTAACTTCCCGATTGCGTGATGCGGGCCTGAATCCCGTCAAGAATTCTTGCGAACCATCTGCGGTTCTCCGCGAAGTGCGCGAGGGACTCGATCATTCGATCCGGCTTCTGTTCGTAAGGGCCAGAACCAACATCGGAGGAACACTCTCGGATCGTTTTACCGTGCCGATGGAAGGGCGCGAATCGGGAAGGCAGGCCATCGAACAGGTGATCTGAGCGGTTCGCAACATTCCGGTTGAACCGCTCGATCAACCTCTTCTCAGGACGAGGCATGGATACGCAGCTTCATCCTGGACGCCCATTGGTCCACCCATGACGAAAAGGAAGTGAGGCTCTTAAACAATGGGCAATGGGTCCCCATCACCAGCGATTCGAACGGGCACATGTTGCAGGCAAGATATCTTCACTGAAGCTTTACCCGGAAGGCCTCTTTCGGCGCATCGTCACGATGTACTCCCGCGGAAAGAACCCGGCGCGACCGATCGAAATCTCTTGCGTGACGAGGCCGTTCCCATACGCTCCTGCCGCGGGGACCACCCAAAGTTTACTCCAGGATTCCGGTGTTATCCGTGACATTAGTCACGTGCAGACCAGATCGAATTATGGCAAAATGCTCTAACACGGTTTCGTGATCATTGACAAGTAAGAGGTCCACGGAGGTGGAATGGAAGGCTCTCCGAACGGCGCGGCGATCCGCCTGAACGGCGTCACCAAGAAGTTTCCAGGCTACACGGCGGTGCAAGGAATCTCGCTGGAAGTGCGAGCGGGGCGGTTCCTTTCGGTGGTCGGTCCGAGTGGCTGCGGCAAGTCGACTCTGCTCAATATGGCAGCGGGCCTGGCGCACCCGACCGAAGGGTCCGTCGAGATCTTCGGCAAACCCCTCTCCGGGATCAATCGCAGTGCGGCCTACATGTTCCAGCAGGACGCACTACTCCCATGGAAAACCGTACGGGACAACATTCTCCTCGGCCCTGCGTTGCGCGGGGCAGATCCTGGCCAAGCCACACACTCGGCGATGGAGTGGATTCGCCGCGTCGGACTCGACGGCTTCGCGGACCGTTATCCGCATCAGCTCAGCGGCGGCATGCGCAAACGTGTCGCGATGGCGCAGACCTGGATCGTCGATCCGGACATTGTGTTGATGGATGAGCCTTTCGGCGCACTTGATGTGCACACCCGCCTTCGTATGGAAGGAGAGATCCTCAACCTTTGGGCCGGGACCCAAAAGACGGTGATGTTCGTCACGCACGACCTGGAGGAAGCGATTGCCCTGTCCGACGAGGTTGCCGTGCTGTCGGCGGGCCCCGCGAGTCGGCTGGTCGGGGTCTACCAAGTGGGACTGGAGCGGCCCAGGAATCTGATCGACATCAAGACCGACCCCCGCTTTGTCGAGATCTACCGGTCCATCTGGAGCGATTTGCGAGAGGAGGTTCTGAAGAGTTATGAACGAATCCAGGGCTAGGCAGGTTCCGATGGTGGCCTGGCAGGTGTTGCTGGGGCTGGTTTTGCTGGCCGGGTGGGAGCTTGGGTCGAGGAGCGGCATTCTGCAGCCGTTCTTTTTCAGCCGCCCGTCGGACGTGATTTCGAGGGTTTGGAAGATGGTGGCCGCGGGCGGCGTCTGGGAGCACCTGGCGGCCACGATCGCAGAGGCTTCGCTTTCCTTTCTGATCGGGGTTGTTGGCGGAGTATTCTTCGGTTTCCTGCTGGCCAGGAATCGCTTTTTGGCGGAGTTGCTGGATCCCTATATACGGATCGTCAACTCGCTGCCCAGGGTGGTTCTGGCTCCGATCTTCCTGCTGTGGTTCGGCCTCGGCATCTGGTCGAAAGTGGCGCTGGGCGTGACCGTGGTGTTCTTCATCGTGTTCTTCAATACCTTTCAAGGCGTGCGCGAAGTGGATCCCGTGATGGTCAACAACGCTCGCATGTTGGGAGCGAGCGAACGCCAACTGATTCGCCATGTGTTGATCCCGAGCGCTTTGACCTGGATCTTTTCGAGTCTCCACATCAGCATTGGCTTTGCCATCATCGCCGTGGTGGTGGGCGAGTATCTCGGTTCCTCGAGAGGAATCGGTTACCTGATCTCGCAAGCCGAAGGCGTATTCGACACGACGGGGGTTTTCGCCGGCATGGCGATTCTGGCCAGCGTCGTTCTTGTGGTGGGGGCGCTGGTCGACCGGCTGGAGAGTTACCTCCTGCGGTGGAAGGTGCGCGACGCGGATGCAGTGCGTGGAGACGTCTCATGAGACCGGTACTCGCATGCTGTTTCATCCTCAGCGCCTGTGGGGGCAAGCCCGATCCTGCTCGAGTGCGGATTGCCGATACCGGTCCGGTGGTCGAAATGACCTTTCTGCCGGTCTCAATGGCCGAAACGTTGGGCTATTTCCGTGAGGAAGGTCTGGATGTGGTGCTGGAGAAATTGCCGTCCTCAGGCAAGACGCTGGAGGCATTGCTGGGCGGAAGCGCCGACGTGGCCAGTCTCGGTTACATGCAGACCATCCAAATGGCAACGCGGGGACAGCGCATTCGAGCGTTCTTCATCGGCAACCAAAGAGCGAATTTCGCGATCGTGGCATCGCCCGGAGCGCAGCGCAAGGTCGAGCGGATCCAGGATTTGGACGGTGCTCTCATCGGCGTGCCCTCGCCGGGTTCGCCCACGAACCAGTGGGCAAGCTATTACCTGACAACCCATGGAGTCGACGTTTCCCGCGTTAAGTGGATCGGTATCGGCGGCGGCGCGGGGGCGATCGCGGCACTGGGTAGTGGGCGGATGGAAGCGGCCGCGCTTGCGGGTGGAAACCACATCCGGTACCTCAAGCAACATCCGGACGCGCGGCTATTGGTGGACGGCAGTTCCCGCGAGGTGATGCTGAATACTTTCGGTGGCGAGTGGTTCGCCAGCGGCGCGCTGGCGGCACGCCAGGAGTGGCTCGATCGAAATCCTGACACCGCCAAGCGTTTATGCCGGGCCCTTGGGAAGGCGCTGCGCTGGATTGCAACTCATGCTCCGGAAGAGATTCGTGACCGGCTGCCAGAGTCATCACGCTCCGCGGACGTCCAGGCCGACATCGAAATCATTCGCTGGGGACGCGCCGGGCACACACCGGATGGACGAATGCCGGCCGGGGCGCCGGAAGCGATGTTTCGGTTTCTCGAAGCCACCTCCGGCGAGATCCGCGGCGCGAAGATCGACCTCTCCTCCACCTGGACGAACGAATTCCTGGAGGGGACGAAGTGAAAACGGGTCTGGCTGTATTCTGTCTTGCTCTGATCGGTTGCGGCGTAAAGCCGCACCACCCGGGCGTCCGTCTCGCCGTCCCTGGCCCCGGTCTTCAGACGTTCGACTTGCCCTTTCATCTGGCCGAGACGCTGGGCTTCTACAGTCAGGAAGGGCTGGATGTCGAATTGCAGAGGCTGCCCTCGCACACTCAGACGATGCAGGCGCTGATCGGAGGAAGCGTCGATGTGGCTGCTGTTACCTATCCTCAAGTTGTCCAAGTAGCCGCCAAGGGCTCGATCGTACGCTCGTTTGCAGTCGTCACTCGAATTGACACCAAGACGCTGGCTGTCGCCCCTTCCTGGACCCAGCGCATCCAGCGTGTCGAGGATCTCAAGGGTACAGCCATCGGGATCCCCTCGCCCGGCACGGCCTGTCATCAGTGGATCATCCATTACCTGGCCAAGCACGGCATCCGGCCGGAGGAAGTCAGTTTCATCAGCGTCGGCGTGTCAGGGACGGCCCTGGCGGCGATGGAAAGCGGGCGGATCGGTAGCGCGTGCCTGCCGGGGGGTGATCATTTCCATTACCTGCGGCGGCACCCGGACGCGAGAATCCTGGTGGACGGCAGCACCCGAAGGCATGCGGCAATCCTACGGTGGGCCTTATTACGCCGGCGAGGTCCTCGCGGCCAAACCGGAATGGCTGGATCGGCATCCGGAAGCCGCCGCAAACTGGCGAGCGCCGCGCTCCGCGCGCAGGGTTGGATCGCTCAGCACACGACGGCGGAAGTCCGTGCGCGGTTGCCCGAAGCGATGCGCTCCTCCGACGAACGGCTGGATTGCGACATCATCAGTTGGGGGCGCGCGGGATACACGCCGGATGGAGCCATGCCGCAGGGCGCGCCGGAACTCGTGAAGCGATACCTCGAAGCCACGGTCGAAGAGGTTCGCACGCGGAGAGTGGACCTTGCTTCCACATGGACGAATGAATTTCTCAAGGCGGCGAAATGAAAGCAAAGGTACTGGCACTGTGTATTTTGTTGGCGGGTTGCGGTGGAAAAGAGAGTAAACCGCATGTCCGGTTTGGAACCATCGGCACGGGGATCCAGATCTGCTGCCTGCCTTTTTATCTGGTCAACTATGTCCACTGCATGCGAATCGCGGCGGAGGGGCACCGGGATTACACGCGTGGAGGATCTAGTATGACGGGACGATCGGCGTGATCCGACACCCTGGACTGGTCGATTTGGCTGAGGTTGGTTACCTGCAGACTGGACGAGTCTGCGTGATGATTCTGTACTTCGATTCTCCGGCTGAAGCTGGCCGGATCAGTTTGAACAGGAGGCTTTCATGTCTATCCCTCTGATGTCCAGTTCTCACCCACACTGCCGGCTTGCTGCACGCAGCCGGTCTGAGAGAGTTGGAACCCCGTTTACCATCCCGTGCTTGTTCGGAGCACTCCTGCTTTTGCTGACTGGCGCCGTCTCGCCCGTGAATGCACGCATCACGAAAATAACAGTCAGCAGTATTCAATCACCGACGTTTGGCGGAGCGTCGTTCGGCGACGCAGGCCAATATGAGAAGCTCATCGGACGCGCGTTCGGAGAGGTGGACCCAATGGACGCGCGAAACGCAGTGATTGCGGACATCGCGTTAGCCCCGCGGAATGCCAGGGGTATGGTGGAGTACTCGATGGACGTCTACATCTTGCGTCCAGTCGATAGAACGAAGGGAAATCGAAGGCTGGTATTCGAGATCAACAACCGGGGCGCAAAATTAGCGTTTAGCGGGACATTCGGGAGTCTGAACAGTGCGGTGGCCGGGGGGAACGATCCCACGACGCTTGCGGACGCGGGGAACGGATTCCTGATGCGGCAAGGATATTCGATCGCCTGGAGCGGATGGGATGTGACAGTGGCTCCCGGAGCAAATCGATTGTCGATTACGGTTCCCACAGCAAAGAACGCGGATGGCAGTTCGATCGTGGGGCCCGCGCTGGAGGAGTTTGTTATCGACAACAGCGCGACGACAGCGGCGGCATTAACCTACGCTGCGGCGAATCTGGACAAGGCGCAGGCAACGCTGACGGTGCGCAATCATTACTCGGATGTCCCAAAGACAGTCGCCGCGTCAGGGTGGGAGTATATCGACGCGCAGTCGATCCGCCTCCTCCCCGCAGGGACGGCGTTCCAGTTGGGAACACTTTACGAGTTTACGTATCAAGCGAAGGACCCACTGATATCGGGGCTTGGGATGGCGGCAGTTCGCGATTTTGGATCCTTCCTCCATTGGGAAACAGAGGACGAGAACGGGACTGCGAACCCACTGGCGGGTAACGTGGAATTCCTGTACTCGTTCGGCGTTTCACAGCCGGCGCGACTGATGCACGATTTCCTTTGGCTTGGTTTCAACGCCGATGAGAAGGGCCGGCGGGTATTTGACGGGATGGAGAACTATATTGGCGGCGCAACCGGAGGGTTTTTCAACTACCGGTTCGCACAGCCGGGAAGGACCCATCGACAGCACATTGCGCGTTGGTATCCGGAACCGCAGTTCCCATTCACCAATCAGACGATTTCGGACCCGGTTACGGGGAGAACCGACGGACGTCTCCAGAGTTGCCAGGCTTCGGATACGTGTCCGAAGATCCTGGAGATCAATTCGGAGAACGAATACTGGGCGAAAGCGGGATCGCTTCTTCACACGGACATGATGGGAAACGATCTTGACCTTGGAGAAGCGCCGAACACGCGAGTTTATTTGTTGTCGAGCCTGCCGCACGGTTCAGCGTCGGGAGTGGGGATTTGCCAACAGCCGAGGAACCCGGTGGTGGCGGATCCCGTGCTGCGCGCGCTACTGATAGCTCTTGATGACTGGGTAACGTGGGGTCTTCATCCTCCGCAGAATCACGTGCCGAAACAATCGGACGGCACGCTCGTGCCGTCGCTGCCGCAGGAGGGGGTTGGATTTCCGCGCATTCCCGGGGTGATATATAACGGGCTGCTGCACACAGGAGATCTGCTGAACTTCGGCCCATTCGCGAGTCAAGGGATCCTGACGACTCTCCCGCCAGGCGTGCGCGACGGTGTATACGCGGCACTCGTTCCGAAGACGGACGAAGACGGGAACGATGTTGCGGGCGTGCGTATGCCGGAAATTGCAGCGCCACTGGCCACATACACGGGTTGGGGCTTGCGACAGGGACCAGCGGCTGATGACGGATGTGACGGGTCCGGTCAGCAGATTTCGTTCGCTCAGAGCAAGCAGGAGCGTATTTCCAAGGGGGATCCACGAATGTCGCTGGAGGAGCGGTATGCGGATCACGATGGATATGTGAAGGCGGTGCGAAGAGCGGTGCAAAAACTCCAGCGGGAGGGTTTCCTGCTGCGGGAAGACGCCGTCCGCTATCTCCGAGCGGCGGAAACAAGCAACGTGCTTCGCTGACGAGGGCCCCGCTTCTTAGATTTCCACTGACATGGCGCTGCACCGTGATCGCCGGGTCGACTTCGCACACGCGCTGAAAGGCATTGAAAAAGACAATGAAGAACGCCACCCTCACCCCCAGCGCCTATCTTCGGCCAAGTCCCCAGCCTAAGCCAGAACAGGGAGATTGGCCCAAGGTGGAACGATCTGGTGAGACTAGTTGAAGCTATGAAAATGTCCCGGAGTTGCGCAAGTCTGACGGTGGCGTGGCAGGTGTTGCTTGGGGCCGGCTCTCCTGCTCCTTGGGGAAGCGGGAGCGAATACACGTCAGAGACAGCTCCCGGCTCCAAGGCTCGTGCTCCGCGCATAGAAGTGGTTGGCGGTGCATACTCCGGAAGAGGTTCGCACGCGGAGAGCGGACCTTGCTTCCACATGGACGAATGAATTTCTCAAGGCGGCGAAATGAAAGCAAAGGTACTGGCACTGTGTATTTTGTTGGCGGGTTGCGGCGGAAAAGAGAGTAAACCGCGTGTCCGGTTTGGAACCATCGGCACGGGGATCCAGATCTGCTGCTTGCCTTTTTATCTCGCGCAGGGGCTGGGCTACTTCGGTGAGGAGGGGCTCGAGATCTCGGCAGACGGCCTCGCAGGCGGCGCAAAAGCGTTCCAGGCGATGATCGGCGGCAGTGTCGATGTGGCGGTCGTCAACTATGTCCACAACGTCCAGATCGCGGCGGAAGGACAACGGATCCGTGAGTTCTTTGTCCTTGGGCGGCTGGCGAGCAATGTCCTTATCGTCTCGCCGAAAGCCGCCGGGAGGATCACTCGAGTAGAGGACCTGAAGGGTGGAACGATCGGCGTGACGTCTCCGGGAGGCTCCAGTCATTTCTGGCTGAATCGTGAGATGGCCATTCATGGCATTGCTGAGGCGGACTTTCACGTTGTGGGCATCGGAACCGGCGCTACCGCCATTGCGGCCGTCGAAAGCGGACGCGTCGATGCAGCGAGTCTGGTAGGCGGCGACCAGTTTCCGCTCTTGAAGCGGTTGCCGGGAGCGAAAGTTCTGGTGGACGCCAGCACGCCCGAAGGATTTCGGGAAAGCTATGGTGGCGATGCGTACGCGAATGGAGTGCTATCGGCTAAACAGGAATGGCTGGATCGCAACCCGGAGACCGCGCGCAAGGTGGCGAGGGCCGTGTTTCGGGCAGCGCAGTGGATGGCGGCGCACACGGCGGAAGAGATTCGGGAACGCCTGCCGGAGAGTTACCGGTCCAGCGACGCCGAGGTGGATCTCCAGGTCCTGCGATGGGGGCTCGTCGGCCCGAAGGTGGACGGGCGAATGCCGGCCGGCGCACCCGAGGCAATGAGAAAGTACCTGGACGCGACGGTCGAGGTGGTGCGCAAGGCGAAGATCGATCTGGCATCCACCTGGACGAACGAGTACCTGCCGGAGGCGAAGTGACGTCCCACCCTGCCGGCGCCGCGGCGCGCCTACGCTTGGCCGTGCTACTGACGGCCTCCGTTTCTTTCTGGACGGTTGCGTTGCGCGCCGCCGAGATCAGGGTGATGACTTCTGGGGCGTTCACGTCGGCCTTTCTCGAACTCGCGCCTCAGTTCGAGCGGGCTACCGGCAACAAGGTGGTGACACTCGCGACTTCAATGGGCGCTGGAAGAGACTCGATCCCGAACCGGATCCGGAATGGCGAGGCGGTCGACGTCGTCATTGTGGCCGAGTTTGCTTTGGCGGAAATGATTCGGGAGGGAGCGCTGCTGCGCAAGGGCCGGACGGCGGTTGCCCGTTCGGCGATCGGCATGTGTGTGCGTGCCGGAACGGCGAAGCCGGACATCCATACGATTGACGCACTCAAACAGACGCTTCTGGCCGCGAAGTCCATTGCGTACTCGAACAGCGTCAGCGGTCAATACCTCGTGCGGGAACTCTTCCCGAAGTTAGGGATCGCTGAGGCGGTTCGCGGGAAATGCCGCCAGATCGATTTGGAGAGAGTGGGCCCCGTAGTTGCCCGTGGTGAGGCGGAGATCGGCTTTCAGCAGATCAGCGAATTGCTTCCGGTGAAGGGAATCGACTACGTGGGTCCCTTGCCGGACGGGGCGCAGCGAGTCACAGTGTTTGCTGCGGGCATCGCCAAGAATTCCAGAAACCGGCGGGCGGCGGGTAAATTCATCAGTTTTGTTTCATCGAAGTCCGCGGCGCCTCTCATTGTAAAGAGCGGAATGGAGCCGGCCGGGAGGCTTCCATGAAGACGATTCTCCTGTGCGCCTGTGTGTTGTTTGCCTCATGCGGGGGGAACACGGGACGCCAGCGAGTGCGCATCGCCATAGGAGGCCCCGGGTTGCAGACCTGGTGTTTGCCGGTGGTGCTTGCCGAACAGTTGGGGCACTACAAGGAGGAAGGCGTCGAGGTCAAGCTCGATCCAGTTGCGTCGGTGGCGAAATCGATGCAGGCTGTCATTGGCGCAAGTGTCGATATGGGTGTGGTGAACTACGCCCAAACGATTGAAGTCGCGGCGCAGGGACAACGCGTCCAGGCCTTTTACGTGATTGTGGGCAAATTAGTCGATTTGTTGGTGGTCAGCCCGGGAGCCGAAGGGCGGATTCAAAAACCGGAACAACTGAAAGGGCGTTTGGTGGGAGTGTCGTCCCCTGGCTCTTCGACGCACTAGCGGGCGAAATACTACTTCGCCCGCCACGGAATCGGTCCTGAGGAATTCCAGGCGATCGGGATTGGAAACGGAGCACCCGCGGTGGCGGCGGTGGAAAGCGGACGACTGGATGCGGCGGTCATGACGGCCGGGGATCATCTCCTTCTGTTGGAGCGCCACCCCGGATTGCGGATCCTTGTGGACTGCAGCACCGCGGAGGGCGCGCGCGAGTGTTTCGGCGGTGAAGCCTACGCCGGAGGATCCTTAGCAGCGAAGAGGGAGTGGCTGGCGGAAAACGCCGAATCGGCACGCCGTGTCGCACGCGCTCTGGCCCGGACTCATGCGTGGATTGCCGCCCACCATGCTGAGGAGATTCGCGAAGTGTCGCCGGACTCTTTCCGGACGTCAGATATACAGCAGGATCTGAAGAGGATTGACTGGATGCGCGAAAAGTACACGCGGGCCGGTGAGATGCCGCCAGGCGTGCCGGAAACCGCGCGGCGGTACCTGGACGCCATTCTTCCCGTCGTTCGTGGCGCCAAAGTCGATCTTGCGTCCACATGGACGGCCGAGTTTCTTGAGGAGGGGAAGTGAAAGCGAGTTCAGCGCTCTTCTGTCTGTTGCTTGCCGGATGTGGCGGGCAATCCGGGGGCAACAAGGTGCGGATCGCGAATGTCGGGCTCAGTCTTCAAATTTGGGATATGCCGGTCGTCCTGGCCGATTCGCTTGGCCACTTTCGGGAGGAAGGCCTGGATGTCGCGATCGATCACTTCCCATCGGGCGCCAAGGCAGCCGAGGCGTTGATGGGAGGCAGTGTGGATGTGACGGACTTCATCTACGAGGAGAACCTCAAGATCTCGGCAGAGGGACAGCATGTCCGTACGTTCTTTGTCATCACGGTTGGGGATACGCGCGTTCTGGCAGTGGCCCCGCCAGCCATGTCCCGCATCCATCGGGTCGAAGATCTGAAGGGCGGAACAGTCGGCGTACCGTCGGCGGGATCGGGAAGCGCGATGTGGGTGAAGCACTACTTTGCCAGGCACGGACTCGGGACCTCCGACTACAGCGTTGCGGCAGTCGGTATGGGCGCCAGCGCCCTGGCGGCGGCCGAAGCCGGAAGAGTGGACGCGGTTGCGCTTTCGGGCGGCGATCACTTCCGGCTGCTGAACCGGTTTCCAAATAATCGAATCCTGGTAGACGCCAGCACGGTGGAGGGTATGCGCGAGTCGTTCGGAACCGAGTTCCACCCCACCGGAACCTTGACGGCAAGGGCCGAGTGGCTCGAACACCATGGCGATTCGGCCCGGCGTCTGACGCGCGCATTGCGCCGCACGCTCGAATGGATCGCCACGCACAGCCCTGAGGAGATCCGGGAAAAACTGCCCAACCAGTACCGTTCTGCCGACGTCGCAATCGATTTGAAGGTGATCGAATGGGGCAGGCAGAAATACAGCCGGGATGGCTCGATGCCGGAGGGTGGGCCGGAGGCGATGAGGCGGTATCTTACCGCTGCGCTCGACAAAGTGAGGGATGCAACCATCGATCTTGCGTCCACCTGGACGAACGAGTACTTGCCCGCAAAGAAATAAGTCTCGACCTGGAGATCTGAAATGGCTATTCCGCTGCGATTCTCTTGCTGCATTGTCCTGTACGCGATTTCGTGCCGCGCCGCGGACTATCCGGGCAAGGATTGGGAACGGCACTCTCGCGCCGGTTGGTCCGAGCCGCTCCTGAAAGCCGTGCGCGATTTCATGGCGAACCAGAAAACCCAGTCCGTGATGATCGTGCAATCCGGCAAGGTCGTGGACCAGTGGGGAGACGTCTCGCGCAAGATCGAAGTCCGCTCGGTGCGCAAGAGCTTTCTCAACGCGCTGTACGGTATTCATGTGGCGGAGGGGGACATCGACCTTGCGAAAACATTGGACGAACTCGGCGTCGACGACAATGCGCCATCGCTGACGCCGGTCGAGAAACAGGCCACGGTCCTGGATCTGCTCCGGTCCAGGTCGGGAATTTACCATGCGGTGGTACGCGAGACGCCGCGGATGGCCTCCGTGCGACCTCCCCGTTTCACACAACTGCCGGGCGCCTTCTGGTACTACAACAACTGGGACTTCAACGTCCTGGGGACGATATTCGAGAAGCTGAGCGGGAAGGGCATCTTCGAGGAGTTCGAGCAGCGGATCGCCAGACCGATCGGAATGCAGGACTTTCAGGCTGCCGATGGATTCTATCAGCAAGGGCCGGCCTCAGTTCATCGCCAGTACATTTTCAGGATGAGCGCCCGTGACATGGCGCGCTTCGGCTACCTGTACCTTCGCAGCGGGCGTTGGAGCGACCGGCAGGTTGTTCCATCGGAATGGGTGAAGAGAAGCACATCACCGTATTCGGCGGCGCATGAGGATCCCGGGAACCCGTTCACCGGGTACAGCCTTCTTTGGTGGACCTGCGACTGGGGATTCTCGGCGTTGGGCCAGTCCGGTCATTTCATCGCGGTGGTTCCGAACAAGGACCTGGTGATCGTGCACCGGGTGCTGTACGACCCTCCTGTCGAGGATGCCGTGCCTTACAGAGTTGTGGACGCGATGATCCGGATGGTGATCGCTGCTGCGCCTGCTCCCGGCAGGTAGAAGGAAACTTGTATGAACTACCTGTGCGCCCGGCGGATCCGGCATTTGGCCGCGGCATCGGCTGTGTGTCTGGCGGCGGCTGCCCAGGAACTGCCCGTGGTGGCGGTGCTGGCTACGGGCGGGACGATTGCGAGCCGTCAGGATGCGGCCAAGGGCGGCTACGTCCCGGCGGTGTCAGTTGACGAGCTGATCTCCGCCGTCCCGGCGATTCGAAAGATTGCCCGGATTCATGTAGAGCAGATCTCGAATATCCCCAGCCAGGACATGAATCAGGACGTGTGGATCCGGCTGGCGCTGCGTGTGAACACACTTCTTTCGCGTCCGGAGATTACTGGAATCGTCATCACGCATGGCACGAACACTCTGGAAGAGACTGCCTATTTTCTGGATCTCACGACGAACGGCACGAAGCCGGTGATCCTGGTTGGCGCTCAACGGCCTGCATCGGATCCGGATTCCGACGGTCCGCGAAACCTGTTGGACGCCATCCGCGTAGCTTTGGCCCCGGATGCGGCCGGGAAGGGTGTTCTGGTGGTGATGAACGGGCAAATCAACGCGGCGAGGGATGTTACCAAGGCGAATACCAGCCAGGTGGAGACCTTCCGGAGTTTGGAGTTTGGTCCTCTCGGATTGGTGGATGCGGAAAGAGTGCGTTTCTATCGTTCGCCGATGCGGGGGACTTCTTTTCAGGTCAAATCGGGCACGCAACTTCCACAGGTGGATATTGTCATGAGCTACGCAGGAGCGGACGGCCGCCTGATCCGGTCGTTGGTCGATCATTCCGGGCCGAAAGGACTGGTCATCGCCGGCCTCGGACTGGGAACCGTTCCCGGGCCCATGTTCGACGCGATTCGGGAGGCGCGCTCGCGCGGTATTGCTGTTGCGATCAGCACGCGCGTTCCCACAGGCCGCGTATTCCCTTTAAGCGCCGCAAAGGGATCCGCACTTGCCCTCCGTCAGATTGGCTGTGTGCTGGCGGACAACCTCAGTCCGCAAAAAACGCGCGTCCTGCTTATGCTGGCGCTCACGAATTCAAGCGACTCCCGAGCATTGCAGAAATACTTTGACTACTGAGTACACACTCCGGAGCGCTGCCTCGGGATCTGCCGTGTTCTCTCCTATTCGACGCGACGAAGCGTGGATCGATTGCGAGGCGCGCAACGAGGGAATGCTTGTCGCCGCCCTCAAGTGCACCGAGGGCCGTCCGGCACATTCGCGCGAGAGGCGAGGCTGCCTACGGTGAAGGCGGGGCGTCAATTGGGGTCTCTCAGGCTCCTGGCAGCATGTTGTTGTAGATCCCCTGACGCGATTTCTGAGGCTCCCCTTTTTACGGAAATGGTTCTCGCTGAAGCTACTCCGGGATGTCGAGAATACCTCGCCGGACGTGCTTCTCGGATCTGAGTCCTTGAACCATCGCCTAGGCTGTGATCCAGGTGCGAGCCGGGAAATATACAGGAAATCCAGGATGGGCTTTGGACTCCAGGCCCGCTACCGTGAGTACAGGAGTCCAGCTTCCCCGGAGGAAGACCGAACTCCGCGTGTGTCGTCCGACGCACGGTACTGCTTTATCGCAGCGGACACTAACGTCCCTTTAGAGGACCTCGGGCCAGTCCGGCGAGGCCGCGAATGCGGCGTGAATGAGACCAGCATGAGAATACGTTTGCGGGAAGTTGCCCCACATCCGTTTGGCAGCGGGATCGTAATCCTCGGACAGGATTCCGAGAGGAGATCCGGCTGCCGTACGTATACGGTCGAACACCACTCGCGCTTCGTCATGCCTGCCGATGGCCACCAGAGCTTCCACCAGCCAGAAGGAACAGATCACGAACGCCACTGTCGGTTGGCCGAAGCCGTCGTTGAAGGCGTAGCGTTGCAGCCAGCCGTCGCGGTCGAGTCCTTTCTGAATTGCAGTGATGGTGCTCTGCAAGCGCGGATCCGCCGCCGGCAGAAATCGCAGGCGCGCCATCTGCAGCAGCGAGGCGTCGAGGTCCGATCCGCCATACTGGCTCGCGAAGAAGCCGAGTTCTTCGTTCCAGGCGTGCTGGAGGATTTCCGCATGGATGCGCGCGGCCGCATCGTGAAACTCGCGCGCCCGTTCCGGCGCGTGCATTTCGGCGACACGCGCCATGCGATCGGCCGCCGCCCAACACATCAGGCTCGAGAACGTCTGCGGCTTCCATTCCGTGCGGTATTCCCAGATGCCCGCATCAGGGACTCCCGCAAGCGAAACTGCCTTCCTCGCGAGCGCTTCGAGCAAACGCAGCGTGGCGGGAGAACGTTCCGCGCTGAGACGCTCGTCGAAAAAGACCGGGGTCAGCGCGAGCACCATTTCGCCGTATACGTCGTGCTGCAGGTGCGCCGCCGCGCCGTTGCCGATGCGGACCGGTTTCTCTCCGTTGTAGCCGGGCCAATCGTCGAGGATCGATTCGTCGAGATTGTTCGCGCCATCGACGCGGAAGAGCGGCGCGAGGTTCAAGCCCGGGGATCCGCCGGCGACGTTCAACAGATACTGGACGAACTGCTCGCGCTCTTCGAAGTGGCCGAGGAGTCCAAAGGCGTTCAATACATAGTAAGCGTCGCGCAGCCAGCAATAACGGTAGTCCCAGGTGCGGCCGCTGCCCGGCGATTCCGGGATCGACGTCGTCATCGCGGCGATGATCGCGCCGGTGTCCTCAAAGCAGTGGAGCTTGAGCGTCAATGCGGAGCGAATGACTTCCTGCTGGAAGAGCGGCGGGATGTCGCACTGCTTGACCCAGGTGCTCCAGTAGCGCGCGGTTTCGTTCCAGAAGCGTTCGCAGAGCGGAGCGAGAGGCTCTTCGACCGGCATGCCCCAACTCAGCACGAAGTGATGCCGGCCGGTGAGCGTGAACGGCTGGCCGCCGAGGTACGAAATCGGAATGTCGGTGGTGAGGCGCAACTGGCTGGGGAAGCCTTCGAAGCGGACGTGATGGGAGCCCTGCACGACGGCGGGCCGAGCACGGGACCAGCCGAGCCGCGGTTCGCAGACCACGCTGATGCGCGGCGTGCCGTCGAGCGGTTCCACGATCCGCATCAATTGCGTGGGACGGAAGGCGCGGTCGAATTGCATGAACCGGGGCGCGAAGTCCACGATTCGAAACGAGCCGGAGGCCGTGCGAAAGACCGTTTCCAGAATGTTCGTATTGGGCAGATAGCGCTGCGAGCCGGGTTCTCCCTGCGCGGGCGCGATCCGGAAATATCCACCGGATTCGGCGTCCAGCAACGAGGAGAAGACCGGTTCCGAATCGAAGCGCGGGAGGCAGCTCCAAACGATGGATCCACTGTTGTGGACAAGCGCCGAAAACTGGCAATTTCCGATCACACCGATATCTTCAAGTCGCATCATGTACCTGCACCTTACTACGCAGGTTCGAGGGAAAGCCATACAGGAGATTCATGAAAATGCGCCGAATGGCACAGTATTTGCTGCTACTCATCCTCGGACTGGCCGCCCTGACCTGGGCTGCCGCCAGCGTCGTGCGGACCACTGCCTGGGAATGGTTCGAACGCGACGTCGGGTCCCGCGCGCGGCTGGCGCTGCTGGGCGGCAAGCAGTCGATGCTGCGAAGCTGGAACACCGAGCCTGCCGCACTGGCGGCCCAATTGGCGGATCTGTCGCATGACGAGCGCGTGATGGCGGCCGCGGCGTGCAATCCGGATTACACGCTGCGCGCGGCGACGCCGGGATATCCTTCTGAGGAATTCAATTGCTGGGCCGTGGGCAGCCGCTTTCGAGCCTTGCGGCT
Source organism: uncultured Solibacteraceae bacterium (assembly GCA_964627455.1). Lineage (GTDB taxonomy): Bacteria > Acidobacteriota > Terriglobia > Bryobacterales > Bryobacteraceae > F-183. The sequence continues at coordinate 10,262 of CAZVKC010000007.1, read as the reverse complement.
GAACAAAGGCCCGTTCGACCGCGATCAGGACTGGAGCAACGTCGCGACGCTGCCGACAGGGCGCACGTACGTCAGTACGATGCCGCTCGAAGATCCGGCGAATCCGCAACAGGAACTGGGATTCGTGATTCTCATTCAGGATTTGAGTTACATCGAACGGCGCGTGGCGCTGATCGAGAAGTTTCTCCTCGCCGCCTTCGCGGTGCTGGCTGTGCTGGCGTTCGGCGTGCCGCTGCTGGCGACGCGGTGGGCGCGTTCCGGATGGAGCCGTGACCTGCGAAACGTGCTGAAGGGCAGCGAGCCGGGTCCGCAGGAGTTTCAGCCGATTCTCAGCGACGTGCGGGAACTCGTTGGACGCATGGCGAAGGAAACCGATGACCCGCAGGGCATGTGGACCGCCTTGCGATTGAAGCAGACGCTCAACCGCCATCTGCACGGCGAACGGATCGTGATCGTTTCGAACCGGGAACCCTATCTGCACCAGCGGCGTCCCGGTGGCGAGATTGAAGTGCAGCATCCTGCGAGCGGACTGGTGACGGCGCTCGAGCCGGTGATGCGCGCGTGTTCGGGGATCTGGGTCGCGCACGGATCGGGATCGGCCGACCGCGAGACAGTCGACCGGTATGACCGGGTTTCGGTGCCGCCGGGCGAGGATTCCTACCAGATCCGTCGCGTGTGGCTGTCTGAAGAAGAGGAAGAGGGTTATTACTACGGATTCTCGAATGAAGGCCTGTGGCCGTTGTGCCATGTGGCGCATGCGCGTCCGGTGTTCCGCGCCGAGGACTGGCGCGAGTACAAGGCAGTGAACCAGAAGTTCGCCGACGCGGTATGCGAAGAGGTCGATACGGACGATCCGATCATCCTCGTGCAGGATTACCATTTCGCGCTGGCGCCGGCGATGATTCGCAAGCGGCTGCCTTCGGCGACCGTGATCATGTTCTGGCATATCCCGTGGCCGAACGCGGAACGGCTCGGCATTTGCCCCTGGCGCGACGAGATTCTCGAAGGCCTGCTGGGCAGTAGTATCCTCGGGTTCCACACGCAGCTGCATTGCAACAATTTTTTGGACTCGGTGGACCGCTATCTCGAAACTCGAATTGACCGCGAACATAGCGCGGTGGTGATGAAGGGCCGGCGCACGCTGATTCGTCCGTACCCGATTGCGGTCGAATGGCCCGTGCGTTGGGTGGAGTCGGCGGAATCGCCGGAAGCCTGCCGCGCGAAGGTGTGGCGGGATCTTGGACTGAAGCCGGATGCACTGCTTGGCGTGGGCGTGGACCGCCTCGACTACACGAAGGGTGTCGAGGAACGATTACTGGCAGTGGAAAAGATGCTGGAGCGGCATCCGCAGTTTCGCGGGCGATTTTCGTTTGTGCAACTGGCCGCGCCAAGCCGCACCAAGATCGACCGCTATCGCGAGTTGAACGAAGTGGTCGAGCAGCTGGCGCAACGGATTAATGAACGGTTCGGCGCCGAGGGCGAGTATCAGCCGATTATCCTGCTGCGCTCGCATCATGAGCCGCCGGAGGTGTTCCGGTATTACCGGGCCGCGGATCTTTGCTATGTCAGCAGTCTGCACGATGGGATGAACCTGGTGGCGAAAGAGTTCGTTGCTGCCCGCACTGACTTGAAGGGCGTTCTGGTGCTGAGTGAGTTCACGGGCGCGGCGCGTGAGTTGACTGAAGCGCTCATCGTGAATCCGTACGATCTGGAAGCGGCAAGCGATGCGATGGCGGCGGCGCTCGAGATGCCCGTCGACGAACAACGGGACCGAATCCTGTCGATGCGCTCACTGCTCGGTCACTTCAACGTCTATCGATGGGCCGGAAAGATGCTGGTGGACGCGGCGCGGGTCCGCGATCAGGAACGTGTCGCTGGACGCCTGCCATCCCGGCAGACGGCGACAGCGGGAGTTTGATGCGATATCTACTTTCAGCGGCAAGCCGGCCGGTGCTGGCGCGTCTTGCCTTGGAACGGACACTCTGTGCGTTCGATTTCGACGGCACGCTGGCCCCGATCGTGCAGCGTCCGGAACAGGCGGCGATGCGTTCGTCTACCCGGAACCGCCTGGCGAAGCTCGCCAGTTTGTATCCCTGTGTTGTCTTATCAGGGCGCGCGCGCGCGGACCTGGTGCCAAGACTCGACGGCGTCGCTGTGCGGCGCGCGATAGGAAATCACGGCCGCGAGCACGAGGGTGCGCCAGCGCGGACCGCGCTCATTGCGCTTTGGAAGTCGGCCGTGAGCCAGCGCCTGGAGGATACGCGGGGAGTGTGGGTGGAGGACAAGGGGCTCTCGCTGGCGGTCCACTACCGGCAGGCGCCGCAACGGCAACTGGCGCGGCGGCGGATCCTGGAGGCTGCCAACGATCTGAAGGGGGCGCGAGTGTTCGGCGGCAAGGCGGTGGTGAACCTGGTGGAAGCCGGGGCTCCCAACAAAGGCACGGCGCTGGCGGCGGAACGGGACCGGCTTGGATGCACTTGGGTGCTGTATGCCGGCGATGACGAGAACGACGAGGACGCCTTCCGGATTGGAGGAAACCTCGTGGGCGTGCGCATCGGGCGGAAGAAGAAATCACATGCCGGGTACTACTTGCACACGCAGGGCGAGATCGACGCAATGCTCGATGCGCTGATCCGTTTCCGTCAGGAATAACCGCGTTTACGCGGCCGGCGCTCCGGTCTGGAGCCGGATGGTCTGAACCGGATACGGAATTTCAATGCCCTCTTGCCGGAATCTCCGCAGGATTCGTTTGCGCAACTCACTTTGCACGGCGTACTGATCGACGAACTCAGCGACCTGGCAAAGGAGAGTGAAGTCGAGGGATGACGGGCCGAATCCGGGAATGAACCGGACGGCAGGCGCAGGTTCAGCGAGAAGCCCCGGGATCTCTCCCGCGCTTTGTGTTGCGACCTCAAGCAGGACGCGCTCCACCTGATCGACGTCGCTGTCGTAGCTGACGCTGACCGGAATGCCAAAGCCCATGCGCCTCTCCGGCAAGTTGAAGTTGGTGACGATCACCTGCGCCAGTTTTGCGTTCGGTATGACGATCATGTTGTTGGGAAGCGCTCGCAGCGTGGTGCTGCGCCAACTGATATCGACAACGTAGCCTTCATTGCCCGTTTCGAGCTTGATATAGTCCCCGACGCGCACCTGTCCTGCGATGCTCACGTAGAAGCCTGCGAACAGATTGGTGAGCGTATCCTGGAGCGCCAGCGCCACAGCGATGCCGCCGACGCCCAAGGCTGTCAGAATCGGCGCCACCGAGATGTGCAGCGTGTCGAGCAGAACCAGAATGCCCGCGACGGCGACGGCAAGCCGGACCAGGCTTTGGGTAAGAGTCGTGACAGGCAGCGCCGTCGCGAGGTTGCTGCCGTAATATTTGACAAGCGATCCGGCCAGGCGCGAGGCCCCGACCGTCAGCGAGACCATCCACAGGATGAGTAGTGTCTTCCCGATCATTTGTGTGGCGCGATCCGGAAGATTGGTGGTTAACGACGCGACGTGAATGCTCAGGATCAGGACCCACAGCATGAAGGGGCCGCGCAGAGCCTCCACCAGCAGGTCGTCGAAGCGGCCTTTGCTTCTGGCGGAGAGCGCGGTGAGCCAGCGAAAAAGCAAATGGCGTCCGAACCAGCCGGCGAGCAGCGTTCCTCCAAAGGCTGCAAGCGGGATTGTCAGTTCTATCCAGTGCCGCGCGAAGAGATCGATCAACTTTGCCATCTATTCCAGGTTAGGGCCGTAGCGCCGGATTCGATATACAAACAAACCTGTAAATGCGCAGGTGGATCGTGCGCCCGCCGCTACTTCCTGGTTGTGCCTTTTCTAGCTTCTTTCCTGGGTCCGAGCCAGTCGAAGCTGGTGTCGAGCGTATCGAGAGCCAGGGAAGAGCGAAGCGAATTGCGGATGGCTTCCTGTGCTTCCACAGAGATCCGGCGGGCGGAGTGATAGGCGATGCGAATCGTGACTTTGTCTTTGGAGAATCCGGCTTCGGCGGAAGCCAGTTCGGCTGTTTCGCCGGGCCACACGGATTGGAGCGGCGCATCCACCAGCGCCGAAATCCGCGTTTGCAGGCTGCGGAGGGTTAGCGGGGGCGGTGGAGGTGCGGGAGGCGGACTCTGTGGCGTGCGGAGGCGTTCCCTGAGGCTGATCAGTTCCTCTTCATTGGCGACCTGCCGGACCTGAATCGACGCGTGTTTCCCCGTTCTGCGGCTCAGTTCCGCTTCAGCCGCTGCAATCCGGGCTTTGTCGACCGATGTGGTGGTGACCAGCCGTGCGATCATCCGGTCTGTCAGAAGCTCGAGTTGTTCGCTGAGGATATGATCCTTCGGGGTCAAGGTTCCGAGGACCTCGCGGGCGGCAGCACGACCCAGGGTTTCGTCGCGCAGTTGCAGGAACGAACTTCGCAGGGGAACGAACAACACCACCAGAGTTACGGCGACCATCACGATGCGCCAACGGAGGCGTCCGACGTCTCCGAGGATCCGGCCCAGAGCGCTGTCGTGCACGAGTGTGTAGATCCGGTTACCGGCGGCCCGCCGCATGACATCCTCGGGGATTGCCGCTCGCATGGCTGTCGCGTCCATGCCGATGACGTAGAAGACAAAGAATGCGCTGGCGGCTATGGCCACGAGATTGGTGAGAAAGAGCAGCGCGGCTCCGGAGATAATGGGCCAGTTCCAGCCGCTCCCGACACCGAATCCGACCGTGCAGAGGGGCGGCATCAGGGCCACCGCGATTGCGACTCCAGGCAGGGCGCTCGCTGCAGAGCCACTCAGGGATCGCGCCGTCACCACCGAGCCGGCAAGCCCGGAAAATACAGCCACGCCAAGGTCCAGCAGATTGGGTTGCGTGCGCGCGAGGATCTCCGACGTCGGCGACTGGAAGGGCAAGAGCCACACGAGGACTGCCGAGAACGCGACAGCCGCGAACATGCTGCCTAGGAGGCCGAGAATGGACTTCACGCCGAGATAGATGTCGGACGATGCGAACGCGAGACCCGCGGCGAGAATGGGGCCCATCAGCGGAGAAATCAACATCGCGCCGATGACGACGGCCGGGCTGTTCAGGACGAGTCCCAGGGTTGCGATGCCCGCTGCAAAGACGAGGTCGAGGATGTAGTTCGCCGAGACGATCTCCGCGGATTGATAAATCTGCTGGTAGAGTGCTGGTCTTGTGCCAGTGTCGATTCGGAGAATCCGGATGATGTAGTCGTGAGCCAAGAGGGCACGCTCCGTACAGTCACTATAGCGCCAGATGGAAGCTGGCCTCGAAGGTGTCGTGTTAACATGACGGTGTCATGTGTAAAGGAGCATTGCCTGGGCTTCTTTCGGCGGCCGTGGCGGGCCTTTGCCTTCTGTGTTCCCCGGCTGGCGCTCAGTCGACAAAGGCGGAACTGCTGGGGACTGTTCGCGACGCTTCCGGGTTGGCGGTGCGCGCGGCGGAGGTCCGGCTGGTCAACGTATCGACGGGGCTCTCGGCGTCGGCGGTGACAGGGGATGACGGCGGATATCTGCTTCTGGCGCTGCCTGCGGGCGCGTACCGTCTGACCGTTGCGAAGGAAGGGTTCGCGCCGCTGACGCGGGATGGGATCGTGCTGCGTGTGGGCGACCGCGCGAGCCTCGATCTCGAACTGAAGGTCGGCGGCGCCAGCCAGTCCGTCGAGGTGACTGCGGCGGCTCCGCTGTTGCAGGTGAGCCGGGGCGCGGTGAGTTTCGTGGTGGAACAGAAGAAGGTCGTAACGCTGCCTTTGGATGGCCGCAACTTCGTGCCGCTGATCGCGCTGTCGCCGGGCGTGAATCTGCCGCCTGGCAACCTGCTGCCCCGCATCAACGGAAGCCGCCCTCGCGTCAGCGAATACATTTACGACGGCATCAGCGTGCTGCAGCCGGAGCCGGGACAGGTGGCGTTCTATCCGATCATCGACGCGATCGATGAGTTTCGCGTCGAGGTGAACAGCTACTCGGCGGAATACGGCCGCTCGAACGGCGGCGTGATCATGGTGAACCAGAAGTCGGGTTCGAACGAGTTTCACGGGACGCTCTTCGAGTTCTTTCGCAATGAGAAGCTGAATGCGCGGAACCTGTTCGCGACGGGCGCGGGCGCCAAACCGCGCTTTCGCAGGAATCAGTACGGGTTTGTGCTGGGCGGTCCGGTGCAGAAGAACAAGACGTTCTTCTTTGCGGACTGGCAGGGTACGCGACTGAATACCGGCGTGGTTCGAACGAGCACCGTGCCGACTTCGGCGCAGAGGCGCGGCGTGTTTGCCTCTGCGATTTTCGATCCGGCAACGACGCGACTCGTCGATGGGACTTATCTGCGGGATCCATTCCCGGGCAACACGATCCCGGTTGCGCGGATCGACCGCGCGGCAGCGGCCGTGGTGGAACGGTATCCGGCGCCCAACGTGATAACTGCCACGGGCGCAGAGGCGACGGCGAATAACTACAGGCGGGTTGGCAACGACGACACGGTAGCGGATCAGTTCGACGGACGGCTCGACCGCTACTTCGGGTCCCGCCATCGTGTGTTCGGACGTTATTCGTTCCTGCGCGACGACAGCAGGCCGACGACGCCGCTTCCGGACGGCAGCGGGAATCTGACCACCAGCGTGATCGGCGACACCCTCACACGCGCGGATAGCGTGGCCGCGGAGCATACGCTCACCTTGTCGGCGGCGTCGGTGAACCAGTTCCGCTTCGGCTACACGCGCCGCAAGTTCGATCGCGGATCCGGCAGAATCTCGCAGCCGCTGGCGCAGACGACGCTCATCCCGAATATTCCGGCGAGTTCGTTTTCCAATGTGCTGCCGACTTATGACATCGTGGGGTTCCAGCAACTCGGTCCGCCGGCGAGCGGGAATGCGAATTTCACGACTTCGGTGACGCAGTTCATCGACAACTACTCGCTGGTTCGCGGCGGCCACAGTTTGAAGGCAGGTGCGGACATCCGGCTCGAGACGCTCGATGTGCTGCAACCGCCGAGTCCGACGGGGAACTTTCAATTCACCAGCATCTTCACCGGAGGATTGACGGCGGCGGGAGCAGTGGCGGCGAACACGGGCAACGCGTTTGCATCGTTCCTGACGGGACAAGTCGGACGCTTCAGCATCGACGCGCAACCCGAGGTTCTGAAGCCGCGAGCGAAGATCGCGGAGTTTTTCCTGCAGGACGACTGGCGCGCGACGCGGCGGCTGACTTTGAACCTCGGCGTTCGATACACGCTGAACTTCCCGTCGACCGTGGTGGATGATCGCGGCGCAGTGTTCAACCTGAAGACGCAGGAGCTGGATTATCTCGGGGCGAACGGCGCTTCGCGCGCGGCTCGCAATCTCGAGAAGAAGAACTTCGCGCCACGCCTGGGTGTCGCGTACAAGGTGACGGATTCGTTTGTGGTTCGCGCAGGATACGGCATGACTTGGATCGAGCAGGCGGGCATCACGACTCCGTTTACGACGCCGCTGTTTCCGTTCATCCAGACGCTGGGCCAGCAGACGCTCGACAACATCCATCCGGCGTTCGTGCTGTCGCAAGGCCCGACGGTGACGGTCCAGCCGGCGAACCCGGATTCGGGACTCGGCCAGGGCGTGTTCGGCGTGCAACGCGACAACGGCAGCGGATACGCGCAGCAGTGGAACGTCACTTTGCAGAAGACGTTCGCATCGAACTGGAGCATCGAAGCCGGCTATCTGGGGTCCAAGCTGACGCGCCTGGGCGTGCCGGACGTGAACCTCAATCAATTGACGGTCGAGCAACTGGCGCTCGGTTCGCAGTTGACGCAGCAAGTGGCGAATCCGTTTTTCGGGCAGATTCCGGCGAACACGTCGCTGGGGACCCCGACCATCGCACGCGGCCAGCTGCTGCGGCCGTATCCGCGCTTTACGACGGTGACGCTGTATCGGAACAACACCGGACACTCGACCTATCATTCGTTCCAATCGAAGCTCGAGAAGCGGTTCTCGCGCGGACTCACGTTCACGGCCGCGTATACCTTTTCAAGGCTCATCGACGACGCGGGCGCGGTGTTCGATTCGGCTGTATTGACGGGTCCGGTGACCAACTTCCAAGCCGCGGACAGTTTCAACAAGCGGCTGGAAAAGGAAGTATCGACGGGCAACGTGCCGCACATCTTCTCGTCGGGTTTTGTCTATGAACTGCCCTTTGGACGCGGGCGCGCGCATTCGCTGCGCGGCTGGCGCGATGTTGTGGCCGGCGGCTGGCAGGTGGGTGGGATCGCGCGGGC
>CAZVKC010000007.1:0-1924 GCA_964627455.1 uncultured Solibacteraceae bacterium | reverse complement strand
ATCGCGCGGGCGCAATCGGGGAGTCCGGTAGCGGTGACGCAGGCGACGAACCTGAATGCGTTTGCGGGTTTCGGGATTCAGCGTCCGAACCGGCTGTCGGACCCGGTGTTGCCGGCGGATCAACGCAGTGTCGCACGGTGGTTCAACGCAGCGGCGTTTGGGCAAGCGGCGCAGTTCACGATCGGGAACAGTTCCCGCAATCCGGTGGTGGGTCCGGGGTACAAGACGCTGGATGTGATGGTGGGGAAGACGTTCGCCATCACCGAGCGCGTGCGGACGGAGTTTCGCGCGGAGGCCTTCAATTCGACCAATACGCCGCCGCTGGGGAATCCGAACGGATCGTTTGGGAACCCGGCCTTCGGGACCATCACGACGGCGCTCGATCCACGCGTGTACGAGTTCGTACTCAAGGTCCAGTTTTGACGGTGTCCTGTTTACACGACGCTGTCTCGTGAGAGAGTAAACATTGTGACAGTACGTGTCGAGAACCGGTTGGCGCAGGTCCGCAAGAGCCGTGGCGTCGGCGCATCGGACCTGGCGCGCCGCGTGAACATCAGCCGCCAGACGATTTATGCCATCGAGGCGGGGACCTTCGTTCCGAATACGGAGGTCGCGTTGAACCTGGCGCGACAGTTGGAAGTGACCGTCGACGAGTTGTTCTCGCTGCAGGACGCCGAGGCGCCGCAGGGCGCATCCGACACGCTCGCGGCGGAGATCCTCAGCGCGGAAGATCCCGTGAAAGGGCAGCCGGTGCGGATCTGCCAGGTTGGCGCGCGCTGGGTGAGTGTGCCGGTGAGCGCGTCGCCGTACTACATGCCCGAGGCCGACGGCATTGTGAAAGGCGCGGGCCGCGTGAAGGGCCGCGCGGACCTGCTGGTGTTCGCCAAGGACGAGGCTTCGCAGAAGCGGATCGTGCTGGCCGGCTGTGATCCGGCGACGGGACTGCTATCGCGGATGGTCGAGAAGATCAGCGGCGTGGAGGTCGTGTCGGCGGGCGCCGCGAGTAAACTGGCGCTGCAATGGCTGGTGGAAGGGAAGGTCCACATCGCGGGGTCGCATCTCGAGGACCAGAAGACGGGCGAGTTCAACATTCCGTTTATCCGCAAGCAGTTTCCCGGAGAGGAATTCACGGTGGTGACGTTCGCGCGGTGGGAAGAGGGTTTTGTGGTGGCGCCGGGGAATCCCAAGGGGATCCGCAAGGCGGAAGATCTGGCGCGGCGGGGCGTGCGGTTCGCCAATCGCGAGCCGGGATCCGGCAGCCGGGCATTGCTCGACAAGTTGCTCGAAAAGGCCGGCGTGGATGCACACAAGGTTGCGGGCTACGACCGTGTGGCCTTCGGACATCTGGCGGCGGCATACTGCGTGCTGACGGGCGACGCGGATGCGTGCCTCGCGACGCGTTCGGCGGCGCAAACCTTTCGCCTCGATTTCGTGCCGCTGCACAGCGAGCGCTACGACCTGGTGATGCGGCGCCGCACGGCGGACCTTCCGGGGGTGAAGGCGTTTCTCGACGTCCTGCAGCGCTCGACGCTGCGGCGCAAGCTGGAAGTGCTGGCGGGGTACGACACGACGCAGACCGGCTCGGTGGTGATGATGTAGCGTTTTAGCGTTGCTGCTGCTGGTCCATGATCAGGCGCATGCGTTCGGTTTGCACCCAGTCGAAGACGAGGTCGACTTCTTCGTTCGACAGGCGCGCTTCGGGATGCAGGCGGATGTAGATGTCGAGCGGCATGAGTCCGTCTTTGACCTGGTTGGCGATGCCGGTGAGCGCGCGCTGGCGGCGGATGACGGAGTATTCGGTCCACTTCGAGAGATTGAGGAATCCACGGCCGCGCGTGACGTCGCGGCTGATGAGGGTCGAGACCGGCGCGAGGTAGCTGTACCAGGGATAGCGCGTGGCGTCGGAATGGCAATCCCGGCAGGA